>NZ_RQVF01000001.1:0-659027 GCF_003992235.1 Veillonella sp. 3913 | reverse complement strand
AACACAGTAGTTAAGCTCGTAAACGCCGAAAGTACTTGGCTGGAAACGGCCTGGGAGGATAGGAAGTTGCTGATTAAGAAAATAAAGAAGACGCCGAAAGGCGTCTTTTTTATTTTCTCATTCAATATATTATTTTGGTCTGGCCGTTTCCAGCCAGATTGATCAAGTAGCAACTATGGTATACCTAATAAGGCCTGGGATAAGCAGGGCTCATGATTTAAAGGAGCAAAGCACGCGCATAAGCAGGACTCATGATTTGAAGGAGTGAAACGACGCGCAAATCATAGAGTATCGCTTAGTTCCTAGCGTAAGGTTTTGTAGCTCTATAGGAGCTAACAAAACCCACAGCTAGGAACAAAAAGGACAAGGGATATAAGTCCTTAACGTAAGGTTTTCTACGACCGAAGGGAGTAAGAAAATCCACAGGGCAGAACAGGAAGTTGCCAATGAAAAAACTATTTTTGCAAGCCCTTTCCAGCCAACATGAAAAAAACACTTGAAATAATAAAGATAATTTTACATAATGACAAATCAATCGTAACCTTGTATACTATATCTATTATTAAGGTAACTAAGGTGATAATATGATACATACTACACGTAATAATATTTTCAAAAAACCTAAAATGGAATTTTTTAATACCTTTGATCGTGAGGAATTTCTCCTATTAATTGTAAAAGGTATAGTCATAGGAATTGCAGCCGGCATAATTGGTTCTGCTTTCAGATATATTATTCATTGGGGAAATGACTATCGTCATGAATTCATGGCTAGTGCTACGATAGAGCAAATCATTATATGGATTATCGTTATGATGATCTTAGGTTGGTGTTGTCATCTTTTGCTAAAATGGGCACCCTTGTCGGGAGGTTCAGGAATACCTCAAATTGAAGGAGAAATGAAGGGGATTTTTAATATGAATCCTTTCCCTACGTTGGTATCTAAATTTTTTGGTGGTGCTTTTACAGGTATCGTAGGATTTTCTGTTGGGCGCGAAGGGCCTTCTGTGCAATTAGGTGGAGCTACAGGAAAACTCTTGTCGAATTGGTTTGGCAGCTCGTTACGTGAGGAGCGGATTTTAACATCTGCAGGGGCGGCAGCTGGTTTGACTGCTGCCTTCAGTGCACCAGTATCAGGAGCTATCTTTGTATTTGAAGAAGTGCATAAAAGTTTTTATCCTAAGCTTGTGATTCCTACATTTTCTGCTACTATATCATCTAACTTAATTACGTCTTTAGTATTTGGATTAACACCGTCATTGGGATTTTCTGTTATGGAAAGTATTCCTATTGAGTATTTCACAACACTTTTCATATTAGGAGTTGCTGTGGGATGCTTTGGAGTTATTTTTAATCGTATGATTGTAGGAGTAAAGTGTATCTATGATAGACTACCCATATCTAGAGGGTGGAAAATTTCTTTAACATTTCTTGGGGTAACTCTATTAGGCTTAGATTCACAAATGCTGCTAGGTGGTGGTAATGATGTAGTAACCATGATGGTTGCTCATCAACAGACATTACAAGTATTGCTATACATTGTGATAGGTAAAATTGTGTTAACTTCCATTTGTTATGGTAATGGTGCACAAGGTGGTATATTTCTACCGATGGTTGTAATTGGATCAGCAGTGGGGGCATTGATGCATAGCATATTAGTAGAATTACACATGCTACCGAATGCCTTTGGAAGTAGTTTTATCATTTGCGGTATGGCAGGTATGTTAGCAGCCTCTATGCGAACTCCATTGTTAGCTATCTTATTGGTACTAGAAATGACAAATAGCTTTCACAGTATTTACCAAGTAGGTACTGTGGCCATTATTGCGTATTTAACGGCTGAATTTATGAAAGAATTACCAATTTATGATAATTTATTACTTCGTATGAGCCAAGGCATTGTAGGAGCAGAAGAAGAGCAAACATTTTTCCAAACTCGTCTATCAGTCGTTTGCCCTTATGTAGATACGATGTTGAAAGATATTGAAATGCCAAGAGGATCTATGATCGTCAGCATTGATCGAGGAGGACAACCGATTGTACCAGTGGCCACAACAGTATTACAGTGTGGAGACGAACTATATGTGTCCTGTACAAAAGGTCAGTTAAAAGAAGTAAAAGAATTTTTTGGTCTTTAACATTTCTTATGGAGTTACGATAGGAGATATGCTACTATACATATAGGTACTAGTTGGAGTATTAAAATTTTGAAAGATGGTATATCATTACAAGTCTTACTATACTGTATTAGAAGCTATCTGAGAAACGTTTTCTAGTATGTTGGTTCCAGCCTATTAAGAGTAATAGACTGGCGGATGATTTTATATTAAATAGCATGTACTACATAGAAAGGACCATACATATGGCAATGATGGAATTTACAGACCGCCCCCTAACAGTAGCGGTGATTACAGTGTCTGATACAAGAACAAAAGAGACAGATAAAGGTGGAGCCCGAGTTGAAGAATTAGCTCGCGAGGCTGGATTTGTGGTGGTATCTCGTCAAATTGTGACAGATACAATTGATGAGATTCAAGGAGCCATTCATCAGGCTTTCACTGGCAATTATGATGAAGAAGTTCTAGTTTTGGATACTTCCACAAATAATGCTGTACGAGCTTGGACTTATGAGAGCAATGTCAGTGGTGCAGATATTATTATTAGCACTGGAGGCACTGGTATTGCCAAACGTGATGTATCCATCGAAGCAGTGCAACCCTTATTGGATAAAGAAATTCTAGGGTTTGGCGAGTTATTTCGTTTTTTAAGCTACCGTGATGATATTGGAACGAAAGCGTTGGCATCTCGTGCTATTGGCGGGGTAAAAGATCATACGATTTTATTTGCTATTCCAGGATCAGTAGGGGCTGTTACACTAGCCATGAAAGAATTGATTTTACCGGAAGTTAAACATTTAAAGCGAGAATTAATTAAATAGTGGATTGCGATAGCTATCTTTAGTAACTATGTATTATAGTAGTGCTAAGATAGCTATTTTTGTTGCGCCCATAGATGTGATGTAAAGATAGTAAAGCAAAGCGGCAACAGATAGAAGTCTTCTGAAAAATAGGCAATTATAATAATAGAGACATCTAAATGAATAGTATTACGTATTAAAAGTAAAAAATGTATATAGGCTTTTGTAATTTGTATGCACAAGTGAATGGTAACGTGCTATAATGGAATTATCTAAATTACATAGTAAGTTATTGGAGGAAGTAATGGCTTTCAATTTAAAAGGAAAAGAAGAAAAGTTTTTCAGTATGCTCAATGATCATGCTGAGTTATGTCATGAGGCAGCACAATTGATGCAAGATGTGTTTGAAGGAGAAGTGGAGAAGCGAGAAGCTCTTCGCGAAATTGAACAAAAGGAACATGAGGCAGATGAATTGGTAGCGGCTACTATGGACCGTTTGCGTAAAACATTTATTACGCCAATGGATCGTGAAGACATTCAACTTTTGATTGATCAATTAGATAACACGATTGATAATATTAAAGAAATTATGGATAAAATGGTAATGTATCAAGTGCAAAGCGAACCAACTGCAGGAGCAATCCGTATGGCAGAAATCGTAGCTAAATGTTGCAAACACATTAAAAAATCTATTTCTTATATGGGGAGTTTAAAAAAGAACTATCTAAAAGTAGAAGGTCGTGCATTAGAGGTGTTGCGTCTAGAAGCAGAGGCAGATGATATTTATCATGTGGAAATGGCGAAACTTTTTACAGAGTGCAGTGACCCTATTGAAATCATTAAGTGGAAGGAAATTCTTAGCTCCATGGAAGAAGTTATCGATGGCTCTGAGACTTTGGTAGGAACATTCCGCCGGGTAGTATTAAAGTATGCTTGATGGTTGGGTGATATGGGCCGTCGTTTTGCTCGCATTGGCCTTTGACTATATAAATGGATTCCATGATACTGCTAATGCAATTGCCACATCAGTATCTACTCGAGCCATAGCGCCAAAGACGGCTGTTATGATGGCAGCCACGTTAAACTTTTTGGGAGCTATGGTGAGTACGGGTGTTGCTAAAACAATTGGTGGAGATATTGTTACAGCCCCAGAGATGATTAACGGAGAAATTATTGTTGCAGCTCTTGTAGGAGCTATTTTCTGGAACCTCTTAACTTGGTGGTATGGGATTCCAAGCTCTTCTTCCCATGCCTTAATTGGTGGTATCATTGGTGCTGTGTTGATTTCTGTAGGCCCTGAAGCTCTGCAAGCTGGTGGGATTGGTAAGATTTTTATTTCTTTGGTGGCATCTCCTATTCTAGCACTAGTATTGGGCTATATTGTTATGAAAATACTACTGATCCTATTTGGACGATTTTCGCCAATTATCTTAAATGATCGATTTCGGAATATGCAATTAGTATCTGCGGCACTTATGTCATTCTCGCACGGTTCCAATGATGCACAAAAAGCGATGGGCATAATTACGTTAACCTTAGTAGCTAGTGGACATTTGCAAACCTTAGATGTACCTATTTGGGTTAAAATTGCCTGTGCTACAGCAATGGCATTAGGTACAGCAGCAGGTGGTTGGAAAATTATTGCTACTGTAGGTAGTAAAATTTTTAAACTAGAAAGTATTAATGGATTTGCAGCTGATTTGAACTCTGCCATTACTATTTTTACAGCTACATTATTGCATTTACCAGTATCTACTACACATGTTGTGAGTGGATCTATTATGGGGGTAGGTACAGCCATGCGTGTAAGAGCGGTTAACTGGAGCACTGCAAGGTCTATGGTATTTGCTTGGTTTATTACGATACCATTATCTGCAGGCGTATCTGCACTAGCTTATGTGATTATTGATACATTAGCACATATATAAAAAATGAAGAAGTTGTGAAGAAATAGGTTGCAACATTCTCAATAATTTCTTATAATAGAAACAAGAGATGCTCGAACGCTTTTGCACTCGAGCATTTTTTTGCAAGTTTAAAGTATACCTAAGTAGTGTACTTTTGATGACGGATAGAGTTTTATGAAGGATAGATAACAAAAGAGGAGGACTCATTGAAATTTAATCAAGCGACAGACTATGCATTTCGTATTCTTTTATATATGTCTACATTACCTTTTGGTACTCGTAAGGTAGGCTCAGAGTTAGCACGTACTAGCAAGATTCCTGAACGATTTCTACTAAAAATTATGAGATATTTAGTGAATGCAAAATTATTGCACTCTTACCGAGGCGTAGATGGTGGATTTACATTGGCCAAAAAGCCTAAAGATATTAGTTTGTATGATGTGGTAACAGCGGTAGAAGGAGACACATATTTACAACATTGTTTATATGACTCTGAAAGTTGCTCTCGTGGCTGCCATGGTCAATGCGCCGTACAAGAGGCAGTTGGTAAAATTCAAGCTGTACTAATACAAGAGTTAAAAAATGTTGATTTCGAAACGTTAGCAAAACGTGAGCGTTCGATTCAAATATCATTGCACCATGTGGTATAAATTGTATTCAAGTGAGGAGGAATTAACATGATGGATGCAGTCTTGTTAGCTCGTTTTCAATTTGCATTGACAACGATCTATCATTGGCTCTTCGTTCCGTTTACGCTAGGTATGACAGTATTAGTAGCAATACTAGAAATTACTTATGTGCGTACGAAAAACGAAGTGTACAAAAAAATGGCAAAGTTCTGGGGGAAATTATTCTTAATTAACTTTGCAATGGGTGTTGTAACAGGTATCGTTCAAGAGTTCCATTTTGGAATGAACTGGGCGGAATACTCTCGCTTCATGGGAGATATCTTCGGAGCTCCTTTGGCGTTAGAAGCCTTAACAGCCTTTTTCTTAGAGTCCACTTTTATGGGGGCTTGGATTTTTGGTTGGGATAAATTATCCCCTAAAGCACATGCATTTGTAGCAGTGTTGGTAGCTATCGGAAGTAACTTATCCGCATTCTGGATTTTAGTAGCGAACTCATTTATGCAACATCCAGTTGGATATGCACTTCGTAATGGCCGTGCAGAAATGGATTCCTTTGCGGCTATCCTACAAAATGGGTATTTACCAGGTCAATATTTGCACATCTTTACAGATGGTATCTTAACAGCAGGTGTTATCATTGCTTCTGTTAGTGCATGGCATTTATTGAAGAATAATCACGTAGATTTTTACTCTAAATCTATTAAGTTTGGTTTAGGTGCAGCAGTAATTGGTGGTTTATTAGTTAGTGGCGCAGGTCACTTCCAAGGCCAAACAGTAGCCAAATTACAACCAATGAAAGTAGCTGCTTTTGAAGCATTGTGGGAAACACATGATCCAGCTCCATTTGCTATCGTTGCTGGCATTGACCAAGATGGTAAAAAGAACAATTTTGAAATTGGTGTACCAGGAGCGTTATCCTTTGTGGTTCATGATTCTTTCAAAGGCGAAGTAAAAGGTATCAATGACCTTCAAAAAGAAGCAGAACTAAAACACGGTGCAGGCGATTATGTGCCACATGTAACATCTATGTTCTGGTCTTTCCGTGTGATGATTTTAGCAGGTATCTTGATGCTTGTTACATCTATCGTAGGTTACTACTTGCATATGAAAGGCAAATTGCTTAATAACAAAGCAGCCTTAAAAGCGATTTATCATATGTTAGCCCTTCCATTCATTGCGAACTCCACAGGCTGGTATGTAGCAGAAGCGGGTCGTCAACCTTGGCTTGTATATGGCTTACAAAAAACGGCGGATGGTGCATCTAAAGTAGTAACAGCCCCAGAAATCTGGACAACAATTATCGGTTTTACAGCTGTATACGTAGTCATGGCAATTGCCGCAATCTACTTGGCAGTAAAACATATTCAAGCGGGGCCAGCGGGTAACCCAGCTCATGATGTGGTTGAACAAGAGGAGGCTACATTATGGAAATAATTACAAATAACTTAGAATTAATTTGGTTCATCTTAGTAGGTGTTCTATTTACGGGATTCTTCATTTTAGAAGGTCTTGACTATGGTGTAGGCATGTGGCTCCCATTCTTGGGTAAAACAGACCGTGAACGCCGTCAATTAATCAATACTATCGGTCCTGTATGGGACGGTAACCAAGTATGGATGCTCACCGCTGGTGGTGCTATGTTTGCATCCTTCCCACAAGTATATGCTACTTTATTCAGTGGTTTCTACTTGGCATTGTTCTTGATGTTAGCAGCGTTAATCGCTCGGGGCGTATCTTTTGACTTCCGCAGTAAAGATAAAAGCCCAACATGGCGTGCTGCTTTCGACTGGTGCATTTTCTTTGGATCTGCTATCCCAGCACTTCTTTGGGGTGTTACAGTAGGTAACTTGATCCAAGGTACACCTATCGATAAAGATATGAACTTTGTAGGTGGGTTCTTAGATTTATTGAGCGTATACACGATTCTTTGTGGCGTTGCCTTTGTGTGCGTATTCTTGTACCATGGTGCTTTATATGCATCCGTGAAAACAACAGGGGAAATCTCTGAACGCGCTCGTGCAGCTGCATTAGTAGAAGGTGTGATTACAGCAGTAGGTGCGTTGGTATTGGTAGGAGCTACCTATGTATACACAGACCTATTCAACAGCACATTAGCTACCGTAGCATTTGCATTAGCTATTCTTAGCTTCTTAGTATCTTGGGGCTTTACACGTGCTCGCCAAACAGGTAAAGGTTTCGTGTTCAGTGCATTGACAATTCTATTTGTAACCCTTGCGTACTTTGCAGGATTGTTCCCTCGTATCATGGTATCTAGCATTGATCCAGCGTACAGCTTAACAATCATGAATGCTGCATCCTCTACGTATACATTAACATTGATGACAATCGTAGCGTGCATCTTCGTACCAATCGTATTGGCGTACCAAGCATGGGCATACTACTATTTCCGTCATCGTGTTACACAAGATGACTTACACTATTAATCTATAGTGATTTTAAAAGGGGCGTGATTACACGTCCCTTTTCTTGCATATGATAAGAATCGACAAACACGTATTCTGGAAAGGAGGTCTGATGATTCATCCCTTTGCTTGGCAATTAGTGAAATTGCATCCTCGTTCCTATGGAGGATTACTATTGTTTACCTTGCTTGGCACGGTAGCAACGTTAGGGCAAGCATATGCTTTTGCTTGTATTATTGATAGGCTAGTAGTACAAGGTGGAGATATATCTTTTGATTATATACTAGGATTAATGTTAATGATTTTTCTACGTATGGTTTGTACCCATGGAGAGCAGTGGTTGCGAGATCATATTGCAAGTGCAGTTCATGATGACCTACGCAATCGTGTGCTACACCATATGTTATCTCAAGGGGTACGTCAATCCGAGAGTGCTGGTTCTATCACACATATATTGACTGATGGGTTAGATCATGTAGATGCTTATATGAGTCAATATATTCCACAAGCATTATATGCTGTATTGATTCCACTTATATTGTCTATTGCTATTATTAATTCTATCTCTTGGATTGGTTGGATTTTATTGCTAACCTACCCTTTGATTCCTTTTTTTATGATTCTCATTGGTAAGGAAGCAGATAAACTAAATAAGCAGCAATGGGAACGAATGCAATTCTTAGGAGGACATTTCCTTGACGTATTACAAGGTTTAACAACACTGAAAGTATTTGGTCGTGCCAAAGAACAGATTCATGTGATAGGTCGTTTATCTGGAGAGTTTCGCGATGCTACATTAAAGGTATTGCGTATCGCCTTTTTGTCTGCCTTAGTGTTAGAATTAATCGGTACAATAAGTACAGCCATGATTGCTGTCTACTTAGGGGTATCCTTAGTATATGGGGAAGTAGAGTTTTTACCAGCTTTCTTTATTTTGCTACTAGCACCAGATTTCTATGCTCCCCTACGACAGTTGGGATCTGCGTTTCATACGGGTTTATCAGGTAAAGTGAGCCTTACAGCAGTGGAGGAGTATGTAACATCAGGTGTAGAAGTAATTCATACAGGTCAGAAAACACTTAAGGATCCGATTCAAACTATTGAGTTTCGGGATGTGGCATACGAATATGAAGAAGATCATGTAGGCTTAGCCACTTTTACAGGTGTATTGGAACGTGGCCGTTCTTATATGCTAGTTGGTGAAAGTGGAGCGGGTAAAACTACTATATCTAATGTGCTCATGCAATTATTAACGCCTACTAAGGGCCAAGTGACCGTAGATGGTTATGATTTACAAACCTTAGACAGTCAATGGTACCATGAGCAGATTGCGTATCTTAGTCAAACCCCATATATTATGAGTGGTACCTTACGGGAGAACTTACAATTTGGATTACCGGCGACTGATGAAACCTTATGGCAGGTTCTAGAACAAGTACAGCTAGCTGATTTTGTAGCTACTTTACCAAAGGGATTAGATACATTGATTGGAGAAGGTGGCTATGGATTGTCCGGTGGACAACGCCAACGATTAGCTTTAGGACGAACCTTGTTACGACCAGCACAAATCCTTATTCTTGACGAAGTAACAGCTCATTTAGATGTGGAAACTGAGCATCTAATCATGCAGGTATTGCATCAGTATGGGCAAGATAAAATCGTCTTGTATGTGGGGCATCGTGTGCAAACTATGAAGTATGTGGACATTTTATTTGTAATGCAAGAAGGGCGATTAGTAGAATCTGGTAGTTATAGAGACTTAGTCGCACAAAATGGATATTTTACATCCCTAGTGAATACCTATAGTAATCCTGTGATGCGAAAGGTAGTGGAGGAGACACTAAAGTCTGAATCCCCTAATCCAGCATTAGGAGCAGACTATAGCAGTGGCGATACATCGTACGATATAGTGCGACAAGTTGAAATAGAAGCGTTACATAATACACATGCATCGAATGTTAAAGAACATAATAAAATAGGAAATACGCAACAGAATATCCGTCGAGGCTTATGGTCACTCTGGAAGTTACTATCTGGGCATAAAGCCTTGCTAGTGGGTAGTGTAGTTTTTGCTATGGCTACGGTGCTTATGAATATTGGCTTACTTACTACGTCCACATGGCTCATAACGAAAGCCTCAGAGCATCCTCTATTGGTGGTGTTGAGCTTGGCAATTGTTGGAGTACGATTCTTTGGGATTAGCCGTGCTATCTGTCGGTATGGGGAACGTTATGTGTCGCATTCTATGGCTTTCCAAGGTTTATACGAATTGCGTATTGCCTTCTTTAAAAGATTAGAACCATTGGTGCCACGGATCTTTCAATCTATGAAAATGGGGGACCTCCTAGGACGGATTATGGCAGATATTGAGACGCTACAGTTTTTTTATTTGCGCACCTTAGTACCTAGTTTGTCTTTCATCGGTGTCACAGTACTGGGTTGTATCATAGGATACCAATTGCATCCGATAGTAGCTATGGTGATTGCATTGTACAGTATTCTTGTAGGCGTAGTGCTGCCAATGATCATTACCTATGTGCTACGGCAAGTCCCACCTATGCGATTACATACAAGAGGGCGTATGAAAGAGGAACTCATCGAATCCATTCATGGCGTGGTAGATATTATTATGAGTCATCAAGAAAAACGATTTGTACAGTCTATGAAAGCATCTTTTCGTGATTTTGATGGTTGGCAAAGTCTATGGAATCGTGGTGTTCATTGGAATCAGACTATCCTCTTAGGGTTAGCACAATCTACCTTATTAGTAGGGATTATCGTTGGCGTATGGGTGATTGATGGCATTACCTATGGACCGCTATGGGTGGCGGTCATCGCTATTGGATTGCAGTCCTACTTTGAAGCATTACAACCTATGACAGAAGCATCCTTGCATGGCTATGAAAGCGCTTTAGCTATGGAGCGATTGGAACAGTTAGAAGGTCAACAGAAACAACAGAACCCATCAGTAGATAATGTGGGCGTTCATAGAAGTAGACTTGCTGATATACCTTCTGATAATGAACCTTTAGAGGATGATAAAAACATTGAAACAGAGATTCCAATGATTCGTATGCAAGCTCTATCCTTTGCTTATGATGTACTGCCTATTTACGAGGGATTAGAATTGTCCATTCAAAAAGGTGAGAAAGTAGCTATTGTAGGTCCTAGTGGGTCCGGTAAAAGCACATTGTTTGCACTGTTACAAGGATGGTATGCATACAGTGGTACTATCTTTATTGATGGAGTTGATACAAGGGCACTTTCAGAGGAAGAATTGCAATCGTATATGGCATACGCTACCCAAGATATCTATATATTCCATGCTACGATTGGCGATAACATCCGATTGGCTAAGCCGAGTGCTACAGATGAAGACATTTGGCAAGCCTTAGAAGCGGTGCAATTGGCGGACTGGGTACGGACGTTACCAAAAGGTTTGCGCACCATGGTCGGTCAAGGGGGCATGGGTCTCAGTGGTGGACAACGACAACGTCTTGGTATGGCACGCTTGTATTTACGTGATGCAGAGATTTTGCTTTTGGATGAGCCACTAGAAGGATTAGATCAAGTCACACGGCACTTGGTACAAGATCAGTTGAGTACTTTGTTCCAAGGAAAAACTGTATTATACATTACACACCATATCGAACAACTTCATGAAATGGATCGTATTGTATTCTTAGAAGATGGACGCATTGTGGAAAGTGGAACTTATGAACGTTTATTAGCTTTACAAGGTCGATTCTACGAATACCATAGATTGAGCATGGAACGCATTTAGTATAGGTGGGGCTTTTCTTTCATTTGTAAGGGGACTATGATATAATTGTGATAACTATGAAAGTGTATCACTTAGATTCAGATAACCTACTAGATAGGAGATATATATGGGACAATTAGTTACAAAGCTGTTGAAATTAGCCAATACTGTAACTACACAAACACATATAGAAGCCCCACGTTTACCAGAGCAACTAGAAGATGGAAATACGCTGTACGATCATCGTATGCTATCCATTGAGGAAGAAGCGGTGAACCGTAAGATGCGATCTGTGGTGCGTAATCATTGGTTCTTTCATTCCATTATTTTTGAATTTGAACCAAACAATAAGGTATTCATGAATGTCATCACGAAATTGGGGAATGTCATCAATGTAGAATTTGATATTGATGATATTTGGTTTGATGATTATACATCTACCATTCAGCTTAAATTAGATGTAGCCAATATAGATATGGGTGGTTTGTTTTTAAATATCATTACTCATATTTTGGGAAATTGGAGTTTGCATGTATTAGGGATGTTTTTTAATCCTTTCAGTATCGGTGATGATACATCATCTATGCGTTTAGAAAAGAAAGGTATTATTCGGTTTGACTTGTCACCAGATAGCCCTGTACGAGAGTTTATTCCTTGGCCACAGCGACCAAAAGATAGCGTAGGGCCGGTGCTATTAACAGCCATCAGATCGGGACAATCTGTGCTGCAAGTGGAGTATTATGCATTCCATCAGAAGTTAGAAACCTATTTAGCTCCTGAAATGCCGGTAAAAACGAACTGGGTTCGCTCCATTGACATGGCGGCAGCTTTGTTAATGCCTATAGGGGTTTGGGTGAGCTTTATTATCTTGAACCATTACTTACCACATGAAGAGCTACAGGACTTTTCTTTCTCTACGTATTTCTTTATTTCCTTGAGCATTTTGCTATTCAGTTTTGTGGTCATGAATATTCCTCGTTATATTTACATGTATTTTGAAACGAGGAAAAAATGGCAATCTGTATTTGTGAGCAATAATATTAAGATCCAGATGCGACGATTACAACGACGTATTGCTATGCAGAAGCAGGCTTTAGAGAATGATAAAAATGTTATGAAACGACAAGAACATATTGTGGAAATGTTGATGCAAATACGAGATAAACGATTCTTGGCACATCGATTGAAAGTGGCTGATGAAGACCGGGATCGGAAACAAAAAGTAAAGTTTATCATAGCCTATGTGCTGTGTACGTTCCTCGAATGGATGCTCCTTATACACTAAGCACTGATGTATTTTGGGTGGGAGGGGGATATATGTCTGTAAAAAACATGCTGCCGCAAATTGTTTTTTACAGACATATATCCCCCTTTTTTTATACAGTCAGTGCTAAGGTAGGCGTCACATGGGAGGATGCTGCCGCAAATTGTTTTTATGTCTCACATATCCCTCCTTTTCAAATGTAGTAAGTGCTGAGGTAGGCGTCGCAAGGGAGTATGCAGTAGTAAATGGAATATAAAAGGGACTGTACTTAGTGTTGATGCACTTGGTACAGTCCTTTGTTTATTTTTTAACGTCTGGGACGTTGGTTGGGTTTGCTTTGAATGGTGTTTTCACCGGTGTGGATTTGCTTGGTTCTGGGGCCTCTATATTGGGATGCTCCCATTCTAATTGCATGATGCGGAACTGGTGTTGGTTGGCGAAACGTTTGAGCTGCCAGTTGTCACGTTCTAGTTCTTTTAGTCGTTCTCCGTGAGAGTTACTGATGTTTTCTAGGTTGGTCAAGCGATAGTGAAATGTATCGCTATGTTCCATGGTATGCTCTGTGTCAACTCGTTCTTTCAGAGCGTTGATTTCTAGTTGTTGTGATACCATCCAATAGGTTGTGCTTAGCACGTAGAGGATAATCCAGAACAGTGGCCTCTTTAGGAGAGGACCTACTTTCAGAAGTAGATTACTCAGCTGTTTCATCATGGGTGTCGCCAGGAATCAATGGCAAGCGCGCCATCACAAAGTCTAACCATAAGCGGGAAGCATGAGATAGGTAATGTCCTTTTTTCCAAATAACGTGTAAAGTATGCATAATTTCAGGATTTACTAAAGGACGTACCACAACGCTAGATCCTACTTTTGTATTTTCATCTTCCGTAGGGCATAGACGACTAGGTAATAAAGCGATTGCTAAGTGAGCGGCTACGGTTTGTAACATCAAATCGCGTTGGCTAGTTTCAAATACAATATGTGGTTGGAAGCCAACAGATTTACAAGATTTTACAATTTCATCATGAAGGTTAAAATCATCTTTATGTAACACAAAAGATTGATCTGCTAATTGATCAAGAGAAATAGATTCTTCTAGGGCTAATGGATTATCTTTTGGTAAGATAACGCTTAAAGGATCACTCGTTAAATAGAATGAGTCAAATTCTTTTGAATTTGGTTTTGTACAGATAATCCCAACATCGATAAGACCTTCTTGGACAGAAATTTCTATTTTTTTAGAACCATGTTCATATAACTCTAATTCGATTTGAGGATAGGTTTGTTTGAACTCACCTAATAATTGTGCAAAGATTGGAGCGTCTGTAACTGGTGGTAAACCAATTAATACAGAACCTTGTTCTAAGCGGAATTCGTTTTCGAAATCGATTTTTAAATGTTCAAACATGAATACAACACGTTTCGCATGCGTTAAAAAGATGGTGCCGCCATCAGTCATTTCAACAGATTTTGCATTACGAATGAATAACACAACACCTAGCTCGTCTTCTAATGCTTTTATAGTACGACTAATAGCAGATTGTGAAATGTGAAGATTTCTTGCGGCCTTGCTGAAACTTTTTTGATCCGCTACTTCTACGAAGTATTTTAAGTGATGAAAGTCCATAATGCACCTCTTAAATATGGTAATAACAAAAGCCCTCTTTTTTGGTATGCTATTTGAGCAATAAAGCATGTGTAAATGTAAATTGATAATCGCATAATTAGCAATGGATATAGTGTATATGGTATTGCGAAGTTCTCGTTCTCAATGTATAATGAAACCATAAGGCTATATCAATTTGTTCAAGAAGTAGAGTTACTACTTCACAAATTTGCAAAGAGGTACTATATAACTTATATATTATTACATTTTTGCAACATATGCAATCTTTTTAGAAATAAATGATTCATATTTCAAAAAACATTTTGATACTCAAGAGGGGAGGACTCATCCTGCGAGTGCACGGACAAGAGTCTATATACATCCCCCTATTTTGTATGTAACTACAAGTGTTAATTTTTATTTGCTTTAAGGAGGCTATTTTAACATGCGTAAAATGAAAACTATGGACGGAAACCAAGCTGCAGCACACGTAGCGTATGGTTTCTCTGAAGTGGCAGCTATTTACCCAATCACACCATCTTCTCCAATGCCAGAACATGTGGATGAATGGTCAGGACAAGGTCGTAAAAACTTGTTTGGTCATACTGTACAGGTTGTTGAAATGCAATCCGAAGCCGGCGCTGCAGCAGCAGTTCACGGTTCTTTACAAGCGGGCGCATTGACAACTACGTTCACATCTTCTCAAGGTCTATTATTAATGTTACCTAACTTGTACAAAGTGTCTGGTGAGTTACTTCCAGGTGTATTCCACGTAGCAGCTCGTGCTATCGCAGCGCAAGCATTGTCTATCTTTGGTGACCATCAAGACGTTATGGCAGCTCGTGCTGCTGGTTGTGCTATGTTAGCAGAATCCTCTGTACAAGAAGTTATGGATCTTGCTCCAGTTGCGCATTTAACAGCGTTAAAAACTCGCGTTCCTTTCATCAACTTCTTCGACGGTTTCCGTACTTCTCACGAAATCCAAAAAATCGAAGTATTAGAATATGATGAATTAAAACCTTTAGTGGACCAAGAAGCGTTAGAAGCATTCCGTCAACGTGCGTTGAACCCAGATGCTCCTGTAACTCGTGGTACTGCTGAAAACCCTGATATCTACTTCCAACATCGTGAAGCTTCTAACCCATTCTACTTAGAAGTTCCAAATGTAGTAGAACATTACATGCATGAAATCAACAAAATCACTGGTCGTAACTACCAATTGTTCAACTACTATGGTGATGAAGATGCAACTGACGTAATCGTAACAATGGGTTCCTCTGCACAAGTAGCTACTGAAACTGTAGATTACTTACGTGCACAAGGCCGTAAAGTTGGTTTCGTACAAGTTCACTTATTCCGTCCATTCGCGACAGATCGTTTTGTAGCGGCTCTTCCAAAAACTGTAGAACGCGTAGCAGTATTAGACCGTACAAAAGAACCAGGTGCGTTAGCTGAACCTTTATTCTTAGACGTTCAAGCAGCACTTGTTCAACACAATATTAATGCTAAAGTATTCGGCGGTCGTTATGGTCTTTCTTCTAAAGACGTAATCCCAGCTGACCTTGTAGCAGTATTCGATAACATGTTAGCAGAAGCTGGCAAACGTTTCTTCACATTGGGTATCAATGACGATGTAACTAACTTGTCCTTAAACCGTGCTGAAGGTGTATCCGTAAAAACTGAAGGTTTAACTGGATGTAAATTCTGGGGCTTCGGTTCTGACGGAACTGTAGGTGCTAACAAATCTGCTATCAAAATCATCGGTGACCATACAGATATGTATGCACAAGCATACTTCGACTATGACTCCAAAAAATCTGGTGGTGTGACAATGTCTCACTTACGTTTTGGTAAAAATCCAATCAACAAACCATACTTGGTAACTGAACCAGAATTTATCGCTTGTCATCGTCAATCTTATGTTCATGAATATGATCTTCTTCGTGGTATTAAAAAAGGCGGTACATTCTTATTGAACTGTACTTGGTCTCCAGAAGAATTAGCAGAAAAATTACCAGCAAAACTTCGTCGTACAATTGCTGAAAAAGAATTGAACTTCTACATCATCAATGCAGCGAAAATTGCAGCTGAAATTGGTTTGGGTGGCCGTATCAACATGGTTACACAAGCTGCGTTCTTCAAATTGACTGAAGATACAATCATTCCTATCGACAAAGCAGTAGAGTACTTAAAAGACTCCATTGAAAAAACATATGGTAAAAAAGGTGCTGACGTTGTTGCAATGAACAACAAAGCTGTTGATGAAGGCGTTGGGGCTCTTGTAAAAGTAGAAGTTCCAGCAGCATGGAAAGATGCAAAAGATTCCGAAGATACTTTCGAAAAATCTTCTTGCACAACTTGCCCAAGCTATGTGGCTAACATTGCAAAACCTGTTAATGCACAAGCTGGTTATGATTTACCAGTATCCGCTTTCACAGGCTATGAAGATGGTACATTACCTTCTGGTACTGCAGCATTCGAAAAACGTGGTGCCGCTTTATTCGTTCCTCACTGGATCAAAGAAAACTGTATCCAATGTAACCAATGTTCCTTCGTATGTCCACATGCGACTATCCGTCCTGTATTAGCGACAGCAGAAGAAGCAGCAGCAGGTCCTGAAAACTTTGAAACAATTCCAGAAATGATGACTAAAGGTGAATTGCAATTCCGTATTGCAGTATCTCCATTAGACTGCTTAGGTTGCGGTAACTGTGTAAACATTTGTCCAGCTCCTAAAGGAAAAGCAATCGAAATGCACCCTATCGATGGCGAATTAGAATTTGCTCCAGCTTGGGATTATGGTGTAGCATTACCAACTAAATCTCACCCAATGAAACAAGAAACTGTAAAAGGTTCCCAATTCAAAACTCCATTGCTTGAGTTCTCCGGTGCTTGCGCAGGTTGTGGTGAAACTCCATACGCTAAATTGATTACTCAATTGTTCGGTGACCGTATGATGATTGCCAATGCAACAGGTTGTTCCTCCATTTGGGGTGCATCTATGCCGGCATCTCCATACACTAAAAACCAACAAGGCCAAGGTCCTGCATGGGCTAACTCCTTATTCGAGGATAACGCTGAGTTTGGTTACGGTATGTTCATCGGTACTGAAAAAATCCGTACACAATTAGCTGAAACTGTAGCTTCTATCGCTGAAACTGCTGATGAAGCAACTAAACAAGTTCTTGACTTATGGTTAGAAAAACGTCTTCAAGGTGAAGGTACTCGTGACCGCGCTAAAGCTGTGATCGATGCTCTTTCCAAAGTAGAACAAACAGAAGCTGTAAAAGAAGTATTGGCTAAAAAACAATACCTTGTAAAACGTTCCCAATGGATCTTTGGTGGTGACGGTTGGGCATACGATATCGGTTTCGGTGGCCTTGACCATGTATTGGCTTCCGGCGAAGACGTTAACGTATTCGTATTCGATACAGAAGTATACTCCAACACTGGCGGTCAAGCATCTAAATCTACTCGCGTAGGTGCGGTTGCTCAATTCGCTGCGCAAGGTAAACGTACAAACAAAAAAGACCTTGGTATGATTGCTATGACATATGGCAACATCTATGTGGCTCAAGTTGGTATGGGTGCTGACATGAACCAATTGATGAAAGCATTGGCAGAAGCTGAAGCATATCCAGGTCCATCCCTAATCATTGCTTACGCTCCATGTATCAACCATGGTATTAAAGGTGGTATGGGCAATGCACAAGCTGAAACTAAACAAGCTGTTGCATCCGGTTACTGGGATCTATACCGTTACAACCCAGCGTTAAAAGCACAAGGCAAAAATCCATTCAGCCTTGATTCTAAAGAACCTGATTACGAATTATTCGATTCCTTCTTAGGAAAAGAAGTTCGTTACACATCTTTGGGTAAAGCAGTTCCTGCAATGAGCAAAGAATTGTTAGAAATCAACAAACAATTAGCTAAAGAACGCCGTCAATCCTATGTTCGTTTACAAAAAGGGTTTGAAGACGAATTGCAAGGCTAATCAATAGCGAACGTAATATGGAAAGGCTCTCCTTCGGGAGGGCCTTTTTATCAGTTTGTATGAAGGTAAATTTCTTTTATAATATGATGGTAATTTTACAAAGTATATTGTTGGAAAGTTGTAGATAATATATAAATTTAAAGGGAGAATTCTTGACAAATAAGAATTAATAGCGTATACTAATTAGGTATTAACAAGTAGAAACCATCCGTTTCTCACCTGATGTCATGAAATGTTGGGTACAGATAGTTATAAACTATGCTCGGGTGGCCTTGTGCCATCCGATTTTTTTATCCCTTTGGAGGTGACTAGTATTAGCAAAGATACACCGCGTATTAATGAAGAAATCCGTGCTCGCGAAGTTCGTGTCGTAAGTGCAGATAATGATCAGTTAGGTATTATGTCTGTTCGTGATGCGTTAGCTATGGCAGAAGAACAACATTTAGATCTAGTAGAAGTAGCCCCTAATGGTAAACCACCAGTTTGTCGCATTATGAACTATGGTAAATACCGTTATGAGCAACAAAAACGCGAAAAAGAAGCAAAGAAGAAGCAAAAAACTTTCACATTGAAAGAAGTTAAGCTTCGTCCTCACATCGAAGATCATGATTTTTATGTAAAACTTAAAAATGCAGCTAAATTCTTAGGTGATGGTAATAAAGTTAAGGTAACGATCATGTTCCGCGGTCGTGAATTGAGCCACCCAGAATTGGGGCTTAATGTGCTGACTCGTTTTGCTGGTGAATTAACTGACCAAGCGGTTGTTGAAAAAGAAGCGAAACTAGAAGGCCGAAACATGACAATGATTTTAGCTAAAAAAGGTAATTAGGAGGAAGAATAATGCCAAAGATTAAAACTCGTCGCGCAGCGGCTAAACGTTTCCAAGTAACAGGTAGTGGTGAATTCAAACGTGCAAAAGCTTTCAAAAGCCATATTTTAGAGAAAAAATCTCCAGCACGTAAACGTAATCTTCGTAAAGCTACATTGGTTAGCAAATCTGACTACAAACGCGTAGTGAAATGCTTACCATACGCATAAGATGCAAATATTTTAGTAACATATAACGATATTGGAGGAATACAATAATGGCAAGAGTAAAAACAGGCGTAACAGCGCATGCACGTCATAAAAAAATCTTAAAATTAGCTAAAGGTTACCGCGGTACACGTTCTCGCTTATTCAAAAAAGCAAACGAATCCGTAATGAAAGCATTATACTATGCTCGTCGTGACCGTCGTGCTAAAAAACGTGAGTTCCGTAAATTATGGATCGCTCGTATCAATGCAGCAAGCCGTATGAATGGTTTATCCTACAGCCGTTTCATCGCTGGTTTAACAAAAGCTGGTGTGGAAATCAACCGTAAAATGTTGGCTGACTTGGCAGTACATGATGCAGCTGCATTCGCGAAATTAGTAGAAATTGCTAAAAACGCGTAAAATAAATAGATAATGACCTATATAATAGGTTGTGTATAGAAGAACAGTCCTTTTGGGCTGTTCTTTTTTGCTACCTTTCAGAATGTTTAGTTGATATTGCTACATAGAGTGATAGAGATATATAAATGATAGTAGCAGTTAGCAATATATCTATAAAAAATACCCTTGAAAGTGATCCTTCAAGGGTATATTAATATATTTTTGTTAATTATCTAAAGAATCGTCCCACAACAGGTAATCGAGCTCCATCGTTTTTATTTAAACCTTTCAGCACAATCATGATAGCTACATAGATAAGTGCACCTATGATAGCGGTGATCATAATGTTAAAGAAGGTAGGAATATTTCCTTGTAAGATCGGATAGAAATAGTACATGGCCACGCCCATGATAGAGGCGGAGATAATATTTTTTCCTAACAAGATAAGGTCGATAAAGTATCCTGTGTGACGATGAATCCAGATAAGATTCAATAGAGCAGCAAAACCAATATCGGCTACAGTGGCGTAAGCAGCACCGCCAATACCTAAGGCAGGGATAGCTGTTAACTCCCAGTTTAAGATGACTTTTACAATGGCTGCGATTCCCATGTTGATGACAGGAATACGTGGTTTTCCTAAACCTTGCAAGATACCTGTCGTCACCTGGTGAAGACCTAAAAAGAAGATGGCCCACGCTAAGATTTGCGTTGCTTCTGCGGCACGTGGTGCGTTATAAATAGTGGATACCACTGGTTCTGCCAAAACGTATAGCATCACAGTGAAAGGAATCGTTGCTACGAAGGTTAACCGCATAGAACCTGCCGTGCGATAGTAGACTTGTTTTATATCTTTAATGGATACAGCATTGGAAACAGCTGGCACAATGCTTGTGGCAATGGCCGCCGTAATGATGGTTGCCAAGTTGATAAGAGGCACTGCCATGCCTGATAAATATCCGTATAGTTCCGTAGCTTCATGGAGCGGATACCCGATATCGATCAATCGCCGTGGGATAATCGCTACATCTAACATGGCTACAATTGGTAGCATCATGCTAGCTAAAGCGATAGGAATGGACAAGTTGATTAAACGACGAATGATAGACTTGGAACTTTCAGGTGTTTCTGTAGTTATCATCGGTTCGTCTAATTGTTTTGGTAGGCGATAGTAATAGTACATGAGTACCACTAAGGCACCGACCGCTCCGATACCAGCGCCTAGGCTGGCTCCACCAGCAGCTACATCTAATCCATAAGGGAGTAAAATATATGCAGCTCCAAGCATGACCACTACACGCAGTAATTGTTCTACAATTTGGCTAATCGCCGTAGGAGTCATCATTTGCCATCCTTGTAAATAGCCTCGATAGCAAGAAATGAGGGTGACGAAGAAGACTGCTGGTGATAGAGCAATTAAAGAATAGTAGGCTCTTGGGTCTGTAATGAAATTAATGTCAATAAGCCATTGGGCAGAACCGTAGACGGCAATACTGAACAATAGGCCGAGGACAAATAGCATTTTAAAAGAAATGGAAAAAACCTTCTGGGCTCCTAATACATCATATTTTGCTAATTTTTCCGCGGTCATAATGGAAATGGCAATAGGGATTCCTGCACTAGATAGCTGCAGAGCCAATAAGTACGCTGGAAATGCCATTTGGTAGATACCGATACCTTCACCACTGAGAACACGGGATAAAAAAATCCAGTTCAAGCTACCAATAGCTTTTACCACAAACCCCGCAATCGTCAAGATGAGTGTACCTTGTAAAAATCGATTAACCATGATATCTCCTATACTGAAAGATTCGATTGAATCTATGAAAGACTTACTTTTAATTGTACCATAGAATCAGTACTCTCTCAATAAGATTGACTACATTTGAGAACATAGATTTTTCTTGAATCGCTCTAGTAGATACGGTATAATAACTATATATAGTCATTAATAATGTATTTAATTATATACTACAAGGAGGCCCATTATGCCATTAGTATCTACAAAAGAGATGTTTGAAAAAGCCTATGCTGGCGGCTATGCAATTGGTGCGTTCAATGTAAACGACATGGAAATTATCCAAGGTATTGTGGATGCGGCGAAAGTGGAGCAAGCACCATTGATTTTGCAAGTTTCTGCAGGAGCACGTAAATATGCAAAACCTGTATACTTAACAAAACTGGTGGAAGCAGCTTTAATCGATACAGACCTTCCTATTGCTTTGCATTTGGATCATGGTGATGATTTTGAAATTTGTAAAGACTGCATCGATAGCGGATTTACTTCTGTTATGATTGATGGCTCTAAACATCCTTTTGAAAAAAATGTAGAATTGACAGCTCGTGTAGTGGAATATGCTCATAAACATGGCGTTGTAGTAGAAGGTGAGTTAGGTCGTTTAGCAGGTGTGGAAGATGACGTAAACGTTAGCGAGAAAGATGCGTTGTTTACCGATCCAGAGGAAGCCGCTGAATTCGTTCGTTTAACTGGCGTTGATTCCTTGGCGATTGCTATCGGTACAAGCCATGGTGCTTATAAATTTAAAGGCACTCCATACTTAGATTTTGGTCGTTTACAACGAGTAGGTGAATTATTGCCGAACTTCCCAATCGTATTGCATGGTGCATCTTCTGTACCACAAGCATTCGTTGAAAAATGTAACTCCTTTGGTGGTGCTATCCCAGGCGCACAAGGGGTGCCTGAAGATATGCTTCGTAAAGCAGCCACAATGGCAGTGTGCAAAATTAACATCGACACAGACTTGCGCTTAGCTATGACTGCAAGCATTCGTGAAGTATTAGCAAACAATCCTGCTGAATTTGACCCTCGTAAATACTTGGGACCTGGCCGTGAGGCTATCCAAGCTATGGTGCAACATAAAATTAAAAATGTATTAGGTTGCAACAACAAAATTTAATTTGATTTGAGAAAAGCTGGCATGCTCTTAGAGTATGTCAGTTTTTTTGTTATGGAATTTTATTAAAATACTCTGGTAATGGTGCCTGCAATGTGATCCACTTTTGTGTCATAGGATGGATAAAATGTAGTTCTGTGGCATGGAGGCATTGTTTGGTTTGCCACGTTAAGGAGCCTCCGTATAAATCATCGCCTGCGAGTGGGTATCCTAAAGCACTAAGGTGGACTCTAATCTGGTGAGTTCGTCCTGTGTGCAGATAACAGCGCACATGAGTATGATGTGGATGTTGTCGAACTACAGTTATATCTGTATGGGCAGGTTGCCCTAGTGGATGAGCACAACGTTCAATAATGCTACCCTCTAAGCGAGCAATAGGGAAATGAATGGATAACTTACTGATAGGAATAATACCATCGGTTATAGCATCGTATACTTTTTGGATGCGTGAATGCTGCTTGGTGAAAGCATGTTGAACCAAGGCATTCTTAGCAATGATAACGAGACCAGAGGTGTCCTTATCTAGTCTATGGATGGGGTGAAAGCTAGCGTTCATACCTTGTTTTTCAAAGTATGCTAATACGCCGTTGGCAAGTGTGTGGTATCTTTCAGAGGAAGTAGGATGTATAAGCATGCCTGCAGGTTTATTGATGACCAGCAGATGGTTGTCATCAAAGACAATGTCTAGGTCCATAGGGGTAGGGTCGATGTGTGATGTTTTAGTGAGGTGAACTTTTACGGAATCACCTGGATGTAGTAAGGTATCCCAAGTGGCGGTTTTGTCATTCACAAGGAACGAGCCTTCACGACGAAGACGGCGACGCATAGCTTGTGATACTTTTTGCTCTCGGATAGCTTGATTCATGGAGCATGGAGCATGATCTAATGAAAGTGTGAAATATAAAATAGGTTGCATAGATGTCCTTGTAGTTGAGTAAATTATATATGTATCCAAATGTAGATTATATAATTTATCATATCATAGAAAGTGATAATATGGTCAATGATTACAAAAAATATATACATACTCTGTCGTATAGATAAAAGTCGTATATCGGCTTTTTTTATGTTCATATAATTCTTTTAGGAACTTTACCAATAACCACTGTTTATATCTAGCTAATTTCAACGTTTAGGAGTATAATGAGGTATACAAATGTCTATTCCTAATGGTAGTAATACTGGAATATGCAAAGTTGAGGAGGGATTATGATGAAACAAATACGCTCGCTATTAGTAGCAAACCGTGGTGAAATTGCTATTCGTGTACTTCGTGCATGTAACGAAATGGGCATTCGCACAGTGGCTATTTACTCTAACGAAGATGCACTTTCATTACATCGCAATCAAGCCGATGAATCTTATTTAGTAGGGGAAGGTAAAAAACCTGTAGATGCATACTTAGATATTGAAGATATTATTCGTATTGCGAAGGAACATGACGTAGATGCGATCCATCCAGGGTATGGCTTCTTATCTGAAAATGCACATTTTGCACAACGTTGTGAAGAAGAAGGGATTACGTTCATCGGACCTAAAGTAGAACATTTAGTGATGTTCGGTGACAAAGTAAATGCTCGTATTCAAGCCAAAAAAGCAGATATACCGATGATTCCTGGCAGTGATGGTCCATTGAAAGACTTTGCAGAATTAGAAGCATTTGCTGAGAAATATGGCTATCCATTGATGATCAAAGCCGTGAATGGCGGTGGTGGTCGTGGTATGCGTGAAGTAACAAAATATGAAGAACTTCGCGATGCTTATGATCGTGCAAAATCTGAAGCAAAAATGGCTTTTGGCGATGATGATGTGTACGTAGAAAAATTAATTGTAGAGCCAAAACATATCGAAGTCCAAATCATCGGTGATGAACATGGCAATATCGTACATTTACATGAACGGGATTGTTCTATCCAACGTCGACATCAAAAAGTAGTAGAAGTGGCGCCAGCCTTTGCTTTATCCCGTGATTTGCGTGACCGTATTTGTGCAGCCGCTGTGAAAATCATGAAACATGTGAACTATGTCAGCGCTGGTACGGTAGAATTCTTGGTAACCGCAGATGGAAACTTCTATTTCATTGAAGTCAACCCTCGAATCCAAGTAGAACATACAGTGACAGAAATGATCACAGGCATCGATATTGTACATACGCAAATTCGCATTGCCGAAGGTCATGCATTGCACAGTGAAGCGGTAGCCATTCCTGCACAAGAAAATATTCGTTGTGAAGGCGTAGCTATCCAATGTCGTATTACTACAGAAGATCCAAACAATAATTTCATGCCAGATACAGGTAAATTAATTACGTACCGTAGCTCTGGTGGTTTTGGTATTCGTTTAGATGGTGGTAATGCTTTCACCGGTGCAGTTATTACACCATATTATGATTCCTTGCTAGTAAAAGCTACATCTTGGGCGTTGTCCACAGAAGAAGCTATCCGTAAAATGTTGCGTTG
The DNA here is from genome assembly GCF_003992235.1 of Veillonella sp. 3913. Lineage (NCBI taxonomy): Bacteria > Bacillati > Bacillota > Negativicutes > Veillonellales > Veillonellaceae > Veillonella > Veillonella sp. 3913. The sequence goes on along the minus strand of NZ_RQVF01000001.1, from coordinate 633,741 downwards.
CTTGCGGGAGTTCCGTATTCGTGGTGTAAAAACGAATGTGCACTTCTTGGTGAATGTATTAGAACATGAAGTGTTCCAATCTGGGGATTACAATGTTCATTTTATTGACGAACATCCAGAATTGTTCAACTTAAAAAAAGATAAAGATAGAGGTACAAAGCTTCTTCGCTACATCGCTGATGTAACTGTCAATGGTTACAATGGACATAAAGAAGAAGTACCAACATTTGACCCTCTCATTATGCCATCTAATGTGCCAGGTGCACCAGCAGCAGGTACAAAACAAAAATTGGATGAATTAGGACCAGAAAAATTCTCTAAATGGATTCAAGAACAACCAAAAGTATTGTTTACAGATACCACATGGCGTGATGCGCATCAATCCTTGTTTGCGACTCGTTTGCGTACTGCAGACATGGCTCGTGTGGCCGGTCGTGTTGCGAAGGGATTGCCTAATTTGTTCTCCTTAGAATGTTGGGGCGGTGCAACGTTTGATGTGGCGTATCGTTTCTTGCATGAAGATCCATGGGAACGGTTGCGCATGTTCCGTGAACAAGTGCCAAACATCTTGTTACAAATGTTACTTCGTGGCTCTAATGCCGTAGGATACACAAGCTATGCGGATAATGTGGTGCGTGAATTTATCCGATTGGCTGGCAAAAATGGTATCGATGTATTCCGTATTTTCGACAGCTTAAATAGCTTAGATAATATGAAAGTTGCTATCGATGAAGTTCGTAATCAAGGTAAAGTAGCAGAAGTGGCTTTATGCTACACAGGAGATATTTTAGATCCTCGCCGTGATAAATATAACTTGGCATATTATGTCAATATGGGTAAAGAACTGGCAGCAGCAGGGGCTAATATTTTAGCTATCAAAGATATGGCTGGTTTATTAAAACCTCAAGCAGCGTATAATTTAGTAAGCGCATTAAAAGATGCAGTAGACCTACCAATTCACTTACATACCCATGAAGGTTCTGGCAATGCTATATACTCCTATGGCCGTGCGGTAGATGCAGGAGTAGATATTATCGACTTAGCATATTCTGCTTTTGCCAATGGTACAAGTCAACCTAGCATGAGCTCCATGTACTATGGTTTGACTGGACATGATCGTCAACCAACTATGAATGTAGCTTATATGGAAGAAGCATCCAACTACTTTGGTTCTATTCGTCCATACTACAAAGGAGTAGATCATACATCTTCGTATCCAAATACAACGGTATACCAACATGAAATGCCTGGTGGACAGTATTCAAACTTACAACAACAAGCGAAAAGTGTGGGTCTTGGAGAGCGTTGGGAAGACATTAAACGTGTGTATCATGAAGTGAGCATGCTATTTGGTGATATCATCAAAGTAACGCCATCTTCTAAAATTGTTGGCGATATGACTTTGTTCATGGTTCAAAATAATTTGACAGAACAAGATATCTACGACAAAGGGGATACATTGGACTTCCCACAATCTGTGGTGGAATTCTTCAAAGGCTACATTGGTACTCCATATTTGGGATTCCCTGAACGGTTACAACAAATTGTCTTAAAAGGTGAGAAACCATTGGATGGTCGCCCTGGTGCTATGTTGCCATCAGTTGACTTTGAAGCGGTTCGTAAAGAACTAGCAGAGAAAGGGGCAGGTACTACCGATGAAGATGTGATTGCTCACTGCTTATATTCTAAGGTATTTGCTGATTATAGCACGTTCAAACATGACTATTCCGATGTGAGTGTATTAGATACTCCAACTTTCTTCTTTGGTATGAAACGCGGTGAAAGCGTAGAAGTGACTATCGAACAAGGTAAAACATTGGTGATTAAATACATTCAAATGAGTGAAGCTGATGAAGATGGTACACGTCATGTGTTGTTTGAATTAAACGGTCAACCTAGAACGATTAAAGTTCATGACAAACACATTAAAACAACAGGTGTAGTGCGTCATAAAGTGGATCCAACCAAACCTGGTGAGGTAGGTGCTACTTTATCCGGATCTGTAGTGAAAATTGTGGCACAAGTGGGTCAAGCTGTGAAAAAAGGTGATGCCCTTGTAGTGACAGAAGCGATGAAGATGGAGACTACTATTACAGCGCCAGTATCTGGTGTGGTAGGTGTCATCCATGTTCGTGAAGGTAGCCGTATTGAAAGTGGCGATTGCTTGTTAACTATCGAAGAGCAAGCGCATGTAGCAAACTAGATGATACGATTTATATTGTGTCAGTATGTCAGATATAGGCCAAGTTATGGTGTAAATTATGATGTAGGCTATAGTATATAACATGCAAAACAGGAGCAACTCTGTTGCTCCTGTTTATCATATCTGAGAGGGATATGGTGTAACTATCAGTTATATACGCGTATCCTATACATAGTTTTTTTATTATATATTTGATGTTTTATGATTGTATAGCCATAGTATTGAAATAAATAAGAAATATAAAAGGAGTGATTCTTATGGCATTTGTATTGCCAGAACGGTCTATTAGCAAAGGACCTAATTTCATTCGAGATGTGTTTGAACGGGGCGCAGGGATTCCTGGATTTATTAGTTTTGGGATAGGAAATCCAGCTGGTGAAGTGGTGCCAGTAGCGGAAATTCAAGCTGCCTTTGACTACATTGTACATACGAATCCATTAGAGATTTTACAATATGGTCCTATGCAAGGAGATGCGAAGTTAGCAGAGCAAACATTGCATCGTTTGGTACATGTGCATCATATGCCTACCCAAAACCAACAGTTGTTATTGTCCATCGGGGCAGGCCAAGATTTAGGGTTAGTACCTCGCACAGTGTGTGATGCTGGCGATGAAGTGTACATGGATGCCTATACGTTCACCAGTGCGATTAATGCGGTACGTAGTGTGGGAGCCAAAGCGGTAGGCATTCCTACCGATGGGGATGGTATGATTCCAGAAGCTTTGGAAGAAGCGGCAAAATCTGGAAAAGGTAAATATATCTATCTGATTCCTAACTTTCAAAACCCTACAGGTATTACTATGCCTTTAGAACGAAGAAAAGCGATTTATGAAATTGCAAAAGCTTATGATTTGTTCATTTACGAAGATGATCCGTATGGAGAAATTCGCTTTGGCGGTGAGCGAGTGCCTACTTTCAAAGAAATGGATACGGATAATCGTGTGCTATATGCAGGGTCCTATTCTAAAACGATTTCTGCAGGATTGCGAGTTGGTTTTTTGTATGGTCCAAGCGAAGTAATCCAAGCTATCCAAGTGATGAAGAATAATTGTGATGGTCAAATGCCATTAGTCACACAACGTGTAGTAAGCCATTTGCTAGAACATATCGATTATGATGAGCAAATCCAAAAGGTATGTAAGGTGTATCAAGAAAAATGCCATGTTATGTTAGATACATTTCGTCAATACGGTAGTTCTAAAGTACATTTAACAGAACCTACGGGAGGAATGTTTATATGGATGACTTTGCCAGACCACGTGGACTGTGACGCTTTCTTTGAAGAGGCCATTGCGCGAAAAGTAGGCATTGTGAAAAGTGGAGCTTTTGCTGCTGATGGCGTTCCCTATGGACAACACTTCCGTTTAAGCTATACTGTGCCATCTCTTGAAGACATCCGCAAAGGCATGCAAATTATTGGAGAATTGACACGTGAGTATTGTGGGGACTAAATATTTCCACTGCACATGTATTTTATAAAGATGAATTACGAGCGCAACATATATAAGGTAATTGTTTTGGTTACTTATGACTATGTTGCGCTTATCTTATATGAGAGTGTTACAAAATTTTTATATCCTATGATATAATAGGAATATACCTATAGATATATAGGATATACCATACATTCATAGGTGTGAATGGCAGTACTTATATTGGTAAAGAAAGTTCTAAGGACTTTCAGACATATAGAAAGAAGGTTTATAATGGCATGTGGAGATAACGGTGGTTGCGGCGGTTGCGCATCTTCTAGCGGATGCGGTACGCAACAACCAGTAGATTTGACAGTAAAAACAAATGATAGAAGTCATGTGAAAAAGGTCATCGGCATTGTATCCGGTAAGGGCGGTGTTGGTAAATCTTTGGTCACAAGCTTGATGGCAGTGAGTCAATCTCGTAAAGGCAAATCTGTAGGGATTCTTGATGGAGATATTACAGGTCCATCCATTCCAAAAGTATTTGGTTTGAAAGACAAAGTGCGTAGCGATGATGGTAAATTGATGTATCCTATCGTGTCTAAAAATGGCGTGAAAGTGATGTCTGTGAATTTGCTATTAGATGATGAATCGGATCCAGTCCTTTGGAGAGGTCCTGTGGTAGGTAATGTGGTAAAACAATTCTTCTCCGATACAGTATGGGGCGATGTAGATTACTTGTTCGTGGATATGCCTCCAGGAACAGGAGACGTAGCCATGACAGTATTCCAATCCTTACCATTGGACGGTATTATCGTGGTTACATCCCCTCAAGATTTAGTATCTATGATTGTGGAAAAAGCTGTAAAAATGGCGGATATGATGCAAGTACCTATTATTGGTGTAGTGGAAAACTTTGCTTATTTCCATTGCCCAGATAATGGAAAAGATTATAAAATCTTTGGTGAAAGTCATATTGATGAAGTATTGAAAAAATACAATTTATTGTTACTAGGCCGACTACCAATTGATCCTAAAGTAGCAGAGTTGTGTGATGCCGGTGAGATTGAAACCATAACAACAACAAATTTAGAATCAGTAGGCTTACCAGAGTGAGCGTGGACAATACCATAGTGTACGTTGTACCTATGGTATTTTTCATAGGAGGAACTATGTGTGAACAGAATAAAGTCGCAACTATGTATGCTGACTTTTTTGATTATATTGAAAGCTCTACCTCACCGTATCATACGGTGGAGGAGTCTTATCGTCGCTTAGAGGAACAAGGCTTTACACCTTTATCGATGGACGAAGAATGGAATTTGGTGGCAGGGGATTATGTCATTGATGTATATGGTACTACTTTAGTGGCAGTCCATATTGGAGAACATCCAAGAGAGACATTACGGATTGCCTCTGCTCATACAGACTTTCCTGGATTCCGGGTGAAGCCTAATGCAATGATTACGGACAAAGGGTATGGTAAGCTGAATGTAGAAAGTTATGGTGGATTAATTCAATATACTTGGTTCGATCGACCTCTTTCTCTGGCTGGTGTGGTAGTGACAAAAGGGAAAGGGTTAGACCTAGAGACGCATTACGTAGATATAGAAAAGCCGGTGGCTACTATCCCTAGCTTAGCGATTCATATGAATCGACAAGTTAATGAAAAGGCTGTGTTTAACAAGCAAAAAGAGATGTTACCACTCATTTTAATGCGTGGCCTTGGCACGGAGTACGAAGACGACAAAACTTTATTAAAAGCCTTATTAGCCGAAGAAATTGGCTGTGAAGCGGCAGATATTTTATCCTATGAGTTGACCGTGTATAATACGGATACAGTGGAAACTGTCGGCTTTGATGCGGAATATATCAGTGCACCACGATTAGATAATCTTACATCCTGTTATGCTTGCTTACAAGGAATTGTAAGTGCCAAAAAACAACAGGCTACAGGGATTCGTATGGCATTCCTATTTGATCACGAAGAGGTGGGAAGTCGTACAAAACAAGGAGGAGCCTCCTTGTTATTACCAAATGTAGTACGCCGTGTGTACCGTGCTTTAGGATTCTCAGAAGAAGCTTGTGAGGCGGATATTGCAAAAGGGTTCATGATTTCTTCTGATGTGGCTCATGGATATCATCCTAATTATGGCGAGAAAAATGATATTACAAATTACCCGACTTTGAATGGTGGCGTAGTTTTAAAAATAGCTAGCTCTCAATCCTATGCGGGAGATGCGGTGGCACAAGCGATTGTGACCGATTTATGTGAGACCCATGGCATTAAGCATCAAATCTATGTGAATCGATCGGATATTCCAGGAGGTTCTACGGTGGGATCTATTTCTTCAGCGCAATTAGTGATGCGAACTATGGATGTAGGTTTACCACTGTTGGCCATGCATTCCGCACGTGAGTTGATGGGTACCTATGACCAAATTGAGTTAAATCGATTATTAACTGTATTTTTAGGGGAGGTATAACATGGTTTCTATGATGGCAATTTTTGTAGCTTTAGTATTGAATCGAATTTCTACACCCTTTCAACGTATGTTTTATGAACAATCGACGGTGAAGGAACAGCAAAAAGAAGAAGTTACAAAAGCTTTACAATTATTAGGTATGTTGGTGCTTGCTGTGTATGGTGTGACTGGGAATCTTACATTGCTAGGAATTGATGGAGTCACCATTGTACAGACTATTTGTGCTATTGCATTAGGTATGGCCCTAGTACAAGTGTTAGAAATTGTTTCCGTATCTCATTTGCGCCCTATTTTAGAAGGGCAACAAGTACCTAAGAATGTATATGATCGTTGGATTTGGGATACTATTTTTATCGTAGGTTTGTTGGCAGCGCATGTACGGTATAGCTTAGAATTTTCCTATATGATTCTTGCTTGGTTATTGTATATTCTGATTCCTTATGGAGTGACACGATATAATATGAGTCATGGCATTGCTTTTGGGATTGGTAGAAAAGCGTATAAATGGGGAACTGTCATTTGGATTTTTGCCGGTCTTATCCATTTGTTTGTATTATGATTCTCAGTGAGAACATGATATAATTAGTTAGCATTATGACAAAATGTTATACACATATATAACAACGGTCAGAACTAGTTTACTAGGGATGGCCGTTGCATGTTTAGTAGATAGAAAAGAGGTATTATGAAGTTAGATACAGTCTATGCAGGTTTTCGTGTAGAGCGAATTGAACCTGTTCAAGAGGTGAATGGCACAGCCTACATGCTTAAGCATGAGCAATCTGGTGCTCGTTTGTTATACATAGATACGGAAGATACAAATAAAGTATTTCATGTAGCATTCCGTACACCCCCTCATGATAGCACAGGGGTAGCTCATATTTTGGAACATTCTGTGCTGTGTGGTTCTCGCAAATTTCCTTTAAAAGAGCCCTTTGTTGAATTAGTAAAAGGCTCTCTGAACACATTCTTAAATGCTATGACATACTCTGATAAAACAGTGTATCCAGTGGCAAGTAAGAATGATGCAGACTTTCATAATTTGATGGATGTCTATTTGGATGCCGTATTCTATCCTCGTGTAGCTAAGGATCCGATGATCGTTATGCAAGAGGGATGGCATTATGAATTGGAATCTCCAGAAGATCCATTGACCTATAAAGGCGTTGTCTATAACGAGATGAAAGGGGTTTATTCCTCACCTGACTCTCAATTAGATCATCACAAGATGAAATTGTTATATCCTGATACTACCTATGGGCATGATTCTGGTGGATATCCTGACAATATTACAGATTTGAGCTATGAAAACTTTAAAGCCTTCTACGATTCTTATTACCATCCGTCCAATAGCTATATCTATTTATATGGAGATATGAATATTGAAGAAACCTTAGCATTTATCGATGGGGAATATTTGTCAAATTTCCAGGCTATTGACGTAGATTCTAGCATTGCTATGCAAGCGCCTTTATCTGAACCAGTGGTGGCATCTTTCCCATATGGTATTGGTAATGATGAAAGTGATAAGGGCAAAGCGATTCATTCTTTAACCTATGTATTCCCAGAAATGACATTTACCCAAAGCTTAGCCTTTGAAGTGTTGAACCATGCTTTATTTACATCTGGTTCAGCACCTTTGAAAGAAGCTTTAGTGAAAGCAAATATTGGTAGTGATGTGAGCGGTTCTTACATGGATGGTATTCGTCAGCCATTGTTTGAAATTAGTGTGACCGGTTCTGAAATCGAAAAGCAAGCACAGTTGCAAGAAGTGGTGGAAAATACGTTACGCCAATTAGTAGATACAGGATTAGATAAGGAATTATTAGAAGCCTCCTTGAATCGTATTGAGTTCATTTTGCGTGAAGCTGATTTTGGAGGCCGTCCAATTGGTCTTGCTTACGGCTTACGAGTGATGGATAATTGGCTATATGACAAAGATCCTATTGAGCTGTTACAATATGAACCAGTATTGAAAGCACTTCGTGAAGGATTATCCACAGATTTCTATGAAAACTTATTGCGTACCTATATCTTAGATAACACGCATAAAGGTTTAGTTTCCTTGTATCCGGAAAAAGGATTGCAAGAGAAAAAAGAACAAGAAGATGCGGCAAAATTGACGGCTATTAAAGCGGATATGAGTAAAGAAGAAATTGCCCATATTATCGACCAAACAGCGAAATTAAAAGAAATGCAACAGGCTGTGGACTCTGAAGAAGCGCTAGCAACCATTCCTTTATTAGAATTGTCTGATATTTCTCCAGTAGTAGAAGTAACACCACGTCATGAAATTGATCATAAAGGTATTCGTGTACATCACATTGATGTACCAGCTCGTGGCATTAACTATGTTAGCTTGTATTTCAATATGGAATCTTTGCGAGAAGATGAAGTATTCTATGCAGAGTTATTGTCAGATGTATTGGGCCGACTAGATACAGAACGTTTTACCTATGCAGAGATAGCAAAAGAAATTAATCTTCATTTAGGTGGTTATACGATGGATGTATTGCCAGTGTCTATCCATAATGAACGTGATGCATTTGTACCATTAGCGGTCGTTCGTAGTAAGGCGTTAGCATCTAATATTAGTCATTTAACATCTCTACTTGGAGAAATTGTAGGGCATACAAAATTTGATAGCCAAGAACGTCTTGTAGAATTATTAAAAGAAGGAAAGGCCATCTGGGATACAGAAGCATTCCGTCGTGGTAATACGATTGTTACTAACTTGCTTATGGCGAAAGTATCGAAAATTGGTAAATTTAGAGACCAAGATACATTAGGTTATTTCCGCCGTTTAGTCGAAGTCTTAGAGAATGAAACATTACTAGCTGGTGTGACAGAACAATTGATGAAAGTACAACAACGTTTATTCCGTAAAGATAACTTGGAAGTATCTTTTGTAGGTACTACTGAAGAACTAGAAACTTTCTTAGCACATCTAGATGATATCACTACTGTTTTAAGTGATGATAGTTGGGAAGCACAGCTAGAGATGACTCAATCCTATGTGAATGAAGGCTTAGCTACATCTGGTAAGGTACAATATGTGGCAAAAGGTGGTAACTTCCGTGATCATGGTGGTACACATACAGGTACCATGAGCGTCCTAGAAACTATGTTACGCTACGATTATCTGTGGAACTTGATTCGTGTACAAGGTGGAGCGTATGGAGCCTTTGCTAACTTCCATAATAATGGTAATATGGTATTCTGTTCCTACCGTGATCCAAACTTGGAAAATACATTACAAGTGTACGATGGATTGCCGACGTATTTACGTGAATTAGATTTATCTCCACGAGAAATGCGTAAATATATCATTGGTACTATGAGTGGACTGGATGTATCTAATACACCATTCCTACAAGGAGCTCGCGCTATGAGTTTATACTTTGGGAACACCAATGAAGCAAATATGACGGCTTTCCGTCAACAAGTCTTGGAAACAACAGTAGAAGACTTACGTGGATTAGCAGATGTCATTGAAAAAGTACTACAAGACAACCATATCGTAGTCATGGGTAGCGAACAGCGTATCAAAGAAGCAGAACAGCTTTTTGACAAAGTGAGTAACCTAGTACAATAACTTCATAAGAACATAGTAAAAGCCATACCCTATCTGGAGCACCAGAAGAAGGTATGGCTTTTGTGATAGCATTTATGGATAGTAATGCAGTATTAAAATGTAAGCCTATTTTTAGGGACGATATCATAGTGAAAAATATCTGAAATTAGTCCTATAAAACATACATGATATGAGTAAAAGGGATAGGTGTTATAAAATATTAATTTTACTAATTTAAAACTTGAATTTAACAATATGAATATATTTAAAATGAGAAATGCAAAGGTACATAAACAATATATTACAAATAAGTAACTTAACAATCACTGTTTTTATGTTAAAAAGATTGATTTAGAAAGTTGATAGATATATTATTAAGTTAATTAGAAAGGGGGAGTTCTTATGAAAGAACTGTTTCAAAAAAGAGTAGGAGATATTTATGATCTAACTCCTAAAGGCGTAGACATAATTAACGAAGGACCAAATGCGTATAGTAAAGCAACAGCCCCAATATCATCTGAAGATAGAGACTGGTCGACTAAAGATATCGCAAACTTGTGGGTTGGTCTAATTGTCTCTATTGCGGTTTATCAGGTGGCGAGTGGATTATTAGTTGCAGGCATGAATTGGTATGAAGCATTATTTACAATCATATTGGGTCATACTATTGTCATGGGAGTTGCAATCATTATTGGGCACTATGGTACAAGGTATGGGATGACATATCCATTGTTGGGAAAAATTATCTTTGGACCAAAAGGTTTAATATTTCCATCAATAGTAAGAGGAATATTAGGTGTCTTTTGGTTTGGTGTCCAAGCTTGGATTGGAGGACAAGCAACTTTTATAATTATTTCAACACTATTTCCCTCATTTTTAGAATTAGAGTTTATAGGATATTTTATTTCATTTATTATTTTTTGGATTATCAATGTATATATTGCAGCATCAGGCAATAAAGCTGTAAAATATCTTGAAGGTTTTTCCGCTCCCGTCTTAATTCTTCTTAGTTTTGTTGTAATTATATGGGGATTTAGTACAGCGAATTGGAGTTTAGATACATTATTATCTGCAAAAGTACTTGACTCAAAAGAAGGGGTAGGTTTTTGGGAGTTATTTTGGCCTGCTTTATCTGCTATGATTGCTTTTGATGGAGGTATTGCTTTATCAATGCCAGACTTTACAAGAAACTGCTTTAAACAGCGGAATCAAATAGTAGGACAATTAATAAGTGCTCCGTTAATGACTGGATATATTTCTTTTGTAGGGATTTGTGGTACAGCAGGAGCATATCTAGCTTTCAATAAGGAAATTTGGGAGCCAGCAATTATTGTAGGTAATTTTGAAAACGCATTTATCAGAATACTATTTTCCTTATTTATTATTTTTGCTGTATTAACAACTAATGTGGCAGGTAACCTTATTCCGCCGATTAACATTGTAGCAACTTATGTTCGTGGAAGATTATCTTATAAAGCAGTATCGATAATAACAGCATCATTGGCTTTACTAGCTCGTCCATGGGACTCTTTATCTAGCGCTTATCACTTAATTTTCGATGTTACACAACTATTGGGAGCGTTATTAGGACCATTAACAGGCATATATATTGTTTCATATTTATTTGAACTGAATAAAGAGATTGATATGGTAGATGCTTTTAAGACTACTGAAGGTAAATATTATTATAATAATGGCTGGAATATAAAAGCTTGTATATTATTTATAATTTTTACTGCTATTATTTTTGTAAGTAGAGAAGTGCCATCATTGCATTTTATATTTGATAATTCATATGTATATGGCGTAATAATCACAGGATTTATTTATTGGTTAATGCTTAAATTGGATAATAAACAAAAGTAGATATTATTAATAATAAGTTAAATGTTTAATTGCCTATTTATAGGAGTTTCTTATGAGAACTTTATTAAAGGGTGGAATAATTGTGACGGACACCCAAATATCCCGTGGTGATATTCTTATTGAAGAAGAAAAGATTTTGGCGATTGGAGATTTTAAGGACTCTGATGCTGATAAAATTTATGATGTTTCTGGTTGTTATGTTATGCCAGGCGGTATAGATCCTCATACTCACATGGAGTTGCAACAAAGTCCTGACTATCGCTCTGTTGACGATTTTTATACAGGAACTGTAGCAGCTGCAGTTGGTGGGACGACAACTATTTTGGATCATATTGCTTTTGGACCTAAAGGGTGTAACTTGCATTATTCAATTGATATTTATCATGAATTAGCCAAGAAGTCAGTTATAGATTATGGATTTCATGGAGTTATTCAAGAAGTTAATTCTAATATATTAAATGAATTAAATGATATCATTACTAATGAAGGCATTCCATCGTTCAAAGCGTATTCAACTTATGGCTATGCTATGACAGAAGTAGACTTTGCGTTACTTTTGAGACAAATGAAAATTTCAAAAGGAATTTTGACTATACATTGTGAAAATGATGCTATGACAAGGTATTATCAGTCTGAATGTATAAAAAATAAACAACTAGAACCCATTTACCATGCTAAATCTAGGCCTAATATGACTGAAGCTGAAACCGTGGATACATTGTTATCTATTGCTAAAATGGAGGGGGATGCACCGGTGTATATTGTCCATACATCTGCAAGAGAATCAGTAAAACGAATTGAACTGGCAAGAATGATAGGACAAAAAAATGTTTATAGTGAAACTTGTCCACAATATTTACTTTTAGATGAGTCTAAATATTATAAAGAAGGACCTATTGAAGGGACTAAATATTTGATGGCCCCACCATTAAGGACAAAAGAAGATCAAAATTATTTATGGAAAGCTATTACTAAAGGTAGTATACAGACCATTGGAACCGATCATTGTCCTTTTATGTTTGAACGGGATAAAAGAAAAGCTGCAAATAACTTTACATTAGCCCCGGGTGGGATACCAGGTGTAGAGGAACGTATGATTATTTTGTTTTCAGAAGGGGTATTAAAAAATCGTATTTCGTTAAATGATTATGTTAGTATTACTAGTACAAATGCTGCTAAAATATTTGGAATGTATCCGCAAAAAGGCTCTTTAGCTCCGCAATCTGATGCCGATATTGTTGTTATTGACCCAAGTAAAACAGGCGTAATTAGTGTCAAAAACCAGTATAGTGTTTGTGATTATAATACATATGAGGGATTAACAGTAAATGGAGAAGTACATTTAGTATTTTCACGTGGAAAATTGATAGCAAAGGATAGGCAATTCTGTGGGGCTAAAGGAGATGGGAAATTTATTTATAGAATGTTAAGTTGATATTAAACACGAATATAGAAAAACTAAGACCACGTTTATTATAATTAATAAATGTGGTCTTAGCTAATTAGAATATTTAAGCTATAGGTAATTTTTTGTCGTGTGTAAAAATTATTGGGGGGATAATTAATAGAACCATAAATTATCTCGAATAGTATAGGCCAAACCTATTCCGTGCGTCATATATTCAAATATTTTATGATGTGGGATTACAATTGAAGTATAATGTGTTCTCATTGTGTTGGTATAGTACCTCCACATATCAGTTGCTTATACATCTATATCTAGAAGATGCATATAGATTGTATAGAAGTTGCGAATATAAAGTGTGTATATTGGTGTAGAAAATAATACTATATTAGAGTTGGTATATTTAATATGGAATTAATAGATGTAATATCCATCAATATAATAAGGCCAACCAATGCTATTTATTGTATATAGGAAAATCTTGTTATTAGGGTCAACAACGGAACTATTACCTCTCATTGTATTGGTGTAATATCGCCACATATCTGTTTTATACTTGATGAAGTTCCATGTTAGTACTTCTTTTACTCTACCATTTTGTATACGCTTTACAGATACAGATATCCAAGGACCATTTTGGGATTTGCCATAAGAAATTGTGTCATCCATAATATAAGTATCTAGGTTTTCGTATCGATCGTAGCTTACCCAAATATCGGTCGCATTTACAGGTATTTGCATAAAGCAAAATAAGAACAGAGCAAAGCAAGAAGAAATTAAAGCGATAGTCATTCGTTTCATTAGAAGACTCCTTTCGATTTACATATATAGAAATATATTTATTATTTATTCTAACATAGGTAGTAGCAGTTATGAATAGTATATTAATAAAAACCACGCATATCAGTGATAATACTGACATACGTGGTTTTCTCATATCTTAATCATCTATTACTTATTAGTTAGGGAAAATATATCCATCGATAGCATCGGCTTGTGTAATTTTGCTGTTTACGATGTAAGGCTGTTCTACACCGTGGAAGTTACGAGTGCCGATAGTTCCTTCCATTGTATACCAAGTATGCTCTAATAATGGCGTAGTAGAGGAGTACTCAGTAGGTAATCCGAATGGTGACATATCTGCTACACAACAAATCATTAGATCACGAGCTAATACAAAATCGTTACCTTGTAATGCTTTGTCATGATAAGAAATATAGCCTGTAGCAGATACGGTATATCCTTTATACTTTTCAATGTGATTAGATACTTTTAAAATAGTATCGTAATAATTTCTAGATGTTAATGTAATGTGTCGATGCGTATCATCGATACCATCACCAATGTTTTTATAATCGTTCGTTGGAACTGGTTCTTTGGTAATGGAAATAACTTGATCTACCGGTTCTTCTGCTGGTAATGCAAAGGCTTGGGCATGGAAGATGGATGGACTTAATAGTAAAGTACATAATCCGTATAGGATAGCATTTCGATAAGAAGAGCCATAGGATTTACGGAATATGTTTTTGCTCGCTTTAATCGTGCTCCATAATAGTAATAATGTCAAGGCCCATAGTAAAGCGATGATATAGGAATTAGGGGCAATTAAGCGATAGATGGAGCCTGTTGTTAATAAATATAACAAGGACAGGCTGCAGCTAGCAGAGGCTACGACTTCTACCGCTGCGTGGATGTTAATTGTAGGAATGTATTTCATAGTGCATAACCTCCTATGATCGAAAATAGTATACATATAATCGTTGTTCCCAGAATAATGGAAATACTATATACTTTCACAAAGGAATTAGGGAACAGATTTCGTAATAAGACGTAGTTTTTAATGTCTAATAAAGGTCCAAACAGTAAGAATGCCAAGATTCCTGGTAAAGGAATGACGTTCATAAAAGACCGGGCGATAATGGCATCTGCAGTAGAGCAGATGGATACGCAAAAGGCGAGTGCCATCATGCCGAAGATGACTAAAATGGAGCCAGATAAGGATATATCTTGCAACCATTGTTTAGGTAAAAATAATTGTAACCCACTACTTAGTATAGACCCAATTATGATAAAGGGCAATAGGCGTAAGGTTTCTTCTTGTAATCTTCCGAAAAATCCTATGTCTTTTGACAGTGATTTTACTAGAGTTAATTGTTTCCATGGAGGGAATGCATCAGTACGACCGTAGATACGAGAGCCACAATATTGGCTTACAATAAAAGCTAGCAAAATTCCTAGTACAGGTCGTCCCCAGAGTATCGTAGGTTCTTTTGGGAACGCATAATACGTGGAGAGTAGTACAATGGGATTTAGCAAAGGACTAATCATCGTAAAGAATAGGCTAACTTTCGGTTCCATACCTTGCCGTGTTAGGCTGCGTAAGATAGGGATTACCGCGCAATCACAGAGTGGCATAGTACAAGCCATGATAATAGCTAGTATATAGGCAAATATAGGAGACCGATGTAAATATTTTTCGATACGATAGGGAGAGGCATATTGTTCTACGATGACGGAAATACCAGTCCCTAAGAGCAAGAATGGTATCATCTGTAATAAGATGGCCGTGGTCATAGTTACCCAATTAGGCTGTTCATAAAACATATATCCCAAGGCTAACAGGATAGGAATGATTGTATATTGTTTCCATCCAGGTTTAGACATTTGTATGGGTTTAGTGATAGGCCATTGCTTCACATCTTGGCAGGCAATCCAAGTACTATTAGGAGCTAATTCAGTATACTCTTTAGCCTTTTCTTGCGTAGTGTTGCCCAGTATGACTGTATCGCTATAGCGAATTTGTGAAAGGGGAATTTCCCCTAAATACGGTAATTGTGATTCCACCCATTCTGGATGGGTCACATAATAAATATGTTTAATGTCTAACATATCTCCTAAGGGAGAGTGTAGAAAAAGTGTTTCAAAATGTTCTAGGGACCCCATGCCATTCCATTCGATCCAAAGTTCACGATACTGATGATCTTGTAATACTTGCTGACAAGCGGAGATGGTGTTCTTGGGATCATCGTCGATGGGGAAAGTATGCACTCTTTCGTTGGAAAGAGCAGGACTTTGTAAGCCCTGCTCAAATTGAAAGAGAAGAACATTTGAAATTTTATGACTTTCGATACCAGATGTGATGGCACTTGTCTTTCCTGAACCGAGAAAGCCCATCACTACATAGGTGGGAATAGTTTGCATAAGTTCTATATTGTTCCGTTAATAAAAGACTGTAACGCATCATTGTTCAAAGATGGACCAATGATGGTTAAATATGAATCATGTAACGTGGTAGGAGTAATCTCTAAACCAGTTCCATTGTATTGTACCAAAGCTTGTCCACCTGTAGAAAGAGGAATGCAACCTTTTATGCGTAATATATGGCCGGTTGTATTCGTTTCAATGAGAGCTTTCAAATGGTGTTGCCACTCATCGATGGTGCGAGGTAAGGTACACTCCACGGTACATGTCAAGAAAGCATCTTTGGCTTGTGCATGATGAGCGATGTGATCATGATGGGGAATCTCAGGGTGATTCCGGGCTGTATGATGACCCTTATGGTTTTCAATATTCTTGTTAGGAGATAAAGCTGATACCGCTTGTTCTCGTGGATACATAGAAATATATTTTGCAAGTGTAATCTCTTTCCAAGGCAATATATATACAGGAGCTGCCGGGTTTAAGAGACGAATAATTTCTAAGGTGTTTTGTAGCAAATCTTCATCTTCTTGGTGGCTAATAAAGACTTGGCTAGAGTAAGCAATTTGATCTTTAAAGAAGACACCAAAGTTTTTATAATACATAGGTGCCCGCATAGCATCCACAATGGACACACAACCGGTGAGCTCAATGCGTTTTGCAATAGATGAATCTTTGCAAATAGCTAGAATATCTGATAGTTGACTGACTCCTGATGGTTCAATAATAATATAATCCACATCTTGGGTGTCTAAAATATCTACTAAAGCTCTACGAAAATCGCCGGCTAAGCTACAACAAATGCATCCAGATGTGAGCTCGCGAACAGTATAGCCTTTTTCTCGGAGGATAGCTCCATCTAAATTGACTTGACCAAAATCGTTTTCTAAGATTAAAACTCTTGTGGGATCTGGTAATTCTTGTATTAGTTGCTGAATAAAGGTTGTTTTCCCAGCGCCTAAAAAACCAGAGACGATATAGACTTTTACTTTATGAGAGCTTAAGTTTTGTTTAGCTCTAGTAAAAGCACGACTGATTAGCTTCATCATACATCTCACCTCCAATGTGTATAATGCTATATATAATACAATGAAAGTTTTCTTGCATAGATAGTATACTCTTTTTTTATCAGGTATGCATGAATGATTGAGCATTTCAGTCTTTGTAACTCACAACTATTATCAAAATACATGATAAATGATAAAAAATCGAAAAAAATAGAAAAAGAAGATTGATTTATTTCGATTTATCTGTTATAATGAAAGCACGATGTGGGAACACATCAGTGTATTGTCAATTTATAAATAGTATATGAGGTATAAAAATATGAATCAAAAAGTAGCACAAGCTCTTAACGAACAAGTAATTTTCGAATTTAATGCAGCATCCACATATTTAGCTCTTTCCTTAGCTATGGCTGATGCTAACTTCAAAGGTTTCTCCGCATGGTTACGTGCACAATACCAAGAAGAAGTAACTCACGCTTTCAAATTCATTGATTACTTACAAAGCAACAACGAAAAAGTAACACTAGGTGATGTAAAAAACACAGCATCTACATTGACTAATCCTTTAGAAGTAGCAAAAGCTGTATTAGCTCATGAACAAATGATTACTGGCAAAATCCACAATTTGTATGCATTAGCATTAGAAGAAAAAGATTATGCTACAGTATCTTTCTTGAACTGGTTCGTAGAAGAACAAGTAGAAGAAGAAGCGAATGCAACTGACCTAGTAGATCAATTCACATTTGCACAAGATAGCCGTTCTGCACAATTATTCTTGGACTCCAAATTAGGTAGCCGTCAATAATTGCTACACTCGCTCTTACAGTGAAGTGAGAACTTCATATCAAACCTATTACACATAAAACACACACAAACATAACAAACACACATAATACAAAACCTAACACACAACACATATAACACATATAACTAAACAAAATAATGATATTTGTAAGAGTGATGTTGTTTGCTAGAATATACAATAGGTAGCCTTTCTAATAGAGGGGCTACTTATTTTTATTGTGCCATCGATGTGGGGCGTTATTCGTATATGAATAGGGTCCTACAATTTTTTTAAACAAAAAAGTCAAAAAGTCAAAAAAGTATTTGACAAAGGTCAAAAAGTCAGATATACTTTAACCATAGAAAAGAACAAAAAGTCAAAAAAAGTGGTTGTCTCATTCATCATAAGAAGGAACTTAATTCTTTAAAAAAGTCTAGTTGTGATGATGGTACATCATGAATTAAAGAAATGAGGATATACTATGAGTATTTTAGCAGATAAAATTGAACAATTTATATTGACGAAATTGTTAGAGGAGCAGGAAGGTATTACGCTTAGGAGAAACGAACTAGCGGAGGCTTTGGATTGTGCCCCATCACAAATTAGTTATGTGTTGAGTACACGTTTTTCTAATGATCGAGGGTTCCTTGTTCAGTCTAGACGTGGACTAGGTGGATCTATCACAATTACTAGAGTTATGGAACCAGTGAGAAAACAAGTCTTGATTCCTTTAGAACAATCTCCACAACGTAATGAAGATGAACCTGCAATTACAATTGGTCACATTGACCAAGTATTATTTCAACATATGAAAGAAGCGCGTATTACAAAACGTGAAGCAGCGATGTTGCATGAAGCATTTGTTAGAATTTTACAAGATGTACCAGTGGAACGTAGAAAAGAAGCAGCGGAGCGTTTTTATCAAGCCATTATGAACATCATAAATGAGGAGGTGTAGACTATGAAATGTGATTCTTGTGGTAAAGAAAATGCAAACATTCATATGACATCTATTGTGAATGGAGCAAAAGAGGAGCATCATTATTGCCAACAATGTGCGAATCAAAAAGAGCAGGGAGGTGGAACCATGTTTTCCTCTATGTTTGATGATAGCTTTTTTAATAATCAATTTTTTGCCAATGTCATGTATCCTCAAAGTGCATTGGGGAATAGCAAACAGATTACTTGCCCACAATGTGGCATGACTATATCGGCGTTTAATCATCAAGGTCGATTAGGTTGTGATAGATGCTACGAAGCGTTTCGAGCACACTTAGTTCCCTTAATTAAGCGTATTCAAGGATATATTTCTTATGAAGGTCGCATTCCTCAACGAGGAGCGGCAGATTTGAAAGTAGAGCAAACTATTAAGCAATTACGAAATGAGCTAATTCAGGCGGTAAAGGAAGAGCAATTTGAAAGAGCTGCACAAATTCGTGATGAAATTAAGTCGTTAGAACAGTCTAAAGAATCAAATTAAGGAGGGTCTATGTTACACACTATTTTAGATGAGGCGTTGTCGCCTTGGATGAAAGAAACCGGCTTAGATCATCGCATTGTTTTATCTAGTCGCATTCGACTAGCAAGAAACTTTAAAGGAGTATCCTTTACAAATCGGGGAGATCTCAATGATTTAACTAAGGTTGATGGGTATATGCGGTCTATGGTTGCCCCTTTACAAACATCCTATGGTAAAAGCTTTTCAAAAATTAACTTGGCATCATTAAGCCCTATGGAACGAGATGTGCTAGTAGAAAAACACTTAATTTCTCCTAATTTGGCGACCCAGAGTCAAGAACGAAGTGTCATCATTTCTGAAGATTCTCGTATTGCCATTATGGTGAATGAAGAAGATCATTTGCGGATTCAGTCCATGGAATTAGGATTACAATTAGAAAAAGCCTATGAACGAGCGGTAGCTATTGATGATGTGATAGAAAGTAAATACGATTATGCGTTTTCAAAAGACTTTGGATACTTAACTGCCTGTCCTACCAATGTAGGAACGGGGATGAGAGCATCTGTGATGGTTCATGTTCCAGCGTTATCGATGACGGGCAAATTACAGCGTATTATTCGTAGTATTATCCGCATGGGCTATTCTGTACGAGGTCTCTATGGTGAAGGATCTGAGGGATTAGGCCATGTATATCAAATCTCTAATCAGCAAACGATGGGAATCAGTGAACAGGCAACGATTGACCAACTTTCACAGATTGTACAAGGTGTTGTAAAAGAGGAAGAAAAAGCACGGTCTGAATTATGGACTACAGATAAAGAAGGCATAGAAGATAAGGTGTGGAGGTCCTATGGAATTTTGACCCATGCACGCCGTATTTCAGGAGAAGAAGCCTTGGCCTTATTGAGTGATGTGCAGTTAGGCATAGATATGAAATTAATAGATGTGACCATGAACTTTCACGAAATGCTAGTCATTACAAGACCAAATTTTCTGGCCAAATTAGTGGGGAAAGAGTCGATGGGCTCGCAAGAACGTGATAGTCAAAGGGCACAAGTAATACAAGATACCTTGTTACGAGGTTCAAAAGGAGGAAGAAAATGATAGAAAGATATACAGAAGGGGCAAAACGTGCGTTAGCAATTGCCCAAGAAAAAGCAGTTGAATATAAACATAATTATGTAGGAACAGAGCATTTGTTGTTAGGCCTTGTGGAAGAAGAAAAATCAGTGTCTGCACGTGCGTTGCTAGCCTTAGGAGTAGAAGGAAAGGCATTGGAACAAGAAGTGATTCGTGCAGTTGGTAAAGGTACGCATAGTGGAGGCCAATTACAAATGACACCGCGTACGAAACATGTATTGGATTTAGCGCAACAAGCCGCCAATAGTCGTGGACATAACTACATCGGTACAGAGCATATTTTATTAGGCCTATTGTACGATGGTGGTGGGGTAGCCATGCAATTATTGGCAGCAAAAGGAATTCGTCCAGAAGATGTAGTAGAAAAAGTAAATGCTATTGTAGGTGGAGAAGAACCAAGTTCTAATCCAACACAAGGTACAGCTAGTGATTTAGGCGAAATTTCTGACTATGCTATAGATCTTAATGAAAGTGCAAAACAAGGCAAAATTGATCCTGTCATTGGTCGTGATACAGAAATTCAACGGGTGATTCAGATTTTAAGCCGCCGCACGAAAAATAATCCAGTTCTTATCGGAGAACCTGGGGTAGGTAAAACAGCCATTGCAGAGGGGTTAGCACAACGCATTGTCAGTGGTGATGTGCCGGATGTATTACGAGATAAGCGCATTATTTCTGTCAGCTTGAGTTCCATGTTAGCAGGAGCTAAATATCGCGGAGAATTTGAAGAACGTTTGAAAAAAGTGATGGATGAAGTGCAGGATCATGATGACATGATTGTATTTATTGATGAAATTCACACTTTGATTGGAGCAGGTGCTACAGAAGGAGCTATGGATGCAGCGAATATCTTGAAGCCAGCCTTAGCACGTGGCAATTTCCAAGTGATTGGAGCTACTACATTAGATGAATATAAAAAGCATATTGAAAAAGATGCTGCTTTAGAACGCCGTTTCCAACCGGTACAAGTGGGAGAGCCGAGCGAAGAAGATGCGTTATCTATTTTGAAGGGCTTACGTGATCGCTACGAAGCATTTCATAAGGTACAAATTACAGATGAAGCCTTGGCAGCAGCTGTACATTTATCAAGTCGTTATATTGCAGATCGATTCTTGCCAGATAAAGCAATCGATGTCATGGATGAAGCAGCATCGAAAGTGCGTATGGCTGTGTTTACAGCAACTCCAGATGTGAAAGCCTTAGAAGATGAGTTAGTGCAAGTACAAAAAGAAAAAGAGGCAGCTGTGACAGCCCAAGACTTTGAACGAGCAGCTACACTTCGTGATAAAGAAAAAGAGTTAGAATCTGACATTGCATCAAAACAAGAAAATAGCAAAAAAGATAACGAATCCAAGTTAGTGGTTACAGAATCTGAAATTGCTGCAGTAGTGTCTGAGTGGAGTGGAATTCCTGTTTCACGTGTGGCAGAGGAAGAATCAGAACGATTGCTACGTTTAGAAGAAGAATTACATCAACGTGTCATCGGTCAAGATGAAGCTGTAGTAGCTGTATCAAAAGCTGTCCGCCGTGCTAGAGCGGGATTAAAAGATCCAAAACGTCCAATTGGTTCTTTCCTATTCTTAGGTCCTACTGGGGTTGGTAAAACAGAATTAGCTAGATCCTTAGCATCCAATTTATTTGGCGATGAAAATGCTATGATTCGTATCGACATGTCAGAGTATATGGAAAAACATGCGGTGAGCCGTTTAGTGGGAGCGCCTCCAGGCTATGTAGGATATGATGAAGGAGGTCAATTAACTGAGGCTGTTCGTCGTCGCCCATATAGTGTGGTTCTCTTTGATGAAGTGGAAAAAGCGCATCCAGACTTCTTTAATATCTTATTACAAGTCTTGGATGATGGACGATTAACGGATAACCAAGGTCGCACAGTCGATTTCAGAAATACCGTGATCATTATGACAAGTAACTTAGGAGCGCAATATCTCAAAGAAGATGCGGCAGCTATGGGATTCTTAGCAGCTAAAGGAGAAGAAGAAAGTGGAAAAGATAAAGAGTCCATGAAAAAAGATGTGTTCCAAGCTGTGAAATCTCATTTCCGCCCAGAGTTTTTAAATCGTATTGATGAAATGATTGTCTTCCATGCTCTAGAAACAGAACAATTGCAAAGTATTGTGCGTATTTTATTGCAATCTGTGACAACACGATTACATGAACAAGGTATGGAACTAGAAGTATCTGATGAAGCTATGAATAAAATCGTGGCAGAAGGAACTGACTTTGCTATGGGGGCAAGACCTTTGAAACGAGCTATCCAACGGTTAGTAGAAGATCCAATTTCTGATGCTATCTTAGAAGGTAAAGCAGGAGAAGGTAAAACAATTCATGTAGTAGTAGAAAATGATGATATTGCGATTACTGTAAAGTAAAATAATAAACGAGCTATACATAGTTGTTATGAAGACAACTGGGTATAGCTCTTTTATAATGACTTATATTTATTTTACAGAACTCTGTTTTTCTTATACACTATAGGATAGGTATGTTCTTAATTTAAGTATGAGGTATAGATATGAAAGAGATTATATTAGTTACATCTTTTGGCTCTACTGTAGACAGCGCAAGAGAAAATCAAATTTTCCCAGTCGTAGATGCCATTCGTAAAGCAAATCCGAGTCATGAAGTACGGTTGGCCTTTACATCACGTATTGTCATTAAGCGTTTGAAAGATAGAAATATTATATTCCAAAATGAAATTGAGGCAATGGAATCGATTGTAGAAGAAGGCTATGAGCGCATCATTGTGCAGCCTACACATTTAGTAGGTGGTGCAGAGTTCGATAAGCTTCGTAAAAATATTATGGTGTTCAAAGGACAAGGCTCTGTACAAGAAATTGTATTTGGCAGACCGCTTTTGTATTTCATGGGACAAGAGGAGGAAGTACCAGACGATTACCAAATCTTGATTGATCGCTTTATTAAGGCTTTACAGGTTCCTGTAACAGAAGATTTACTCTTAGTAGGTCATGGTGGATTTAATGTAGGGAATGCATCCTATGCAGTGCTACAATTGAAATTACAACATGACGGTTTACGAAATACATCCATTGCTACATTGGAAAATTTCCCAACACCTGAAGATATTTTAGAACGATGGGAACGAGAAGGTCACGAACCTAAGAAAGTACATTTACATCCTCTATTATTAGTTTGTGGTGACCATGCATTGAATGATTTATTCGGAGAGGAAGAAGATAGTTTACTTTCCGAATTAACAAAAGCAGGATATGAAGTGGTACAATACGAAAAAGGTCTTGGTGAATATGCGGAAATTCAAGATATCTATGTAGAACATTTAGCAGATGCTATGCAAGGTTTATATCAAAGACGATTATAAAATTATAAATCATGCATGTCGATAGTTGTGCGACTTAACAAGAGAAATACTTGATGGTGTCGTGTACATTCATAGCGAGTCATGATATACTAAAAAGGTTATAGTAGTTTGGAATGAGAGATCCTTACTAGTTCAATGTTGATATATAAAAGAGGTGTCCTGATGAAAGGTAAATTATATGGTATTGGTGTAGGTCCTGGGGACTCTGAGTTGATGACTGTAAAAGCTGCTCGCATTGTAGGAGAAGCAGATGTCATTATTACACCGAAAACAGAAAAAAAAGATGGCTCTGTAGCCTTACATATTGCAGAACCATATATTCAAGAACATACAGAAATCGTACCTGTTGTATTCCCAATGGTATTGGATGATAATGAACAATCTAAAGGTTGGGAAGAAGCACGTAGAATCATTACTGGATTACTAGAAGAAGATAAAAAAGTTGTATTCTTAACATTGGGAGATCCAATGTTCTACAGTACATATATGTATGTATATCGCTTAGTAGAATCTGCTGGCTTTGATATTGAAACTATTCCAGGTGTTACTGCATTTTGTGCAATCGGATCCCACTTGGGGTACCCAATTGTAGAAAAAGAAGAAGTGTTAGCGATTATTCCAGCTACAGCACCAAAAGAAAAAATTGATGCTGTACTTGCCGTAGCTGATGATGCAGTCATTATGAAAGTGTATCGAAACTTCTCTGAAGTGCAAGAAACGCTTCGCAAACATGATATGGCAGAAGAGGCTGTGATGATTTCTCGTGTTGGATTACCAGAGGAAGAAGTCTATCGTAATGTAGATGCTTTGCCATCTGATACAAAATTAAACTATTTATCTACAATTTTGGCGAAACGTAAAGATCGCTAAGAGGTATTTTATGAACACTGTACAACGACCAAGAATTGTTATAGCAGGCACCAACTCTGGTGTTGGAAAAACAACCATTGTAGCAGGGCTATTGGCGGCTTTGACAGAGCAGGGCAAAGCGGTACAGGCATTTAAAGTAGGCCCGGATTATATTGATCCGGGCTTTCATAAAATTGCTAGTCAACGAGAATGCTATAATTTAGATACCTGGCTTGTGCCACCACATAAGTTGATTCCCTTTTTTGTGGGGCAAGCGGAGACTGCTGATATTTCTATTATAGAAGGTGTAATGGGTCTTTATGATGGGGGACGTGAAGGCGTTAGTTCCACGGCGCAAGTTGCCAAAGATTTAAAAGCTCCGGTGGTGTTAGTTATCGATTGTAAGGCTATGGGAGAAAGTGCGGCGGCCATTGCTAAAGGCTTTCGTGATTATGACCCAGAGGTACAATTTGGTGGGGTTATCTTAAATCGATTAGGATCGGATAATCATGAACATATGATACGGACGGCGATGAAGAAATTAGGGGTTCCTGTACTAGGTGCCATTCGTCGTGATGAGCGCATGCAATCACCAGAACGTCATTTAGGATTGACACCAGTGACAGAAGTTGATCCTACAGAGGCTATTGCTACCATTCGTGAAGCTGTGAAAGTCATGGTGAATTTAGAAGCCTTAGTAGAGTTAGCTCAAAGTGCGGCGGACTTGTCTGTGGAAACTGAGGAGGTAGTAGAGGCTATAGAAAAACGCGCGCGCATTGGCATCGCCTTGGATGAAGCATTCTCCTTCTACTATCCAGCTAGCCTAGCAGCGTTAGAAGCAGAAGGGGCGGAGTTGCATTATTTTAGTCCTTTACAAGATGAATCCTTGCCAGATGTAGATGGTATCTTTTTTGGTGGTGGTTTTCCAGAGATGTTTTTATCTCAATTAGGGAATAATGAATCTATGAAAGATAGTATACGTAAGGCCAGTGAAAAAGGTATGCCAATCTATGCAGAATGCGGCGGTCTCATGTATATGACAGAAGCAGTGACTGATTTCGAAGGAAATACGTATCCTATGGTGGGGATTGTACCAGCTACCTGTGAAATGCAGCAAAGCTTACAACGTGTAGGTTATGTAAGTGCTACTATGTTGGAGCCAAGTATTTTAGGGTCTGTGAAAGATACTTTACAGGGACATGAGTTTCATTTTTCTACTATGACACCTACACAAAGTCCATTTCCTTGGGCCTTTGAGTTAGTAGGAGGGCGTAAGCCTAAGGCCTATCAAGGGGGATACTCCTATAAAAATATTTTAGCCTCTTATTTGCATATAAATTTTTCAGGTAGTGAGGCAGCGGCTAGAGCTTTTGTAGATTCTTGTGAGACTTATGGACAAGGTAAATCTTGAGGGATACTATAAGAAATATAAATGCAAGAATAATTTGCGTTTTAAGTATAATAGAGGGGTAGAAAAAGATTGACAATTTTTCTGCTCCTGTGTATACTAATATCATTGACGAGCCGGAGTGGCGGAATGGCAGACGCACTTGACTCAAAATCAAGCGGGTAACACCGTGTGGGTTCAAGTCCCACCTCCGGCACCAAGGATTAGCAGATACTGTGTAAACAGTATCTGCTTTTTTATTTTTGATATATATTACTAGAAAGTTGGAGATATTTCTAGCTGTATATTGGACAGTAGTTTTTAATGTAAATATATAGCGTCAGTACATAATGTTACTATATATGATTAAAAGTGCTGATATATAAAGCATTATGAGTATTTTATATGACTTTTATAGTGGGAAATAATTGACGAATAGTGAAAAAATATATATTATAAATACAAATCAGGATGATAATCAATAGCAAAATATCAACTTTGGTTATACTTTGTAAAGAACGCCCATATTTTTGCGAAATGAAATAGTAAGAGAAAGGAGGAGCCCTAGGCCGGGAGAATATGAAAGATGGTCTATAAGAACGTATAGAATTAATAGAAACACCAGTAAGGGGGATACCTATGAATGAATACGATTATACATTAGACAAAACAGGTTTTTATAAGATCCTTTTTAGTACGTCGTTGACAGTAGCCAAAGAACAACTGCAAACGGCTTTAACACCGAAAAAGTTAGCAGGTGCGGTGGAGTATATGTGCATGCTTTGTACCTGTATGAATATGGCCATCAATCATAATCAATTGGAGAGTGCTAAGTTTAATGATGGAATTGTAGAAGAGTATGTCAGTTTGGTGGATGTAATTATTCGCAATGAAGGAAGTATTAATTATGTGCAGGCTGTAAAGATCGATGAGTTATATATGAAGTCTGCTGATTTAGTTCGTTCTTTATTAGAAGGAGTAGCCTTGACAGAACAACTACGGGAGCTACAACGATCCTATCGGTATTGGAATATGAAACAAAGGATGCAAAGTACATATAAAACTTTGCTGCATTAGTCATAATAAGTATAGAATGCTAGGAAGTCTTCGTTGCGGGAGACTTCCTAGTATTTGTTTTGTGAGTGTTCCATGAAGATGTCTTAAAAAGCGCAGTTCTTTTTGACTATTAAGTGCTAGTAGGCTATAATAATCTAGATACATAGTATTTAATTGAAATACTTTCCATATTTAAGGAGTTGAGATATTTGTTAGGTTTTATACAAAAGCTATTGGGCAATAAAAATGCAAAAGAAATTAAACGGATTCGGTCCATTGTTGAAGAAATTAATGGACTGGAACCGTCTTTGTTATCCTTGAGCGATACTTCTTTGCGAGCTAAAACAGAAGAGTTCAAAGAAAGATTGGCTAAAGGTGAAACATTAGATGATATTTTGCCAGAAGCATTTGCTGTAGTTCGTGAAGCATCTAAACGTGTATTGGGCATGCGTCATTTCGATGTGCAAATGATTGGTGGTATTGTATTACATCGTGGTAATATTGCAGAAATGCGTACAGGTGAAGGTAAAACTTTGGTAGCTACCTTACCAGTATATTTAAACGCTCTATCTGGTAAAGGTGTTCACGTGGTAACCGTTAATGATTATTTGGCTAAGCGTGACAGCGAGTGGATGGGACGTTTATATAATTTCCTAGGTTTATCTACTGGCTTAATCGTAGCTGGTTTAGATTACGATCAACGGAAACAATCCTATGGAGCAGATATCACGTATGGTACAAACAATGAGTTTGGCTTTGACTATTTACGTGACAACATGGTTATCCATGCAGATCAAATGGTACAACGCCCATTGAACTATGCTATTGTCGATGAAGTGGATTCTATCTTAATTGATGAAGCTCGTACACCACTCATTATTTCTGGTCCAGGGGAACGCTCTACGGAACGCTATTATGAATTAGCTAAAATAGTGCCACACTTGGTGAAAGATGAAGATTACACTATTGATGAAAAACAAAAAACGATTGCCCCTACAGATGAAGGGATTGCAAAAGTTGAAAAAATGTTACACATCGAAAACTTATATGATTCCTCTAACTTAGAATTGAATCACTTGTTAAGTGCTTCTCTTCGTGCCTATGCTATGATGGAGCGAGATAAAGATTATGTCGTGAAAGATGGCGAGGTTGTTATTGTTGATGAATTTACTGGTCGTTTGATGTTCGGTCGTCGCTATTCCGATGGCTTACACCAAGCCATTGAGGCAAAAGAAGGCTTACGTGTAGAACGTGAAAGTCAAACCTTAGCATCTATTACTTTCCAGAACTATTTCCGTATGTATGAAAAATTGTCTGGTATGACTGGTACAGCGAAAACAGAAGAACAAGAATTTAATAACATTTACGGTTTGGAAGTTTACGAAATTCCGCCGAATAAAGTGTTGGCACGTATTGATATGCCTGATTTAATCTTTAAAACAAAAGAGGCTAAATATCGTGCTGTAGTTCGTGATGTAGTGGAACGTCATAAAACAGGTCAACCAATCTTGGTGGGTACTACTTCCATTACGCAATCTGAAATGCTTAGTGATATGTTGACGAAAGCTGGCGTACCACATAATGTATTGAATGCGAAACATCATGAAAAAGAAGCGGAAATTGTTGCTAATGCAGGTCAGTATGGTATGGTAACAATTGCTACCAATATGGCGGGTCGTGGTACAGATATTTCCTTAGGAGAAGGAGTAGCTGAACTAGGTGGCTTACATATTTTGGGTACTGAGCGACATGAAAGTCGTCGTATCGACAATCAGTTGCGCGGTCGTTCTGGCCGTCAAGGGGACAATGGTTCCTCTCAATTCTTCTTATCTTTGGAAGATGATTTAATGCGTATTTTTGGCGCAGATAATATTGCTGGTATGATGGATAAATTAGGTATGGAAGAAGATGAGCCAATTGAGCATTCTTTGATTACTAAATCCATCGAACGAGCACAGAAAAAAGTAGAAAATCATAACTTTAATATTCGTAAGTATATCTTGGAATATGATGATGTTATGAATCAACAACGGGAAGTATTATACGGACAACGTCGTTTGATCTTAAATAACCAATCCTTGCGTGAAACGATTTTACATATGGTAGATAACTTGATTATCAACTCTATGAATCAATATGCAGATGAAAAATTGTATCCAGAAGAATGGAACTATGAAGGTTTATTAAAGCATTTAGAGATCTATTTCTTAGAACCAGGTATGTTGACAGTGGAACAAATGGAAGAGTATGGTCGTGCAGAATTACAGGACCACTTAATTGACATTGCCCACAAAGAATATGAAAAACGTGAATCCTTATTTGGAGAAGCAAATATGCGTGAGCTTGAGAAAGCAATCATGCTAAAAGTTGTGGATAGCAAATGGATGGAACATTTGGATGCTATGGATATGTTAAAAGAAGGGATTGGCCTACGCGCTTATGGACAAAAAAATCCATTAGTAGAATATAAATTTGAGGCTTATGACATGTTCGAAAATATGAAACAAGCTATTACGGATGAAACAATTATGTATTTATACCGTATCCAAATTAATGTGGACACAATAGCAGAAGAAGAACCGGTTGATCATCTAGCTGATGCTAAGACCCACCATGAAGACGTGTTGGAACCACAAAACGTAGACTAGACTTTCATGGCCACGCAGCGAGGTGACACATCTCCTGTGCGGCCATTTGTTTTATAGAATGAAAGAAAGAGGTGAATAAATTGTTAGAAGACTTAAAAGGTCCTATTGACAATTTAGAGGAGCGTATTTTTGGAATGAGGGATTCACTTTAACATCGCTCAAAAAGAAGAACGCATATTAACATTAGATATAAAAATGAGTGATCCTGATTTTTGGAATGATCCAGATTCGGCTCGTGATATCTCCCAAGAAGCTACGCAATTAAAAGATGCCGTAGAAGGATATAAAAAACTTGTTACAGACATTGAAGAAGCAAAGCTCATGTTAGAAATGGCCATCGATGAGGAAGATGTATCTATGGAAGGTGAATTGACTACTATGGTAGAACAGTTGACCCATGAAGTAGAACATCGTGAAGTATTGCTTTTATTAAGTGGTGAATACGATAAGAACAATGCCATCCTTACATTCCATGCTGGTGCCGGTGGTACGGAGGCACAAGATTGGTGTTCCATGCTGATTCGTATGTACTTGCGGTGGGCAGAAAAACAAGGGTATAGTATTTCTCTTATGGATGAACAAGTAGGAGATGAAGCGGGCATTAAAAGTGCCACATTCCTCATCAAAGGGGAAAACGCTTTTGGGTATATGAAATCTGAAAAAGGGGTCCATCGTTTAGTTCGTATTTCTCCTTTTGATTCTGCCGCGCGTCGTCACACATCATTCTGTGCTGTCGATGTGATGCCTGAAATAGATGAGACTGTAGAAATTAATTTGGATATGAAAGATGTACAGGTAGATATGTACCGTGCTAGCGGTGCAGGTGGACAGCACATCAACAAAACAGACTCTGCAGTACGTATGACACATATTCCGACAGGGATTGTCGTACAGTGTCAAAGTGAACGCTCACAAATTCAAAATAGAGAGCAATGTTTAAAATTATTGCGAGCTAAATTATTTGAATTAGAGTTAGAAAAACAAGCTGAATTAAAAGAACAATTAGGCGGCACGTATCAAGCTATTGAATGGGGAAGTCAAATTCGTTCTTATGTGTTCCATCCTTATAATATGGTAAAAGATCATCGTACCAGTGTGGAAACTGGTAATGTACAGGCGGTTATGGATGGTAACCTAGATCAATTTATGGAAGGTTTCTTGAAGAAAGAAGCGAATTTATCAATATAATGGAGTGACCGTGAGAAATTTCTTTTTAAAAACAATAGTGTTTATCTTAGTAGTAGTCGGTATTATCCTAGGGCTTTCTTCCTTAGTATTACCATCTTTCGTAAGTAGTCAGGTGGAATCTAGACTGCAAGGGGCTTTACATCCAGAAGCGCAATCTATGCGCATTGAATCATCGCCAGGAATTAAGTTAACCTTAGGAGATATTGATTCATTTCGCGGCTATTTGGATGGTGTTATGCTAGGTAAATTGAAAGTCCAACGACTAGCTTTTGATTTACGACAAATTAAAGTGGAGCCAGTAGAGCTGTTTTTAGAGGAACGATTGCACTTCACTAGTTTTGGGCAAGGTCATATTGAGGGAATCATACATCAAGATGATTTGAAACAATATATTGAACAGCAGTTATCTGAAAAAGGTACAAAAGGTTTGACGATCGAAACAGTCGATATATCTGATCGAGGTGTTGTTATGAGTGGTCAGATTGATGTAGGTGGCTTTTTATCAGGTAAGGTAACTATACAAGGTCATTTGGAGATTGAAGGTAATACACTACAATTTTCTACTGAAAAGTTATCCATTGGTGGTGCTAGTTTGAATCGCTTGTCTAGCGGAGCTGTGAAAGCGATACCTCTTTATAATTTTGAAAACTTCCCAATTCCTGTTCATTTGGATCGTGTAGAAACGGGGCGTGAAGAGATTCACGTATTTGTTCATCCAGTAACACAGTAGGAGGAACTATGAAGTTAAAAAACATATCTTTCTATACATGGATTTTATTAGCTTTTCTTGTTGCTGGTATTGTAAGTGGATTACTATTAGTAAAAGAGCGTCATTACATTGAGGCTCAGCAAGAACAAATTGAAAATATTATAGATTATGATGGTTTACTTCGTGCTAATGCCTATGAAAAAAGGTCTCTAGGGGAGGCAATTGTATCTGCCAAGGAGGCTGGGATTACAGCATTAGCTATTTATGATAGAACTTTACAAAAAGAAACCGATGCTGGTCATATTCGCATGTATACTTCCAATGATTTAGAACGATTGCAAATCACAGGAGTGCAACCAGGTACTACCTATATCGGAATGATTCCAGGTAAAGAAGCTTACTTTCAAGAAGTACAGGATGATTTATTGCGCCGTTTAGGTCAAAATAAAGTACATATATTGCAAACAGATCTAGGCCCTATGTTAGGATTAGCATTGCCAAGTGATTCTTTGAAAGATATGAATTTAGGTATTTCTAGATTACAAGCTGAAGAAGTAGCTAAACTTGGCTTTCATGTGATTGTTCGGCCAACAAATTATAAAGGTGCCACAGTAGAAGACGTAGATCATGTATTCCAACGTATTGATGGTATATCTGGTGTAACAGGCATGATTTTTGTTGGAAAAGAAGCCTTGGGCTATCCATTACATGTGGATCGCACACTGGAGCAATTAGAGAAACGTCAAATTCCGCTAGTAGGAATTGAAGCGGTGAATCAATTGCAATATTTTCCACAAGCAGGGTTCTTGGAGATGGCCAATGCCAATCATTATAAAGTGGGAAGATTGTACACAGTATCTAAGGAAGAAGTGCGTAAGTTAACACCAGCTGAGTTAATTCAATGGTTCTATATTAGCGATATTGAACGAAATATACGGTATAACTTATTTCCAATTTATGAACAAGGTGTAGATAATAAAACTGCTTTAGAAACTACATTGTTTGTGGCGAAACAAGTGACAGACAAACTACAAGCTCGTGGTTTTACTACTGGAGAAGCCTCTGTATATCCAGTGTACTTCCCGAACACCCTGTTGCGATTATTAACGATGACAGGTGTCATAAGCTTGGCTACACTTACATTAGGCCAGCTTGTACATATACGTAAATCATATTTACTAGGTCTATTTGCACTAGGCAGTATCGTTTCTGTTGGTATCTATATATTGACCACAGGGACAAAAATTATGTCGGCTTGGGCATTAGTAGCCGCTATTTCTGCTCCAGTATTGGCAATGACGATGATCTTTGATTGTTGGTCAAAACGGAACCACACGGGTATATCCCCTTGGAGAAGTACCTTAGAATCTGTGGTATATCTAGTTGTGGCAGCCTTAATTGCAGCTATTGGGGGAATTAGTATTGCGGCCATGTTAGGTAGTACGCAGTTCTTCATGGAATTTGCATTATTCCGAGGCGTAAAATTAACCTTTGTGGCACCAGTACTATTGACAGCCATAGCATATTTGCAACGCTTTCCTATTTGGAAAGGACGAACTATATCTTCTGTAAGTGATGTGAAATCTTTTATTACAGAATTTGTTCAAATTGATATTAAAGTCTATAGTTTATTAATCGTTGGGTCTTTAGCGGTAGTGGCCTATGTCTTTGTAGGGCGTAGTGGACATACAGCTGGCGTACCAGTACCGTCTTGGGAACTAGCTTTACGTAGATTTTTAGAAAACACGATGTATGCTCGCCCTCGTGAAAAAGAATTTTTAATCGGTCATCCAGTGTTTATGCTGGCAGCCTATGCTGTGGGACGCCGCATTCCAATGGTCATGCACTTTGCTTTATCCGTAGCAGCAGTTATTGGTATTGCGTCTATGGTGGAAACGTTCTGTCATTTACGTACGCCAGTGTACATGTCCATTGCCCGTGGTTATGATGGATTATTATTGGGTATCGTCATCGGTTTAGTAGCGATTATAGCGGTACGTTTCATCGGCTATGGCATTCGTTGGTTCCAAGGACGAGGTGAAAGTCATGTGTAAGATACTCATTTCCGGTTACTATGGATTTGGTAATGCCGGAGATGAAGCGCTATTGAGTTCTATTTTGCAAGCATTGCTGGAATTAGAACCGAAGGCCGAGATTACGGTGATTTCTGGAAATCCTAGTGAAACTATGAGCACTCATAAGGTGAAAGCCATTGGTCGTTTTGATATGTGGAAGATATACCAAGCCGTGTATTCTTGTGATATGCTCATCAGTGGCGGTGGTAGTTTGTTGCAAGATGTAACAAGTGCTCGCAGTTTGTATTATTACTTAAGCATTATTGCGTTAGCGAATACATTGGGAAAACGTGTGATGATTTATGCACAAGGCATTGGACCTTTGCGTAAATCCTTGGCCCGTAGCACGGTGGGGCGTGTCTTGAATCAAGTGTCTATGATTACTGTACGAGATTATGCTTCAAAAGAGGAACTACGTTCACTAGGTATCCATCATGTACCAATTACAGTAACTGCTGATGCTGTGTTAGGGATGCACCCAGTGGAGGCCACAGCAGGTCGTGATATATTGGCATCGTATGGGGTTCCTCTAGACCGACCAATTGTGGGCGTTTCCGTACGTGCTTGGAAAGATTGCACAGAGTATCAAACTACATTGGCAGAGGCTCTAGATCAGATTCATCGAGAAACAGAGGCTCATATCGTGTTTATTCCTATGCAACATAGGGAAGACACGATGGAGGCAGAAGCCATTGCCAAACGGATGACAGTTAGATCGACGGTTTTGGCTGATGCCTATAGCACAACAGAGCTACTGTCGTTGAGTAGTTGTGTGGATATCATGATAGGTGTACGGCTCCATGCATTAGTATTTAGTGCGTTAATGGAAACACCTTGCTTAGGGATCTCCTATGACCCTAAAATTTTAAACTTTCTTCATATGATTGGGGAAGTGCCAGTAGGTGATTTACATACATTAACAGTAGAACCTATTGTGGCACGTACAGTAGAAGTGTTGGAACGAAAGACTTTCACCAAAACTGTGTTAGAAAACATCCATGAACTACGAAGAAATGCCTTAGAGAATGCCCGCATTGCCATTGGCATGCTGCATGATAAATAATTTACCTTAGAATTGTGTATAACACGGGAGGGTATAGTATGTTAACACTTGAACAAAAACAATTGATACAAGAAAAAGCAAAAGCGATTCGTGTAAACATCGTGAAAGCTGTTACAGCAGCAAAATCTGGTCATCCAGGTGGATCCTTATCTATTGCTGATGTAATGAGTTTGTTGTACTTTCAAGAAATGAATGTAAATCCAAATGAGCCGAAAGATCCAAATCGCGATCGTTTTGTCTTATCCAAAGGACATGCTGCACCAGCTCTATATGCTACATTAGCAGAAAAAGGGTTCTTCCCAACAGAAGAATTATTAAACTTGCGTAAAATCGACCATATCTTGCAAGGTCATCCAGATATGAAATACATTCCAGGTGTAGATATGTCTACTGGTTCCTTGGGACAAGGTATTTCTGCAGCATGTGGTATGGCATTGGCAGGTAAGATTGATGGAGCCTCCTACCGTGTGTACTCCGTACTAGGTGATGGCGAACTAGAAGAAGGACAAGTATGGGAAGCAGCGATGTTTGCAGCACATTATAAATTGTCTAACTTAACAGCTTTTGTAGATTTTAATGGATTACAAATTGACGGCGATATCACAAAAGTTATGAGTCCATTACCAATTGATGAAAAATTCAAAGCTTTCGGTTGGCATGTGATCGTGGTGGATGGTCATGACATTGATGCTTTACACGAAGCAGTTACAGAAGCAAAAGCAACTACTGATAAACCGACTATGGTGATTATGAATACTGTCAAAGGGAAAGGTGTACAAGCTATGGAAGGCCAAGCAGGCTGGCATGGTAAAGCGCCATCACAAGAAGAATGTGACAAATTTGTAGCGGAATTGTTGGAGGTGTAATCATGGGAAAAGCGACTCGTGAAGCATATGGTACAGCCTTAGTTAAAGTGGGGGCTACTCATAAAGATGTTGTTGTATTAGATGCAGATTTATCAAAATCTACAAAAACTGATGAATTTAAAAAAGTATATCCTGAACGATTCTTTAATGTAGGGATTGCAGAGCAAAACTTAATTTCTGTAGGTGCTGGCTTAGCAGCAGCAGGAAAAGTACCATTTGTATCTTCCTTTGCTATGTTTGCTACCGGTCGTGCCTTTGAACAAGTGCGGAATGCCGTATGTTATCCAAAATTAAATGTAAAAGTATGTGCTACTCATGCAGGGATTACTGTCGGTGAAGACGGTGCGACACACCAAAGTTTGGAAGATATTTCTTGTATGCGTACATTACCTAATATGACAGTTGTGGTACCAGCAGATGCAGCAGAAACAGAAGCTGTCATAGCTTGGGCAGCAGAGTATCATGGCCCTGTGTATGTACGTTTAGGCCGTGCTGGTGTAGAAGATGTGACATCAGAAGGATACACATTTGTACCGGGTAAATCTCAACAATTACGTGACGGTAAGGATGCTACGATTATTGCTTGTGGTGCTTTAGTAGGACCTGCAGTAGAAGCAGCAGCTACATTAGAAGCAGAAGGTATTTCTGTGCGTGTTATCAACATGGCATCTATTAAACCAATTGATGGAGAAGCAATTGTGAAGGCTGCAAAAGAAACAGGATTATTAATTACTGCTGAAGAACATAATGTGATTGGTGGTTTAGGTAGTGCGGTAGCCGAAGTAGTGGTAAAAGAGTACCCAGTGCCAATGGAATTTGTCGGTGTGAAAGATACCTTTGGTGAATCTGGTACACCAAAAGAATTGATGGCAAAATATGGATTAACAGCAGCTGATATTGTAGCAGCTACCAAACGAGGTATAGCACGAAAATAGGAAGGGAATGATAGAATGATAGAATTTAGAAATGTCCATAAAGTATACGACAATGGTTCTATTGCTTTAGAGGATGTATCGATTCATATTGAAAAAGGAGAATTCGTATTAGTCTGTGGGCATTCTGGAGCAGGTAAATCAACATTTATTAAGTTACTTTCACATGAAGTCACACCAGATTCTGGAACGGTTATTGTGAATGATGTTGATGTAACACGTATCAAATCTAGTAAAGTACCGTACTTACGTAGAAAGTTAGGTATTGTATTCCAAGATTTCCGATTATTACCATCAAAAACAGTGTTTGAAAATATTGCGTTCGCACTCGAAGTTATCGAGGAAAAACCGAAAGTAATTAAAGAGAAAGTTTTAAATGTATTAGAGTTGGTCGGACTCAGCGATAAAGCTAATGATTTGCCACAAGATCTTAGTGGTGGGGAGCAACAAAGGGTAGCTATCGCTAGAGCCATTGTAAATAAACCATTGGTGCTGATTGCAGATGAACCAACAGGTAACTTGGACCCTCAAACAAGCCGCGATATTTCTGATCTTTTTAAAGCCATCAATAACTCTGGTACAACCGTAGTGATGGTAACACATGATATGGATATGGTGTCTTATCTAAACAAACGAGTGATCGCCTTAGAAGGTGGTCGTGTAGTAAGTGATCAAATGAGAGGGGCCGCATTCCATGAAAATTAGAACGTTTAAGTATTATATAAAAGAAGCCGTTCAATCCATGCGCCGTAATGGATTGATGTCCTTGGCATCTATTTCCACTGTTACATTATCCTTGTTTATCTTGGGCGTATTTGCTTGTGGAGTGGTAAACCTTAACAATTTGGCATCCCATTTAGAGAGCCAAGTACAAATTAGTATCTACTTGAAGGATAACTTAACAACACCACAAGTGATGGAATTAGGTAAAAAGTTAAAAGCCTTGCCAGAGCTAAAGGACATTGAGTTTGTCACAAAAGATGAAGCTATGAAACGCTTTAAAGAGCGCTTAGGGGAGCAACAGCAATTAGTCGA
Source organism: Veillonella sp. 3913 (assembly GCF_003992235.1). Taxonomy (NCBI): domain Bacteria; kingdom Bacillati; phylum Bacillota; class Negativicutes; order Veillonellales; family Veillonellaceae; genus Veillonella; species Veillonella sp. 3913. Next base: position 596,041 of record NZ_RQVF01000001.1, on the reverse strand, counting down.
TTCCCTAGATGGACATAATCCATTGCCAACGTCTTATGTGTTAACATTCAATACACCAGACCAAGTGAAATCTACAGCGGAAATTGTCTCTAAATATCCAGAAGTAGAAAGTGCCCACTATGGACAAGACGTGATTGAACAAATTTTTGAAGTCACAAAAATTATTCGTATCGGTGGTATTGTGCTCATCGGCTTCCTAGCAGGGGCTACCTTATTTATCATTTCCAATACGATTCGTTTGACTGTATTTGCCCGTCGTAAAGAAATTGGAATTATGAAATATGTAGGTGCCACAAACTGGTTTATCCGCTGGCCTTTTGTATTAGAAGGTATGTTTTTAGGCGCTATTGGTGGTGCGATTGCAGGCATTGCTACTTGGCAATTCTATCGCTATATCACAGTGGAAGTGATTGCAAACTTTGCGTTTATGCCATTGGTACCAATGATGCCGTTTATCTATCAACTATCTGCAGGATTAGTTGGGATAGGTGTGATTGTAGGTGCTATTGGTAGTACCATTTCGTTAAAACAATATATGAAAGTGTAGGAATGATGAAGAAAAAAACAGTAACACTAGTAGCTAGTTTACTATGCGGTTCTATCATGATGGCTACACCGTACTGGTATCAAGCACAAGATGAAGACTTAACGAATCAGTTGTCAAATATTCAACAACAATTGACAAATGAGGCCAATAAAAAGTCGGAAGCAGAAAAAACGATTGGTACCGTATATGAACAGTTACATGCTATACAGATTGAATTAGATACAGCCACTGCAGACTTAAAACAAGTGCAAGCAGATCGTATTCGTTTAGATCAAGATATTACGAAAACAGAGGCAGAATTAAAAGCAGCACAGGAACGTTTACAATCACGAGAAAAAGTGTTCTACAAACGGGTACGAGATATTTATATTAACGGACGTTTAAGTTACTTAGATGTAGTGGTTGGTTCTAAAGATTTTAGTGATTTTGCAAATCGTATGGAAATGTTGAAACGGATTCTTCAAGCCGATATGGAATTGATTAATACCATAAAAACTGAGCGTGAAGAGATTGCTAGTAAAAAAGCTAAGTTGGAGGCAGATCGGGCTAAAGTATTAGAACTTGAAAAAGTAGCACAGGAAAAACAAACGATTATCAATCAGAAAAAAGCAGAACGTCAAGCAGTATTAGAACGAGCGATGAATGACCGTGATACAGCAGAGCGGGCCTATAATGAGTTAATGGCATCATCTGCAAGCATTACAGCTATGTTACAACAACGAGCAGCAGAACGTGCGGCAGCAGCCGCAGCAGCTAGCCAAGGTGGTAGCGGTGGTGGTGCTACTACTACATGGGTACAGGGAACTGGACAGTTAGCCGCCCCTGTTAATGCACCGATTACATCTGATTTTGGATGGCGTATCCATCCAATTTATGGTACAAGTCGTCTCCATGCAGGTACTGACTTTGGTGTTGATGAAGGAACACCAGTACATGCAGCAGATGGTGGCGTTGTTGTGGAAGCTGGCTGGATTAGTGGCTATGGATATACAGTTATTATTGATCATGGTAATGGTATGTCTACTTTATATGCTCATAATAGTGATGTAGCGGTAAGCCCTGGTCAAACTGTATCAAAAGGTCAAGTAGTTTCCTACTCAGGTAACACAGGTGGTTCTACAGGTCCACACCTTCATTTTGAGGTGCGTATTAACGGGGAACCAACAGATCCAATGGGATACTTATAGAGGAGACTATGGAAGATAACAAAAAAAAATCTAATTGGATACGAATAAAAGAGTATTTGTTTATCTCTGAAAAACACGATGAAGCTTATACTACTATGGAGATGTCAAAAGAGGTTGCTCCTAAAATAGAGCAGCTAAGTTTTAAAGATAGAATCTATAAGTTAATAGGTAAGCTGATAAAGTTATTAATTGTATTCCTTATTATGCTTACTGGTTTCTTTTGGTATATTTCTGGATCCCCCTTAGGCCTTGCTAAATTTGGTTACACCTATTACATCACTACACAATGGGCTATGGACTCACCATCTAAAGAAGAACTTTTTGTGAATATGTTAAAGGGATTAGCTAAAGGTACCCATGATAAACATACTGTTTATTTGGATAAAGAAGATATGAAAGCACTTGAGATGCATACATCTTCTACCTATAGCGGTATTGGTTTATTATTGGATTTTTCCGATGGTAAAGTTCTCAAAGTAGGTGCTACTATGGAAGGGCAACCAGCAGAAGCAGCAGGACTTCAAAAAGGAGACCAAATTCTTGCGATTGATGGGACACCTATATCTGATATAGAAAAAGAAGAAGTAGCTAATCATATTCGTGGTGAAGCAGGTACATTTGTAGTGCTTCGCATCCTTCGTAGCGGAGAAGAGCAAGAGATTTCCATTGAACGAAAAACTATTGTCATGCCTACTGTAAGAGGTAAGATGCTAGACGATAGTGTCGGTTATATTCGGTTAACGCAGTTTGCTGAAAAAACAGTAGATGAGTTTACGAAAATTTATGAGGATCTTCAAGCTAAGGGGATGAAACGCTTAGTATTAGACTTGCGTGATAATCCAGGTGGTTTAATCACTACTGCCCATGGTATAGGGCAATATTTGATACCTAAAGGGCCGATTGTAACGGTACAAACTAGAAAAGGCCGAAATAGCGCCTATATGTCTAGAGGTGACCATAGTCTAATCCCATTAGTTGTGTTGATTAATGGTAACTCTGCAAGCGCTTCAGAAATTATTGCTGGTGCGGTGCAAGATACGAAATCTGGCATTATTGTGGGTACAAAAAGCTATGGTAAAGGTACTGTGCAAAGTGTAGTACAAGGTCTTGATGAAGAAGGCTTAAAAATTACTATTGCTCGCTATCATACACCTAATGATAGGGTCATCGATGGTATTGGTATTATACCAGATGAAATTGTGGAGCCGTCCAAAGCAAATCCTGAAGAGGATGTACAGTTGGAACGGGCTATTGAAATTGTAAAAACTCTATGATATAGCGGCTTCGGCCGCTCTATCTATAGGGCTAGAGGAAAAAAATATGTTTATAGATCGTGCCCGTATATTAGTAAAAGCGGGAGATGGCGGTAACGGTATGAGTAGTTTCCGTCGAGAAAAATATGTGCCACAAGGGGGACCGAATGGTGGCGATGGCGGTAAAGGTGCCGACATCATTTTAAAAGCTGATAGAAATATCAATACACTTGTTGATTTTAGATATAAACGTCAATTCAAAGGCGATACCGGTGGTGCTGGACAAAGTGCTAACAAGCATGGTCGTGGCGCTGAAAATTTAATTGTTTCTGTTCCATTAGGAACAACGGTAACAGATGAAGAGTCTGGTAAATTAATGGCTGATTTAGTCGAAGATGGACAAACTTACATGGTGGCCAAAGGTGGTCGCGGTGGTCGTGGTAATGCACGCTTTCAAAATAGTGCTAACCGTGTACCAACCTTTGCTGAAAAAGGAGAGCCTGGGGAAGAGCGTTGGTTAAACTTAGAGCTTAAAGTGTTGGCTGACGTGGGACTACTAGGATATCCAAGCGTGGGTAAATCCTCTATCATCCGCAAAGTGTCTTCTGCAAAACCAGAAGTGGCTGCGTACCATTTTACTACATTAACTCCCGTATTAGGGGTAGTCTCTGTAGCACCAGGTAAAAGTTTCGTTATGGCAGATATTCCAGGTTTGATTGAAGGGGCTAGTGAAGGCATTGGCTTAGGACATTCCTTCTTGCGTCACGTAGAACGTAGTAATATTTTGCTCCATGTATTGGATGTATCTGGATTAGAAGGTCGTGATCCTATTGAAGACTTTCATAAAATCAATGAAGAGTTAGCTAAATATAGCGAAAAATTGAGCAAGAAAAAACAATTAATCGTATTGAATAAAACAGACTTGTTACAAGATGAAGAAACATTGCCAAGAGTGACAAAATACTTTGCTGATCAAGACTATGAAGTATTTGCGGTGAATGCATTGACTGGAGAAGGGTTGCCATCATTAGTTGAACGCGCATGGTATTATGTTGAAAATTACGTGCCAGAGCCAGAAGTGGTGGATGACACTGTATACTATGAAGCAAAACCTGATACTGACTTCGTCATTACTCGTGGCGATGATGCATCCTATATTATCAGTGGTTCTCGTATTGAGAAATTGGTGGCTATGACAAATCTTGATGATGAACAAGCATTGCGAAGATTCCAAAAGATTTGGCGTTACATGGATTTAGATGCGGAATTGAAAAAACGTGGTATCCAAGATGGCGATGAAGTAGTCATCGGTGATCAACGATTTACATTCCATGATTAGGAGATAGAATGACAGGTAAACAAAAGCGATATTTACGTGCTTTAGCAAGTACTATGCCAGCGGTTGTGATGATTGGTAAAGGAGGATTGGAAAATCCTGTTATCGACAGTGCACGAGCTGCCATTACAAAACGTGAATTAATTAAAGTAAAAGTGTTAAATAACTGCTTGGAAGATCCAAGAGAAATTTTGCCTCACTTAGCGGATATGTTAGGAGCAGAGTTAGTACAAATCATCGGACATAACGGTGTGTTGTACAAAAAAGCAAAAGATCCAAAAATTGAGTTGCCAAGATAATCAATCCACATGAGGTGAAGCGATGAGAGAAGAGTTACGACAGGCGAAACGGGTAATTGTTAAAGTAGGTACAAGTTCATTAACGCATGCAAATGGACGCATTAACATTGATAAAATGGAAGTGTTAGTCCGTCAAATTTGTAATTTAGCTAATGTAGGGAAAGAAATGATTTTAGTTTCTTCTGGGGCTACTGCTGCTGGTCTTCCTTCATTGGGATTTACATCAAGACCCGATGACATTGCTTTAAAACAAGCCGCAGCCTCTGTGGGACAAGGCATCTTGTTACATATGTATGAAAAACTATTCGCTGAATATGGACATACGGTAGGACAAATTCTTGTAACCCGTGAAGATACGGTGAAACGTAGTCATTATCTTAATTTACGGAATACATTGACGGCCCTCATTGGATTAGGAGTTATTCCTATTATCAATGAAAATGATGTAGTAGCTATCGATGAGTTTAAAATTGGTGATAATGATACATTATCTGCTAATATTGCTAGCATTATTGATGCAGATGCATTGATTATTTTATCGGATATTGAAGGCCTATATACAGCGAATCCGTCTACAGACAAAAATGCTACATTAATCCATGAAGTAGAGGCTCTAACTCCGTACATTTATGAAATTTCTGGTGGTGCAGGGTCTTCTTTAGGCACTGGTGGTATGTATACGAAGATTCAAGCTGCTCATATTGCAACGAACTCTGGAGTTCATATGATTATCGCCTCTGGTGACCATCCAGATAGTATTAAAGCTATTATGAATGGAGAAGAACGAGGCACGCATTTTTGGCCTCATCGAGATGTGCCGCAAATTAAAAAGCGCTGGATGGCATTTGGCACACGTTTACAAGGGACCATTCATGTAGATAAAGGATGCCGTGATGCATTACTCACCAATGGATCCAGTGTTTTACCAGTAGGTATTCTATCTGGTGAAGGGCAATTTGAAGAAGGGGATACCATATCTATTGTTCACGATGGAGAAGAAATTGCCCGCGGTATTGTGAACTTTAATCTATCCGATTTGCTCAAGATTAAAGGCCATAAATCACAGGATATCCCTAGTATATTAGGCGTTCGTGATACCTATCATGTAGTGGTGCATCGAGATAACTTAGTTGTCTTACGACAGGAGTAAATTATGAATCCATATACTGCATATTTTGAAAATTTAGGCAAAGCAGCACGGTCAGCTTCTATGGTAGGACAAGTGCTAAGTACAGACGATAAGAATCGTATTTTGGAACAGATTGCTTATGATTTGGAAAATGCTATACCAATGATTTTAGAAGCGAATACTATCGATTGTTCCCAAGCTAAAGAGAATGGAGTTCCATCTGTGATGATGGATCGCCTTCGTTTGACGAAGGAGCGCATCGAAGGTATTTGTGAAGGTGTTCGCCAAGTGGCTCATTTGCATGACCCCATTGGTACTGTGTTAGAAAGTAGAACCTTAGACAATGGCTTGCGTATTGAAAAACGGCAAATCCCTATCGGCGTTATTGGCATGATTTATGAAGCTCGCCCTAATGTGACAGTGGATGCAGCTGCTTTAGCCATTAAGACAGGCAATGCGATTATTCTTCGTGGAGGAAAAGAAGCATACCATACGAGTGATGCTATGGTACAGATTATGCAAGGCTCTTTAGAGCGGTGTGGAGCTCCGAAAGAGCTAGTTCAATTAGTGTCTATTCTTGAGAGAGAAGCTGTAGGTGAATTGTTAGCACAACGCAAATGGATTGATGTGATGATTCCACGTGGTGGAGCAGGATTGATTCAATTTGTCGTGAATAACAGTAAAATTCCTGTTATAGAAACAGGGAGTGGTGTTGTTCATGGCTATGTGGATGTATCTGCTGATGAAACGATGGCATTACAGGTATTGGAAAATGCAAAATTATCACGACCATCTGTATGTAATGCAATGGAAACAATTTTGTTACATGAAGAAAGACTGCAAGACTTAGGACCTAAGATTGTATCTATGTTAGAAGAAAAAGGTGTTGCCATCTATGGGGATACACAAATTCAAAGCTTATCTTCTCAGGTGAAACCTGGCACAGAGGATAATTGGGCTACAGAATATAATGACTATATTGTGAATTTCAAAGTGGTATCTTCCATTGATGATGCTATTACTCATATCAATACATTTGGTACAAAACATTCTGAAATGATTATTACAGAAGACCCAACCGAGGCAGAACGATTTATGAACTTAGTGGATGCTTCCACAGTTTATGTGAATGCATCTACACGATTTACAGATGGTTTTGAATTTGGCTTAGGGGCTGAGATTGGCATTAGTACACAAAAACTCCATGCTCGAGGACCTATGGGACTAGATGCGTTGACAAGCTATAAATATTTTGTCTTTGGCCATGGACAGGTGCGATGAAATTAGCAGATGTAAAAGCTTACTTTCATTATATGAAGTCTCCCAAAGGAGCTTATGAATGGAAGTCCTATGGAATCGTATTAGTTATACTAGGTATTGTATCTCTAGTGTGTATAGGGGCGTGGTTACATGGTAGATAAGAAAAAGAGAGTTGGTGTTTTAGGTGGCACTTTTAATCCGATTCATTTGGGCCATCTTATGATTGCAGAAATGGCATCAGAAGCATTTGATTTGAATCGGGTAATTTTTGTGCCTGCTAAGGAACCTCCTCATAAGGAATCGGATGTGATTGAGGCGAAATATCGATTAGAAATGGTACGTGTAGCAGTATTGGATAATCCTAATTTTGTAGTTTCTGATGTAGAGATGCTGCGGGATGGAAAATCTTATACCATTGATACATTGCGATATTTTCATGATTTGTATGGATCAGATACGGAATTTTTCTTTATTGCCGGCACGGATACGATTCAGAATTTACCAACCTGGAAATATATTGAACAGCTCTTAGATATGTGTGAGTTTATTGGGGCCATCCGCCCTGGTGCCACTGCTGATATTGGTGAAAGTATCGAATGGCTTGCTCAACGAGGCGGTCGTATTCACATATTAGAGGTGCCAGAAATGAAGTTATCTGCTACGGAATTGCGTCGCCGACTGCGGTATGGATTATCTACACGATACATGTTACCTAAATTGGTATATCAATACATTAAGGAACATAAAATATATAATACATAAGGGTATTTGTTGTTAGGTTGATGCTTGTTTTATGGATAACCCTAGAAAGGTATAGGCTTGTGAAAGATATAACAACAATAGAAAATTTACAAAATGTTGTGAAAGTCCGGCTTTCACCAAAACGATTTGCTCATACATTAGGTGTGCTAGATATGGCAAGACGATTAGCCAATCATTATGGTGTTTCTATAGAGAAAGCAGAAGTGGCAGCTGTATTGCATGATGCTATGAAAGAAAGACCTTTACAAGAAATGCAAACAATGGTGATGGATGCACAGATAGCAGTGGATTTAGAAATGCTTAACAACGGGGCATTACTACATGGACCTGCAGCGGCAGCCTATGCTAAGTTAGAGTTGCAAATTCAAGATGAATCGATTTGCGAGGCTATTCGAGTTCATACATTAGGGAGTACTCATATGAGCCTATTAGATAAGATTATTTTTTTAGCTGATTATATTGAACCAAATCGTGATTTTCCTGGTGTGGAAGAACTACGTGCGTTAGCATTTAAAGATTTGAACTCTGCTGTGATTCGCGCCTATGATGGAACGATACGTCATTTGCTTGATCAAGGGTTAAGTATACATGTAGATACGATTCGAGGTAGAAATAGTGTATTGTTAGAAAGGTCGGATACATAAATGGAGCGAAATATACGACGAAAGCCGCGCCGACATGGACTGCGATGGGGACGCATTATAGGGGCCCTAATTTTATTAGTAGTTTTTGTAGGCCTTCTAGTATGGGGAATACGTAGTGCAGTGAGCGCTGTATCTCAACCGAGTACTACTAGTCAAGAGTCGCATCCATTGCCGGTTGTGACTAATACAATACCTATGGATATGAGCTCCATTAAAACATCCTATATGTTGGTTGTTGGCGTTGATAAAAGTCAACCACAGCAAGCAGATGCTTTGTATGTGATAGCTTTCAATATGGATGCAAAAACTTTACAGATTATTGGTATACCAAGTAATAGTAAAATAATTAACCGTCACAGTGATACACCACAACGAATTAATGATATGTATGCACAAGGTGGAATAGAATTAACGAAAGCCGTAGTGGAAGATATGTTCCATATAGTTATCCCCTATTATGCAGTGGTAGATCAAGAGAGTTTCCAGTCTATGATGAATATTTTTGGAACTCCAAGCCTATATGTGGAGCAATCTATGGTACATCGAGATGCAGCTTCTGGTGAAGTGGATATCAACATTCATCAAGGGTACCAAGATATGACTAATGATACTGCCTTTGGATATATGAGATATGTCAATCAAGAGGGTGATACATTAGCAAGGACTATGCATCAAGAACGATTATTAAAGACTATGTGGGAGAGAGAACGAAATCACGTTAGCTTGGGAACCGCTTTTCGAGTGTGGCGACAATGGAGTCATATTAGTACTAATATTAGTACATGGGATGGTGTTCGGTTTATCACAAAAGTGATTGACTTTCCTAAAGATAAAGTGCGGTGGTATATTTTACCAGGGTCATCAGAAACAATTGATCGTGTAGACTATTGGAATGTAGAGCCTATAGAATTACAACAATTGGTAGGAATTACTGTGGGAGATATTCCAAGTGATGCTGAAGTGATTCCAGTGATTGGAGATACTCCAAAAGGTATTGGAAAAGATAGTGCTGATGATTCTTTAAAAGATGCTGAAAAACAGACTAAAGCTACGAAAGAAGATAAGTCTAAGGATACAGAAAAATCAGAACCAGGGAGTCCCACAACAAGATAAGGAGTTAGAATGAAAAAGAAACAAGATATTTTAGGAACAGTAAAAATCTTAGCGCAAGCTGGATATGATAAAAAGGGAGAAGACATTTCCATTATGGATATGGAAGGTCTTACCATGTTAGGAGATTATTTCTTAGTGGTTACAGCAAATAATGTGAAACATGCACAAAGTGTAGCTGATGCCATTGAAGATGCCGGTGCAGAGCAAGGTATGACCGTATTACATCGCGAAGGATATCGTGAAGGAGACTGGATTTTACTTGATTTTGGTGATGTCATTGCCCACGTATTTACAGGTGAATACCGCCATTTCTATGGCTTAGAAGAATTGTGGAAGGATGCACCGAGAGAATCCTTTGAAGGAGTCTAATATGGCTAGTACTTTATCAGAAAATACTATTGCTACGCTAAAGGTATTGCGTCAAAGTGATCAAGGGTCTTTTTTAGATGGTCAAACAGGCAATACGAATGACGATATTTTGTTGCATAAAGACCAACAAACAAGTTCCGTTGCGATTGGCGATGAAGTGACAGTATTTCTATACAAAGATCCCAAAGGCCGCTTGACAGCAAGTATGCGTTTACCAGCTATGAAGGAAGGTCAAATTGGTTATGTTGAGGTCATTAATACAACAAACTTTGGCTGTTTCGTAGAAGTAGGAACAGAACGGGGGATTTTTATGCCCCATGCAGAAATGCGTGGGCGCCCTCAAAATGGTGAAAAAGTTTGGGTTCGGCTCTATAGTGATAAGTCAGGTCGTTTAGCTGTATCCATGGATGTGGATGATGCGATGCGGCGTGCCTCAAAACCTGCTACAGATGCTAAGATTGGGGGCATGGTGAAAGGTGCCATTTATAACATGACTAGCGAAGGGGTGTTCTTGATTACCCCAGAACGATGGATTGCGTTTATGCATCGCAGTGAAATGACACGATCTTTAAAAGTAGGGGAACTTATTGAAGGCCGTATTACCTTTAAGCGTGATGATGGACGGATCAATATTTCTATGCGTCCTGTCAAAGAAGAGGCACTCGCTTCAGATGGTGCAAAAATTATGACCTATTTAGGCAACCGGCATGGGCGTATGCCTTATGGTGATGGTACATCGGCACCGATCATTAAAGATAAATTTAACATCAGTAAGGCTGCTTTTAAACGTGCCTTAGGGCATCTGATGAAAGCAGAGCTCATTGTACAAGAAGATGGGTGGACTTTGCTAACAGAGAAAGGGCAAGCCACTTTACTAGAGGCGGATGAACAATCTGCTACCGTAGAGGAAACAAAATAGGGGGATATGTCATGAAAATTGTGGTAGTAGGTGCTGGTAAAGTAGGCTACTCCTTGGCTCAGCGATTGGAACAAGACCAACATGATGTGTATGTCATTGAAAAAAATGGGGATCGCATTAAAAATTTAGAAAATAATTTAGATGTGAACTTGGTTCAAGGTAATGGCAGCAGCATTTCCCTATTACAGGAAATTGGCATTGAAGATATGGGGATGCTTATCGCTGTAACGGACTCCGATGAAGTCAATATGCTGGCTTGCATGCTAGGCAAGGCGGCAGGGATTCCTAAGACGATTGCACGAGTTCGTGATACAGAGTATGAAAATGGTACCAATGCAGTGATTCGTGACCGTTTGGGCATTGATCTCTTTATCAATCCTGAAATGGTAACAGCTCAAGAAATTTACAAAGTTTTAAAAACACCAGCCGCTTTAGATGTAGAAGACTTTGCTAGTGGTGCTGTACGGTTAGTGGAGTTTAAGATTCGCAACAATTTACATGTGACGGGAATACCCTTGCGAAAATTGGAATTACCCCCTAATGTGCTTATAGTTGGGATTATGCGTGGTAGCGATATGATTATTCCTCATGGTAAAAGTACCTTGGAATACCTAGATAATGTATTCTTTCTAGGGGCGAAGGAAAGCATCGATAAGGTGGAAGTATGGTTGAATGAAGTAAGTCGTCCTACTCAACGGGTCGTTATCATTGGTGCAGGTCTTATAGGGCGGAATCTTACCTTACTATTAGAAGCTGATGGATATGATGTGAAGGTTATTGAAAAGGATTTAGATCGTTGTGAACAACTAGCTGCCCTAGTGAGTCGATCCATTGTGATTCATGGAGATGGTACAGATGTTGACTTATTACAGGCAGAAGAGATTAGTGACAACGATGTGATCATTTGCTTAACAGATGATGACAAGCTGAATCTATTGGTAGCACTGTTAGCGAAACATTTAGGGGTTCCTAAAACATTTGTCCGTGTCGGTCGCTTAGAATATATTACTTTAATGGAACAAGTAGGTATCGATGTGGTATTCTCCCCACGGTTATTAACATCAGGTCAAATTTTGAGACTCATCCGAGAAGGAGAAAATTTAATTAATATTTCCACCTTTGAAGGTTCCAAAGCAGAAGCTATCGAGATTAGCATTACCAATCGTTCAAATTTAATGAATCAATACTTAAAAGATTTAAAATTCCCTGGCAAATCTTTAGTGGGTGCTGTGGTGCGAGATAATCGTACAATTGTGCCAAAAGGAGATACCCAATTATTAGAAGGCGATCATATTGTTATTTTTACATTGCCAGAATATGTTAATAAACTCCTTACCTATGTAGGCGGATAAGGAAGTATGATGAAAGAAAGGAGGATTTCATGCGCATTCAAAATATTATGCGAGTAGTGGGGCAAGTATTGATTACACTAGCCCTCTTCATATTAGTTCCTTTTTTCTTTGGTATCTTAGATGAAGGTATAGTATACTATTCATTCCTTGTAGCAAGCGCGCTGTCTGGTGTATTAGGGGGCGTATTGTATTATTATGGAACAGATACAGACTCCTATAGCTTGCGAGATGGTTTCTTGGTGGTCAGTTCAAGCTGGTTATTTGCAGCTATATTTTCAGCCTTGCCCTTTTACTTTAGTGGTGTCTTTACAAGCTTTGTAGATGCACTTTTTGAAGCTGTATCAGGGATTACGACAACGGGAGCAACTATGATTGATGATGTCAGTTCATTGCCGAGAACTTTTATTTTATGGCGTGGCCTTACGAATTGGATTGGTGGCATGGGAATGATTGTCTTAGTCTTAGCGTTCCTTCGTAATTTGGGGGCTGATGCAGCTCATTTTTTTGAAGCGGAAGCCTCTGTACCAAGACCTGGCATTGTATTACCTAGAATTCGATCCATTGCGGGGAATTTGTTGCGCACCTATATGGTATTTACTATAGTTTGTTCATCATTGCTGTGGTTGGCAGGGGTAGATTATTTTAAAGCGATTAACCTAACATTTGCTACCGTTGCCACTGGGGGATTGGCCCCTATGACGGGAGGGACTTTTGCTTATGCAGATGCACCTATTGTATGTATCATATTATTGGTATTTATGGTGCTAGCAGGAGGAAACTTTGCGGTGTATCAATCTATTTGGCAAAAGGGGATACAAGAAATTTGGCGGGATTTTGAATATCGTATGTATTTGATGACCCTCTGTATTGGATCAGTATTAGTGTTGGTAGCGCTCAGCTGGGAAGCGGGGGGCTTGGATATATCTCATATTCAAAATTCCTTATTTACATTAGTATCTATGCAAACAGGTACGGGGTTTGCCATTGTGGATTATAATCAATGGCCTAGCTTAGCACAGATGGTACTATTCATGGGGACATTCTTTGGGGGGTGCAGTGGATCCACCACAGGTGGTATAAAGATTATTCGTATTATTATCTTAGCAAAAAGTAGTATCCTACACTTGCGTAAAGCCATTCATCCAGATATGGTACAAATGGTGCGATTAAATGGACATGTACTACCTACTAAGTGGTTACATATGACGCAACAGTTTTTCTTTTTCTATCTCTTAATCTTTGGTATTTCCTCTGTGTTGATATCTACTACAGGGCTACCGATTGGAGATGTATTAGGGCTTGTGACTGGCACCTTAGGAAATGTAGGTCTTGCATTTGGTAGCTTAGGACCTACGGAAACATTAACCATTCTGTCTCCATTGGCTAAAGTTGTTTGTATCATCAATATGCTGTTAGGGCGGTTAGAACTGTTTACATTGCTTGTATTACTGCATCCAGGTTTTTGGCGAGGATATTTTGCAAAAACAGGGAAAGGGTATGGACGATTCGATGGACATCGTAAGAACGCCTCAAGGCTTGTATAAAACAAATTGTTATATTCTGAAAGAAAATGGATACGCCCTTATTATTGATCCGGGCTTTCATGGACAGCGTATCATGAAAGAATTACAGGATGTGACACCCGTAGGTATTGTGCTGACCCATGGTCATGCAGATCATATTTGTGCCGTAGATACGTTGGTAGAATCCTACCATATCCCTGTGTATATGCATGCTAAAGATGAGGAACTATTATTAGTCAAACGGCGTATGCCATCGGGATATAAAGAACGATTTACTTCTCCATATGTTGCGTTAGAAGAGGGGCCTTTACAGATAGAACCTTTTTCTTTGCATGTATGGGAGGTGCCAGGGCATAGTGCGGGTAGTGTATGTATTGGGTATAAGCATATTTTATTTACAGGAGATACCTTATTTAAGGGGACTATAGGAAAAGTGAATACTTATAATGGTGATTCAAAGGCTATGGAAAAGACATTGCAAAAAATTATGACTTTAGACCCATCTTATGTGATATATCCTGGACATGGTTCGAGTACTACATTGAGATATGAATTAGGGACTAATCCATATCTGTAGGTACTCCCATAATGCATGAAATGGCTTGTACAGCTGATTTCAGAGAAATAAAAAATGTTTATAAAAAAATATAAAAAAGTATTGACGAGAAATATGAAATAGGGTATACTAACAAAGTAGTCAAATGGCCCCGTGGTGTAGCGGTTAACATGTCGCCCTGTCACGGCGAAGATCGTCGGTTCAAATCCGATCGGGGTCGCCACTACTTGCCTCGGTAGCTCAGTCGGTAGAGCAACGGACTGAAAATCCGTGTGTCGGCAGTTCGATTCTGCCCTGAGGCACCATTTGCGGAAATAGCTCAGCGGTAGAGCACCGCCTTGCCAAGGCGGGGGTCGCGAGTTCGAATCTCGTTTTCCGCTCCACTTTTTTGGCGGCATAGCCAAGCGGTAAGGCAGAGGTCTGCAAAACCTTTATTCCCCAGTTCGATTCTGGGTGCCGCCTCCACAAATTCCACCCATGCCGGGGTGGCGGAACAGGCAGACGCAACGGACTTAAAATCCGTCGGTTAGAGATAACCGTACCGGTTCGATTCCGGTCCTCGGCACCATTTAGACCAACTTCGGTTGGTCTATTTTTTTATGTCTAAATGGACTTTAATGTAAGTATCATACAATGAGTGTGCTTAGGGAGGGACTATGAATACAGTTACTGATGAAGAACGATTATATAATGCTATTGAAATCAATGAAAAAACATTTCAGTTTTTTCAAATTAATGTACAGTCCTATGGAATACAAGAAGTTGATAAAGGGAGTACACAATCGTTTTATATTCTTCTTGAAATTATGGATGGTAAATTTAATTGTAATTTAGATTTTATTGTAAACTGTTATGATGAGTTAGGAACTATAATCTATAGTAATGAGAAAACGGTTTTCATAAAAAGATATATTGGCTATGATACTCTTAAATTTTGGTTTAATGATACTAATTTAATTGATAGAACGAATAAAATTCGTATATTTGTAACAAAAGGATAATATAAAAGTGCCCTATACCGATATGCATATGTATGTCATAGCATAAGGTATAGGACACTTTTTTTATCTATAGGTTTATTGATGTTGAGGAATCTCCTCTTCGTAAATCGCTTCTTCTTTTACAGGTTTATAGTAGATGGCATAAAGTATCAATACGATAATTGGAATGATGGCAGATACCATATAGATTCCGCTGTAGGATAGTAAGCCATGTAAGATTCCTAATGTATAAGGTCCGACGCCTAATCCGAGATCTAATCCGATAAAATAGGTGGAAAGAGCTACCCCAATTTTGGCAGGTTCTACAGCTTTCAAGCAAATAGCTTGTCCGTTAGACATAAAGGTACCATAACCTAAGCCTACAAAGGCTCCGGCGATAAGTAGTAATGCTGCATTGGAGCTATAAGCGATGAGTAAAAGACCAATTGTTAAACATATATAGCTAGGATACATGACAGCATTTTCGCCACGTTCATCGAAGATACGACCTGCAATAGGACGGGTCACGGTAATCACAAGGGCATAAACCACAAAGAAGAAGGCTCCTGCTGTAATGAGACCGATTTCATGGGTAAAGATAGAAAGGAAACCGAGTACGCTAGAATAGGCTAAGCCCATTAGGAATCCAAGAAAGGCGATGAAGGATACACGTGGTTCAATGAAATTCTTCATAGACCAAGATGTCATGGAGGCTGCTTCCGTAGAGGATAGTACTAAATTTTGTACAGGGAATCGTAAACAAGCGATGGCAACACCGATGGATAATAGGACGGCTAAATAAATAATCCAAGTAAAACCAACGGCAGGTAATAAAATCATGCCAATGAAAGGGCCAATAGCCGCTGCTAAACTAGTGCTAAGACCATAATAATTGATGCCTTCTCCATCTTTCGATTTCGGAATGTAAGCAGTAACTACAGCATTGGCTGCGGTGGATACAGTACCGTAAGCAAAACCGTTTAGGAAACGGACTGCATCCAAGATTAGAATATCTTTGGCAATGAGATACGCAAGGGTAGTGAGGAAATAAAAAATAGCTCCATACCGAAGTACCTCTTTACGGCCGATAAGTTCTAAGCGTTGTCCCATAATAAGGCGAGCGAATAAGGTGCCAATAATATAAATACCAGTAGCAAATCCTGCTTCAGCGACAGTAGAGTGCAGTTCCTTGGTAGCATAACTAGCGGTAATGACTACAAAGCAGTAGTACACTAAAAAGACAATAAAATTAATGATAGTAATACTGATGAATCCAGAATTAAATAGTGTTTCTTCTTGATTTTGTATCGATTGGGCATTCATGGATAACTCCTCCTTTTGTAATACGTTCTATAGAATATACCTAATTTCGAATCTTGTAAAGGTTATATAAATATTTTCTATAGAACTTAACTAAGTTAACAATATATGGGTGGATACATAGGAGAAAAGAGTAGGTAAGAATAGTGATGTGAGCGTATTATATAAATCAATTTAGTGTGTTCCCGGCGATTGGGAAGGGGAAGCGCAGATATAAAATTTTTTTAGAGTGTGACTATCCACGAAGTTAGAAACTGGTATGAGAGAAATACTAACATGAGGGGATGCGTTGTATCTCTAGTCCGATCATCAGTATAGACTTGCTTCGAGCAGACTATCTTGCGATTAAATTGTGTAGGTGTAATATAATGTATTGCTACTTTCAGAGAAACTGACTATAATAAAAAGATAAGCATTGAGAATTATATAACAATGCTATAGTTTACAAGATATAGATGTGAATCATAAGAAAGGAGTCTCCCTTATGACAGTACAATTAGACACATTGGATCATCGTTTATTACGTTTATTAGATGAGGACGCCTCTATGTCGGCCGCCGACCTTGCCATTATGCTTAACAGTGAAGAGGAACATGTGGCAAGTCGTATTCAAGCCTTTGAGGAGTCTGGTATTATTAAACGGTACCAAGCAGTCATTGATTGGGAACAAGTAGACCAAAACAAATCTACTGCTCTTATCCAATTAGGCGTGACTCCTGCTCCAGATCAAGGTTTTGATAAAGTGGCAGAACGAATTATGGAATTTCCAGAAGTACAAGGTGTATACCTTATGTCTGGTAGCTATGATTTAACGGTTATCGTAGAAGGGGCTAGCATGCGTGATATTGCTTTGTTTGTATCTCGCCGTCTATCTACATTAGATTCAGTGCTTTCCACCACGACAAACTTTATCTTAACACGTTATAAAGATAATAATATTGTGTTCCACACGGGTGGAGTTCGTGAAGATCGGAGAAATGTATTCGATGATTAATTATGACAACTATTTAAATGCTGAAATTAAAGCAGTTAAACCATCGGGGATTCGACGGTTTTTTGAAATTGCTAATGAATTAGATAATGTCATTTCCCTTAGTATTGGTGAACCAGATTTCGCTACGCCCTACCATATTCGTGAAGAAGGTATTAATACATTAGAAAAGGGAAAAACTTGGTATTCTCCTAACCGTGGTTTTATGGAACTACGGGAAGAAATTGCTAAATGGTTAGAACGGAAATATCACGTGTCCTATGACCCAGCAACAGAAGTGATTGTAACGGTAGGTGGCTCAGAGGCCATTGACTTAACTTGTCGTACCTTATTAAACCCAGGGGATGAAGTGTTGATTCCCGTGCCAAGCTTTGTGTGCTATACGCCATTAGCTGAATTGTGTAGTGCCAAACCAGTACAGATTATCACGAAAGAAGAAGATGAGTTCCGCCTGACTCCAGAGGCGATTGAAGCGGCTGTAACAGAGAAGACAAAGCTGTTAGTATTACCATTCCCTAATAATCCAACAGGGGCGGTATTACGCCGTGAGCACTTGGAAGCTATTGCAGAAGTGGTTATCAAGCATGACTTATTTATTTTGTCCGATGAGTTATACAGTGAACTTACCTATGGTGATGAACCACATGTATCTATTGCATCTATACCAGGTATGCAAGAGCGGACAATCTTAATTAATGGATTTTCCAAAGCCTATGCGATGACTGGTTGGCGCCTTGGATTTGCCACAGGTCCAGCACCGATTATTGCACAAATGACGAAGATGCATCAATATGGTATTATGAGTGCTCCGTCTATGTCCCAATACGCAGCTATCGAAGCGTTAAAAAATGGGGATAAAGATATCCAATACATGCGTGAAGAATACGATATGCGTCGTCGCTTGTTGGTGAGCGCTTTTAATCGTATGGGACTTCATACATTCGAGCCAGAAGGGGCATTCTATGTATTCCCGTCCATTAAGAGCACAGGCATGACATCGGAAGAGTTTTGTGAAAAACTACTCTATGATCAACGCATCGCTATTGTACCAGGTAATGCCTTTGGTGACTGTGGTGAAGGATTTGTTCGTGTAGCCTATTCTAATTCCTTGCAGAATATCAAAGAAGCGGTAAAACGGATCGAAATATTCTTGGAAAAAATTAAAAATAAAGAGATTGAGTAATCAAAAAGACAGACATAGTTTTGCAGTAAAACTGTGTCTGTCTTTTTAACGTTTATACAATACATAGGTCCTTCAGCGAACTGTTTAGTAACATATAAAAGGACTAGAAATAAGAATAGAAGAGGACTATCATGGATAGTCCTCCAATATATTATTGATTCTTATATTTGAAAGCTAAAATAGCTTGGATTAATGCATCTAATGTCATCTCACCACGTTCTGCCACCATGGATAAAGTAGCTTTATGTTTCATTAATTTAGCAAGTGGAGAATTTAGCATTTTAAAGTTTGGATTGATATGAATCATGTGATCTTTTAGACCAGGGATTATATCAAATAGAGGGAATAGTTTGGTATCTCCTGTTAAACCTAGATCATTTTCATAGACCGTAGATTGTGGTGTGCTTTCTGGCACCGTACCTTGTTCAGTTGAGTTAGTTGTACTATCCTCTTGGCGTACATGTTTGTAATCGATGTGGTCTACGGCATGGTACGCAGAATTAGAACCTTCCCAAATAAGTTCTTTCCGAGAACCGCTTAAGCTACGAATATGCGTGCAATCTTGAACCATCTCTAAAATACCTTTAAATTGACCTTCTTCATTGCGCACGGCGATGTATTCGATATGAATGAATAGGTCCGGCTTGTTAATCCACATTTCAGCGTAATCTTGTCTACCAGCTTTGAAAGAATCGATAATTTCTTGTACTAAAGGTAGACTTTTCTTTGGATGGCAGTTTTGTACGATGCGACCGATGATATTAGAGCTGCGAGGGAAGATGCGGTGCTTTGTATCATTATAGAAACGAACTAAGTCATTTTCGTCTACAAAAGTAATATCTACAGGTAAGAATTTGAAGATTAATTTAATTTGTTCAATTGTCAAGGAGCCCACAGCTAGGTCATGCGTTTGCTCAGGGTTTCCATTAATGCCATATTTACGAACTAATTGGGCTAACTCTTGTAACAATGCAGTAGGGTTACCAGTACCACCTAATTGGGAGTTTCCGTCATATCCAGCACTTTTATGTTGTGTTGTTACCTGTACAGCATTCAAAGAAGTTTCTCCTAGGTTCTTAGGTTCCGCATCAGGACGGCCTTTATAAAATGGAGGAGGGGCGATGAAAGCAAACCCAATTTCATGATCACCTTGGCTCATAGTAATGAAGTCACTGTCTTGTAATAACTTCCATGCTGTTGGGATTAGTACTTCTTTTTCTTTGTTATTGAGGTCACGGATAATATCGATGACGTCTGCTTGTTTTGCTAAAAATTCAGACTCTTGTCCAGATTCTAGTAGTTGTTTACTTTCAGAGATGGTATCACGAACAGCGTCATCAAAAGTCCACATGATTTTCGTAGGGCGATCGAAACCATACCGCTCTAGGACTGGATATAATTGATTTTGTTTGCGAGCCAAATGGATGCGCCAAGTAGTGAGGGCATCATATACACCAAGCCAAGGGTTGAGAATGAAGTGAGGTGCTTGTAACAGAGCTTCCATTTCTGTTAACTGTTGTTCCATGGCGTTGATTTCATTTAGATACACTGTTAATGGATGATGTTCAGGATATTCATTGTTCGCACGAATTAAAATACCATCAAATAATTCTAATAAGTCATCCATACGATGGGTGATTTCTTCGTCAGTATAAGAACCTTTTAATTGTTGCTCGCCATAAGCAAATTCATCAGGTGTACAAGTTCCGATTTTTTCTTTCAATAACGTACGAGCTGTTTCTAAATCTAAGGTGCCACCGAGAAAGCGGTCTTTAATATCGATCATAACTTCCATTCTGTCATTGCCTGTAAGCCCAAGAGCTTGTTTCATTGTGTCCATGTGCGAGTCCTTTCTGTGTTTACTATTAGTATAATCATTGTTATGGTATCATCATTTGCAGATACTTTTTGACTGAAAGTTGCTGAAAGAATACAGACATTGCTACAAATATATATACCATAGGTCTAGCGTAATAAAGTATAGGGAGCGTACTCTCAGGGGAGTCAATTCCTTTTATGTGTTTAGTATACAGTAAATAAAAATAATTTTCAGTTGCTAGGGATACAGAATTATAAAAGTTTTGCAAGAAAGAAAATGATTTTGTAAGATGTTTTAGGTTTAGGGTATCATAAAAATACGTTAAAAATATTAGTGCTATATAATATATTGAAAACAGTAGTGATAGGGTTATCTGCATTTCCCTATGAGGATATTGAGGAGTATTTATATTTCTTACAATACAGAGGTCATGCTATGAAAACAGCCTGCGCAAATGATGCACAGGCTGTTTTATATTTATTTAGTGTAATTGGATGCTGTATAGATTCCAAGGGCTACCCAAATGAAAGAAAAGGCAATCATTTTATTGGTATCGAAGCTTTCACCGAAATAGAAGATGGCAATAAGTAAAGCGATGGTGGGCGATAGGTATTGCAGGAACCCTAATAAGTTTAATGGTAATAGGCGAGCGCCATAACTGAAAAGAACGAGGGGGACTGATGTTGTGAGACCAGACCCTACAAATAAAGCGGCTGTGAATGAATCATGTTGAAAAGCCGTCCAAGAACTTGTATCGATGTAGGTGGTGTAGAGTATAGCTAATGGTACTACGAGCCAAGCTTCAAAGGCGATACTTGTAAATGGATGGATCAGCAATTTTTTCTTTACCAGTCCATAGAGGCCAAATGTTAAGGCAATGGCTAGTGCCAAGTCAGGCGTACTCCCCATTTGTAAAGAAATAAAGATGATACCTATAGTGGCTAAGCCCACACTAAACCACTGGGCGAACGTTAACTTTTCTTTGAAAATAAAGACTCCTAACACAACGTTGAGCAGTGGATTAATATAATAGCCGAAACTAGTATCCATCACACGATTGTTAGATATGGCCCAAATGTATAAGCCCCAATTACTAGATACCAAAAGGGATGCCGTGAATAATAACAAAAGTTGAGATACATTGGTTTTTAAATGAATGCAATCCTTTTTAAATTGTTGAAAGTTGAAAAGGATAGCAACAAAAGACATGAAAAAAGCAGACCATATGATACGGTGCGCTAATACGCTATAGGCTGATATATGATGAAGGAGTCCCCAATAAATGGGTAAAAGCCCCCAAATAAGGTAGCAACCTAAAGCGGTGATGAGGCCTTTTTTATTAGTTTGTTGCATAGATACCTCCTTTAGTGTATTCAATTATCATAGTACCATAGATTGCATACATATTCTATAGGAAAATATTATGTATAATGAAAAGCTAAAGGTAGCATAAAAATAATAAATTTAGATAATATAGAATGACTTAACTATGAAATATAGTTATATTTGAAAAAAATATTGTAAAATGAAGATGCGATGAAGTATAATTACAATCAGTATGTTTTTATGTATTGAAAGCAATACATATATATCAATTCGTATGGGTGTACGAAACTTTTGGAGGTATATCCAGAAGACTATACTATAGCTAGACAAGCCTTAGCACAGGTGGGGATGGACCATATGGAAACACGGAATTTCTTGAGCCTTTCAGGGGGAGAGCAACAGCGTGTGATTTTGGCCAGAGCCTTAACACAAGAAAGCCCATGTTTGATTTTGGATGAACCAACGAATCATTTGGATATCAAGTACCAATTGGAAATGTTGGAAATCGTTCGTGATGCTGGGGTAACTGTATTGATGGCTGTTCATGATTTAAACTTGGCATCCCAATTCTGTCATCGTTTAGTAGCCTTGGAAAAAGGACGAGTGGTTGGCACAGGGACGCCAAAAGAGTTGTTGACACCAGAGTTTATTCAAAATCTATATGGTGTACATAGTCGCATCGTAGAAGGTCCGACAGAAGATTCTATTCATATTATTTTTACGGAAACAGTGAAATAAGTATTTATGTATAAGGAGGTATCACATGGAATTATTTGAATTATTTATTAAGGGTGGATATGTAATGTATCCATTGTTACTCTGTTCTTTTATTGCGGTGATTATTTTCGTAGAACGGTTGCGTTTCTATCGCTCTATGTTAGATGATGTAAATGCATTGCGTGAAAAGATTATTCCACTAGTACAACAAAGCAATTGGAAGGGCTTACAAGCCTTAAAAGAAACAAGCAAAGGGATGGCAACACATGTCATTGCAGAAGCAGCTCGTGGTGGCAATAATAAAGAACAACAAGAAAAATTGTTGGAAGCAGCAGCCATTAGTGAATCTGCTAAGTTACGTCAATATTTGAACTATATTGAATCTATCGTAACAATGGCTCCTTTGTTGGGTTTGTTGGGTACAGTAACAGGTATGATTGGGTCTTTCAGTGTATTATCCATTTCTGAAGGACAACCATTTGCCATCACTGGCGGCGTAGGGGAAGCCTTGATTGCTACAGCCACAGGCTTGATCGTTGCAATTATTGCTTTAATTTTACATACATACTTAGTGCAACAACAAGATATTTTGATTAGCCAAATCGAAGATGCAAGTGCTATGTATATGGCGGAATTGGCAGGTGACAACCATGCGGCTTAGATCCTTACGGACTACGTCTAAACCGAAACTCATGATTATTCCAATGATTGATATCATCTTCTTTTTATTGGTATTTTTCATGATGAGTATGTTGACAATGGTCGTACAAAAATCTGTGCCAATTCAATTACCACAAGCGGTGGCATCGAAAGTGGACTTGCAACGTAAAATTCCAATTACTGTAACAAGTAACGGGCAAATCTATGTGGAAGCACAACCGGTGACGCTTGACCAAATGATTCGTTACTTGCAAGCTGAAAAAGCGAAGGGCGATGATATGGTCGTTATCTTGCGTGGTGATGCGAAAGCTGAATATGGCGCATTTGTTACTGTCTTAGACACATTGAAACAAATGGGTATTGTTAAAGTATCCATTGCGACAGATAGTAAATAAGGAGGTACTATGGATAGACGATGGCGTATACCCGCAGTGATATCCGGACTGACAAATATAGGTCTTGTAGTACTTCTAGGCGTATTGGGGCATATCCAAACACTGACACCAGAATCGGATGAAATTGTAGAGGTGCAGTTGGTCCATGAGGACAAAGGTAGTGCAGGGCAACCGAGTGCAGGACCAGCGATTACAGCACCCCATACTGAAAAACGTGAAATTCCACCACCGATTACGAATTTAGCCGATGCAGAAGCGGTTTTAGAACAAGTGAAAGCGGAACCACCTAAGAGTGTAGCTATTGTCGCACCACCATCAGCACTTCCAGGAAATTCTGGAGGCGGTGGAGAAGGTACGGGACCTAGCGATGGAAATGGTGATGGTAACGGAGATGGCGACGGCGACGGCAAAGGTACTGGAGATGGTAACGGAGGAGACGGCAACGATGATGGAGTGATTATCGATGCTGGTAGTTTATCTCTGGTCAATGATGTAGAAGCACCGTACCCTCCTAAAATGCTCCGCCAAGGTAAAACAGGCACTGTAGTTGTTCAATTAGTGGTAGAAAAAGATGGATCGGTTAGCTCCGTAGATATTATCGGCGGTAGCGGACAACCTGAATTTGAAAGAGCCGTTATGCAAGTAGCATATCAGTGGACTTTCGTACCAGCCACTAGAAACGGACGACCAGTTCGAGCCTATGCAACGAGAACCTATCGGTTTGCATTATAAAATTAAATAGATACGTTTATGCGTTACCATAAATGATGTACATAGCGCCATATGCTTCTGACTACGTGTAGTTAGAATTGTATGGCGTTTTGTGTTCCTAACAGAAAGGTATATAGGTTTTCGTAAGAAAAGGTGAGGCTCTTTTAGAAATAAACTACTAGCCTATCAATTGAAAAAGGTATATACTATGCCATGACATACAATGTAAAGGAGGCGTTAGTATGGAAGTTGTTAGTCAAGAGGTAAAAAGTCGTTTTTTACGCTTGCAAATGAATTCTTTGATTGGTGTATGGATTGGATATGCAGCCTATTACTTAGTGCGTAGTAATTTCAATTTAGCGTTGCCGTATTTATCTGGTGAGCTAGATTTAAGTAAAACGCAATTAGGCTTATTATCTAGCTGTCTATTGATTACATATGGACTTAGCAAAGGATTCATGTCTGTGTTGGCAGATAAAGCAAATCCGAAGTATTTTATGGCTATCGGTTTGACTTTATGCGTCATCTTAAATGTATTGATGGGATTCACCACACATTATTCCTTATTTATCGGACTCGTTATTTTATTAGGTTTATTCCAAGGGATGGGTGTTGGACCTTCAATTATTACGGTAGGCTATTGGTTTCCTAGATCTCAGCGGGGTCGTGCTAGTACGATTTGGAATATGTCCCACAATTTAGGCGGAGGCATTGTAGCACCTATCGTGGGTGTAGCGATTGGCTATTTAGGAACAGAGCATTGGCGAATCGGTACATTTGCAGTACCAGCTATCTTGGCCGCTATTTGTGTCTTATTAGTCTTGTATTTTGTTCGTAAGCGACCAACCGAAGAAGGATTGCCAACTGTAGAGGAAGTATTCCAAGAGGAAGCGGCAGGACAAAAATCTGCTAAAATGGCAGCGGACAAACCAGAGAATATGAATGCATTCCAAGTATTCTACAACTTTGTATTTAAAAATCCAAACTCTTGGTATTTGGTATTAATCGACGTATTCGTATACATGGTACGCTTTGGCATGATTACTTGGATTCCTTTATACTTACTGAAAGTAAAAGGTTTTACGAAAACAGAGATGAGTGTAGCGTACATGTTGTTTGAATGGGCTGCTATTCCATCTACTATCTTGGCAGGCTACTTAGTAGATAAATACTTCAAAGGTCGCATTATGCAATTACCAATCTATTGCTTAGTGGTAATCTTTGCTTGTGTGATTGGGTATATGAACTCTGATAGTATTTTGTGGGCCACTGTATTTGCTTGTATTACAGGCTGCTTGATTTACATTCCACAATCTATGATTCCAGTACAGGCAATGGAAGTCATTCCAACCTTTGCCTTAGGATCTGCCGTGGGCTTGCGTGGTTTTATGAGTTACCTTGTGGGTAGTTCCTTAGGAACAACACTCTTTGGTTTCGTTGTAGACCATTGGGGCTGGGACATGGGTTTCTACACATTGCTAGTGGGTGTAGTCCTTTGTATGTTCTCTTGCTACTTATCTAATAGAGGGGTACAAAAAATCTATGCGGCTGCTGATAAAGTATAAACAAATATTTCAATGCTAATAAAAGAATAGACACTAGTAGAATGTGCTAGTGAAAGTTACGAAGGAAAGCCTAAAAGTAGGCTTTCCTTTATTGCATGTATGGTAGTTGTATTGAAATTTGAGTGTGCACAGTATGAAAGTATATAGATTTATATCATCGATGATATGGGTATAAAACACATGTTGTGGTAGAAACGGTAGTAAAAGTTTGCATCCCATGACATAAAATCATTATTTTGATTAAGAATTTGGAGTCCATGACATAAAACTATTATTGTTATGAAAAATATGTACTTCATGACATAAAATAAACAAAATTGAAGAAAATTTGGTATAGAATCCATAAAACTATGACAGGAACTTATAGAGTGTACTGAAAATAAAGTTATATTTAGTGTCGAAAAATCTCCCGCAATATGGTATGCTAATTTATATATGATTATTACTATGTCAACAATAAAGGTGGATGCATATGAGTGAATTAGTTGGTTTGATTTTAGCGGCCGGTAAAGGAACGCGCATGAAATCTAAACTTCCGAAAGTATTGCACAAAGTAGCTGGTAAAGCTATGGTGGAACGTGTATTAGAAGCGGCTCAATCTATAGGGGCGAAGCGCAATGTGGTTATCGTCGGTTTTGGTGGCGATGATGTGAAAGCCTACTTAGGTGACCGTGCGGAATACGTCACACAATTAGAGCAAAAAGGCACAGGTCATGCGGTACAACAAGCAGAATCTGTATTGGGCAACCATGATGGTCTCATCTTGTTGTTGTGCGGTGATACACCATTGGTAACGCAAGAAACATTGGAACAATTGTTGGCGCACCACAAAGAAACAGGGGCGGCAGCCACAGTATTAACAGCCTACATGGACAACCCATATGGGTATGGCCGTATCATTCGTAATGATGCTAAGTCTGTAGAACGCATCGTAGAAGAAAAAGATGGCAAACTAGATGAATTAAAAGTGCACGAAGTAAACACAGGCATGTACATTTTTGACTCTAAAGAATTATGGCCTTGTTTAGAGCAACTTTCAGATGACAATGCACAAGGTGAGCTATACATTACAGACGTGGTGAGCATCCTTGTACGAGCTGGCAAAACGGTAAGTGCATATATGACTATGGATAGTGATGAGTCCTTAGGGGTAAACAGCCGTTTGCAGTTGGCACAAGCAGAGTTAATTTTGCGCAATCGCACCAACTTAGCGCTCATGGAAGCTGGCGTGACTCTAGTGGACCCTCATAGTACATATATTGCTCCAGAAGTGGTGGTTGGACCAGATACCATTATTTATCCGAATACAACGCTAGAAGGCAATACGGTGGTAGGAACGAATAATATATTGGGGCCAAATACACGCTTGTCCAACGTAACAGTAGGAGATAATAACCATATCCATGATTCCTATGCACATGATTGCGAAATCAAGAACGATACGGTGATTGGTCCATTTGTTCATTTGCGTCCAGATACAGTGTTGTCTGACAAAGTGAAAATTGGTAACTTTGTAGAAGTTAAAAATAGCGTGGTAGGGGTAGGTACCAAACTTCCTCACTTATCTTACATCGGTGATAGTGATGTAGGATCGAAGGTGAATATTGGTTGCGGAACTATCACGGTGAACTACGATGGTAAAAAGAAACATCGAACTATCATTGAGGATGGCGTATTTGTGGGTTGTAACTCTAATTTAGTAGCGCCTGTAACGATTGGTAGTGAAAGTTATGTGGCTGCAGGTTCCACTATAACGAAGAATGTGCCAAACCGTGGATTAGCATTCGGACGGGCTCGCCAAGTGGTCAAAGAGAACTGGGTAACAGATGATACTTTCAAGAAATAACAATGTGTAAAAAAAATGATAAAATAGTTTACACAAAATTGAGAAAATGAAGTACAATATACATAGAGCCTTTGTGCATCAAATTGTAAGTCAATTGTTTTAGAGGAGTAATGACATGACACTAGAAGATGGTAAACGACTCAAAATTTTTACAGGTAATGCAAATCCGGCATTAGCCAAAGAAATTTGTGATTATTTGGACCTTCCAATAGGAGAAGCCTTTGTAGGTCGCTTCAATAATGGTGAAGTACAAGTCATGATTGATGAAAGTGTACGTGGTAAAGACGTATTTATCGTACAACCAACTAGCTATCCTGTGAATGATAATGTAGTGGAGTTGTTCATCATGGCAGATGCTTTGAAACGTGCATCCGCGCGTCATATCACAGCCGTTGTACCATATTATGGATATGCTCGCCAAGATAGAAAAACTCGTGGTAGAGAACCAATTACAGCAAAATTAATGGCAGACTTATTACAAACTGCTGGTGTTACTCGCCTTGTAACTGTAGATCTTCATGCAGGTCAAATTCAAGGGTTCTTTGATGTGCCAGTAGACCATTTAATGGGGGCTTCCATTATTGCAAACTATATTAATGAAAAGAAAATGGAAGATGTCATCGTTGTATCTCCAGACCTTGGTGGTGTAACGCGTGCCCGCGATTTAGCGGACCGTATTGGTGCACCAATTGCAATTATCGAGAAAAAACGTCCACAACCAGGTGTTGCGAAAGTAATGAACTTAATTGGTGATGTACAAGGTAAAAACTGTATCATTATTGACGATATTGTAGATACAGCAGGATCGCTTGTAGAAGGGGCGAAAGCATTACAAGAATTTGGCGCTAAATCTGTAACCGCTTGTGTGACACATGCAGTATTAACAGATCCAGCTTGCGAACGTATTGCTAACTCCAACATTAAAGAGTTAATTGTAACAAATACAATTGATATTCCAGAAGAACGTCGATTACCTAATATTACAGTACTGTCCGTAGCTCCTTTATTGGGAGATGCGATTTTACGTATTTTCCGAGAAGAGTCTGTAAGCTCTTTGTTTGATAAATAAGATGAAGTTAATAGTTGGACTTGGAAATCCAGGTAGGGACTATGAGGGAACTCGTCATAATATCGGATTCATGGTAGTGGATGCTATTGCTGATGGCGTGAGTCATACACCATGGAGAGAAGATTATAAAGCGGAACTCTGTTCATGCACGATAGCGGGCGAAAAAGTATTGTTGGTAAAACCGCAAACATTTATGAACCTTAGTGGTGAGTCTGTAGGTCCTTTAATGCGATATTATAAGCTTACACCTGAGGATGTTTATGTCATATATGATGATATGGACTTACCAGTTGGGAAGCTTAGAATTCGACCAAATGGAAGTGCAGGTGGACACAATGGGATCAAGTCTATGATTAGTCATTTAGGAACGGATGGTTTTCCACATTTTCGTTTTGGTATTGGTCGACCTTTGCCGGAGTGGACCGTGGTAGATCATGTATTATCACGATTCCCAGAAGAACAACAGGATACAGTAAAGAAGGGTGTTAAGGCTATGATGAAAGCTGTTCTTGGTTGTGTAGAAGTAGGTATCGATAAAGGAATGAATCTATATAATCCTAAAAAAGGACGGCCTCGTTAAAAAAATCAGAAACAACCAAAATAGAGCACTTGCTCTATTTTGGCTTTTCTTTTGCATATACTGTGTATATGAAAGTGATTTTGATTAATCCTTGCATGACTTTTGAATTGATGAAGGAATTCAATCAAATAAATTCACTATATATGTTTTTTCATCTTGAAATTATGAAAATAAAAGTATATACTAAATCTAGAGCAGTATAATTAGTATTTAATGTGAATCGTCTTTATTTTTACTTATTGTGAGGGAGGCATTATCATGAAAGGTAATAATTGGGGCGGCAAGCGGGCTGGTGCAGGTCGCAAAAAATCCTTATTTGAACGTAAAGGACGTACATTTCGTTTGACTGATGCTGAATTTTTAGAAGTTAAACCATTAGTGGACGCAGTACGACGTCGTACTGAAGAAGCAATGTTGGCTACATTGGCATCTAAAAGTAGAAAATAATTGTATGTTCAATACTATCGGTTTTAATTAGCGTAAACGCTTTTGATTACAAGTTAGTATGGAAAATCGGCCCCTTTTGGGGGTCGATTTTTTTAATATATTTTATTCTATAGAATAAGCTTGACAATATCGAAAAAAATCGTTATAATATTACCTAACATAGCAATATAGGCTGATGCTAGTTAAGATATGTATGCAAATGGATGCTTATTGTAAACATTCTTATGACGGACTATTAGCTATGGTGGTTAAACCCGACCACGGAAGGATCCAATTTTGGAAATGAATTCAAATAATTACTACACAAATGGAGGTTAGCAATGAGCTTAATTAAAAGTTTATCCAACCGCTTGTCTGTGCTAGGATATAGTGGTTACGAAATTTCACAAATTATCAATAGTGCAACGGGCGGTCAAGACATCAATGCTTTGACTAGTCAAGATTTACACCAAGTGGCAAATACAATGGAACACTATGTGCAAGCAGGTTCCCAATACGTTGCGGAATATAGTAAATAATCAAAAACTGTTACAGTTTGTAAGAAATTACAAATTGTAACAGTTTTTTGTTTCTTAAAAAGCTAGAAGATAGTATATATAAAGTATATTACATATAAACTTTATAATCATGCAGTGTATAATATCCATATGTAATATGGTGGAAATCTACAATTAGATGGTGATAGAATACCTTGAATCGATGTACAGAGTAAGGTAGAATACTAAATAGAGTATGTAGATCTATAAATTTAATAATTTTGTAAAAGAATCAACAGTAAATATATGAAACAAAGGTTAAATCAAAATCGACTTCCTTTTGTGGAGTCTTTAGAACAATATAAAAAACAACATATGGTGCCTTTTCATACGCCTGGTCACAAGATTGGTAAGGGAGCTCCTGCATTACTCACAGAGTGGATGGGAAAGGCCTTACCCTATGATTTAGGCCTAATGTATGCTATCGATGATTATCATGAGCCAGAGCGTGAATTGCTAGAAGCACAACAACTGGCAGCACAGGCCTTTGGAGCCGATCATACATGGTTTTCTATTAATGGAACATCTGGTGCGATTCAAATGATGATTATGAGTGCAGTGAAAGAAGGAGAATCCATCATCATTCCTAGAGAGGCTCACTGTTCTGTTCATAACAGCTTAGTATTAAGTGGAGCTAAACCTATCTATATGAAAGGGCGCTTTCATCCGCGCTGGGGCATACCAGTAGGGGTCACAGCGGAGGAGGCCATCGCTACGATGGATGCACACCCAGAGGCAAAGGCTATATTGCTAGTACATCCTAATTATTATGGCGTGGGTATAGATATAAAACGAATTGCAGAGGTAGCTCATGAAAGACATATGCTAGTGTTAGTGGATGAAGCTCATGGACCACATCTTGTATCATCTTTAGGAATGCCAGTGCCAGCTTTAGCGAGTGGAGCAGACTTAGTCGCTCAAAGTACACATAAGTTATTAGGCTCCTTAACACAGACCTCGATGCTCCATGGCCAAGGGTCTCGTATTGATGTAGACCGTATTCAACGATTACAACAAATCTTGATGAGCACTAGTCCGAATTATATTTTCTTAGCATCTTTGGATATGGCGCGCCATCAATGGGTTACAGAGGGACAATCTCTCATGAAAGATACATTGGAGTTAGCTTGTACTTTGCGAAGGGCTCTGAATGAGATTCCTGGCATTGCTTCTCCTAGTGTTGAGGATATAGAAGGTGCTTTCAGTTTAGATGAAACTAAGATTATTATCGATGCAAAGAATCTTGGACTGACAGCACAAGAGTTAGAACGAGAGTTGCGAGCCCGTCATATTGAAGTGGAACTCATGAAAGCCTACCATGTCTTGTTATTGATTACCATAGGTGATACGGATACATCTATACAACAGGTCATAGATGCAGTGCAAGATATTTCGAATCTATATAGACATAGGATTGAGAGTATTACTAACTCTATTGATTCTTATGCAAGTACAGTAGAAACATTACCTACACCAATCGTGGTACTTTC
The DNA here is from genome assembly GCF_003992235.1 of Veillonella sp. 3913. NCBI lineage: Bacteria > Bacillati > Bacillota > Negativicutes > Veillonellales > Veillonellaceae > Veillonella > Veillonella sp. 3913. The sequence goes on along the minus strand of NZ_RQVF01000001.1, from coordinate 564,157 downwards.
ACCGCGGCAAGCATTTTATACAGAGATGGAAGAAATCCCTTTACCACAAGCCCTAGGGCGAATTAGTGGGGAAACTATAACGTATTATCCACCGGGAATTCCTTGTCTAGGTGTAGGTGAGACTATAACGGAAGAAGTATTGGCATATATGAAACAGAAACAATGTGATGGGTATGTGCCGAATGGTGCTAGGGATCGCCAGTTGCAGACAATCCTCGTGTGTAAAGATAGAGAGATAGAGGTACGGTATTGATTGATAGAGTATACGAGAAGAATTGCGATATCATAAGGAGATACATATGGGACAATTAATTATTATTGAAGGCGGCGATGGCAGTGGTAAGGCCACGCAGACGGCAAAATTATTGGAACGACTAAAAGCAGAAGGATACCCAGTACGGTCTGTAAGTTTTCCTAATTACGATAGTCCAGCAGCAGAACCAATTAAAATGTACTTGCGAGGAGACTTTGGAAAAGAGGCGAACTCAGTGAATGCCTATGTGGCTAGTACGCTCTATGCCATAGACCGATTTGCGTCCTATCGCCAAGATTGGCAACGCTTTTACGAAGAAGGTGGCATCATTATTGCCGATCGGTATACTACATCGAATATGGTGCATCAAATGATAAAGTACACTGATAAAAAAGAACGAAATACGTTTTTACAATGGCTTGACCAATTAGAGTACGATTTATATGGGTTGCCAAGACCAGATGCGGTTATCTTATTGGATATGCCTTTGTCTTTGTCAAAATCCCTGTTAGCAGAACGCACAGGCAAAACAGGTGGCAATACGGGTGATATACATGAAAAGGATGCCTCTCATTTGACGGCGGCTCATGATGCTTATGATATGTTGGTGAATACCTATGATTGGCACCGTGTGCACTGCGAGAATGAAAGCAATCAGTTACGCACTATTGATGACATTCATGAGGAAGTGTATAGTATTGCAAAACAATATATATGTAAAGGCTAGTCCCTAGCTAATAAAATGTGTCGTACCTATTCACTAGTGTGAATAGTATAATCATGGATAGTCTGTTATGGTACGACACACGTTCAAAAAAAGGATATGATAGAAACACCACATGGAGTGCAAATATTTTGCTGAAACCATGAGGTGTTTCTTCTTTTATTCGTGTATTTATTGCCATAACATGCTATAATAAAGGGTAGTCTTATGAGGTAAAGGAGGATGTATGTCATTTTTTGAAACTGTACTTGGTCAACATCAAGTGAAAGAACAAATTACTACATTAATCCGAGATTCTGCTTTGCCACATAGCTTACTGCTCTACGGAGAAACAGGTTTAGAGTCGACATCCATGGCCATCGCCATTGGGTCCCTATTAGTAGGACGTCAGATTTTTTCTCCTGATGAAGGACGAACTTTTTTATCCACTATAGAGCAACAACGCATTGAGTCTGGTGAAAGTGAGAGCGCAGTCAAAGATAAAGGATTGCCAATCTATATTGATCAAGGTCAAGCCTTTTGGATTCGCCCTATGAAAACACAGCTCAGTGTGGAACAATGGTATACCTTATTAGAAAAGTATATCAATGTATCTAGTGATACACCGCGGGTGGTTATCGTAGAAGGCTTTCAGACAGCCAATACTGTCTTAGCGAATGCGATGTTAAAAACGATTGAAGAACCACCACGAAATATGCATTTTATCATTGTCACTACCAATATTGACAATGTACTACCCACCATCGTGTCACGATGTATGCTCATTGGTATGCAACCAGTGCCAGAAGAGGAATTGGTGCAAGCCTTAACTAAAGAAGGGTATACAGGAGATATTCGACGGGCTGTGCGAAGTGCTCGTGGAAATCCAACATTAGCTCGTCAGTGGGCGCAGGCTGGTGGTATTGAAAGTTTAGAAAAGGCTATGGAAGTACTAGAATGCGTAGTAGAAAGAAGTCATTTCTTTACTACCTTAGCTCTATCCTTTGAGGGGCTTTCAAAAGAAGTGGTACTCGATATATTGAGCTGGTTACGTGTGTTAGCAAGAGATATGTTAGCCTTGCGATATGGTACAGAGAGTGAAAAGATGATATTAAGTGAATATCAATTCCGCATGCAAATGATTTTACCACGATGGTCATCAAAATCTTTGCAACGAATTGTGCCCATTACATTAGAAGCAGAACAGGCGTTGCGCCTTAATGTGCGCTTAGGCCTTGTTATAGATGGAGTTATATTAGCCTTAAGGGAGGCTGTGAAGGAGGATATATAGTGGTTACTATAGTAGGAGTACGCTTTAAAAAAGCTGGCAAAATCTACTACTTTAGCCCAGGGTTTGTAACCCTTACGACAGGAGATGGTGTCATAGTAGAAACCTCTCGTGGTTTGGAATTTGGGGAAGTCGTAATTGGGCCACGGAAAGTATCGAAAGATAGCGTGGTGCAACCGCTGAAAGAAGTGACGCGTAAAGCCACGCCAAAAGATTTTAAACAAGTGGAGAAAAATAGAGAGCGAGAAGAAAAAGCTTTTGAGATTGGACTAGAAAAAATCGCTTATCGTGGATTGCCTATGAAATTAATCAATGTGGAATACACATTTGATATGAATAAAATTGTATTTTTCTTTACTGCAGAAGGTCGAATTGACTTCCGAGAATTAGTAAAAGATTTGGCCAATGTATTCCGTACGCGCATTGAATTGCGACAGGTTGGTGTGCGCGATGAAGCGAAAGTATTAAATGGAATTGGCGCTTGTGGACGTCCATTATGTTGTGCTAATTTCTTAGGCGATTTTGCGTCTGTATCTATTCGTATGGCGAAAGATCAAAATTTGAGCTTAAATCCAACAAAAATTTCTGGCATTTGTGGTCGCTTGATGTGTTGTTTGAACTATGAAAATGACTCCTACCTAAAAGGAGGAGACTTGTATTCGCAAAAAGTAAAACAACCAGCTCCTGTAGCAGAGCCACCTGGTATCGGTAAAGAAGTAGTCACCGATGAAGGGTTAGGAAAAGTTTTAAAAATCAATACTATGAAAAAGACAGTAAAAGTACAATTAGAAGCGGGACGAACTATCGACTTACATTGGTCGGAAGTGGCATTGCCGGATGAAGAGTAATATTACAATCACAGAATTATTACTAAGTGGGTTTCAGTTGTTTCAAGACGAAAAAGAGTTTAAGTTTTCTATTGATGCTATTTTGCTCGCTCATTTTGGAGAGGCAAAACCCAATAAGAACTATTTAGAATTAGGTACAGGTACAGGAGTGATTCCTCATGTATTGTATCATCGTGGAGCTCGTCATGTAATGGGGGTAGATTGTAATTCCTCTGTGATTGAGTTAGCTCAGAAAAGTGTTATTCATAATGATATTGCAGATGCTGTATCTATGGAGGACCTAGATTACATGACCGATGCTGGCAAACCGTATTATGGTCAGTTTGATGGTATCTACATGAATCCGCCCTATTTTGAATCGAATAGTGGACTTCTATCACAAGAAGAAAGTATAGCATTAGCCTTACATGAACAACAACACTCTATGAAAGATAGATTGTTACAAGCTCAACGGTATTTAAAATTTGGCGGCACACTGTGGATGATTTATACAACCCCACGGTTAGAATCCTTACTGAGTGCTATAGAACAGACTCAATTTAGGGTAAAACGAATGCGCTTTGTTCATGGTAACCAAGATAAAGTGAGCAAGTTAGTATTATTAGAATTAAAATATGGTGGAAAACTAGGCATGATGGTGGAACCACCTTTGTATATTTACGAAGTGGATGGTTCCTATTCAGATGAGGTACAAGCATATTATGAGTAGTCATAAAGGGACATTATTTTTAATTCCCACACCCATTGGGAACTTAGAAGATATGACCTATCGGGCTGTGCGTACATTACAAGAAGTAGATGTGGTAGCAGCGGAAGATACGCGTCATACAGGGGTATTATTACAACATTTTAATATTGCTAAGCCTATGATTTCCTATCATGAACACAATAAAGCGGAGAAGGGGGCTGACCTCATCCAGCGTTTATTGGATGGTCAATCCATCGGTTTAGTCAGTGATGCGGGGATGCCTGCTATTTCTGATCCGGGTGAAGATTTGGTGAAAGAGGCTATCGATGTGGGGATACCCATTGTTCCTTTACCAGGTGCGAATGCAGGTTTAACGGGGCTTATCGCATCGGGGCAAAACACGAAGGAATTTCACTTCATAGGGTTTCTGCCGAAACGAAAGCAGAATGTAAAAGAGGTGTTATCACGGATTGCTACCTACGAAGGAACGCTGATTTTCTATGAAGCTCCCCATCGTATAGAAGAAACTATCCAAAACTTATATGAAGGGCTGGGGAATCGTCCTATCACAGTAGGTCGTGAACTGACGAAAAAGTTTGAAACTTTCACACGAACTACCTTGCTAGCGTTACGAAATGATTTCAGCCAAATCGTAGAAAAAGGGGAGTTTGTCCTCTTGGTGGGTGGCAAGGAGACTGTGACAGATGAAACGAAGGTGGAGAAAGTCGTGCTTTCCCCACTAGAGGCAGCCTTAGCCTTAATCGAAGAAGGGGTGCCAAAAAAAGAGGCAGCCCGTCAAATTGCAAAAGAACGTGGTCTTTCACGACGCGATATATATAATGAAATTGAATGGTATAGTAAGGAGAGAACAGATGACTAAGAAGCCGTATTATATTACGACACCAATTTATTATCCAAGTGCGAAATTACATATTGGGCATACATACTGTACGTCCATTGCTGATACAATTGCTCGTTTCAAACGCAGAGCTGGCTATGATGTGCGTTTCTTAACGGGATCCGATGAGCATGGACAAAAAATCCAACGTATGGCGGAATCGATGGGCATTACTCCTTTAGAGTACACGACGCAAATTGTTGATGGATTTAAACATTTGTGGGAAAAATTGAATATTTCTCATGATGATTTTATTAGAACTACCGATGAAAGACATATCAAATATTGCCAACATTTATTCCAAAAAGCATTCGATAATGGAGATATTTACAAATCTTCATACGAAGGTTTATACTGCGTACCATGCGAAACATTCTGGCCAGAATCTAAATTAGGTCCAGAAAAAACATGTCCTGATTGCGGTCGTCCATTAGAAGTAGTACAAGAAGAGAGTTATTTCTTCCGCATGAATAAATACGCTGATCAATGGTTCAAATTTATAGAAGAGAATCCTGATTTTATTCAACCAGAATCTCGTCGTAATGAGATGATTCAATTCGTGAAACAAGGCCTAGAAGATTTGGCAGTATCTCGTACTAGCTTTAACTGGGGCATTCCAGTACCATTTGATGAAAAACATGTTATGTACGTATGGTTTGATGCGTTGATTAACTATATTTCTGCTTTAAACCCATTGGATGAAAACAGTGATTTATTTGAAACGTACTGGCCTGCAGACTTGCACCTAGTAGGGAAAGAAATCGTTCGTTTCCATACGATCATTTGGCCGATTATGCTCATGAGTCTTGGCTTGCCATTGCCGAAAAAAGTATATGGTCATGGCTGGCTTGTAGTAGATGGTACAAAAATGAGTAAATCCTTAGGCAATGTGATCGACCCAATTCCATTGATTGATACTTACGGTTCTGATGCGTTGCGCTATTTCTTGGTGAATGAAGTGCATTTGGGCAATGACGGTAATTTTAGCTTGCCTAACTTTATTACGAAAATCAATGCAGACTTGTCCAATGACCTAGGCAACTTGTTGAATCGTACCGTAGCGATGATTGAAAAATATCATGGTGGTATTATTACAAAACATGCGCCAACAGAAGATGTTGACAAGGATTTAATTGCTTTAGCTGAGCAAACAGTAAAAGACTACGAACAATTGATGGAAGATATGCAGTACAACAAAGCCTTTAAAGCTGTGTGGGCTTTCATTGGTCGTACGAATAAATATATTGATGAAACGATGCCTTGGGTACTCGCAAAAGGGGCTAACGAAGGCGATGCAGAGCGCTTAGAAGCTGTGATGTATCATTTGGCAGAATCCTTGCGTATTATCGCTGTCTTAGTGGATCCAGTGATTCCAACAGGGGCTCCTAAAATTTGGGAACAACTTGGTTTACAAGGGTTTGCACAAGCTATGCTAGATGATGTGCGCACATTTGGTGCACTTCCAACAGGTACAAAAGTAGTAAAAGGAGATCCAATCTACCCACGTTTTGAAATTCCTGAAATGGTAGAAGTAGTTCCAGGAACTGCAGAAGAATCCACTGAGGAAGTGGTAGATACTAGCAATATTCCACCGATTAAAGAGGCCATCGAATATGATGATTTTGCAAAATTAGATTTACGGGTAGCGAAAGTATTGACTTGCGAAGCTGTAAAAAAATCTAAAAAATTGTTGTTGTTTACCTTAGATTTAGGTATTGAAACACGCACCGTAGTGAGTGGTATCTCTCAATTCTACAAACCAGAAGACTTAATTGGTAAAAAAGTGATTTATTTGGCAAACTTAGCGCCGAAAAAAATCATGGGCCATATGTCAGAAGGTATGATTTTATCCGCTTCTAATGAAGAGGATCAATTAGAAGTAACGAATATTGAATCCTTAACTCCAGGAAGTGTGGTGAGATAATGCGATTGTTTGATACACATGCGCATATCAATGATGAACGATTTGATAATGATCGGGAACAGATGATTCAAGACTGTTTTGACCAAGGCGTAGAGTATATTATGTGCCCTGCTGTGGATCGTCAAACAGCAGAGTCTGCCATTGCTTTGGCTGAACAGTATGACCGTGTCTATGCAGCGGTAGGTGTGCATCCACATGAATCTAAAGATGCCACAGAAGAAGACTATGCATGGTTTAAACAAATGGCGTCCCATCCTAAAGTAAAAGCCATTGGCGAAATCGGTTTAGACTATTACTATGATTTTTCCGATAGAGATGTGCAAGCAGAGTCTTTCAAACGCCAATTAGCCATTGCGAGAGAAGTGGATTTACCGATTATTATCCATGATCGTGATGCGCACGGGGCTATTCGAGATATGCTAATAGAACATGGGAAAGGCAATTATGGGGTCTTCCATTGTTTTTCTACCAGTTTAGAAATGGCAAAAGAATTTATTAAAATGGGCTATTATATTTCCTTTGCCGGACCTGTAGTATTCCCTAAATCTACGAATCTAAAAGAAGTAGCGAAGCACATTCCATTGGACCGTTTGCTCATCGAAACAGATTCCCCCTATTTGACGCCACCTCCATTTAGAGGGCGTCGCAATGATCCATCTAAAACACAATTTGTGGCTCAAGAAATTGCACAATTGCGTGGTATGGATGTAGAAGAACTAGCTGCTATTGCCTTAGAGAATGGTAAGCGTTGTTTTGGTATTGAGTAATATAGAATGAGAAAGGCACTTTCACAGTAGCATATACGGAAAGTGCCTTTCTGTGTACATAGGAGACCTATGAAACGAGTAGCATTAATAGATTTAGGATCAAACTCAGTACGGTTTGTCATTTCAGAAATTACAGATTCAGGCAGTTATCGCTTGGTATATCAACAGAAGGAGTCCATTCGCCTCAGTGAGGGTATGTGGACTCATCAAATGTTGACAAAACCTGCTATGGAACGGGCCATTAAAACATTGAAAGCCTTGTCGCATATGGCAAAGGCTATGGGAGTTACAGAGATTCAAGGTATTGCTACAGCGGCTGTGCGATTGGCTACTAATGGTCATAGTTTTATTCGTCGTGTATATGCAGAAACGGGGATTCCTTTACGTGCCATTAGTGGAGAGGAAGAGGCATACTTAGGATTTTTAGGTGTTGTCAATACCTTAGGATTAGATGATTTTATTGTGTTTGACCTTGGTGGAGCTAGTATTGAAATTAGCTTAATTGAAAATCGACAATTGAAAAAATCTGTTAGCCTTCCTATGGGGGCTCTTGTAATGACCGGACAATTTAAAGCGGGCCATGAGTTTACTAGCGTAGAATATGAAGCTATGGTGCGTCATATCCAAGAGGTATTGCATCGTGAAAGTTGGTTGAAACATGCCAAATTACCTCTTATTGGAATTGGAGGGACAGCCCGAAATATTGCCAAAATGGACCAACGGGAGAAAAATTACCCCATCCCTAAATTGCACAATTACAAGGTAAAAAAAGCGGGTATGGAGGCTTTGTTTCATCGGGTGAAAGAAACACCGTGGGAGGAACGGAAAAAGATTTCTGGGTTATCTGCAGAACGGGCTGATATCATCGTAGCAGGTATGGCCATTATTATGGAATTGATGGAGTATACAAGGGCATCGTCTATGATTGTCAGCGGTTGTGGCTTGCGGGAAGGGCTATTCTTTCAGTATTATGGAGCCAACTATTCAGCAGAGAAGTATGGGCTACCATGTCTTGATAAAAATGGCGTTATAGATGATATTGTGACCCATTCTACGTTGAATGTACTGCGCTCTTTCACACCTCACGATGTGGACCACTCTTTATATATTGCGAAATTGGCAAAACAGATTTATAAACAATGGAAAGAACTAATGCCTGAGGGAGAGCGCTTAAAATTAATCTTGAAAGTAGCTTCTTTGCTCCATGATTTAGGAAAACAAATCAACTATTACAGCCATGCAAGACATAGTGCATATATGATTATTAATAGTAACCTCTATGGATTATCTCATCGAGAACAATTACTCAGTGCTTTTATTGCATCCTACTCTCATGGAGCAAACAGTAAATTTATTAAGCAGTCTCCGTATCTCTCCATACTAAAAGAAGGAGATCGAGAGATGATACAAAAGTTGTCCTTTCCCTTAGCTTTAGCAGAAGCTTTTGAAGAAAGTCATGAACGTACCATACGTTCCTTTCAAACGTATATTACAGATAAACAAATAGATATGCATGTTGAGGTGAAAGAATTAAGCCATATTTCTATGATGGAGATGGCTATCGAAAAATTAAAAAAGCAGTGTAAGAAAGAATTTAAACGTGAATTAGTGATACATTGGAAAGTTCGTTAGGAGTGATACTATGAAAGACTTTGAGAATCCAAAGTATTATTTTAATCGTGAATTGTCTTGGCTGAAATTCAACCAACGAGTCTTGCAAGAATCTATCGACAGAAGTAATCCACTCATGGAAAAACTACGATTTCTGACCATTGGCAGCTCTAACCTAGATGAATTTTTTATGATTCGCGTATCTGGACTGCGCCATCAAGAGCAGAGTGACATTATTAAATACGATGCCGCCCATATGGATGCCAAAGCACAATTAAAAGCCATCAGTGAGGCTACAAAAAAATTAGTATCCTTGCAATATATGTACTTTCACGATATTCTAAAACGATTACAAAAAGAAGGTTTACGCTTTGTCAAAGTTAAAGATTTGAAAGAAAGTGAATTACATTGGTTATACCAATATTTTCGTACGCATATCTTTCCCGTCGTTACGCCACTAGCTGTGGATGCGAGCCATCCCTTTCCATTCTTGGTGAATAAAACATTAAACTCGGTGGTGAAGATTCACCCTATTCATGATAAAGATCAAGAGAAGATGGCTATTTTGCCAATTCCCTCTGTATTGAATCGAATTATTGAAGTACCGAATGATGTGCATCGTCACTTCGTTATGTTAGAAGATGTCATCAACTATTATTGTGAAGATTTCTTTGTGGGTCATCATATCGATTCCTTTACCACCTTCCGTGTCACACGTGATGCGGATTTAGACATCGAAGAAGAAGCAACGGATTTACTGCGGGAGATTGAAAAATCTCTTCGTCGGCGTCGTCGTGGTGAAGTGGTACGTGTGGAAGTATGTGAGCATTACGATCCACAGTTATTGGAATTTGTTTTGCAAGGATTGCAGGCAAAAAAAGAGGCCGTTTATATAGCAGAAGGAATCTTAGACGTAGCCTCCTTTGGCGAGTTTTGTAATTTACCTGGCTACGACCATTTGCGATATCCTGCTTTTACACGACGAGAACTTCCTTGCGTAACGGAGCGAGGGAATTCAGCTATCTTTGATTATATCCGCGAAAAAGATAGACTCTTGCACCATCCATTTGATTCTTTTTCCGTGGTGGAAGAGTTTGTGGCTAGAGCAGCTGTAGACCCTGATGTACTGGCTATCAAGCAAACCTTGTATCGTGTCAGTGGGGATTCTCCCATCGTAGCAGCGTTGGTGAAAGCAGCAGAGCTAGGCAAACAAGTTACCGTGTTGATGGAAGTTAAAGCTCGCTTTGATGAAGAAAATAATATTATTATGGCACGGCGTTTAGAAAAAGCTGGCTGTCATGTTATTTATGGCTTAAGAGGGCTTAAGACGCATTCTAAAATTACTATGGTGGTCCGTAAAGAAGGCGATGTACTACGCCGATATATGCATTTTGCTACAGGCAATTATAATGGGAAGACTGCTAAATATTATACAGACTGTGGCTTATTGACCTGTCGTGAGTCCTATGCAGATGATAGTTCCCTATTCTTTAATACCATCTCTGGATATGCGGAATCACAGCAGTGGCAGCATCTTATTGTAGCTCCATTGACTTTGCGATCGTCTTTAATGGATTTGATTGAGGGAGAAATACGTGCCGTAGAACAAGGTAAGGGCGGGCATATCATTGCAAAGATGAACTCTTTACTAGATAAAGAAATCATTGCTAAGTTATACGAAGCTTCTTGTAAAGGGGTCAAGATTGATCTCATCGTTCGTGGTATATGTACCCTTAGACCGGGGATTGAGGGGGTTAGTGACAATATTACTGTGCGATCCATTGTGGGGCGATTCTTAGAACATCATCGTATTTTATATTTTAAGAATCATAGCGAGAGTCCTTATTATATTTCTAGTGCTGATTGGATGCCACGGAATTTAAATGATCGAGTGGAATTAATGGTTCCTGTAGAAGATATAGCTTTACAGAAAGAATTACAACACATTTTAGAAGTTTACTTAGCGGATAATCAAAAAGCCCATGTCATGCGAGCTGATGGTTCTTATCGTAAGGTCATTGCTAAAGAAGATAAGGTATGTGCCCAACTTTCATTTCTGAATCCTAAGGATATGGAGACAACAGAAGGTATAGCCGCATTAGGCGTGTGGGAGCCAATTTTAGAATTTGACAGTACTGATCATGCTAAGTAAAGGCATAGGACTGGAAATACTTTGCAGCATATTAGATATAAGTATATACCATGTTTTAAAAGATTATGAAAGGTACTCAAAGGATGTCTATATGCGTGAAAATGTAGTGAATAAATAGTCCATGATAGCAGTAAAATAAGATATAATTGATGAAATTAGCTATAAATAACACGATTCGTGAAATTTATGGCTAATTTTTTTAAATGTACTATGGACAAATTATGATTTTTAGGAATGGGGTATTACTAAAATGCGTATCATATCAATTTTGCATTATCAATAGAACAGGGCTATTTTAAAAATACAATATATACAATCTAATCATAGATTGTATGCTATATGATGCTTATGGATATAGTTATACACATACTTTCTGATGGGTGTCAGTTAAGAGTCTATTATATGTTAAAACTATAGATAATTCAGTAATTATCAAAATGAGAATATTTGAGCATAATTAATAGCTGAATTAATCAAAATAAAATGTCTTTATACAGTGGACTAAAAATGAAGAGAGAATTCATTTTTAAATAAATAATATACTAAAAAATGGCTTTAATAGGCGTTTTTGGAGCGTATGTTTGACTTTATATATCCATCTATGGTAGAATGCCAACCATGGAGGTAATAGATGACAAATCAATTAATACAGAAAAAGCAAAAAGCAGTGCTTATGCTCACACTGTTACTAGTAGTCTTTGTTACAGTCTCAGGCTTTATGTGGAATCATGGATTCCAAACTACGAAGATAGAAACACGAACAGTAGAAGTGCCAGTAGTGGTACAATATGAACGAGTAGATACTTTACCAAAAGGTGAAGAAAAAGTTTTACAAGAAGGTACAGTAGGACTTGATGAAGTGGAAGAAGAAATTCACTATAAGCAAGGCGATGTGATAGACACAAAAGAATTACAACGTAAAACGATTACTCCAATGCAACCAAAAGTGGTTCAAGTAGGTACTCGAGAAGTAGAAGTCTCACGTTCTTATGATCGTGTGAGAGAAGTCATTACCATGGAAGCTACAGCATACTTGCCAACAGATGGTGGTGGAGATGGTATTACTGCCACAGGTATTCGTGCTCGTCATGGAGTAGTAGCTGTAGATCCTAATGTGATTCCTTTAGGAACACGAGTATATATACCTGGATATGGTGAGGCCATTGCTGCCGATACAGGTGGAGACATTGTTGGGAATCGTATTGATGTAGTGTTAGAAGACTATGGATCTGCCATGCAATTTGGACGACGCACAGTAGATGTGTATATCCTCTCTTCTTAGTCTATGTATCTATGGCGTTTTGTTTTTAACTTTATATTGATAGAAGAGCACGGCACATTCCTTCACAAACGGCACTACGTAATGTTTGTTCAGGAACATGCCGTGCTCTTCTGCATGTTTAGACTTTAAAAGTGAACGCCATAGACTACTACGTCTAATTGCGTTCGTCTCGGAGCAGCGTTATTTGGCAATTTTGGGCTATGTATGATTTGTTGTTAGATGTAGTATGATTTGTTAGAGCATGCCATAGGTTTCGATGTATGGTATAATAATAGAATACTATATTGTGGAGGAGCTTATGTTAAAACAGGTCTTGGTGGTTGAGGGAAAATCAGATATTCAACGGGTGCAACAAGCTTTAGAGGTGGAGTGTATTGCTACGGAAGGGTTTAATTTGCGTAAGCCTGTGCTCAGCCGGATTAAGGATGCCTATGAAAAGAGAGGGATCATTATTCTGACGGATCCAGATTATGCAGGTGAACGGATTCGTCGTTTTTTGACGAAGCGATTTCCGTTGGCACAGCATGCCTTTGTGCCACGAGAGGAAGCCTATGCCAATAATGATATTGGGATTGAGCAGGCAAGTCCTGAATCCATCCGTAAGGCCTTAGAAGTGCTTCACATAGAATCTATAGAATCTTCAGAGTTGTTTACGATGCAAGATTTAGTACAACATAATTTAAGTGGGGGCTCTAGCAGTGCTGCTATGAGGGCTTGTATAGGTGCTAAGCTGGGTATAGGATATGGAAATGGGAAGCAGTTTTTGTATCGATTAAATCATTACGGTATCAGCCGTGAAGCATTTTTTGAGGCACTTTCAGAAGAAGAAATACAGTAGGAGAATACATGATAGAATCAGTCATTGCAAGTCCAGAGGTTGTACATTATATATGTAAACGGTTTGGTATTCAAATGAGTAAAAAATTAGGGCAAAATTTTTTGATTAAGCGCACTGTGGTGGATAAGATTGTGCAGGCTGCGGAATTAGAAGCAGGCGATGCAGTGTTAGAGGTAGGTCCTGGGATTGGTACCTTAACGCAAGGTTTGGCACAAAGTGGGGCTAACGTTACATCTGTAGAGCTAGATAGACGTTTGTTAGAGGTCTTAGACACGACCTTAGAGGCATACGATAATGTACGCATCATTCATGGGGATGTTTTAAAAGTCAATATCCCAGAATTAATGGATCATAAACCGTTCAAGGTAGTAGCGAACTTACCATACTATATTACGACACCAATTATTATGTCTTTGCTGGAATCTAAATTACCTATTGAACGATTAGTGGTAATGGTGCAAAAAGAAGTGGCAGAGCGTATGATTGCTAAGCCAGGTACAAAAATGTATGGCGCTTTATCAGTAGCGGTGCAGTATTATACAGACCCATATATTGTCATGGATGTGCCACCTAAAGCGTTTTTGCCGGCGCCTGAGGTGACTAGTGCCGTGATTTGTTGTCCATTGCGCAGTGAACCACCTGTGAAAGTCCATAGTGAAGCGTATTTCTTCCGTGCTGTGAAAGCAGGCTTTGCACAACGGCGTAAGACGTTCAGCAACACAATGAAGACCACTGGGCTGAGCAAAGAAGCTATTGAAGCTATTTTGGCAAAAGCTAATATTGATGGATCACGTCGTGGAGAGACATTTACATTAGATGAATTTGCTCTCATCGGCAATGCTTGGTATGAATTGGAGCAAAAGAATACATAAGTACAATATTAAAAAAGGATTCCACAACAGAGGTTGTAGAATCCTTTTTCGTTTAGGGTAGTATATGGGAGAATTGATTAAATCAATTTTGCCATAAATGTGATTAAGAATGCGTTAGTAAAGTCGATGAGGAAGGCACCTACTAAGGATACGACTAACCATGCTTTTGGAGATGGACCGTATTTAGAAGCCAAGGACAACATGTTTACTAAAGCATTTGGTGTAGCGCCTAAGCCGAAACCAATAGCACCAGCACCTAACATAACGGAATCGTAGTTGCGTTTGAACAACCAGTAGATTAAGTATGCAAAGATAGTAATCAACACCATTTGTGCTGCTAAAATTGCCATTAAAGGTAATGCTAGATCAACTAATTGTGCTAATTTCAAGCTGTTGATTGCCATCGTAACGAAGATACTCAAGGAAACATTAGAAACAGCATCTAGTGCAGCACTGTTGATTGTAATATGACCAGTGAAGTCAGCATAATTTCGGATACATGCACCGACGATCATTGCCCCGATGTAAGCTGGTAATGGACCAAATACGGAAGATAGAAGGGCACTCACAAGTGTACCGAGACCAAGAGAAATACCTACGAAAGCAATGACATGCATCAAGGAATGTAAGTCGAATAATTTACTTTCACTATCGGATTCATTAATATCAATACCGTCAGCTTCTAATAATTCAGGATGATCCACTGGAGTAGGGACATTGTGCATTTTGATGATACGGTCACCTACAGGAGCACCTAATAATGTACCAGCCACCATACCGAAGGTAGCGGCTGCTATAGCAGCGGAAGCTACGCCAGGGATACCTGTTAATTCTTCAAAGTGAGGACCGAAGGCACCTGCTGTACCAAGACCGCCCATCATAGAAACGGAACCAGCCATAATACCAAAGATTGGCTCAATACCCATTGCTTTCGCAATTAAGATGCCAGCGCCATTTTGGAAGACAATCCAGATAGTACACACAATCCAGAAGAAGATAATAGCGACGCCACCTTTTTTAAGTACGTTTAGACTTGCCATAAGACCGATAGTGGTAAAGAAAGCCAACATTAAGAATGATTGCAAAGCACCATCGAAGGTAATGTTTACAATTTTATAATAAGATAAGAATGCACATAAGAATGCAAATGGTAAACCACCTACGGCTGGTGCAGGCATGCTCACACGCTGTAAAAATGGAGAATGTTTTTTGATAAATTCCCCTAAATACAATGTGACAATAGCTAATGCCACCGTTTGAATCATGGACAGTTTTAATGTCCAGATTCCATTGACTAGACTCAAGTCGATAAGACCTTTCATAGTACAACCCCCTTTGGAATAAGAAGCACATTAGATAAAACTTATGTCTTTATCATAGCATGAAATAGGGGTGTTCGTCATAGTGATTTTTGGCACTATAGTGCTTTGTATGCGCTCTTTTCATAGATAGTAAATACAATAGAAAATAGATTAATTGTAAACAATGACAGTATAAATTCTATAGAATGTAGAGAAATAAGTAGATAGTGGCATATAGATAATAATGCATGATGTATACATACCAATATTATAATGAAAAAAAATCATAAAATTAATGCAAAAAAAGTATAATAATAAAAGGAAATATGATGAATAATTCTATTACTATATGTCAAACTTATGAAAAATAACTGATAAGTTTAGCGAAGTGTGGTACTATAATAAGGATAGATTTACATCGCTATTTTAATTTTTATGTATTAAGTAAAGTTACTGACACGTGAGGTTAATGTGAAACGAATTATTTTAGGTATACTAGGGCTAATTGTGGTCATCGGTATATATTTAGGAATACAGTATCAGCGATCTTGGGATTACAAAGCTGTAGGTGTACCAGTTTTAAATTATCATCGAATCGATACAGGTATACGTCACTCCTTGGTGGTTCCCCCAGAAGAGTTTAAGAAACAAATGCAATATCTCCATGATGAGGGATATCATACAATTACTATGGATGAGTTATATGATTACGTGACAAAGGGAACGGAATTACCTGATAAACCAGTTCTCATTACATTTGATGATGGCTATATTGACAACTATAAGTACGCATTCCCTATTTTAAAAGAATACAATATGAAAGCCACCTTGTTCATGATTACTAGTGCATTTGGTGAAAGTCGCTTTGTCAATGTAGAACAGTTGAAAGAAATGCAAGCTAATGGAATCGATATCCAAAGCCATACGGTGAATCATAAAGACTTGCGAAATATGTCCCTAGACCAAGCACGTGATGAATTGATTGGCTCAAAAGCGGTGTTAGAAGATCGTATGAAGCATCCTGTTCGTTACATTGCGTATCCAGGTGGGTTTTCCAATAAAGATATAGATAGGATAGCAGAAGAAAGTGGGTATCGTATGGCTTTTACAGTACAAGCAGGGAATGTAGAGCCAGGACAGAATCTATTTAATTTGCCACGACAAGCTGTATTCTTCAATGACACACCATTTCAAAACTTTTGGGTTCGCCTTCATTATCCATGGGAAAATGCTTTTATGTGGCGTATTCATGATAAATTGTTAGAATGGAATTTAAAAGGATTAGCAGATTTGGAACCGTTGTTTTAGGAATATTTCCAGATACTGAAATGACATACAACTAGGAAGAATACATAATATATAACACATATGTGGATCAAATTAAAACCGCCTAGATGATACAAGATAGTATCGCCTAGGCGGTTTTTATGTTTACTATACATGGGGTTGAACAAATAAGAACAACCATACCGATGCGAATACGATTTTAGTTGTATTCGTACTTATGCTTCTATTTTAGGAGTATGTAGGAATGTAACATCTGGATTACGCTCTACAACCCAACCCATTTGCCATTCATTGGAGATTAGAACGACAAGACGACCACGATTATCTTTTACAATCATAGCATTGTCCATACCTTTTAAGCTGTTTACATCTACTTCACCATCGATCCAACGGGCTACGCCATATGGTAAGGAGTTGTTCACAAGATCAACGCCGTATTCGTGTTTCAAGCGATATTGTAATACTTCAAATTGAAGCATACCTACAGCACCTACCACGAAGGAATCCATAGAGTAGAGCGGTTCAAAGATTTGTACAGCCCCTTCTTGCGCTAATTGAGTCATACCTTTTAAGAATTGTTTCCGTTTCATAGAATCTTTTGGTGTTACACGAGCAAAAAATTCTGGAGGGAATACAGGGAAGTCACTGAATGTCACTTTGTGATTGGATGCACATAAGCTATCACCTACTCCCATAGTACCTGCATCGAAGACACCAATGATGTCTCCTGGATAGGCTTCATCAATGATAGTGCGCTCTGTGGCTAAGAATTGCTGTGGTTGAGATAAGCGTAAGGTTTTACCAGATTGTTGGTGAAGTACATTCATGCCTTTTTCAAACTTACCAGAACAAATGCGCATGAATACAATGCGGTCATGATGGTTCGGATTCATGTTGGCTTGGATCTTAAAGACAAAGGCAGAGAAATCTTCAGACGTAGGTTCTACCGTTTCCTCACGGGCTACACGTGGGGCTGGCATAGGAGCTAACTCCAAGAATTTTTCAAGGAATGGTTTAACCCCAAAGTTTGTCATCGCAGAACCGAAGAACATAGGTGTTAATTCACCAGCTTTTACTTTGTCTAAATCAAAAGCATCACCAGCCACATCGAGAAGTTCAATGTCATCGATTAAGGATTGATGCACCTCTTCCCCTAATAGCTCACGGAATGCTGGATCGTGCACATCGCCTTTGGTGGAGGATAGTTTCTTTTGACCATGGGATTCGTCTTTTTCAAATAATTCTACAGTATTCGTTTCCCGGTCATATACCCCTTGATACTCGCCGTTGATGCCCACAGGCCAGTTCATAGGAACCGCACGAATGCCAAGAGAGTTTTCAATTTCTTCCATCAAGTCAAATGGATTGCGTCCGAAATGGTCAATCTTGTTGACGAAGGTAAAAATAGGAATGCCACGTTCTTTACAAACGGCGAATAGTTTTTTCGTCTGCGCTTCCACACCTTTTGATACGTCGATCAACATGACAGCGCTATCTGCTGCCATTAAGGTGCGGTAGGTATCTTCAGAGAAGTCTTGGTGACCAGGCGTATCTAGGATGTTCACACGATGACCATCGTAATCGAATTGCAATACAGAACTCGTCACAGAGATACCACGTTGCTTTTCAATTTCCATCCAGTCAGATACGGCATATTTTTGTGTTTTTCTAGATTTAACAGACCCTGCCAAGTGGATAGCACCACCGTATAGCAAAAGCTTTTCCGTCAATGTTGTTTTACCCGCATCTGGGTGAGAAATGATGGCGAACGTACGGCGCCGAGTTACTTCTTCTAAAAATGTCATAATTCACCTCTATTAATACATGTGTATGTTATATACTTTCATATCTTTAAAATTATATACTATTTGAACCCTCCCTGTATAGGATATGATACTGAAAGTTGAAAAACGGCGGATATGGTTATGAATAAGATAAGTCATAGGTTTGTAAAATTCTGTGCAAAAGTAGCACTGATAGGAAATTTTAAAGGAGTATGAAAGATAGCGAGAGAAGTATGAGGTTAGAAAGTATTGTGGTTTAAAATGAGAGCTCCTACATTATCAGTATTATATGATCTGAGTAATGGGGGAGTAAATTTTTCTAAATGGAAGTTAAGAAATGGAGGTCTGTTTAATTATTTAGCTCATTCGTAGTATAATGAAAGTTAATGTAGAGAAGATTTATTATAGAATAATGTAATACATGAGTAGTAAACAGTAATGGATAGGAAAAGGGAGCATATGCGTTTATTTATTGCGGAAAAGCCTAGTGTAGGGCGTGAATTGAGCCAAGTGTTACCGGACCCACAGAGTGCTAAACGTCATGATGGGTATATCGTACAAGGTGACGATGTGATTACTTGGGCCTTTGGTCATATGCTAGAACAAGTAGAGCCAGGTGATTATGATGAGAAATATAAATTTTGGAGATTTGAATCTTTGCCAATTTTGCCCACCTCTTGGAAATTAAAAATTAAATCATCGAGTGCTAAGCAGTTTAAGGTTATTAGTGATTTAATCAAAAAAGCAACGACCATTGTGAATGCAGGTGACCCAGATAGAGAAGGGCAATTGTTGATAGACGAAATGCTCGATTATTTGGGTAACACTAAGCCAGTAGAGCGTATTCTACTGAATGCGTTAGATGAAAAATCTATGCATTATGCCTTAGATCATATGCAGGATAATAAGAAATATCAACCTTTAAAAGATTCTGCCTTAGCGCGATCCCGTGCGGATTGGTTGATGGGGATGAATTTATCTCGGGCCTATACGTTAGAGCAACAGCATTTGGGAAACAAAGTGACCTTTCCGATTGGTCGTGTGAAAACACCAACTTTGGCACTGGTGGTACGAAGAGAACGTGAGCTACAAAACTTTGTGCCTGTAGAATATTACGTGTTGCAAGTACAATATGGTCATGAAAAGGGAGCCTTTTGGGCCACTTGGAAACCGAAAGATACACAACAAGGATTGGACCCTGATGGTCATATGCTGGATCAGACTATTCTTAATGACTTGCGTGACCGTTTGATGCAATCCCCAGAAGGTACAGTTTCTTTAGTGGAAAAGAAAAAGAAAAAGGAAGGACAACGGCTGCCTTTTTCCTTATCATCACTACAAATTGTGGCGGGTAAGCTATATAACTATACGCCACAGGAAGTATTGGACATCGCACAGAAACTATATGAGAAGAAATATACATCGTATCCCCGTTCAGACTGTGAATATTTGCCAGTGAATCAACTTTCAGATGGAAAAGCAATCCTGTCAAATTTGGTCAATATGGGTCATAAGGAATTAGCTGCATGGGCAAAGGATAGTAATCCTACTATTAAAAGCCGGGCCTGGAATGATAATAAGGTTACGGCCCATCATGCCATTATTCCGACCACTGTACGTTGCCCACTGCATACCTTATCCAAAGGGGAGCAAAATATTTACTTCCTCATTGCGCAAGCCTATATTGCACAATTTTACCCAGAGTATGTATATGAGCATACTCGTATCGAAGTGACGCACCAAGAGGAACTGTTTACCACAACGGGACGTGTCGTTATCGATTTGGGCTGGAAAGCATTATATAAAAAGGTAAAATCCACGGAAGAATCAGAAGAAAATCAAGAGGATGAAGAAAAGTCATTGCCCCCTGTACGTAAAGGGGATGCTGTAACAGCGAAGGATAGCAAGGTGGACCTACGGAAAACAAAGCCACCAAGCCGCTTTACTTCAGCAACCTTGGTGCAGGCAATGAAGGAAATTCACAAATATGTAAAAGATGAAGAGTTAAAAAAACAATTAAAAGATGTATCCGGTATCGGCACAGAGGCGACACGGGCTACGATTATTGAAGATTTAATCCATAATAAAAAGAACCCTTTCCTTAAAGAAGAAGGAAAAAAGAAAATTTTAATTCCTACAGAGTCTGCCTATACCTTGGTAGATGCATTGCCAGATTCCTTGCTGTACCCTGATGCGACGGCACAGTGGGAAGAGCGCTTAGCAAAAATGAGCGAAGGAATTGAACGGATTGATGTGTTTTTAGAAGACCAAACAAAATTCGTTGTACAACTGATTGAGGAAGTAAAACGACGGGTAGGAAATACAGCTAAGATAGTAATGCCTAAGTCGGAGACAGGTGGCAAAAGAACGGGACCGAACCGAAACCCTCCCATAGCGCAACAAACAGGACGATCTTGTCCAAAGTGTAAAACAGGGGAGTTGCTCCTGCGGAAAGGAAAGTTTGGGGAGTTTTATGGATGTTCTAAATTCCCTACATGCAAATACACGGAAAATGTATTATCACCAAAGGAAGATGTATCAGGAGCTAGGGAACCAAGAGTTACCAAGGCAAACACGTCATCAATGACTAAAGTGTCGATGCCACAAGGACCTAGGGAAGAGATAATGCCTCCCATACCATTGTCGGATGGAAAAGTATTGGATGATACACATAAGGAATATACGTGTCCACGATGTAAACGGGGCTATCTAATACAGTATGAGTCACAACCTGAACCAGTTTGGAAATGTAGCGAAGGTCAAGCTTGCCGCACAAGTTGTGCCGATGTAGCGGGAAAACCAGCTATCTATGCGAATCGGAAGTAACTACATGTATTCGGCATAGTGGGTATATCAATATAAGGGACGCCTTTTTGCTGAGTAGAATATAAAAAATAGAGGAAAGTTGATGCTTTTGGTTCAACTTTCCTCTATTTTATATGTGGGCTATTTTGTTACCGTCCCTTGTATTGGGGCTGTTTGGTTATAGCCTTTTTTGTAATATACTGTTAAGCAACGGACACCTCTCTTAGAAGAACCGTCTGCCGGTACTAGAAACTTATCGTTTACCTCGACCACGATTGCTAGAGCCACTAGATTTTGTACGGCGTACCCGTGTGTTGGCCCCTTTATGACCACGAGCTTTGTGAGCTTTTGCTTTCGTCGCTTGGTAGGTACTTTTAATTTTAGGTTTCTTGCTAGCAGTTTCCTTCTTAGGCGCTAAGCCAGAACCTTTTGTTTTCACTTGTCCATCCTTGGTGTATTTTGTCAAAGTAGCTTGGATGGATCGTTCGATGCGGCGTACCCAAATTTCTTCAGCTGGCGTAGCAAAGGTTACGGCAATACCAGTGGAGCCAGCACGACCAGTACGGCCGATGCGATGGATGTAATAATCCATGTCGTGCGGTACATCAAAGTTGTATACGTGGCTAACACCTTCAATATCGATACCACGAGCGGCAATGTCGGTAGCTACTAAAATAGGGGGATTGCCTTTAGCAAATTCTTTCAAGACTTGCGTACGACGGCCCTGTGTCATATCTCCATGAATTTCACCAAGCTCTACACCTTTGCGAGCTAAATCGTAGGCGAGTTTGATAGCTCCCTCTTTGGTGTTACAGAATACGATAGCTAGATATGGATTATCTGCTTCTAGCATCGCCACAAGGCGATTCACTTTGTCCTGTTCTTCCATCATGTATACTTTTTGCTCGATGGTGTCGAGGGTAATATTTTCCCCTTGTACAGTCACAGAGGTAGGTTTTTGCATATAGGCTTTTGCTAAATTGCGGATTTTATCTGGTATGGTAGCGGAGAACATTAATAGTTGACGTTTACCGTCGGTGCCACTGATGAGTTTTTCAATATCTGGTAAGAATCCCATATGAAGCATTTGGTCTGCTTCATCCAACACAACACGACGGATGGAATGTAAATGTAAGGTACCACGGTTGACGTGATCCAGCAAACGACCCGGAGTGCCGATGATGACATGAGGACGGCGACCTAGCTTTTGCAATTGTCCTTCTATTGTTCTGCCCCCTATGAGAGGTAGTACATCTACCCCTAATATAGCACCTAAATGGCGTGCTTCCTCTGCAATTTGTTGGATTAGCTCACGAGTTGGGGCGATGATAAGGGCTTGCTCCTGTTGCACATCTACGTGGATGCGTTGTAATAGTGGTAACAAGAATGCCAGCGTTTTGCCTGTCCCTGTTTGGGCTTTGGCGATTACATCTTGTCCTTTGAAGATGAGGGGAATCGATTTTTCTTGGATCGGCGTTGGTTCTTTCACGCCCACCTTTTGTAATGCTTGTATCAGTTCAGGCACGATGCCTAAGGATTGAAATGATTTCATAATGTATCTCCGTTTCTAAATGACTTAATAGTATTATTATATCATATTTCTAGCTAGGTGGACCTGTTAAAGTTCTTTCACATAGTGATGTAATGCCATGGAATAGATGGTTTAGTTGTGAAGGAAAGGGTATTAGCTCCAAATAGGTATTCTTTATAAGTATTTGTAGAATCATTTTTAGTTATAGATAATGAGAAATATATACCTTACATATCATTATTAATTAAAAAGAAGAATTGAGAATAATAAAAAGGCATGATTAATATACTATTGATAAATAGATTGTTTGCACAAAATACACTTGATAAAAATAGATTTATAATTTCACAAAACGATAAAAATAAAACGAGATTCATTATTGATAATATTTTATAATGTGCTATAATATAAATAATACTCATATAACTATATATGATAGGTTTGGTTGTTATGTTTTATATGTAGGAGGTGTACTATGGTTAAGAAGCTATCCGAGATGAAACCAGGTGACGTTGGTACTGTTGTAGCTATCAATGGATTTGGCAACATTAAGCATCGCTTGGTGGACATGGGTGTGGTACCAGGAACGGCTGTGCGCGTTATGAAGTATGCGCCATTAGCAGACCCAGTGGAAATCAAAGTGAAAAACTTCGAATTATCACTACGCGTAAGTGAAGCACAAATGATCGAAATTGAAGTCCAATAAGGAGAATTGCTAAGATGGCAGACAACACACATACCAAGATTCAGGTTGCTTTAGCGGGTAACCCTAACTGTGGTAAAACAAGTATTTTTAACAATATGACGGGATCCCGTCAACACGTAGGTAACTACGCAGGTGTTACAGTAGAGAAAAAAGTTGGGGAGACGAAAATTGATGGTCATGACATTGAAATCATCGACTTACCAGGTACGTACTCCTTAACAGCACGTTCTCTCGATGAATTGGCAGCACGTAACGTTATCATCAATGAAAATCCAGAATTGATTGCCAATGTAGTAGATGCGTCCAATCTAGAACGTAACCTATACTTAACAGCACAATTAATTGAATTAGAACAACCATTGCTACTTGTTTTGAACATGGTAGACGTGGCAAAAGAAATGGGTTTAAAATTCAATAATAAAAAATTAGAAGAATTAACAGGTTCCACAGTAGTAGAAACTATCGGCCGTGTTAATAAAGGTACAGAAGATGCACTACGTGGCATTGTGAAAGTATCTAAAGAACGCAAAATCCCTAATGTTCGCGTTAACTATGGCGAAGTATTAGAGCCAGCTATCGCAGAATTAGAAGTAGAAGTGGCAAAACTTGACACTGGTCGTTATCCACATCGCTGGGTAGCTATCAAGTTATTAGAACAAGATACAGATATCATAGAAAAAGTACAAGAATTAGACAAATCTGGTGTGGTGCTTAGCAAAGCAGAAGCATTGCGCACAGAATTGAACAAATCTGTTGATATGGATATCGTATTCCAAGAATACCGTCATCGTTTTGCAGTAGACGTATTCAACGGCGTGCTAGAAGTAGTGCCTGACCATAAAGATACCAAATCCGACAACATCGATAAAATCTTAACGAATCGTTGGTTAGGGATTCCTATCTTCTTATGCATCATGTGGGTTATGTTCTACCTAGTTATCAACATAGCAGAATATCCTAAAGGATGGTTGGAAGACGCATTCAAATTATTAACAGATTTCATCGGAGCTAATCTTGAAGATGGCTTGTTAAAATCTTTATTGAATGACGGTATCATCGGTGGTGTAGGGGCTGTTATTAGCTTTATCCCACACATCGTTCTATTATTCGTATCTATTTCCTTCTTAGAAGATACTGGTTACATGGCTCGTGCGGCATTCGTTATCGACCGTGTGATGCGTGGTGTAGGTTTACATGGTAAATCTTTCATCCCTATGTTATTGGGCTTTGGTTGTAACGTACCATCCATCATGGGTGCTCGTATCCTTGACAACCCAAGAGACCGTATGATTACGATCTTAGTATCTCCATTTATGAGTTGTAGTGCTCGTTTGCCAGTATATACATTATTAGCATCAGCATTCTTCGCACCAGAAGATGCACCAACGATCTTGTTAGGTATCTATACATTGGGTATCGTCGTAGCTGTTGTAACTGCAAAAGTACTTCGTACGTATGTATTTAAAGGTGAAGCAGAACCATTCGTAATGGAAATGCCTCCATACCATATGCCAACACTTCGTTCCGTAGGCATTCATATGTGGGAACGTTCCGTGATGTACCTTAAAAAAGCAGGTACATTCATCTTGGCATCATCCATCTTGATTTGGTTCTTAACATCCTTCCCACAAGATGTAGAATACTCTCAAGACTATGATGCAGCTCGTGAACAAGTGACAATGACACATGCTCAGATGGCAGATGAGATTTTAGTGAATGCTACGTTGGTAACAGAAGAACAACAAGCAGAGGCGAATGATATCTTAGGTCAAATGCTTGCCTTAGACGAAGAGCATAAAGATGACCCTCCGGCTGAAGAGGAAGAAGCTACAGCAGAAGAAGCAACTCAAGAAGAAGCTGTAGAAGAACCTGCATACTTTGAAGAATTAAAAGCTGAAGAGTTATATCCAGTGGCTTGGGCTTTATATGTAAACCATAAAGCAGAAGAAGATGAAATCAAAGAATTAGATCTTCAACAAGGTAAAGAAAAAATTGAACAATCCTATGCAGCCGAATTAGGACGTTTTATTCAACCTATAATGGAACCACTTGGATTTAACTGGCGTATAAACATTGCCGTAATAGCCGCAGTAGCAGCGAAAGAAGTAATGGTAAGTACATTAGGTACTATTTACGCGATCGAAGCAAGTGAAGATGACTCCACATCCTTAGAAGAATTCTTGGCTAATGATCCAGACTTCACACCAGCCATCGGTTTAGCTTTGATGGTATTCGCCTTGCTATATTTACCATGCTTGGCGACTATGGCGGTATTAAAACGTGAAACTGACTCCTGGAAATGGTTTGGTGCTGTGTTTGCATACACTAGTATCTTAGCTTGGGTGGGTGCGTACATTGCAGTTCATCTTGGACGTGCTTTAGGTTTGGGCTAATCAATATTGATAGTAAACAAACAATATAATTGAGATTGAGAAAAGTTTTATTTCAAAATTTATTGATATTATGCGGTTTGTTGTATTCGCAAAATAATTTTCAAAAAGTACTTGAAAATGAGAAGGAGATAGTGTATACTATGGATAGTGTTATTGTATACGCAATTGGTTTACTAGCTGTTCTCTATGTTGCATACCGAGTATATAAAAGCGCAACAAGCGCAGGCGGTTGTGGCGGCGGATGTGGTGGAGGATGTGGTTCCTCTTCTGAATCCGAATCAGGATGCGGCTGTGGCTGTGGTGGTCACGAAGAACAAGATCAAAAGTAACTAATTCGATACCATAAGTATGGTAAGAGGGACTCCGATAACACGGGCCCCTCTTATCTTTATAATTATTAATTTTAATATATTTTCATGTATTAATGTGACGGAGATCACAGAAAGGAACTAACAATGTTCAACGTAAAAAAAGAAACTTTAAGAGATGCTAATGTATTCGCAGCTGGTTTAGCTTTAGGCACAGTAGGTGTAAAAGTATTAACTTCTAAAGATGCTCGCAAAGTATACGCTAATGTAGTTGCAGCTGGCCTTCGTGCAAAAGACAGCATCTTAAAAACTACTGAAAAATTACAAGCTTCCACAGACAGCATCTTGGCTGAAGCACAAGAAATCAACGAAACTCGTGACGAAGAAGTATTAACAGAAGGAAAATAATCCATGATGCAATTTAAAATGTTGCAACGCTTGTCCCGTCGTCTTCATGTACGCATTGAGGGACGTAAGTTTAATGACGCACAGGCTCAATTTATTGAAGATACATTGATGGCCTGTGAAGCCATTACCAAAGCGAACTTCTACACTCGTTCTGGGGACATCATCATCAAGCATACTGGTGATGAAAGTGCGGTGAAAGCTGCTTTATTCGGACTTAACGATTTGGATTTAGCCAATGCACCAGCATTGCATGAACTTTCACCTCGCCTTGTCAACAAGCGTTACAAAGAAGAAATGATCGATAAAACATTGCTTTATATCGGTAAAAAAATCGTGTTACCAGCACCTATTGCAGCAGCATGGTCTTGGTTCGATGGTATCAAGTTCATCGGTACAGCGATCAAAACATTGTGGAAACGCAAATTGACCGTAGAAGTATTAGATGGCGTAGCTATCGGTGCCGCATTATTGCAAAAAGATTACTCCACAGCGGGCGCTGTGATGTACTTATTAGGCATCGGCGAAATCTTGGAAGAATGGACATTACGTAAATCCGTGCTTAACCTTGCGGAAAGCATGTCCTTGAACGTAGACAAAGTTTGGGTTCTTGTAGACGGCGTAGAAGTGAGCAAACCAATCGGTGAAGTACAAGTGGGTGACGTAGTTGTAGTTCGTCAAGGTGAAGTGGTGCCATTGGACGGCCAAGTTGTGGATGGCGTAGTTCTTGTGAATGAAAGCTCCATGACTGGGGAACCTGAACCAGTTCGTCGTGATGCAGGTACATCTGTGTATGCAGGTACCGTCGTAGAAGAAGGTCAATGTTCCTTCGAAGTACGTACTACAAGCAAACATACTCGTTTCGAGCAAATCGTAAACTTGATTGAAGAATCTGAACAAATGAAATCCGGTATGGAACAAAAAGCATATCGCATGGCAGATAAATTAGTACCGGTGAGTTTCTTAGGGGCTTTCGCAACCTTTGCCTTAACTCGCAACTTGATGAAAGCCTTATCTTTCGTTATGGTAGATTTCTCCTGCGCATTGAAATTGTCCATTCCATTGGCAGTGTTATCCGCTATGCAAGAAGCAAGTAACCGTGGTATCACTGTTAAAGGTGGTAAATTCTTGGAACGCATTGCAGAAGCAGATATGATCGTTTTCGATAAAACAGGTACCTTAACAAAAGCAGAACCTGTATTCCAAGAAATCATTCCTTTTAATGGTAATGATGCAGATGATATGTTGACATTAGCAGCTTGCTTGGAAGAGCATTTCCCTCATTCCATGGCGAAAGCAGTAGTGACAGCGGCGCAAGATCATCATTTACCACATAAAGAAATGCATTCCAAAGTAGAATATGTTGTGGCACATGGCATTGCATCCAAAGTGGGTAACCGCAAAGTGCGTATCGGTAGCCATCACTTCATTTTTGAAGATGAAAAAACAACAATTCCAGCTGGAGAAGAAGCTAAATTTGAAAATCTTCCAGAAGGTTGTTCCTATCTATACTTAGCGATTTCTAACGTCCTATCTGCGGTTATTTGTATTAAAGACCCAGTGCGTGAAGAAGCGAAAACTGTTATCCGCGAACTTCATGAGTTAGGTGTTAAGAAAATCGTTATGATGACTGGCGATAGCCGTAAAAATGCAGAACGCGTTGCAGCGGAAATTGGTATTGACGAAGTTCATGCGGAAGTTATGCCAACTGACAAAGCTGATTACGTGCGTAAAGCAAAAGAAGAAGGCTACACAGTGATGATGGTAGGGGACGGTATCAACGATTCCTTGGCGTTATCTGAAGCGCATGTAGGCATTGGTATGAATGAAGGTGCACCAATTGCACAAAAAATTGCCAATGTCACAGTGTCCAGTGATAACTTAACTGCTATTGTTGACTTACGTCGTATCTCCATGAAATTAATGGATCGTATTAAAATTAACTATAACTCCATCGTAGGCGTGAATGGTGGTCTTGTAGGATTGGGCGTGTTAGGTGTAATGCCTCCTAGCTCCACTGCATGGATTCACAACTTGTTCACACTAGGTGTGGGTATGTATAGCATGACTCCATTATTGGAAAAACCTAAAACAACAAACGATGACTGCATCGAAGTAGAAGCAGTTGTAGCATAACATATTTATAAAGGCTCTCGTCTTTGACGAGAGCCTAAAATATGGTATACTATAGTTGTAACAACAAGAAGAACCCGATGTGTGTTTGGCGTTAGGTTCATCTTAGAATCAAGCAAAATATGATGACCCTAACGTGTGCAGCGCTAGGGTCGTTATATTACAAACTACTAATTATTTTAGTAACTGTAATACGGCAACTACTAAGGTAAGAAAAGCAATGATTAATTGGATCTTTTCATAATTACGCATAGTATCACCACCTTTCGGTGATAAACCTAACTCACGTCGAGTTCTTATAATCAGTATATCATAATTAGCATCCGTAAGGGTGCTTTTTTGTTTGTAAAATTGAAATGCCTATGTATTTATAAGATGGCCGATGTTTGTTATACTATAGGAAGAGATAATTTGTTGTAGAAAGGAAATTATATGTCAACCATACAAGATGTAGTGCAACGCACGATGTATATGAGTATATTTTTTATATTGATTCCTCTAGGGGCCTATACGATTCATACGGGGATGAGCGCCATGGTGGCAGGGGTGAGCTATGCAGTGCTGTCTCTATTCATTCCTATTTTTTACTTGCGTTCTAGTGAAAGTGGCTTTGGTCCTAAGGCTCGCAGAATACCGATTTGTGTATACATACTAGCTTGGGCATTGGTACAAGGTGGTACCTTCTTGGTGTTTAACAATTTAGATTTATCTTGGTTATGGAATCTATCTACTATCGGTCGTGATGTGGTATTTGCCATTATCATGTATTGCCAAGTGACCTTGTCTTTAGTATTAGCGCTAGCAGGTGGAAAGAATACAGAGGTGTAATATGAGAAGTTATATAAAATTTTACAGCTGGTCCATGCTCTGGATTATTCCACTCAGCTTGGTATTTAGCTTAGGGCAGTTCGACACATCTAGCATTATTATGTTCGTCATCGCCTCCTTGGGGATCCCTTTGGGTCTGAAAGCGGTGCCAAGACTGGCTGGGCAATTTGACTTTCACCTAGGGAAAGGCCATTATACATATTCTTGGCTTTGGTGGAATCTATTCTTTTTCTTTGGTAATGGTGTGTTGCCTTTTACCTTGCCAAAAGAACCTATCTATGTGATGCTAGTTTGGGTGTTGACTATGTTAGTTGTGGTGGCACTCATGATCGGTACAGCGAAACTATTAGATTGCTGGATGGCACGAAAAGAACGTCATTACTTTATCGATACAGTATTGAACATTTCTACCTATGCATTGCCATTGCCGATGCTATTTTTAGGGGATGTGATGTACCTCAATCTAGAGGATCCTATCATTCAAGCATCGTTAGATGCACAGGGCTTTGCAGGACTCATTGCTAGCCTATATATCGGGGTAGTGCTCATGATACTTACCACTATTGGTAGTATGGTCCTATACTTATATCCACGTCGCACAGCATTATGGCCTCGTGTAACTGCCATCGTAGTCATGGCAGTGTGGTGGGTGGCAACCAATGCACATATCCTATTTGGTGGATACATTCCAGACATTGTGAAAGTCTGGGCGGGGAAAGCATTGCCAGCTTTTACAGGTAGCCCATTAGTATATATTACGCCGTCTGTGTTTGAAATCTGCGCTATTGCTTTAAGTGTGGCAATTGGATTAGGAATAGAAAAATTATGGCTAAGTAAGAAAGCTTAAAGTGCGTGAAGGGCACAAAACTTAGAAAATAGTATATAAGAAGAATTAGATACAGCGTGAGAAACAGGATAGGTTATAAACTTATCCTGTTTTCTGTGAATAAAAATAATTTTCTGAAAAACCTAGGGAAGAGCGTCATTTTTTCCTTTTTCAGCATATCTTATGGTATACTAAGAGAGTATAGTTATAGGTCAGTGAAAGGGCTGTAGTATGAAAGAAGATGTACGAATTTTAATCATTAAAATGAGTTCTCTAGGCGATATTATTCATGCCTTACCAACGCTGTATGCGTTGCGTCAACAATATCCGAAGGCGCATATTGCATGGGCCGTTCATGAACAGTTTAAGGATGTTATCCCTCTCAAACCTTGGGTGGATGAAATCATCATCATAGATAAGAAACAATTAAAACGGCTTTCCTATTGGAAACAACTATGGAAGTTATTACATGAAAAAAACTTTGATATTTCCTTAGATCTACAATCCATTGCGAAAAGTGCCATTGTGGCTGGTCTTAGTGGTGCGAAGAAACGCTATGCTTATTGGGAACTTCGTGAGGGAAGTTGGCTTGTGAATACAGCGCTAGTAGGTGATCATAAAATGGATCACGTTATCGAGCGCTATTTAGATACGGCTCGTGCCTTGGGCTGTGATGTAGATGACATCGCATTCCCATTGCCGATTTTTACAGAGGCAGAAACTGCGGTGACACAGAAGTTAAATGCTAGAGGGGCTTTTATTGAAAATCCCTATATTGTCATGGCTCCAGGGGCGCGTTGGGCAGTGAAGGAATGGCCTATTTCTCATTTTGTGGAGCTTGGCAAGCGATTGGTAGCAGCAGGTGAGACAGTGGTGCTCATTGGTGCCCAAGAGGATGCGGACAAAGGTCGTGCTATTGTGGACGGCGTCGGCAGTAACAATGTAGTAAATCTCATTGGTGACACGAATTTAAAAGAACTCATTGAGGTCATTCGTCACAGTGCTTTGTACATCAGCGCCGATACGGGGCCTTTGCATATTGCTAATGCTTTAAAAGTACCATTGATTGCTTTGTTTGGGACTACTTGCCCAGAACGGACAGGTCCTTATGGGGGCGATCATATTCATATTATTGTTTCACCTACATCACGGGCGACCTTAGAGAGACCATTGGTGGAAGATTTGGAATGTATGGCACAGATTACGGTGGACACTGTATTTGATACAGTGAAAGAAATGAGGAATTTATGATAGAGTTAGATGGAAAGCGGATTGTGGTAACCTTCTTGATGCATTTAGGCGATGTGGTGCTGACCACACCGTTTATCCATGCTCTTAGAAAGTTGGCGCCTCACAGCCATATTACCTATGTGATTGATAAAAAGTTGGCAGATGTATATCGTCATAATCCTTATATTGATGCTCTAGTAGAAGTGGATAAAAAGGGCATCCATAATAGCATCGGTGGGTTGAATCAAATTGCCAAAGAGATTCGCAGTCAAGGGGCTGTGGATGTTGTGATCAACTTGCATCCTAATGAACGGACGTCCTATTTAGCTTGGAAATTGAAAGCTAAGGTAACAACGGGGATGAGTCACTTTTTGTTCCGTCCGTTTATGACGAAGGTAACGCGATTGAACCGTAAAACGGTGCATGCTGCCCAGATGTATATGAATGTGCTAGAGCAGTTAGGATATGTGATAGAACATGAAGGGCTAGAAATCTTTACTAGTCCTGAGTGGGATGAAAAGGTGCAAGCATTTTATGCCTCGCAAGGAGTGACGGAAACAGATTGCCTTATTGGGTTCAATATTGGTAGTGCTGTACCAGAAAAACGTTGGCCCAAGGAACGATTTGCCCATATTGCAGATACCTTAGCAAAAGAAGGGTATAAAATAGTATTCTTTGGTGGACCTATGGATGAAGAGATGGTACAGGATGTACTAGATACGATGACAGAACCTGCCATTAAGGGAACCGGGCAGTTTAGCATTGGAGAATTGGCAGCAGCCATGAAACGATGTGATTGCTTGGTCACAAATGACTCAGGTCCTATGCATGTAGGGGTGAGCCAAAAAGTACCGATCGTAGCGCTCTATGGACCATCGAATCCAGCCTTGTATGGGCCTTTCACAGAGAAGGCTGTGGTCTTAGAATCTATGGAACATTACGATGTGAATAAAAATATGAAACAGGTTTTAAAAGAGGGCAACTACAAAGGTTTGTCTGTCATTTCTGAGGAATCTGTATTAGCAGGCATACGGACGATGTTAGAGAGAAAGGGTATGAAGTAAGGATGCACTATATTGTATTTGACTTGGAATGGAACCAGCCCTATACATTAGAACCGAATATGATACGGCGCTCAGGATTTCCATTCATTGGTGAAATTATACAAATAGGTGCTGTAAAACTAGATGAAAGTCTGCAAATTGTAGACCAATTTGAAGTATTTATTACTCCTAAATTTCTACCTATTATGCATCATTCGGTGGAGAAGTTGACCCATATTACTATGGATAAATTGCGTAAAGAAGGGGTATCTTTCCGACGTGGGTGCGAAAAGTTTTTACGTTTTGTTGGTCCCGATGGTATATTGGTGTCTTGGGGGCCCGATGATATCAATATGCTGATGGATAATGCATTTTGCCATAAGGTTCATGTACATCAAGAAGTACCTTGGTTTGATGCGCAATCTTTATATGCAAAAACGATGCACGATTGTAGTCAACAATATGCATTGCAAAAAGCGATGGATGAGATGCAAGTGCAAGCGCCGAATTTACAAGCCCATAATGGCCTGCATGATGCCATTTGTACAGCCATGGTATGCCAACGATTTCCATTTTTAGAAGCCTTACAAAAGAAGCGAGAAAAACAAGGAAAACAACGGTGTTTTTATGGGCTTTCACGACATGAACATAAAATATTTGAGTCCATTGTGACCATGCCTCGTATATTCCGGCAAAGCAATCGGGCGAAAACTGCATGTCCTGTTTGTAAGGAGCCTTTGCATTTAGACCCTATCGTGGGAGTAGTAAAACACCGCTTTTTATCGATGGGATCTTGCAAGGAACATGGCACCTTTGGGGTCCACTGGTATGTAGGAAAATCTATTAGCAAGCATTTAGGAAAACGCTATTATGTTTCCAAAATGGTCACCAATGCACCTAAAGGATTGCGTGAATTATATGCGCGTAAAAAATAAATATTAAAATTTGAAAAGAAAGGAGCTAAGTATGGAACGTAGAAATGCTTGGCATGAATATACAGAAGAACAATTACAAGAGATTGATACTTTAACCACGAAGTATCGCCATTTTCTAGATCATGGTAAAACAGAGCGTGAATGTGTAGACCAAATCGTGGAGGCAGCAGAAGCAGCGGGATATCGCAATATGGACAGTGTTATCAAAGAAGGTGCTACGCTGAAAGCAGGAGATAAGGTCTATTATGTGCACATGAAAAAAGCGGTAGCTATGGTGAACATAGGTACAGAGCCGATTGAACAGGGGATGAATATCTTAGGTGCTCATATTGATTCTCCTCGGTTAGATGTGAAGCAAAATCCATTCTATGTGGATAGTGATTTAGCACTATTAGATACACATTATTATGGGGGCATCAAAAAATACCAATGGGTGACAATGCCGCTAGCTATCCATGGGGTAGTGGTAAAACGCGATGGTACTGTCATCAATCTTGCCATCGGTGAAAACCCAACAGACCCAGTATTTTGCGTAACAGACTTATTGCCACATTTGGGACAGGAACAAATGGAGAAAAAGGCAGCCAAAGTGGTAGAAGGAGAGCAATTGGATCTTCTTATTGGTAGCCGTCCTGTGAAAGGGGAATTAAAAGATGGTGTGAAAGCCTATGTATTGCAAGTACTACAAGAACAATATGATTTTGAAGAAGAAGATTTCTTATCCGCAGAACTTGAAATTGTACCAGCTGGTGCAGCGAGAGAGTTAGGGTTCGACCGTTCTATGATCATCGGTTATGGACAAGATGACCGTGTATGTGCTTATACATCCTTAGTAGCGATGTTAGAAACTGAGAATGTGAGCCGAACTACCTGTACTTTATTGGTAGATAAAGAAGAGATTGGTTCTGTTGGTGCAACAGGTATGCAATCTCGTTTCTTTGAGAACTTCATGGCAGAAGTATTGGAAGCCATGGGTCATACCTCACCATTAGCAGTACGACGAACTTTATCCAATAGCCATATGTTATCTTCCGATGTAAGTGCTGGTTTTGATCCACTCTATGCGAGTGCCTTTGAAAAGAAAAATGCTGCTTTCTTAGGTCGTGGCGTGGTATTTAATAAATTTACCGGTTCTCGTGGTAAAAGTGGCTCCAATGATGCTAATGCAGAATACATGGCTCGTATTCGCCATTTGATGGATCAAGATAATATTTCCTACCAAACAGCTGAATTAGGCCGTGTAGATCTTGGCGGTGGCGGTACGATTGCCTATATTATGGCTCTGTATGGTATGGATGTGATCGACTGCGGCGTGGCTGTGCTCAGCATGCACTCTCCTTGGGAGGTGACGAGCAAAGCCGATATTTACGAAGCAAAACGTTGTTATTTAGCGTTCTTAGCGGCGAAAGGGGAATAATCCTATGACAACACATGGTGAAATGGAACGTGTGAAAGTAGATATTTTTAGTATGACTAAAGATGAAGCAGCGCAATTTATCGAGGATAAGGCATACTTTATGATGACTTTGCGTAAATTGATGTATGAATATTGCCCTATTGTAAAAGTAGAGCGATTTGATCCTGCGGAAGGTGAAAGTATTTCGGGGTACTTGACGGAAGATCTAGAACAAGCACAAACTCCAGTCTTATCTGTGGTGTTAGATCCTTTTGAAGTTTCTGCTATGAAAGTGGCAGAAGAACGAGGTAAATTAAAAGAGTATGTCTTTGCGGCTAGCGAAATGACAGAAGTTTTATTACAGGTATTAAAAGAAAAATTTTCTAATGGTGAAATATAGTAATTGGGGGAACATAGAAATGTTATATATTGAATATCCAAAATGTACGACTTGCAAACGAGCAAAAAAATATTTAGATGATCATGGTATTCACTATACCCATCGTGATATTAAAGAAGAAAACCCAACAGCAGAAGAATTAGGTGTATGGTATCCAAAAAGCAAGAAAGCAGATATTAAAGCCTTCTTTAATACATCTGGTCAAATTTATCGTGGAGAAGGTATTAAAGATAAATTACCAACTATGACAGAGGATGAGAAGTTAGCCTTATTAGCAACGAATGGTATGTTGGTGAAACGTCCTATTTTGGTCTTAGAAGATACAGTGCTTGTAGGATTCAAAGAACAAGAATGGGAAGATGCCTTAAAACGTAATGGTTTACTGTAGCTATTTTTAGTTAGTTGTGGTATACTAGAAGTAACTTTTATAGAATCTATTAAAAGAGTGAGCTGCGGCTCACTCTTTCTCTTATACTAATGCAGGGAGGGGATAAGATGAAACGTGACGCCGTAGAGGAATTTGTGTCCGAAGTAGTAGAAACGATTATAGAGTCTACGGAGTTAGAGCTTGTAGATGTGGAGTACGTGCATGAGCGGGAATGGTACTTGCGTGTATTTTTAGACAAAGAAGGTGGCATCGACTTAGATGACTGCCAAATGGTGAGTGAAAAATTAAGCGAAGTATTGGATGCAAAAGACCCAATCAAAGAAAATTATTTGTTAGAAGTATCTTCTCCAGGATTGGATCGAGTGTTGAAAAAAGAAAAAGATTTCATTCGCTACCATGGACGTGATGTGGATATCCAATTGTTTAAACCTATTGATGGTAAAAAGCAATACACAGGATCTTTGCAAGGCTATTCTGATGAAGTCATCACGATTCAGGTGCAAGAAGAACGTATTGATCTAGAACGTGCAGCTATTGCACAAATTCGTTTACATTTAGATTTTTAAGGGAGGAAACCAGTGAGTCAAGAATTAGTACAAGCGGTATTAGCAGTTACTAAACAAAAAGGGGTGGCACCAGAGATTATTTTTGATTCTCTTGAAGTGGCATTATTACAAGCCTATCGTAAAGAGGTGGGAGCAAATCAAGAGGCATATATTTATTTCAATCGTGAAACAGGTGATTATAAAGTGTTGGCTAAGAAAACAGTAGTGGACACGCCTGAAAATGAAGAAGTAGAAATTGCGTTAGTAGATGCTCGTCAATTGGATAAACGTATGGAAATCGGCGATATTATCGAAGTGGATGTAACGCCAAAAAACTTCGGTCGTAGTGCAGCCCATACGGCAAAACAATTGCTGATTCAACGCTTGAAAGAAGCAGAACGCAACATTGTCTATGATGAATATTCCAGCCGTGAAGGCGATATTTTGACTGGTTTGGTGGAACGTATTGAGGGTCGAAATGTATTCATTAATCTAGGAAAAACTGAGGCGATTTTACCTGTATCTGAACAAATTCCTAGTGAAAGCTATGCTGTGGGAGATCGTATTAAATGCTACATTGTGGAAGTGAAAAAGACCACTAAAGGTCCTCAAATCATGATTTCCCGTACACATCCTGGTTTATTAAAACGCTTGTTTGAATTAGAAGTGCCAGAAATTGCAGAAGGTACAGTGGAATTAAAATCGGTAGCTCGTGAACCAGGTATGCGTTCTAAAATTGCTGTTGTATCTCGCGAGGAAGAAGTGGATGCAGTAGGCGCGTGTGTTGGTCCTAAAGGACAACGTGTACAAAATATCGTGGATGAGCTAAATGGCGAAAAAATAGATATTGTGAAATGGGATGAAGATCCAGCGGTATATATTGCCAATGCCTTAAGTCCAGCAAAAGTGGTAAGCGTAGTAGCTCGTGATGAAGAAAAAACATCTTCTGTTGTGGTGCCAGATTACCAACTTTCACTGGCTATCGGTAAAGCAGGTCAAAATGCCCGTTTAGCGGCGAAATTAACAAACTGGAAAATTGATATTAAAAGTGAAACACAAGCCGCTGAAGCCGGTGAATATGTGGAATCTGATGATATGATTTCCTTGGATGCTTTTGGAGATGAAGACTAATATGAAACAGAAGTCTCAGCCTATGCGAGTATGTGTGGGATGTGGAGAACTTCTTCCCAAGAAAGAGTTAACACGTGTTGTGTTGAGTCCAACGGGAGAGATTTCTATTGACCCCACAGGTAAAGCCCCTGGACGGGGAGCATATATGGAAATGAAAGTAGAATGCCTAGACATGGCGTATAAAGCCAAACGATTAGAGCGTTCGCTAAAACATAAAGTTTCACAAGAAATTTATGAATCTTTAAAGGAACAAATATCCCATGAATAAAGAAAAAGTGTTGAATATATTAGGATTAGCACAGCGAGCAGGTCGCTTATTATCAGGCGATTTTGTAGTGGAACGGTCCATGAAGCGGCAAGCCTATCCACTGTTGATTATGGCGGAAGATTGTGCGCAGAATAATGCTAAAAAATATATGCACTTAGCCGAGTCTCATCAGGTGCCCCTTCGTTTAGTAGGGACCAAAGAGGAACTAGGTAGAGCATTGGGAAAAGAAATGCGAGCAGTTATATTAGTAAATGATGCTGGATTTGCTAAATCCTTGCTAGCTGAAATAGATAAGAATCAGTAGAGGGGGAATGTAGATGTCCAAAAAAAGAGTATATGAAGTAGCAAAAGACCTAGGTGTAGAAAATAAAGTAGTGATTGATGCTTTAAAAAAGCACAATGTAGAAGTGAAAAGCCATATGAGTACAGTGGAGGATTCACAAGTATCTATGATTAAACAATCGTTAGCTGGTGGCGCTAAACAAGCACAAAGTGAAGCGCCAAAAGCAACTCAACAAGCACCGCAAAAGAAAGTACACGAATACCGTCGCAATGAAGATGGCGAAAGACGTGGACCTAAACAAGATAGAAATAATCGCAATGATCGTAACGATCGTGGAGACCGTAATGACCGTGGTGAAAAGCGTGACCGCCCATTCAATCGTGATGGTAAAAATAATGGTCAACGAGATCATCGCAATGATAGAAATGACCGTGGAGACAATCGTTCTAACCAACGAAATGGTCAAAGCCGTGATGGTCGTCGTCCAGAAGGTCGCAATGATCAACGTCAAGACAATCGCAATGGTGGTAATCGTCCTAACAACGGTGGCAGATTCGACCGCAATAATGACCGCAATCATGATCGCAACAACAATCGTAGTAACGATCGTAATAATGATCGTAATAATGATCGTCGCAATGATGGACCACGTCGTGAACGCCGCTTAGAGATTCCACAAGTGGATCCAGCTCTTACTGTGAAAACCGAAGGTCGTGATCGTCAAGCGAGCCGTGAAGTGGATCGTCAAAAAGAAAATCGTCGTTTTGAATCTGAACATCGCAATGAAAATCGTAGCGAGCGTCGCAATAAAAAAGATAAAAAAGGTAAAAAAGGCGAACGTACTCAATCCTTAGTATCTTCTGCGTTGCAAAAAAATAAAAATAAGGTTAAGCAACGTAATGAGCAACACATCAAACAAAAAGAAGAAGAACGTCGTAAGGCTGAAGCAGCGATTGCTACGTCTATCGAACTATCTGGGCCATTAACTGTTAAAGAATTGGCTGAAAAAATGGGCCGTGAAGTATCTGAAATCATCAAAAAATTGATGATGTTAGGTGTTATGGCTACCATCAACCAAGAAATTGATGTGGAAACCGCTATGGTATTAGCAGAAGATTTCGGCGTGGAAGTAGTAGAAGTAGAACCTGAACAAGATCCTACAGAAATCATCGAAATCGAGGATAGCCCAGAAAGCTTACAAGCTCGTCCACCAGTTGTTACCATCATGGGTCATGTTGACCATGGTAAAACATCTTTGTTGGATGTGATTCGTTCTACCAATGTAACAGCTTCTGAAGCAGGTGGTATTACGCAGCATATCGGTGCCTACCAAGTTCGCTATGAAGGTAATAAAATTACATTCCTTGATACACCAGGCCATGAAGCTTTCACAGCGATGCGTTTGCGTGGGGCTCAGTCCACGGATATCGCAGTCCTTGTGGTAGCTGCTGATGATGGTGTTATGCCACAAACTATTGAGGCTATCAACCATGCTAAATCTGCAGAGGTGCCAATTATCGTAGCCATCAATAAAATGGATAAACCAGGTGCGAACCCTGACCATGTAAAACAACAACTGTCTGAACATGGTTTGTTGCCAGAAGAATGGGGCGGTGATACCATCATGGTTCCCGTATCTGCTAAACAACGTCAAGGTATTGAAGATCTATTGGAAACTATCTTGTTGGTAGCAGAAGTACAAGAATTGAAAGCGAACCCTAACCGTAAGGCACAAGGTATCGTTATCGAAGCCCAATTGGATAAAGGCCGTGGTCCTGTATGTACAGTATTGGTACAAAAAGGTTCCTTACGTGTAGGGGAAACGATCCTTGCCGGTGTGGCATATGGTAAAGTACGTGCTATGACGAATGAACGTGGAGAAAAAGTAAAAGTGGCTCGTCCATCTATGCCTGTGGAAATTTTAGGTTTATCTGATGTGCCACAAGCTGGTGAAGTGATATTCGCTGTAGATGACAACGAAGCTCGTTCCATTGCAGAAAAACGTATTGAAAAACAACGCATTACTGAAATGAATGCGAAAACAAAAGTCACTCTTGATGATTTGTTTAACCAAATGCAACAAGGAGAATTGAAAGACTTAAATATTATTATCAAAGGTGACGTACAAGGTTCTGTAGAAGCGTTACGTCAATCCTTAGAGGGCATTAAAAACCCAGAAGTACGCATCAACATTATCCACAGTGCAGTAGGTGCCATCAACGAATCTGATGTGATGTTAGCCTCTGCATCGGGTGCGATTATTATCGGCTTTAACGTGCGTCCAGATGCGAATGTACGTAAAGAAGCAGAAAAAGAAAGTGTTGACCTTCGTACATACCGTGTCATCTACGATGCGATCAATGAAATTGAAGCCGCTATGCGTGGTATGTTAACTCCTCAATTTAAAGAAGTGATCTTAGGCCGTGCAGAAGTGCGCCAAGTGATTTCTACTCCGAAAGCTATTGTAGCTGGTTCCTATGTAACGGAAGGTAAAATCACAAATAACTCTGAAATTCGCTTAATCCGTGATGGTATTGTTATCCATGAAGGCCATATCGATTCCTTGCGCCGTTTCAAAGATGAAGTGAAAGAGGTAGCGACAAGCTTTGAATGTGGTATTTCCTTAGAACGTTACCGCGATGTGAAAGAAGGCGACGTTATCGAAGCGTACAAAATGGAAGAAATTGCCCCAGAAGTATAGGAGGTATCCATGAGTGAAGTTCGTGTACGAAAATTACAAGAGTTTATTAAACAAGAAGCAAGTCAAATCTTATTGCGCGGGTTGAAAGACCCTCGCATCGGATTTGTCACTGTTACCGATGTACGTGTTACTGGTGATTTGCGAGAAGCTACG
Source organism: Veillonella sp. 3913 (assembly GCF_003992235.1). Classification (NCBI taxonomy): domain Bacteria; kingdom Bacillati; phylum Bacillota; class Negativicutes; order Veillonellales; family Veillonellaceae; genus Veillonella; species Veillonella sp. 3913. The sequence goes on along the minus strand of NZ_RQVF01000001.1, from coordinate 523,253 downwards.
ATTTATGTAAGCTTATTCGGTAGTGAAGCGGAGAAACAACAGTCTTTAGAGACTTTGCGTAGAAGCGCTGGCTACTTCCGCTCTGAACTAGGAAAGGTACTTCAATTGCGCCATATTCCTAGTATTGCCTTTGATGCAGATACATCCTTAGATTACAGTATGCACATCGAAGGATTATTAAATTCTATTAAACAAGAGGAACAATAATGGCAAAAATTAGTATTGATCAACTAAAAACATCGATTGATACAGCCCATTCCATTCTTCTTACCGTTCATGTTAGTCCTGATGGAGATGCTATTGGTTCCATGCTCGCTATGTATGAAGCCTTGGTAGCCCAAGGGAAAACAGTTCGCATGGTAGTAGATGATGTGATTCCTGAAAAGTTTTCTTTTCTTCCACTATGCTCTAAGATTGAGCCTATTGAAAGTTTAGAAACCGGTTATACATCGGATATGCTACTTATTTTGGACGCTAGCACATTTGAACGAATTGGAGAAGTAGGTGTACGAGTGAGTGCACCTACTTTTAATATAGACCATCATATTTCTAATACAGAATTTGCAGACGGCTTATATTTACGTCCTGATTTTTCTTCTACTGGAGAAACCGTGGCGTACCTATGTAAGATATGGAATTGGGAAATCACTCAATCGATGGGACAAGCTTTGTACATGGCTATGGCTACAGATACAGGGTTCTTTAAATTCTCTAATACAACAGCACATACGATGGAGATGTCAGGTCTATGTTTACAAGCAGGAGCACAACCACATGTGATTTCTGAAGCGATTGAGCAAGTCGAACAATCTCGAATAGAGACATTGAAAGAAGTATTAGAGCAAGTACGTTTTCATCATGATGGACAAGTAGTATCTATGAGTTTAACATTGTCTATTATGGAGCGTGTAGGGGATGATACCGATGGGTTTGTGGATATGATTCGAAACATCAAAGGTGTGGATGTAGCTATCGTTTTAAAAGCGAAAACAGAGACGGTAACTCGTGCTAGCATTCGCTCCAAAGTGCGAGATGCAAACCAAATTGCTAGTCACTTTGGCGGTGGTGGGCATATTCGAGCAGCTGGCTGCTCTATCGAAAGTCCTATCCACGAAGCATTGGAACAAATCTTAGCGGTGATTGATTAATGGATGGTGTTATTTCTTTAATCAAGCCACCAGGTATCACGAGCCATGATGCGATCGGTATTTGTCGACGCATTTTGAAAGAGCGCCGTATCGGTCATAGTGGGACGTTAGATCCATTGGCGTATGGAGTGCTACCTATCTTTGTCGGAAAAGCCACTCGTGCCATCGAATACACAGAGTCCATTGGTAAAACCTATGTGGCGGAATGCAAATTTGGCGTTGAAACAGATACAGAAGATAGCACAGGGAATATATTACGTACTTTAGATAGTATTGAGGCTCCTAGTTGGGGTGAATTAGAACAAGCAGTGCAGTCCTTCCAAGGTTCGATTGAACAACAGCCATCTAAGTATTCTGCTATCAAAATCAATGGGCAACGTGCTTATGATTTAGCCCGTGCAGGAGTAGAATTTGAACTGCCATCTCGTTTTATTCATATCCATGACATCGAGTTACTGGCCTATGCATTTCCATTCTTTACCATTCGTGTACGATGTTCTGCGGGAACTTATGTGCGCGCTTTGTTACGGGATATATGTCAGCGATTGGGTCTATGTGGTATGATGACACAATTATGCCGTACCGCAGTCGGTCAATGCAACATTGAACAGTCTGTGACCATCGAAGAACTAGAAACACTGGTGGAACAAGCTGTACAGCCAGTAGATACTTTGCTAATGCACTTGCCAGCGGTGTATATCAATGATATTAATCGAACACGCTTGGTGCAAGGGAAACAAGTTCCAATCCATACAATCAAACCGAATGGAACTTTCTGTGTGTCGCCAGATGAAATCACAGTAGATACATTAGTGAGAGCCTATGATGCGAATGGGTTTATGAGTATCTTGCGACGATTGGATGACACTTTAAAAGTAGAGAAAAATATATACATATGATGTAAGTATAAAAATGGTCAGGAACCTTATGGGAACCTGACCATTTTCTTGTGTATACTATTTGATAGAAAAGCATCTTATATGGCGTGTATTATACTGAATAGGATATTACAAATTAAACTGTATAGGTGATATTGTATTTCTTTTAGAGAAATACATGTATACACTTTCTATAGTCTTCGGTTGTGTTATAATAAAGAGTAAACGAAATAAAAGTTCTATTTCATATTTCAAAAGATAAGGATCAATATGAATATTTTATATACGATATCAGAGTTAGATACGATACAGGAGCCCATTGTATATGGAATGGGAACCTTTGATGGACTGCATTTAGGTCATCAATCAATCATTAAGGAAGTCTGTGACAGCGCTAAGGCATGTCATGGAGTTTCTGTGATTGTTACCTTCGATGCTCATCCATTTACTATATTACAACCGCGACAAATTCCACCTCGTTTGTTACAACGAGAAGAACGATATGATATGTTAAAGGCTATGGGTGTTGATTATATATTGGAGCTTCCTATGACTCAAGAATTAGTAGCGCAGTCAGGAGAAGATTTTATTCATGATTTATGTGCCCATCGCGATGTACTGAAAATAGTGGTAGGTGCAAACTTTAATTTTGGATATAAAGGGTTAGGTAATTCTCAGTTAATTCGTCAGTTATATCCGTCTATTGAAGTCCATGATCAAGAATTGGTACGTTATGATTGGATTGATGCCCCTATATCGAGCACTGCCATACGTAGTAGTATTTTACGTGGTGATATTGAATTAGCTAATACCATGCTAGGTAGACCTTACCGATTTACGGGCACAGTAGTAAAAGGGGATCAACGGGGGCGCACTTTGGGGTTTCCTACATTAAACTTTCATTTCCCAGATACTATGGCAGCGCCAGCTGATGGTGTGTATGTAAACCAAGTATATATTGGTGGCAAATGGTATGGTGCAGTAGGTAATATGGGAGATAATCCAACTTTTACGAATCAATATCATCGTTTTGAAACCCATTTATTTGATTTTTCTGATGATGTATACGGAGAAGTGGCTACGGTAGAATTTCTTGCTTTTATCCGAGGAGAAGTAAAGTTTGATTCCCTGCAAGCCCTTATCGATCAAATGGAAGATGATAAGACCTTTGCATTAAAGCATTTACATAGTACTATCTATAAAAAATTCTAAGGAGTATATCTATGAAATTACAAGAAAATCGCCAAAAAATTGATGCTATTAATAAAGAAATGATTCGCCTCTTTGAAGAACGTTTGAGTATTGTGGTAGATATTGCAAAATATAAAGAAGAGCATCAGATGAAAATTCATGATGTACAAAGAGAGCAAGAAATCCTTGCATCGGCTGTACAAGCATTGGAAAACCCTGAATTAGCGGATTATGCAAAAGAGTTTATGAATGAGGTAATTCGTATTTCTAAAGAGTATGAAAAGAACCATGTTCATCAACATATTTTCTTAATTGGTATGCCTGGAGCAGGTAAAACAACGATTGGTAAAGCCTTAGCACAGGCATTAGGCTTAGAGTTCTTTGATGTGGATACAGAAATCCAAGAGCGTACAGGAAAATCTATTCAAAATATTATTATTCATGATGGAGAAGAAGAATTCCACCAATTAGAACTTAATGTAATTCAAGATTTGGTGAGCAAAAAAAATGCCAGTGTCATTGCTACAGGTGGTGGTACGGTATTGTGTGATGCCACAGCTGAACTGATGCGTGAATCTGGTTATGTGGTATTGATTCAACGAGATGTAAAACAAATCCTTGACGATTTAGATATGGAAATTCGTCCATTATTGAAAGAAAGTATTGAATATATTTTCCGCTTATACGAAGAGCGTCAACCAATTTATGAACGTGTGAGTCACATTAAAATTGAAAATATTAGCAATGTAGCAGATGTGGTACAAGCTGTTATTTCTGCATTGCCCAATGCATCTCTATGATAACGGTATTAGGAACGGTATACCGTGTAATCTATAAGTCCCCTCAAGAAGATTACTGCATATTTATCGTGCGGGATTATCAGGAAGATACTCATACTTGTACAGGAAATATAGCCCCTCCCAAAGTAGGGGAAGAGGTGGAAATTAAAGGTAAGTTTGTAATTCATAAAAGATATGGCAAACAGATTGCTGTCCAAAGCATACAACGTGTGATGCCAGATACCTTAGCAGGTGCTAGACGGTATTTAGAAAGTCTTAGTGTGAAAGGGTTAGGTCCTAAATCATTAGATAAGCTGCTGGACTATTTTGGAATTTCTATTCTAGAGATTCTGAAAAACGAAAATCCTATGGAATTATTAGAAGTCCCCAATATATCCCTTAGAACAAAGCAAGAACTGTATAAGGTTTTGTTAGGTGAAGGGGTCTTGCAGGAAATTAATGATTTTTTTGCTAAATACAATATGAGTAATCGTTGGAGTCGCCAACTTTACGAAGTGTACGGTGCTAAAAGCATAGAAATGCTGCAAGATAATCCTTATTACCTATTGACGGTGGATACAAACTTGCCTTTTTCTGTAGTAGATCATTTTGCAGCAGAATTAGGATTTCCCTTTGATAATCCAAAGCGCATCGATGCAGGGATTCGCTTTACCATGGAGCAGATCGGATCTTCAGGGCATTCTTGTATGCCCGTAGAGGAATTGATGGTACAGTTGTCGAATCTATTAGGTGATGAGTATATCGATGTGATTGTAGACCGTTTAGAAACCTTAATTGAAACAAAGCGCTATGTACAGGTAGATCACGACGATGTACTGTATATCTACCACCCTACTGTGTATCGAGCAGAAGTAGACAGCGTAGATTTCACAGAAGCTTTCCTAGATAATGATGTACTACCTTTATTGGATGGTGATGATTTCTGCAAAAGTTATGAAATTAAGCATTCCATGGAGTTAGGGGTGGAGCAAAAGCAAGCTATTCATATGGCGCTTAGTCATCGATTCTCTATTATCACTGGAGGTCCAGGTACAGGAAAGACCACTATTATCAAAGCCTTAGTAGAAGGATTTCAGCAAGGAAACCTAAAACGTATTGTCCTCTGTGCGCCTACAGGACGAGCTACGAAGCGTTTGTCGGAAGCGACAGGTATGGAGGCTTATACTATTCATCGCTTGCTAGAGCCAGAACTTGATAATACTATTTATACCTTTGCCCGGAATCAAGATGAGCCATTAGAGGTAGATGTAGTTATCGTTGATGAATCATCTATGCTTAATTTAGAGCTATACTATGCCCTGATACAGGCGATTCCACCTAGTGCTTATGTGGTCCTTGTGGGAGATGTAGATCAATTGCCACCTATCGGTGCGGGCTTTATTTTGCGAGATATGTTGACTAGTTCTGTGATACCTTATCAAGGGTTAACGCAGATATATCGTCAACAAGAGGGGAATCGAATCATCGATAATGCCTACGCGATCAATCATGGTGAGATGCCCGATCTATCGAGTTGTGATGAATTTCAATTTGAAAGTGCTCATGATGTGGAAAGTGTCCTATTAGCGGTTACTAAGCATTATCGAGAGGAATTACAGTACGTAGAGTCTGACCTAGATATTCAAATCGTTTGTCCTATGCGTAAAGGCGTCATAGGTAGTGCGGCTATTTCTAAATATTTGCAAGAAGAATTGAATCCGAGAAGAAGCGGTGAAGAAGAATTAAAAGTAGATGGTACAGTGTATCGCATTGGAGATAAGATTATTCAAATGGAAAATAATTATGATCAAGATGTGTACAATGGAGAAATTGGTGTAATTACAGATATACTTGGCAAACAGGTACATGTAAAATTTCCAGATAAATCGATGACTCTTGACGAAGAAGATATGATGACGATGGCACTTGCTTATGCAATTACGGTTCATAAAGCACAGGGTAGTGAATATGAACGTATCATTCTACCATTTATTTCTGCCTATAATGTGATGTTACAGCGAAATCTACTCTATACAGCGATTACACGTGCTAAGGATAAGGTGTTACTTATCGGTAGCGAAACGGCTGTAGATACAGCGGTGAATCGAGTAGATACAAATTATCGGTATACATTATTTAAAGAACGCTTAGAGGGGGCGATCTAATGAGATTATGGGACTTATTGTGTCCACCTACTTGTATCCATTGTGGTAATGATGTATATACTCAAGGTGAGTGGTGTGATACATGTTTGCAAGCAGTTATGCATGAACGTTGTATAATAGGTCCAAAATTTTCTTCTTTAGAATGTATATATATTCTAGCAGATTATGTAGGTGGCATTAAAACCATGCTACACGATATAAAATTTAATGGAAAAAAGGAGCGAGCTCTAGGAGCCGCTCCTTTTTTACAACGTTTTACAGTTACTTGTTTGGATATGAAGTATGTACCAACCATTGTTGTACCTATTCCCATTAGTGAAAGCAAACGGAAACAACGGGGTTATAATCAAGTGGATGTGCTATTCAAAAGTTGGGTTATGCAACAAGGTTGGAATTGGGTAGATTTATTGTTGAAATTAGATGGATCTAAACCGATGTGGACATTGACAAAGGAAGAACGACGAAAAAATATGAAAGGTCATTTCTTAGTTCGTTCTACTATGGTGGATACGTATGTTGATAAAGACCTTAGTGTATTGCTAGTGGATGACATCTATACTACGGGGGCTACTTTACTAGAAGCAGCGGAGACAATTCATGCTGTTTTGCCTAGGGCAAATATAAAGGCTCTCACTTTAGCAAGTGGAGCCTAATGATTATCCTAATATTTCTATGAATGCTTTCACTACATCTGGATCAAATTGTGTGCCAGAGTGTCTAAATAGTTCTTGTTTGATCTCGCTACGAGGTTGTAGGCTTGTATCTGAAGCTGGGTCGATGGCTGTTACGTAGTAATCAGCAATACCAATAATGCGAGCTCCTAATGGTATATTAGCACCTCGTAAGTGTTTAGGAAAACCTGTGCCATCCCAACGCTCATGATGGTATTTAATGTAAGGGATGATAGGCTGGCAACATGGATAGTTTTCAATCATGCTAGCCCCAAATACAGGATGTTGCTTGTATTTGGATAATTCCTGACGGTTGAAGTAGGGAAACTTCATCAAGGTAGTGGTAGGTAAGCAAATTAAGCCTAAATCGTGTAAACACGCTGCGTGGCGAATCAATTCGATTTCACCTTTTGGCAAACCCATTTTAGCAGCAATGGCTACAGCATAATTGGCAACCTGTACTGAATGCACATATAAAGTTTGGCTTTTCATCTGAATCATTTGTAAGAGTTGTAAGGTTACTAACTCTAAGGTGCTTTTATCTTGTTCGTAAGCCCCTGATTCTTGAATTAATGATAACATAAACATGTGCAAATCCTTCCTAACAAACAGAAACGGTGTACTCTCTTTTGGAAAACCACCGTTTTTATATTCTTCGTTTACTTAAGTACACACATTATACAATAAAATTCTATCCTTGAATATACCCTATAGAGTGGACAAAAATGTACTGAAAAGTTCTCATCATTTACATAAAAAGTGAGAATGTGATAAACGTGGGATGGAGTAAAGCTGATGTATATTTGATGAAAAAAAGCAAGTCTTTTTTATAAATGTACTATATAAAAATGATATAAGTAAAATGAAAAATATCATGATAGTTCCTAAGTGACAAAAGTAAAAAATATAGATATAATAAGAGTACATAACGGGTCTGTGGTTGAAAGTCGAGGCCAGTCGCAGGCGAAACGATCCACATAAGCAATGAGAAATTGTGAGCATGGTGCGGCTTAGATGTAAGACCTGCCGACAAAATATGTCGAGAGGGGTAGTAGTGGGGAGCATGGCTTAAGAGCGAACCTTCCAGCAGGCGAGTGTGGGGGCAAAGACCAGGTCAGCCGTATGAAACACAGCAGAAATTGTTCTGCTGTGTATTTTTTTATGCTTTTTTGGTATATCAGTTTCTATATATTGCTTATACAATTTAACAAATATAACAAGAATTAATAAAAATACAAAATATATGTAAATTTATGTTGACTAAATATTCATGTAGATGTATAATTAGTGTATAAGATATACATAAGATATTTAGTAAAGGAGACCAATTATGAAAGCAAATGTAAAAAAATTAATATGTACGGGCTTATTAGCTTTAGGTGTAGTAGCACTACTAGGGGGATGTGGCTCTCAAGGAGGAGACCAAGTACAAAAAGGAAGTGTCTTGAAGATAGGCACTAATGCAACGTTTGTACCGTTTGAGTTTAAGCAAGAAGGATCCGAAGAATTACAAGGTTTTGACATCGATGTAGCTAAAGAAATTGCGAAACGGACGGGTAAAACTATTGAATTTAAAAATGTTCCTTTTGATGCACTAGTACCAGCTTTAGATAATGGCGAAATTGATTTAGCAGCATCGGGGATGACCATTACAAAAGCACGGATGGAAAAAGTTGGTTTCAGTATGCCTTATTATGAATCTGGTATGGCTGTGGTTGTCAAGGAAAGTAGCATTATTAAAAGTTTAGATGATTTGACAGGAAAAACGATTGCCGTACAAATGGGTACTACAGGGGCAGACTTAGCAAATAAAATCAATGGAGCTATAGTAAAAAACTTTGACCATACTAGCGATGCTTTATTAGAATTACAAAATGGTGGTGTAGAAGGGGCCTTAATTGATTTGCCAGTGGCACAGTATTACGTAGCCAAACATAGTGATCAACACTTAACGATTATCGCTTATCCAAATACGAAAGAATACTTTGGCTTAGCTATGAATAAAAAGAATAAAGACCTAGTAGATAGTGTAAATAAAGCATTGACAGAGATGAAGCAAGATGGTACTTTAAATAAGATATACCAAACATGGTTTAAAACTGACATGCCTAAGGATATTCCCGTGACATACGAAGGAAAATAATGTACTATATAAGGAGGCTTTGTGCCTCCTTATCTGTGTTGAATGAAAGGATGGATAGGTAACGATGGATTTTAATTGGCAGTTAATTGTCGACTCTTTACCCCTGTTAATTGGAGGGGCTGGAATTACAATTCAAATTACCCTCATGAGTGTGGGCTTTGGTTTCTTTATTGGACTAGTAGTGGCGCTGATGAACTTATCACGATTTAAAGTGATTCGTTTGATCGCAAAATGTTATGTAGAACTATTTCGTGGCACACCACTATTAGTACAAATCTTTATGATTTACTTTGGTGGTCCTAAATTATTGGGGGCTATCGTTAATGCCAATGGTGCGCCAGAACCAATTGGGCCCTATTTAGCCGCCGTCTTGGCTTGTTCTATAAACTCTGGTGCTTATGTTTCAGAAATTTTCCGTGCCGGTATCCAATCTATTAATAAAGGTCAAATGGAAGCAGGTCGCTCTTTAGGTTTAACTTGGTTCCAAACGATGCGCTATGTTATTATGCCACAAGCTTTCAAAGCTATCATTCCACCATTGGGCAATGAATTTATTGCTATGTTGAAAGATACTTCTCTAGTAGCAGTTATTGGTTTTGAAGAATTGACACGTCGAGGACAATTAATTATCGCTCGTACCTACGGTTCCTTTGAAATTTGGACAGCCGTAGCGGTGATTTATTTGATTATGACATTAACCATTTCCCGACTCGTAGCGTACTTAGAAAGGAAATATAATATCAAATGATTCAATTACAGAATGTACATAAATATTTTGGACAACTCCATGTCTTAAAAGGCGTTTCTACAGAAATCGATGCTGGTGAAGTAGTGGTCATTATTGGACCATCTGGTTCTGGTAAAAGTACTGTATTACGCTGTATGAACTATTTAGAAGAACCAACAGAAGGTGACGTGATTGTAGATGGCAAGAACTTAAATGTGAAAGAAAACATCAACAACGTACGCGCTGAAGTGGGCATGGTATTCCAGCGGTTTAATCTATTTCCTCATATGACTGTAATAGATAATATTACTTTAGCACCACAAAAAATTAGAGGACTTTCAAAATCTGAAGCGGAAAGCATTGCTCGTGATTTATTGGGAAAAGTAGGTTTATCCGATAAAGCAGAGGCGTACCCAGAACAATTATCTGGGGGGCAGCAACAGCGTGTAGCCATTGCTAGAGCTTTAGCGATGAAACCAAAAGTCATGCTTTTTGACGAACCTACATCAGCGTTAGATCCAGAGATGGTTAGTGAAGTATTAGACGTTATGAAAGATTTGGCTAAAGAGGGGATGACTATGGTCATCGTTACTCATGAAATGAGCTTTGCCAAAGAAGTAGCTACACGTGTATTATTTGTAGATGGTGGCGAAATTTTGGAAGAAGGAACACCAGCAGAAGTATTCGATACTCCAAAACATGAACGAACAAAGTCTTTCTTATCAAAAGTTATTCGATAAGACGATATCAGAGACATATAACTACCCTATATATGGAGTTTCCTATGTAGGGTAGTTTTTTTGTTGTGAAATTAAGTATGATATCTAAAATTTTACTAATGAATTGATTGGTATGCCTAGACCTATATGTTGTAAGGAGTACACCGTTTTAGATAGTAGTGGTATTTATTTGTATGAGTATAAAATATAGTGAATAACTTACGCAAAAAGAATAATTATGGTATTGTTTCATAGTTGTTTATAAAATAAAATAATTATTAAAATGATGCGCATATGGAATAAATACAACGATATGAATAAAATATATAAATTTAATCTTGATAATTGACATTATTCATAGATTTATAAAAATAAGGTATAATGTGAATATAAATTGAAAAATATAATGCATATATAAAGCGTAAAATATACCCTAAATGTTTATCTTATTAGTATAGAATGAAATAATTGATTAATAGTTTCGTTAAATTATATCGATATGTTATATACTTGAAAATAAAGTGATATTTTGATTGACATCATACATATATAGTGATAACATGAAAGCAAGATTTAGATACTCTAAATCGCTTGCAGTATTAAAGGTAGGAGGAATTATCATGCTTGGGAAAGTAAAATGGTTCAGTGCAGAAAAAGGTTATGGCTTTATTGAAAGAGAAGATGGCAGCGATGTATTCGTTCATTTTTCTGCAATCCAAGAAGATGGCTTTAAGTCTTTATCCGAAGGACAACAAGTAGAATTTGAAATCGTAGATGGCAACCGTGGTCTTCAAGCGGCTAACGTATATAAAGCATAATTTATGAACAAAGCTTAGGGATTCCTAAATAGGGTCCCTAAGTTTTTTTTACTTTCACTAAATGCAGAAAAAATATAGAAAAATAAAAAAGGGTTTTCATACTTTCATGTAGAATTATATACATATAGCAACACTATATGTTACACAGAAAGGGTGACGACTATGAAAGTATCTGTAAGAGGAAAAAATCTTGAAGTGACAGCTGCCTTGCGTGAATATATTGAAAAACGGTTGGAAAAGTTATCCCGTTATTTTGAAACACCAGTTACGGTTCAAGTTGTGTTATCTCTAGAAAAAGAAGAGCGCAAAGTAGAAGTGACATGTTTTGTAGAAAGCGTAGTATTGCGTGGTGTAGAAAGTCATTTAGATATGTATGCTGCTATCGATTTAGTGGTGGATAAAATTGTTCGTCAAATCCATAAACATAAAACACGGTTAGCGAAACGATTCCGTAAAGAAACTGGATTCCATGTAGATGTGACACCTGTGGAAGCGATTCCAGAAGAAAAGGAATTAGAAGTAGTACGCCGTAAAAACTTTACTGTACGTCCTATGAGCGTGGAAGAAGCAATTTTACAAATGAACCTATTGGAACATGACTTCTTTATGTTCTTCAATGAAGATACTGAAATCATGAACGTTGTATATCGTCGTCATGATGGCAAATATGGTTTGTTAGAACCAGAAGTGGGTTAATTATAATTCATACATCATATATCATATATAAAGGGCTATGATACCATGTATTACATGTTGTCATAGCCTCTTTTTTGTAAAGCCATATAACGATAGAGGAAGATGGATACTTTTACTCCATCTTCCTCTATTTGTGTTTTTCAGTTTTTTTATAGTTTGGACTTAGGTTACCGAGCGAGAGTACTAATCTATAAAGTAGTGCACGCCTGATGCAAAAATAGGCATTACAAGGTTACCATTGATATTTTTATGTATACCATGGCCCAAGCGTTCTATATGAGCCATTTTCCCTAATATTCTACCATCAGGGCTTAGTAATCCTTCTACAGCACCTATAGATTGGTTAGGATTCCATCGTGGATCATAGGTAGTATTACCCACAAGGTCTACATATTGTGTGGCAACTTGCCCCTGAGCATAGAGTTCTTCTACTTGTTCTGTTGTAGCAAGGAAACGACCTTCTCCATGAGAAATAGGGACTGTGTAGATGTCGCCTATTTGACAAGCACTGAGCCATGGTGAATTTGTGGATACAACCTTTGTATGGACTATCGTAGAAATGTGACGTCCTATTGTATTGTACGTTAAGGTAGGACTGGTTTGCTCCAATGGTTGGATATGGCCTGTTGGGACTAATCCAAGCTTAATTAGTGCTTGAAATCCATTGCATATACCAAGCACTAAACCATCACGCTTGTATAATAGATTCTCTAAAGATTCTTGCAAGTATGGATTGTGAAACAGGGTAGCTATAAATTTGCCTGATCCAGCTGGTTCATCACCGCTACTAAAACCACCAGGGAAACATACAATTTGAGCACTGTTTATACTGCGTTTTAAGGCTTGAATAGATTCTTGTAATTCTTGACTGCTTCGATTGCGAATGACAAGAGTTTCTATCTTGGCACCATGCTCTGTGAAAGCCCGTGCAGATTCATATTCACAATTGGTGCCAGGGAATACAGGAATCAGCACTTTAGGATGAGATAGAGAAGTATACTTACTACATGGTTTGCTTTGTGTAGTGTGTAGTAGTTTGCTGTTAGCAGAGGTACTGGTATCGGCGAAGTTTTTTTCTTTTGCGTAGATAGGAAAGATAGATGCTAAGGTGCTTTCATAGGAATTGGTTAAGTCATCTAATGAGATAGTGGTATCCCCCATCACAATAGAAGGGTCTTCTTGTGTAGTGCCAATATGGTACATGTGAGGTAAGTCCCTTAATGCCTGAGCTGTCACAGTATCCACCTCTATGAGGAAGGAACCACGGAAGGGATAGAACAATATATCTTCAGGAGTTAGAGAAGCAAGGGAACTATCATTCTCTGATGTATTGGCACAGGATTGAGTTATGCTTGTTTGGTCTAGTTCTCGTTTTTTATGCGTAGAAGATACAGCCATAACTAGTCTTTGCAGTTCGTCTTTATGGTAGACACAGCCAATGGCATTGCCTAGACAAGCTTTCACCGTAGCGGGTCCGATGCCATCCTGTTCTACGACATACGCACTATATACTTGTTGTGTGATATTGTAGGAACGCAAGGTTTTACAATGTGCTTTAAAGGCGGCCCAATTAGGTGTACCATCAGAGCGCTCTGGTACATGCAGAAATAGGATATGATGGTGTGCCTCATGAAAGTGCGGAGATAGTATGCGGTTGACTTCTTCGGTGGTGACGGCAAAAGAAATAAGAGTAGGTGGCACATGGATCTCTTGGAATGTACCGCTCATAGAATCTTTGCCACCAATAGCGGCTACACCTAATTGGTGTTGCGCCTCATAGGCACCCAACAGAGCAGATACTACTTTACCCCAGGATATAGGACTGTTGAGTTTTTCAAAATATTCTTGCAAACATAGATAGGCTTTAGAGATATCTCCTCCTAAAGCGGCTAATTTTGCTAAGCTAAGGAGTACCGCATATTGAGCGCCATGGTAGGGACTCCATTCTGATAGATATGGATCAAAACCATGAGTCATGATGCTAGCAGTCGTGGTAGTTCCCTGTAATACAGGAAGTTTTGCTACCATCCCTTGGACAGGAGTTTTCAAATAGGTTCCACTGAAAGGAAAGAGTACTGTATTTCCACCTACGGTAGAGTCAAACATAGCTCGTAATCCCTCTTGCGAGGTACTGTTCAAATCTTGCAAGGTTTGGTGAAAGCGTGTTTCTATGGAAACTTTGGTTGTTGTAGAGAGGGAAGATAGATTCGTAACATACGAAGGAGAGTGGTTTTCTCTTGGAGACACGATATGAGCTGTAGTACTTTGTGTAGCTCCATTTGTAGCTAAGAACTGACGATGTAGGTTGACGATAATTTCTCCTTGAAAGTCCATCACTAGGTGCCCAGTATTTGTCACTTTTCCTACAATGGTAGCCTCCAAATTTTCCTCTGCACAATAGGATTTGATTCGTTTCCATTGGCTAGGATCAATAATGCAAGCCATTCTTTCTTGGGATTCTGAGATGGCTAGCTCTGTTCCAGTGAGCCCAGTGTATTTTGTAGGTATCGCATCTAGGTATATATGAATGCTATCTGCGAGTTCTCCAATAGCAACGGCTACACCGCCTGCTCCAAAGTCGTTACATCTTTTGATATATTGTGTCACCTCTGGGTTGCGGAATAGGCGTTGTATTTTTCGTTCTGTCACAGGATTTCCTTTTTGCACTTCTGCACCACAGGTAAAGAGAGAGTCTTTCGTATGTATTTTAGAAGAGCCTGTAGCACCACCACAGCCATCACGGCCGGTTTTACCACCTAGCAATATAATGAGATCACCTAGAACAGGGTTTTCACGATGTACATGAGATCGTGGCACAGCACCGATGACAGCACCTACTTCTAAACGTTTAGCTCGATAGGAGTCATGGTAATATTCTCGTACTTCCCCTGTAGGAACGCCGATTTGGTTGCCGTAGGAAGAAAAACCTTTGGCGGCTGTGGTTGTGATGTAGGATTGTGGTAATTTACCGGGCAAAGTATGCTCTTTTGAGACTAAAGGGTTACCAGATCCAGTGATACGCATGGCTTGGTATACATAGGCACGACCACTGAGAGGATCTCGAATACAGCCACCTAAACAAGTGGCAGCACCACCCAAAGGTTCGATTTCAGTGGGGTGATTATGGGTTTCGTTTTTGAACAATAACAGCCATTCTTCTTCTTTGCCATCCACCTGCACAGGAACAATAATGGTGCAAGCATTGATCTCGTCCGACACATTTAATTGATTTAGTTTGCCTTGATGACGGAGTTCTTGCATAGCCATTGTGGCCAGGTTCATTAATGTGGGTGCTACATCAGCTGATGGATTCAGTTGTTGTTTTGTTTCAAGATAGGTTTGATACGTTTTTTTAATCGGCTTGGTAAGGGCAGACTCATCAAAGGTAATCTCCGTTAATTGGGTATTGAATGTAGTGTGGCGACAATGATCTGACCAATAGGTGTCTAATACACGAATTTCAGTCACTGTTGGATTGCGATGCTCTGTTTGAAAATACCTTTGAATACATAGTAGGTCTTCTAGAGTCATGGCCAATTGCATAGAGTGAAGGAGTTCTTCTAGCTTTATTTTCGTCAGGGTGGTGAACTCCTCTATGTGCGAAGTTTCTGGAACTACCGGCGTTACTATATCTAGCGTTGTAGGAAGGTCCATGGAGCTTTCATGGGCATCGATAGATTGCAAAAGATATTGTCGAGCTGTATCTATATGTATTTTAGTCAGTGGGCCCCTTAAGACATAGATTCGTGCAGTACGTACGGTACTATGATCATGATCGGTGAGGATGGAGAGGCATTGCTCTGCAGCATCAGCACGCTGATCATATTGACCTAGCGTAGGTGCAATAGCAATGGGATGGTCTAGGGAGGACAGGTTTAATGTAGTACAAGTAGTTTCTATGGGAGGTTCAGAAAAAATGAGGGTTTTAGCACGTTCAAACTCTGATTCTGTGATTCCAGAGATGTCGTATCGTTCGTAGATTCTGAGGTCCGTGAGAGGAATCTGTAAGTCTTGTTGAAAGGTCTCAAGTAGCTGCTGTGACTCTTGTGATGTGGTAGTGCGAGGAGTGACAAATAGACGGAAAATGTGCATACATAGCCTCCTTTGGGTTAATAGGACAGTAGTGAGATTCTTATTACATCCTATAGTATGTTTGTTAGCGTTCCATACATGACTTTTTGTATCTTAAGTATACCACGTTTTTTGTTGATTTCCTGAGTTTGTATTGAAGATAGCTGTGTAGCAAGTTATAATAGAAATAGTTTGACATTTGATAATTTGTCCGTGTGCACGATATGAGTAGAGTATGACTCTAGGGGGCATAATGAAATATGATAGTATGTTAGATACATGGCATGAGGAATGCGGAGTCTTTGGAGTCTATGACAAGTCCTCTACCATCGGGACAACTATATATGAAGGGCTTATGGCGTTACAGCACCGAGGGCAAGAGGGAGCGGGTGTCGCTGTTGCTCATGAATTACAGATAGATGTGGTGAAAGGACCTGGGCTCGTGAAAGAGGCCTTACAGGATGTTTCTTTCTTAAAAGGTCATATAGGCATTGGGCATGTGCGGTATTCCACCACAGGTATAGAGAATCCTTGTGATGTACAACCTCTTGTAGGAACATCACCGTGGGGGACATTCGCAGTAGCCCATAATGGGAATTTGACGAATGCCCAAGTGTTACGTCGTGAGTTGGAAACCCAAGGCTGTGTGTTTACGACTACAATGGATTCAGAAGTCATCGTCCATTTAATCAACTGCTCCAATATATCGACCATCTTAGGTGCGATTCAGCAAGCTTGTAGAAGATTGGAAGGCGCCTTTTCGTTGACGATTGTTGCTAATGAGATGCTGATAGGTGTGAGAGATCCTCATGGGTATCGTCCTCTTTGTGTGGGACGTACGGCCCATGGGTATGTACTTGCCTCTGAAAGTTGCGCTATAGACGCTATAGAGGGGACTTTCATTCGTGATGTAAGGCCTGGTGAAATAATTCTTATTGATGGAACAGATTTCCGCAGTGTACCGTATCACTCCAGTATAAGATACGAAGTCTCGGACTACCAAAATACTGAGGGTGGTATACAGAGTAGAACTATTTCTCGAGGTGGGGTTGAGGGATTAGAAAATAAAGAAAAAACAAAACAATTACATGTAGGAAGTGCAGGCGTAGAACAACAGGAGGTAGTGGAACAACATACTTGCGTGTTTGAATATATTTATTTTGCACATCCTACCAGTGTTATCGATGGGCAAGGTGTATCAGAAGCAAGGGTAGCGATGGGGCGTCAGTTGGCAAAAGAAACACAGTATGAAGCGGATATTGTTATGCCCATACCTAGTTCAGGGACTTTGTCTGCTCAGGGATATGCAGAGGAATCTGGTATACTCTATAGGGAAGGATTAGTGCGAAATCCGAAGGTATTGCGGACTTTCATAGAACCCAACCAAATTAGTCGAGAGGAAGCGGTGCGTAACAAGTTTAGTATTGTTCCTGATGTGGTACAAGGAAAGCGTATTGTTCTCATTGATGATTCCATTGTACGAGGCACCACAAGTCGATATATCGTTTCCATGTTACGACAAGCGGGAGCAAAAGAAATCTATTTGTGTTTAACTTCTGAACCTATTCGGTATCCTTGCTATTTTGGTATCGATACATCTGATGCAGAAGAGTTGTTAGCTCATCGATATTCCATAGAAGAAATCCGTCAATATATTGGCGTTGATCGTTTATATTATTTGTCTCATAAAGGATTGGTGCAGTCTATAAAACAATTAGAAGCACCGCATTTGTGTGTGGCTTGTTTTACTGGAGAGTATCCAAGTCCTGTAGGGGATGAGTATACTAAGGGAGGTACTTATGTCTGTTGATAATACACCTGTTACCTATTTAGATGCTGGCGTGGATATGGAAGCGGGCAACCAGCTCATTCAAAAGATTAAACACCGTGTGGAACGCACCTATACACCGGGTGTATTAGGATCCTTAGGCGGTTTTAGTGGGCTCTATTCTTTGGCACAGCACGCCATGAAAGAACCCATTCTTGTATCGAGTACGGATGGGGTGGGTACTAAAATTCGCTTTGCCGTCCTCATGAATAAGCATCGCCAGATTGGTCAAGATTGTGTGGCTATGAGTGTGAACGATGTGGTAGCACAGGGGGCGACTCCTTTATTTTTCCTAGACTACATTGCAGTCGGTAAATTGGAACATAATCATATTGAAAGTATCATCGATGGTATTGGTGAGGCTTGTGAAGAATGTGGGTGTGCTTTAATCGGTGGAGAAACATCGGAAATGTCTAGTTTCTACGGCGATGGCAATTATGATTTAGCTGGCTTTGCAGTGGGGATTGTAGATAAGGACCGATGCATTACGGGAGACTCTATCGAGGCAGGAGATATGGTGCTAGGTTTACCTTCATCAGGTTTACACTCCAATGGATTTTCCTTAGTGCGCCATATTATCTTAGAAAAACAACAAATACCATTGGATACCTATGTAGAAGAGTTAGGTCGTACCATTGGAGAAGAAGTATTAACACCAACGAAACTGTATGTAAAACCTATTCTATCACTACTGAAAGAACAGTTAGTGAAGGGGATGGCTCATATAACAGGAGGATCTTTCTACGACAATATTCCTCGCATATTACCAAAAGGGTTATCTGTCACTATTCATAGTGATGCCTGGCCAGTACCACCTATTTTTAAGCTATTACAAGAATGGGGACATGTGGAAACGAAAGAAATGTATCATACTTTCAATATGGGCATAGGCATGGTACTTGTGGTGAAACCAGAATTAGTAGAACGAGTCGTAGAAGTGTTACAAGAACAGGGAGAGGTAGTGTACTCCATTGGACTTGTTACAGAAGGGCAAGGAGATGTGACGATTCTTGGTGAGGCATTCCATGGGTAAACGTTTGGCTCTATTTGGCAGTGGCAGAGGGTCTAATGGAGAAGCCATCTATAAGGCCATAGAAGCGGGGTATATAGAGGGTGAAATAGTTCTTGTCATTAGTGATAGACCCAATGTGGGTATTGTGGAGAAAGGATGTGCTTGGCACATTCCTGTACACATAGTAGAGACTGCCAACTATGGTACTGAAGCAGCCTGGACACAAGCTATGCTAGATTTGTTACAAGAATATGAAGTGGAGGGCATCTTGTTAGCTGGGTATATGCGTATATTACCACCTACATTTGTGCAAACATACAGAGGAAATATCTTGAACATACATCCCTCCTTATTGCCAGCTTTTACAGGCTTACAGGCACAGAAACAAGCCTTAGTGAAAGGCGTAACATACACGGGATGTACTGTTCATTTTGTGGATGAAGGTATAGATACAGGTCCCATCATTGTGCAGGCAGTGGTACCAGTTTTTGAAGATGACACGGTGGACACCTTATCAAAACGAATCTTACATGAAGAGCATCGCATCTACCCTGAAGCGGTGCGCTTATTTTGCGAGGATGCCTTGGAGATAGTGGGATCTCGTGTTGTTATTAAGAAACATGCTATTATCAAATAGACTATATGAGAGGTATCTATGAAAGTATGTATTATCGGCAATGGCGGTCGTGAACACGCTTTAGCTTGGAAGTTACATCATAGCCCATCTGTCACAGATGTCTATGTAGTACCAGGAAATGCGGGCATGGCATCCGTAGCAACGATGGTAGAAATAGATTGGAAACATCGAGAAACCCTGATGACTTGGTTGGTTGAATATCAGATTGATTTAGTGGTAATAGGTCCAGAACTCCCTTTAGTAGAGGGACTTAGTGATGCGATCCGAGCAGTGGGGATTCCAGTATTTGGACCATCCAAGCAGGCTTCCCGATTAGAAGGGTCTAAGTCGTTTGCGAAAGAGTTAATGTATCGATATGAGATTCCTACGGCAAAGTATGAGGTTTGCAAAGATGTAGAAACAGGAAACAGCATTATTCATCAATGGGGGGTGCCCATTGTATTAAAGAGAGATGGCCTCTGGGGCGGTAAAGGTGTCACCATTTGCGAGACTTTCACAGAAGCAGAACAAGTGTTGGAAGAGATACTGAGCAGTTCGGAAGAAAGCGTTGTGATTGAGGAATATATGCAAGGACAGGAGCTATCTTTGTTGTCCTTTGTGGACGGTACTCACGTCTTACCTATGATAGGAGCAAGAGATCATAAACGATTATTAGACCATGATGAAGGCCCGAATACGGGTGGTATGGGAGCCTATGCACCTGTGCTAGAACTGAATGACAGTTTAGAGCAAGAGATTGTAGACACTATGGTAAAACCCATCGTGAAAGCCATGGCAGAAGAAGGCTATCCTTATATAGGGTGTTTGTATACAGGTCTTATGCTTACCGAGGAAGGACCGAAAGTAGTAGAATTCAATGCTCGCTTCGGAGATCCAGAAACACAAGTGATATTACCATTATTACAGAGTGATCTAGGAGATATCATGTATGCTACGGCTACGGGTCAGTTAGAGGGAATGACCTTGGAGTGGTCTAAACAATATGCGGCATGTGTTATCTTAGCATCTAAAGGATATCCACAACAGCCCTTGACAGGTCGAAGTGTCATAGGAGATATTCATACTATGGATACTGTATCGATGGTATTTCACTCTGGTACGGCATATGAAAGAGGTCACTATGTAACGCAAGGTGGTCGTGTATTAGGTGTTGTAGGAGTAGGAGATACATTAGAACAATCCTTAGGACATGCCTATGAACGTGTGGCAATGATTGACTTTGAGGGACAACAGTATCGTAAGGACATCGGAAAATCGAGTGTTGGATTTTGTATACATGCGCAATATAGAAAAAATTCGATAGATAAAGAATATAATTAGTGATATAATAACAAAAGAATATGTTAGTTATTTAATGATATATATTACATAGTAGAGGGGTAATTGTATGAATCGAATTGTATCTTTTTTTACATCACCATCAGCAGGGGGTGTACTACTCTTTGTAGCTGCTGTGGTAGGAGTGCTATTGGCAAACTCTCCAGTAGAAAGTTTGTACCACTCTTTGCTTCATGCTAAATTAGGACCATTGTCCATTGAATTATGGATTAATGACGTGGCCATGGCGGTCTTCTTTTTATTTGTAGGCCTTGAAGTAAAACGGGAAATGATTGCAGGGGAATTGAATACCAATGCAAAACGATTTTTGCCTGGTATTGCAGCATTTTTTGGCCTTTTAATGCCGGCTTTAATCTATTATTTCATTGTCGGTTATCATCCAGAATATATTCATGGTTGGGGGATTCCAACAGCTACAGACATTGCCTTTGCCATCGGTATCGTTTCACTCTTAGGTGATCGAGTACCCATTGCAATGAAAGTATTTTTAACTACCTTGGCTGTTATGGATGACTTGATGGCTATTGTTATCATTGCTTTTTTCTATACAGCGGAGTTAAACTTCTTTTACTTATTCGTAGCAGCAATCATCGTGTTCATGTTACAATACGTAAACCGTATGAACTATACGAGACCAATTCCGTATTTAGCATTAGGATTTGGCCTTTGGTTCTGTGTGTTTAAATCAGGGTTGCATGCTACCTTAGCAGGTGTAATTTTAGCGGCTTTTATTCCATACCATGGCATACGTGATGGTCGTCATGTATCTCCATTATCTGAATGGGAACACACCTTAAGTAACTGGGTTACCTATTTAATTATTCCAATCTTTGGTTTTGCCAATGCAGGAGTATCTTTCCACGGATTTACTTTAGAAAGCTTTGCCCATCCAGTTGTATTAGGTGTTGCAGTAGGCTTAGTATTAGGTAAACAAGTAGGTGTGTTTGGTACCTTGTTCTTGCTAGTGAAATCTAAACTAGTAGAAATGCCAGCTCAAACCAATTGGGTTCATGTGTATGGTATTGCCCTATGTTGTGGTATCGGATTTACCATGAGTTTGTTCGTATCCTTGTTAGCATTTCCTCCAGGAGAAGCTCAAGAAATGGCAAAAGTTGGTATCTTCGTAGGCTCTATCGTATCTGGTATCTTGGGATATATAGTATTGCGCATTGCTGGACGTAAACAACAAGTGAGTGTATCTGAATATGATATGATCAAAGGACAACATATTTAATTGTATACTTCATAGAGAGTAGAGGCTCTATATAAGCTGTAGTGAAAGAAAACTTTCATTACAGCTTTTTAATTATGCCAATTTAGTATAGCAACCCCATTTTTATGCATAATTACTATAGAAATTGAGGAAAACTAACATTTATTAGTGTATATATGTAGTAGGTGGTATTTCCTATGGGGAGAGATTTATACCACATGTGGGAAAAATATAATAAAAATAGGTACTAAGTGGTGTTAAAGTGTTAAAAAAGTCCTATTTTTTTGACGTATCTCCCAAAAAATGGTAAAATGTATAAGCATTTAGATATGAGGTGAACATCGTGAAAAAAATAACTCTCCTAGCGATTCTCCTGTTGGTATGTACCATGGTGACAGCTTTGGCAACATCAGGACGTGGTGATCGCGGTCAAGAGGTAGAAGAGTTACAAGCGTTGTTAGTAGCCCAAGGCTATTTGCTTGATACAGCAGATGGAGTGTTTGGGAATAATACAGAATACGCAGTACTCGTCTTTCAGAAAGAACACGGGTTAACTCCAGATGGTAGAGTTGGCAAGGAAACTATGCGTGCTTTACTAGAGAATCAAAAACACTTTGAGGGGCAACAAGCATCTCGAAATACCCGTAGTGTAGAAGTATCACGGTTTGGTGATCGTGGTCGCAACATAGAAGAAGTACAACTTAAATTAGTAGATAGTGGATTTTCTCCTGGAGCTGTTGATGGTGTCTTTGGGGATGGAACTAAAGAAGCTTTGATTCGTTTCCAGCGTCATTATGGATTACCAGTGACAGGAACTGTTGATAGTGCTACATGGTCAAAATTATCTATCAAACGAGGCAAACCAACAAGCTATAAAAAAACATTAGAAATGGAAGCAAGTGCCTATTCAAGTTATGAATCTGGTACACATACAGCTAGAGGCAACGCACTTCGCCGTGGGTATGTTTCGGTAGATCCTAATGTAATTCCATTAGGAACAGAAGTGTATGTGGAAGGATATGGTTATGCTGTAGCGGATGATACAGGTGGTGCTATTATAGGTCATCGCATTGATTTGGCTATGGATAGCTATAATGAGGCCATCCAATTTGGTCGTCGAACAGTAAAAGTATATATTTTAGATTAGAGAAGTCATTGATTTGTTGTAAAACAGAAAGAACATCTAATTGCAAACGTGTTATTACACAAAAATAAAGAGGTAGGAACTAGAGTAATTTAGTTGTTACTAATATAGAGGATAGCTGATTCAGAGAATTGGCTATCCTTTGTTTTATGGGTTCCCTATGCTATAATAAAATGTATTCTAAGTAGTAAATATAGGAGGATATGGTGGATATTACATCAACACAAGGGTTATTAGCAATTTTACAAATTATTATTATTGATATATTATTGGCTGGCGATAATGCTATCGTTATTGGTATGGCAGCTAAAAACTTGCCGGAACATTTGCGTAAACGTGCTATTTTCTGGGGCACAGCAGGGGCAATTGTTTTGCGTCTAGTGATGGCCATTTTGTTTATTGAAGCTTTAGATAATATTCCTGCATTACGCATTGTTGGTGGGATTATGTTGCTTTGGATTGGCTATTCCTTATTGAAAGATGGCGATAATGAACACAATATTGAAGCAAAAGATAATATCTGGGGCGCTATTGCTACGATTATCATTGCTGATGGTGTGATGGGCATCGATAATGTGCTAGGCGTTGTGGCAGCAGCAGAAGGTCATTTTGGGCTAGTAGTAGCTGGTATGTTAGTAACAGTGCCAATTATTGTTTGGGGCAGTACTATCTTTGTAAAACTGATTGATAAATTCCCTGTTATTCTATACGCAGGTGGTGGTATCCTAGGATGGGTCTCTGCTAGCATGATTCAACATGATCCAATGGCAGCACCATATATTGAACCATATAGCTTGCCATTCCATGTTGGATGTGTCGTATTGGTATTAGGAGCAGCGATCATTCGCAATCGTTTAGTGAAATAAACTGGTATTGGTAAAAGTAACAGCTCAATGCACTAGAACATAAGGCATACTAGTTTTGAAAAAGAGTGTGATACATAGGCATACAGTCTCCATGATGGAGGCTGTATGCTTTTTCTTTTTTGAGAGGAGCAGGTTATAGAATACAATGAGTTGCTTTCACTACCAATGATGTAAGGAGTCGTGTAAAGAACATATAAAAATGATATAATAAAAAGACATACATTGATACAAACGATTACATTGTGTATAAGGATATATAGATGAGTGAGAAGAAGAAACAACAGAAAGCACCGGTGTGCGTTGGACATACATATACGATAGAGATTCACGGCACCGGCAGTAGTGGCGAAGGGGTAGGCAAATACGAAGGGTTTACAGTATTTGTGCCCTATGCTTTACCGAATGAAATGGTGCAAGTGAAGATTACCATAGTCAAAAAGAATTATGCTGTAGGAGATATTGTAGAGGTGCTCACACCGTCTGCAGAGCGAGTGGCCCCAGAATGTAAGGTATATGGCAATTGTGGGGGCTGCCAATTACAACATGCGTCCTATACAGAACAATTGCGACTAAAAACAGAATCTGTGAAAGCCGTTATCGAACGGATTGCTAAATGTGACCCCAATTTGGTATTACCTTGCATAGGCCCAGAGCAGCCTTGGCGGTATCGGAATAAAATGCAAATGCCTGTAGGTGGCACCGTAGACAAAATTCGTATGGGATTTTATCAAAAGGGATCCCATAGCATCATTAACCATGAACATTGCCCTATTCAAGATGTAGGCAATGATGAGATTCGTAAAGTTTGCTATGAAGCTATGAATAAATTGGGAATCGAACCTTATGATGAGTATACGGAAAGAGGTGTCATTCGTCATGTTGTGGGTCGTATTGGGAAAGATGAATGGATGGTTATCCTCGTAAGTCGCACAGCGAATATTCCTCGTGAATCGGAATTGGTAGACCGTATCGTAAGAGCATTGCCACAGGTAACATCCATCGTAGTGAATCACAATCCAAAACAAACGAATGTGATTTTAGGACCTACGAATCGTACCATTTATGGAAAAGACCAAATTACAGATTACATCAAAGATTTGTCCTTTCAATTGTCACCGCATTCTTTCTTTCAAGTGAATCCAGAACAAACCACGGTACTATATGATACAGCTTTGGAATTTGCGGACTTGAAAGGCCATGAAATGGTGATAGATGCGTATTGTGGAACAGGAACTATTTCTTTGTTCTTGGCTCACAAAGCAAAACATGTCATTGGAATTGAAATCGTTGAGCCTGCCATCAAAGATGCGAAAAAGAATGCAGAACGAAATGGATACGATAATACAGAATTTATCGTAGGCGATGCAGCGGTGGAAATGCCTAAGTTGTATAAACAAGGCATTAAGCCAGATGTGATTGTATTCGATCCCATCCGTGCAGGCTGCAAAGAAGATGTATTACATGCTGCTGTTGGGATGGGGCCAGAACGGATAGTGTACGTGTCTTGTAACCCATCCTCCATGGCACGAGATATAGAAATACTGACAAAACAGGGCTACCAATTGGTAAAAGTTCAACCAGTGGATATGTTCCCGCAGACGTATCATACAGAAGCTGTGGCGCTGCTTACCAGGAGTGAAGCCATGTAGTAAGCATTAGATCGGCCTATGTCAGGGGATGTCCAAGAGTTCGAGGGAAGCGAGTTTGATTAATCATCACAGTTGATGTAGAATACAATTGAGGTCTTTATTACAGAAGCTACTAAGTATAGTGCTTTCATATAAATATATACACTTTATAAAGGAGGGGTAGTATGATTTGGTCATGTATTATTGGTGGATTGATTGGATTTATTGCAGGTAAAATTACTAAAAAAGCTGGATCTATGGGTATTATTGCTAGAATTATTGCAGGCTTAATAGGTTCTTCTGTGGGACAAGCAATTTTTGGCACTTGGGGGCCAAGCTTAGCTGGGATGGCTTTGATTCCTTCAGTCATTGGTGCAGTGATTGTCATTGCTGTAGTATCTTTTTTCTTTGGAAAGAAAAAGTAAAAATATGTTAATTAAGTAGAGAAGAAACATAAGTTAGTATATGGATGCGTGTATATATATTTATAGATGGTCTTTTATACTACTTATGTTTCTTTTAATTTGAGAATATATTTATTTCTCACGTATAACCGAAAGTTATTTGACGAATGACGATCGTGTATTGTAAGATTAAAGATAATTACATATAGGTGAAAGAACTGATAAGATATTAGAAAGTTTTAATTCATAAAGTCTTTTAGAATATATCTAAAGTTGTTTTATGATGTTTGTAATCAATAGTGGTTACCTAATTTATATAAGAAGAGGGTATCTTTTTTATACGATAGGTGCACTATGGATTTTTTATAAAGATGATTAATTATATATCCGTTTAATCATTATGTTTTATTCGAAAGGAGGATATAGGTTTTAAGTTTAGGGTATAAATATTTTATTTTTGAAAGGGCGTACGTTATGTTAAAAAGATTATTTATGCTTGTAACCACGATTATGGCATTTTTAATGATTGCTGGTTGCGGTGGCAATACAGATCAGGCGAGAGCTGATCGTGCAGCCAAGGGAGAAATTGTTATTTCCATGGGGAAATATATGATTAATGGTGGTTATGACCCTACTAGTGGATGGGGTATGTGGGCTGCGGATCCATTCCACTCTGCGTTATATACAAGAAATGATAAAAAAGAACTGGAAATGGATTTAGCGAAAGATGTAACCATATCTCCAGATGGCTTGCATTATACATTTAAAATTCGTGATGATGTTAAGTTCTCTGATGGTCAACCACTAACAGCTAAAGATATTGTATTTACTTATGAAACAGCACAAAAGGCAGGTGGCTATGTAGATCTTACTTTCATGGAATCAGTCGTGGCAAAAGATGACTATACGGTAGAATTTACATTGAAAAAACCTTGGTCTCCATTTCTTGAAATAACTTCTACATTGGGGATTGTACCAGCCCATGCGTATAATAAAGAAACTTACGGTTCACAACCAATTGGTTCTGGTCCATGGAAAGTAGTGGCATTCCAAAAAGAGCAACAGTTAATTATGGAACCGAATGAATATTATTATGGTGAAAAACCAAAATTAAAAAAAGTGACAGTTTTAAATATTGCTGAAGATGCTGCAGTAGCAGCGGCTAAATCTGGTCAAGTGGATGTTTTATTCTTGAACTCTGACTATGCGAATGCAAAAGTAGATAATATGAAAGTATTTACGATGCAAACTATAGCTTCTTTTACATTGAATCTTCCAACACAACCAGAACGTGAAGAAAATGGTATGAAAGTAGGTAATAATATTACGTCTGATCCAGCCATTCGTAAAGCTTTAAATATTGGTATTAATCGTGCAGAAATTATCAAAAATGCATTGAATGGATTTGGTGAACCAACATACATGTATTCCAAAGAGCTAGCATGGGTTAATCCAGAATTAAATATCACAGATAATCGTGTAGAAGAAGCGAAAAAAATTCTTGAAGATGCTGGATGGAAAGACACAGATGGTGATGGAATTCGTGAAAAAAATGGCGTAAAAGCTGAATTTAAAATTTCCGGTCGTTCCAACGATTTACAACGTTATAATACAGCAGTAGCGCTAGCAGCGGATGCAAAAAAATTGGGCATCAATATGATTGCGGAATCTATGGCATGGTCTGATGCTCGTAAAATTGCTCGTAATGTACCTACAATTTGGAATTCTAGTGACTTTAATCCATTGTCTCTTTACATGTATTTCCATAGTTCCCAAATTGGTAAAAACGTAATTAATAACCCAGCTATGTATAGCAATCCAACAGTAGATGCTCATATTGATGCGGCATTGGCAGCTAACAGCTGGGATGAAGCGATTAAAGAATTTAAGTTGGCTCAATGGGATGGAAAAACAGGTATAAAAGAAGATGTACCATATTTATGGATTGCCAATGTATCCGTTCCATATTTAGTTCGTGATGGTCTAGACCTAGGTAATGTAGGCGTTAATCAACGTGGACAAGGCATGGGTATTATAGCAAATCTTTCTCAATGGCAATGGAAATAGTATAGTAAGGATTACATATGAATCAGCAAATTTGGTCTTTTATTAGACAACAACTTATTCGTGTGGTACTTTTGATATTTGCTGTCAGCGTAGTTAGCTTTTTGCTCTTAGTTATTTCTCCGATTGATCCAATTGATGCGTATTTTTCGGGATTATCTGTGACGGAGGAGCAAAAAGCGGCTATGGCTGCTTTCTGGCAATTTGATAAGCCACCAGTAGAACGATACTGTATTTGGGCAGCAGACTTGTTACAAGGTAATTGGGGAGTTTCCTTCCTTTACAATGAACCTGTTATTAATGTCATTGCTGAGAAGTTCCAAGAAACTCTTTTGTTAATGATGCTTTCATGGGTACTAGCTGGATTGGTAGGGTTTTTCTTTGGTATCGTCAGTGGCGTATACGAGGGAACATGGATTGATAAAATCATCAATGGGTTTTCCTTGTTGTGCGTATCTATACCAACCTTTTGGTTAGGCATTGTGGTGCTATTTATTTTTGCAGTGGAATTACAATGGTTTCCCTTTGCCTTATCCACTCCCATTGGTAAAATCGGGGCAGATGTCACATGGGCAGAGCGATTATACCATGTGGTCTTACCCGCATTAACTTTAGCGGTTACGGGTGTCTCTGCTATCACTCTACATACGAGACAAAAGATGATCGATTGCTTAGGCAGTAATTATATGTTATTTGCAGAAGCTAGAGGGGAAACGCTGTGGCAACGTGTGTTACGACATGGGTTGAGGAATGTGATGATTCCAGCGATTATATTACATTTTGCATCTTTTGCTGAACTATTCGGAGGTGCCATTTTAACAGAAGTCGTATTCTCCTATCCTGGTTTAGGTAGTGCGGTGACATTGGCAGGTTTGCGAGGAGATGTTCCATTATTATTAGGTATTTCATTTTTTAGTGCCATCTTTGTATTTGTTGGCAATTTAATTGCTAATATATTGTATGCAGTGGTGAATCCAGAAATTAGGAAAGGGGGACATGAGATATGAATGACGATGTAATAGAAGTATCGACTGTTCATTCTTGGACAAGACGTAAAAAAATGTTGCTGTTAGCATCTTTTGTATCTGTTGTCCTTGTATTGATTACCATTGCAGGGGCACTTATGCCAGAAGAAAGTTATGCAATCAATTATGGTAATAAATACGCAGAGCCGTCCTTGCAATATATATTTGGTACTGACCATATGGGAAGAGATATGCTATATCGTTGTATCAAAGGTCTATCGATTAGTATTCAAGTAGGATTATTGGCTGCTTTTGTCAGTTCTTGTATAGCATTGGTGCTAGGAACTTTATCTGCTACCTTTGGTGGAAAAGTAGATGCCTTTATCTTGTGGCTTGTTGATTTATGTATGGGGGTTCCGCATATTTTGCTAATCCTCATGATTTCTGTGTCCTTAGGGGGAGGAATGAAAGGTATTGTCATCGGTGTGGTGGCGACACATTGGACTCGCTTAACACGATTGATACGGGCAGAGGTCATGCAACTTCGTAAAGAACCATATGTGTTGGCAGCGCGTAATTATGGTCATTCCTATTTCCGTATTGCCAAAGAGCATTTTGTGCCACATGTTTTACCACAATATATCATTGGTCTTGTGTTATTGTTTCCTCATGCTATCTTGCATGAAGCTGGCATTACCTTTTTAGGCTATGGGTTACCATTAGACTTACCAGCTATTGGTATCATATTGTCTGAATCGATTCGTCATATCTCTTTAGGATTATGGTGGTTGGCCTTTTTCCCTGGCATGACATTAATGGTTGTGGTATTTTTCTTTGATCGATTGGGAGAAGCTTTAAAAGAGTTATTCGACCCTGCACATTCGCAGCGATAGGAGGTTCTCATGAAAGAAGAATTATTGCGGGTAGAGAACCTTGCAGTCACGTTTGAAATGTACCAAGGGAAACTTTCAAAACGCCATGTACAGGGGATTAAGGATATTTCACTGAGTGTCTACACAGGAGAAATATTAGCCGTAGTCGGTGCCAGCGGGTCAGGAAAATCCTTGTTAGCGCACGCTATTATGGGATTATTGCCTTATAACTCTACTGTGGATGGGAAGATTTTCTATAAAGGAGAAGAGTTAACTCCGAAACAACAAGAACTCTATCGTGGTTCAGAGATGGCTCTAGTACCACAGTCGATCACCTATTTGGATCCGACTATGAAAGTGGGAAAACAAGTTGTTGGACTAACAGGGAATATGGCGGAACAAGAAGCCGTATTTGCGAAATTAGCATTGCGTGAAGGTGTGAGTCGTATGTATCCCTTTGAACTATCTGGTGGTATGGCACGGCGCGTGCTAGTATCGACAGCATTGATTAGTCATGCTCAGTTTATTGTAGCGGACGAACCAACTCCTGGTATGGAAATGAAAGATGCTGTGCAAGCCTTACAGATGTTCCGTGATATGGCGAATGAAGGAAAAAGCTGTATGCTCATTACCCATGACTTAGATTTGGCTATTCATGTGGCAGATCGTGTAGCTGTATTTTATGATGGTCGCTTAATTGATGTGACAGAGGCAAGAAACTTTCAAAGTCCAGAGCTGTTAACACATCCGTATACACGTGCTTTATTTAATGCATTGCCACAGAATGAGTTTAGGGACTATTCTAAAGCAGAAGTTGAACAATTTTTGATGACAAAGGAGGGATATGATGTTAGACATTAAAAATCTCACCTTTGGGTATCATGGGGGTGAATTTGTACTGAATGATGTGTCTTTACAAATTGAACAAGGTAAGCGTATTGCATTACTGGGTCCTAGTGGATATGGTAAAAGCACATTAGCTAAAATTTTAGCAGGGTATATGTTGCAAAGAAGTGGCATCGTCACCTTAGATGGGCAAGATATTCGGGAGATACAAGGATACAATCCGATTCAATTGATTTATCAACATCCTGAAAAAGCCTTAAACCCTAGATGGAAACTCAAAAAGAGTTTAGATGAAGCTTGGGATATTCCAGAGTCCTTATTGGATCGTATGGGCATCGAAAGAGAATGGTTGTCTCGTTGGCCTAATGAATTATCTGGTGGTCAATTACAACGGATCTCTATTTTACGTGCTCTTTCACCACAGACGAAAGTATTGATAGCAGACGAGATTACCGCTAGTTTAGATGCGATTACACAAGCGCAATTATGGTCTGTCATTTTAGAAGAAGTAGATAAGCACAATATGACATTGGTGCTGATTACGCATAATCGTCATTTAGCAAACCGAGTTTGTGAAGAATTAGTGGAAATGAATGTAATTAATAACTAACTTTCATGTAAAATATATCCTATAGAAGCGGTTTATCACTGTTTTTATTACGTCACTTGCCGTATAATGTATACGACAAGTGATTTTTTTATTAGAAAGGATTTAGTAATTTCATGATTATTTTATTCGGATTTATTCTATTGTTAGCTTGCTTAATTGTTGGTGTAAGACATGGTGGCTTAGGCTTAGCCGCTGTATCTGGTATCGGTCTTGCTATTTACGTATTTGTAATTGGTCTTGTACCCGGTAAACCGCCAATTGACGTAATGCTAACGATTATGGCAGTTGTAACTTGTTCTGGTTTCTTACAAGCTTCCAAAGGTTTGGATGTCATGCTTGTATACGCAGAAAAATTTCTTCGTAGTAATCCCAAACAAATTACTATTTTAGCGCCGATCACAACATGGTTCTTAACTGTGTTATGCGGAACAGGACACGTAGTGTATACGATGTTCCCAATCATCTATGACATTTCTATCAAAGAGGGGATTCGTCCAGAACGACCAATGGCTGTGGCATCCATAGCTTCTCAAATGGGGATTTGTGCATCTCCAGCATCCGTTGCGGTTGTATCTGTAGTAGCTATGTTAGGGGCAGTCAACTTCCCAGCTAGCGTGGTAACGATTTTATCCATTACAATTCCAGCTACATTTATTGGCGTTATTGTAGCTGGTGTATGGAGTATGCGTCGTGGTAAGGAATTGGCCAATGACCCTGACTTCCAAGCTCGTATTCAAGATCCTGAACAACGTGCCTATATCTATGAAGAGAATAAAGAAGCTAGTGTTGTAAAAGAACTTCCTCGCACAGCATATTGGGCAACCATCATTTTCTTACTAGGTATTTTGGTCATTGCTTTATTCGGTAGTTTCCCTAACCAATTATTGCCATTAGTTCCTAATGCAAAAGGTCTATGGAAACCATTATCCATGACTCCAACAATTCAAATTGCGATGCTTGTGATGGCAGCTTTAATTCTGTTGGTTTGTAAAGTAAAAGTTAGCGATGTAACAAGTGGTTCTGTATTCAAATCTGGTATGATTGCTGTTGTGTCGGTATACGGTGTAGCTTGGATGGCAGAAACCTATTTTGGTGCCTATATTCCACAATTCAAAACAACTCTATCGAGTGTGGTAGTAGAGCATCCATGGACCTATGCACTTGTATTGTTTATCATTTCTAAATTGGTTAACTCTCAAGCAGCAGCACTCGCTATCGTGGTGCCAATGGGTTTAAGTGTAGGCGTAGATCCATTGATTGTGTTATCCTTCATACCTGCATGTTATGCATACTTTGTATTGCCAACGTATCCATCTGACTTAGCATGTATTGGTTTTGACCGTTCTGGTACAACACGAATTGGTAAATTTGTTATTAATCATAGCTTTATTATTCCAGGTATTATCGGAGTATTTACAAGCTGTGTTGTTGGGTATTTTATTGCTCACGCATTATTCTAATATGATGTGATGATATGTATATACTGTCTGTATATACATTCTAGTAGTACAACTATGAGCTTTGAAAGGCAACAGTACAAGGAGAAAGTAGTATGTTAAACAACAAGTTAGGCCTCATGAGTATCATACTCTTAGGGGTGAATGCAATTATTGGTACAGGAATTTTCCTGCTTCCAGGTAAAGCGGCTGCGTTGGTAGGCGTCAACAGTTTATGGGTTATCGTATTCGATGCTCTACTAGTGATGTCCATTGCCTTATGTTTTGCCGAAATGGGCGGTATGTTCAATAAGAACGGCGGTCCATATGTCTATGCAAAGGAAGCATTTGGTAACTTCGTAGGTTTTGAAGTTGGTTTTATGAAATGGGCAATTGCAACAATTGCTTGGTCTGCTATGGCAGTAGGTTTTGCTACTGCTCTTGGTGCGGTATGGGAACCAGCAAGTACAGAAATGGGTAAAAATGTGATTGCCACATTGATTATCGTGGTACTTGGTATCATGAATATCATGGGTGTTAAGATTTCAAAAATTATCAATAATATCGTAACTATAGGTAAATTGTTGCCATTAATTTTCTTCATCCTAGTAGGTATTTTCTATGTGAAAGGTGTTAACTTCCAACCAATGCAATCTGTGCCAGATATGACGCAAGCAAGCTTTGGAGCGGCAGCTTTAATTATTTTCTACGCTTTCACAGGTTTTGAATCTATTGCGGTAGCAGCGGAAGATATGGAAAACCCTGAACGCAATGTGCCAAAAGCAATTATTCTTGTATTAACACTGGTATCTATTGTATATATCTTAATTCAAGCGATTTGTATTGGTATCATGGGTGATTCCCTTGTTACATCTAAAACTCCTGTAGCCGATGCAGCCTTTGTGTTCATGGGACCTTTGGCGAAAGCAATTGTTACAGCAGGTACACTGATTTCTATCGGTGGTATTAACGTAGCATCTTCCTTCTTGGCACCACGTTCTGGGGTAGCTATGGCGGATGATGGACTGATTCCTAAAGTAGTATCCAAACGTAATAAAAAAGATGCTCCTTATGTAGCTATTATTGTCACTGTAGTATTTGCAGTTGTATTATCTTGGACTGGTAGTTTTGAAAAATTAGCAGCTATTTCCGTAGTATCTCGTTTTGCTCAATACTTACCTACATGCTTAGCAGTACTTGTATTCAGAAGCAAACGCCCAGATATGGATAGAACGTTCCGTGTTCCAATGGGACCAGTGATTCCAGTATTAGCTATTGTAGTTAGTGTTTGGTTGATAACACAATCTTCTTTGGAAAAAGTATTCTGGGGACTTGGTGGCTTAGTAGTAGGTGCTGTATTGTACTACATTATGAATCGTAATGGAAAACAAACAGCTTAGTCGCCTAAAATAATAAGTTCATAAGATATTTGTGGGTTCTTATCATTAGAGGATTATAAGTAGGTTATGAATGATTGAGCGGAAAGCTCTACATAACATGTATATATAAAAGTAAGAAACATAGGTAGGCATGTAATATAGTCAGTTTTGATGGATACATAAAGCCTACTTATGTTTCTTTTTTATTTTCTTTTTATATACTGTATGAAATGCTCAATGTAGTGAATCTTTTCTAGAAATACACAAGCAGATGCTAGTTCTGGATTTTAGATAAAATTGTAAAAAGAATAACTTTCATTACTTTTTCATGTATATAGCTCACAAGTATGGTATAATAAGGATACTGTCTAAAGAAAACTATCCAGTGCAATACAGATTGGAGTGAGATATTTGCGTAAGTTATTTGCCCTATTGGGTATGTTAGTATTGGTGTTACCAGTTCTGTTTGGTGTCACGAAGGCTGCGAATGTGAC
Organism: Veillonella sp. 3913; assembly: GCF_003992235.1. NCBI lineage: Bacteria > Bacillati > Bacillota > Negativicutes > Veillonellales > Veillonellaceae > Veillonella > Veillonella sp. 3913. The sequence continues at coordinate 488,511 of NZ_RQVF01000001.1, read as the reverse complement.
AGATCTTCATTGGGTGACAAGAAATGATGCACCAATTCCTTTTGTGAGAATGGTCTTTAGTTTATCAAGTCCTGTTCATGCTACGGCTTCTATTAGTGCTAGTGGTACATCGACTACATTAGTGCTAAAAAATGCTACTCTAGCAGGAGCACCTACATCAATTATGATGGATGATGGTATTGCTAAAAGTGCTACACTTTCACAACAAGGACAAGATACGCTAGTAAAAATTGAAACACCAAAAGCTATTGATGTAGAAGATTTAAAAGTATTTACATTAAAAAAAGACACTGTAAATAATAAGCCATACCGTATGGTGGTGGATATTCAGAAAAAAGGGGTGGCTCCACGAGAAAACTACTATGGGAAAAAGCCTGTAGTGGAGGCTAAATCTGCTGTAGCTGCTAAACCAGTGGTAGCTACTACATCTGCAGAGGTAAAACCTGTTGTACCTAAGGAAATACCAAAACCAGTGGCTAAGGTGGAGAAACCTAAGGTAAACTCACCGGCAAAAACAGAATCCAAGGAAGGACCTAAAAAACCAATTGTCTTACCAACAATCCCAGAAAAACCAGTGCCACAATCAGTAAGTTATCGCACATCTGGTGGCATCAAGGGTAAGATTATTGTGTTGGACCCTGGACATGGGGGTAGTGATCCAGGTGCTATTGGACCAACCGGATTACAAGAGAAGCAAGTGACCTTGCCTATATCAGAATATTTAAAATCTATACTGGAAGCGAAAGGTGCTAAAGTTATCTTGACTCGTACTACAGATGTAGATGTGTATGGTCCACATGCGAGTGGTGTTGATGAATTACAAGCTCGTGTGAATGTGGCAAATGCTAATCAAGCTGATGCATTTATCAGTATTCATATTAATTCTTTTTCCAATCCTAATGTAGGTGGGATTGCTACCTACTATTTTGACGGATCTGAGCAGTCGAAAAAACTAGCTTCTTCCGTACAAGGTCAGATTGCTGATCATAGTGGATTTAATGGTGATCGTGGTATTCAACCAGGAAATCTGTATGTATTACGACATTCCTTTATGCCATCTATATTGGTAGAGTTAGGATTTATTTCAAATCCTAAGGAGGAAGGTCATTTAAAAGAATCATCTACACGACAACAATTTGCTAATGAATTAGCAAAAGGGTTGGAAATCTATTTTGGAGGTTAATTCATGAAACAATCATTACGCTATGGCTTAGTGGCTATGATGAGCGTTTGTGTCATTGCTTTGGCGGGGTGTAATTCTCAAGATTTGAAACTAGATCTAGGAAAACAAACAACCGTTCAATCGACTACATCAGAAGATAAAAAAGCGATGGATAAGATGACAAAAATTGTGGTCTATGTACCGCGACAAGATGGGAAAGGCGTAATGCCACAACCGCTTACGATTGATAAAGAGCGTAAAACGGTAAAAGATGCCATAAATTTGATGATTGAGCAAGATGGTCGTGCAGAATATCCAGTCTTTGCAAAAGGCACAAAAGTAGTCGAAACATCAAAACATGATGATACTGTGACCGTGGTTTTGAATGATGACTTTTTACAGGATGCTACAGGTTTAACAGCCACACTTCGCATTGCATCTATCGTCAATACAGCAGTGGAATTTGATGGTGTACATAAGGTGTATGTAAAGGTAAAAGGAGTGACCTTGCCGACTTATGGTAATATTGATTTAACGCGTCCATTGAAACAAATGAAAGATAAAATCGTAAAAGATTAAGTACTATGTTAGGGGACTCTTCATAAAGAGTCTCCAACATTTTTATACCTTAAATTCATGGTAATTTAGTATGAAAAAAGATCTACAAACATATTGTAAAAAGGGAGGATTTGATGATACAAAATTTATTAGAAGAGTTAGGTAAGAACTGGCCATTTTATATGCATTTATTGCTAGAGCATATAGGAATTACTTTTACAGCAGTCATCATTGCCACGATTTTGGGTTTGGCTATAGGAGTGTTCATCACACGGAAGCAAAAATTGGCTAATTCTGTTATATCTGTAGTGAATATTGCTTACACCATACCCTCAATTGCTTTGTTGGGCTTTTTGATTTCTTTTACTGGTGTGGGAAATACGACGGCTATTATTGCTCTTACCATCTATGCGTTGTTACCTATCGTGCGTAGTACCTATGTAGGGATTACCACTATTGATCCAAAGATTATTGAGGCTAGCCGTGCTATGGGTAGTACAGATAGGCAAATTTTATGGAAAATACAGTTACCGCTAGCATTTCCTGTTATCTTCGGAGCTATTATGAATATGGTGACCATGACCATCGCCTTAGCAGGGATTGCTTCCTTTGTAGGGGCAGGGGGTCTAGGAGTTGCTATTTACCGTGGTATAACTACTAACAATGAAATATTGATTTGGATTGGCGGTATTTTAATTGCTCTCTTAGCTTTGGTCATAGACGGCATACTAGGCTTCATTGGTAAACTAGTAGAACAGCACAAAATGCATACGGTAGTGAATAAAAAAATAGGCTATGCATTGGGAGCTATCTTAGTGATTATTTTTGGTGTCCTGGGAATGCAACAGTATAGTAAAAACGATACCATTCACATTGCATCAAAACCTGTATCGGAAGGATACATTTTGGCGGAAATCGTGGGTACTCTCATTGAGGCAGATACTGACTTGAAGGTTAAGTACACCCATGGTGTAGGTGGCGGCACATCTAATATTCATCCTGGCATGGTGCGAGGCGATTTTGATATGTATCCGGAGTATACAGGGACATCTTGGCAAATCGTGTTGAAACATAAGGAAGACTACAAGAATGACAAGTTTCCTATGTTGAGTGCAGAGTACAAGGACAAGTATCATTTTTTGTGGAAGGGCATGTTTGGTTTTAACGATACCTATAGTATTGGCATTCGAGCAGATCTAGCGAAGGAATATGGTATTAAAACGTTTACTGATTTGGCGAAGTATGCAGGACAGCTAACATTTGGTGCAGAATATGATTTTTTTGAACGTGAAGATGGTTATAAAGCGTTAGCTAAAGCCTATAACTATCACTTCAAAAAAGAAGTAGATATGGACAATGGATTAAAATATCAAGCCTTGTTTGATAAGAAAATTGATGCGATGACTGTGTTTACTACAGATGGTCAACTGTCTGATCCACGGGTTGTAGTATTAGAGGACGATCGAAACTTTTACCCAAGCTATATGGCGGGCATGGTTGTTCGTGAGGAAACGTTACAAAAACATCCTGAGCTAGAAAAGGTATTACATCGTTTGGACGGTATCTTAGATGAAAGTACTATGGCACAGCTGAATAAAAGGGTAGAAATTGATAAGGAAGATCCGAAACAAGTGGCAAAGGAATTTTTGCAATCTAAAGGATTGGTGGTGAATTAGATGAATCAGATTATAGAATATAAAGATATTGGAAAATCCTATCAAGGCAAATGGGTGGTGAGAGATTGCAATCTAACAATCAATGAAGGTGACTTTCTTTGTATTGTAGGCACATCTGGGTCAGGGAAAACGACACTCTTAAAAATGATTAATGGATTGATAGTACCCGACGAAGGAGATATTACTATTTTTGGAACTCGTGTTATCGATCAGGATATTATTTCTTTGCGGAGAAAGATTGGCTATGCTATTCAAGGGGATGGACTGTTCCCCCATATGACAGTAGCAGAGAATATTGGGTATGTGCCTAGACTAGAGGGTGCACCGAAAGAAGAGGTAGATGCTATTGTAGAACGCATGCTTTCATTAGTGGGCTTACCACTAGATAGTAAGGAAAAGTATCCTAAGGAATTATCTGGAGGTCAACAACAACGGGTTGGCATCGCCAGAGCCTATGCGAACTCGCCGAAGATATTGCTCATGGATGAACCATTTGGAGCAGTGGACTCTATTACAAGGTATCAACTACAAGAAGACTTGAAACATATTCATAAGCAAACGGACTGTACTATTGTGTTTATCACCCATGACATGCACGAAGCTTTCAAGCTAGGCACACATATCCTTGTCATGCACGAAGGTAAGATACAACAATATGGAACAACGGAGGAAGTAAAGAATCATCCGAGTAATGACTATGTGAAACAGCTAGTGGAGATGACGCGGTAGGGATATACAAATCTACGGAAACATAGTAAAAGGGAATCCTTATAGGGGTTCCTTTTATTTTTATTATCCTTTGGTCCCTAGTATGGTACAATAAGAACAACGTGTATAGAAAAGTGATATACAGATCTTATAGTTCAATTGCAATAGTATATCGTTATTATCCGTAACGGCATAGATACGTTAGTTTGTTATTACACAATGAAACGAGGTGGTACCATGCATAAGGATCCTTTTGAGGAATATATCCGTCAAGGTGAAGCTAGTCAATATGAAAAAGCTCAAGCCTGGAAGACAGCTATTGGTTTACAAGCTGTCGATGGGTTGACGCCGTCTGCCTATTTAGTAGACTTAGCAAAGAAGAATATTGAAGGGCAGATGTCCCTACAGGTTCTTCATACATTGTTGGAAAATTATTATGAATCCTATCCGAATCAAGAAGATAGAACAGCAGAAGCGGATATAGTATCACTTCGTATGTCGGAGTTGCTCTTAGAGAAAGCTTTCAGTTTTACGCCGAATGAGTACCTATCGATTCATAGACAATTGTTTACAGATATCTATGCTCATGCGGGCAGTATACGAGATTACAATATCACAAAAAAGGAATGGATTCTCGATGGTGATACGGTGACCTATGGTAGCGTGTCTGAACTAGGGGCAACCTTACGCTATGACATAGAGCAAGAAAAAAATTTTTCCTATGCCAATTTGGATATGTCAGAGACGATTCGTCATTTGGCTACTTTTGTTGCCAGATTGTGGCAGATTCATGTATTTGGTGAAGGAAATACGAGAACGACCGCTGTATTTTTTATTAAATATCTCCGCACCCTAGGCTTTACAGTGACGAATGATATGTTCGCTGACCATGCGTGGTACTTTAGAAATTCCTTAGTACGAGCCAATTATCAAAATTTGAAACTAGGAGTGTATAGAACAACGGAATATTTAGAACATTTCTTGCAGAATTTGTTGTTAGACGAAAGTCATTTGTTATCGAATCGTTGTATGCATATTTATAGTACTAACGGGAACATACAGGAAGAAAGCATACAATATAATGACGATGGTTATACTATAAAAATGGACACTATATCAGAGGATGCTATAGTAGGTTATGATACTACTTCGGGTAATAGAACTTCTTTAGGAAATGAAACTGTAAAGGAAATGCGCTGTCATATGGAAAATAGTACTACTGTACCTGAGGGTAGGGTATCGTCGCTTGACGAATTTGCTCTCATCGACAAATTAACCCAACACAGTATCTATAATCCTACATACGTAAAGGTCGGTGTTGGTGATGACTGCGCTGTCTATGATACGCCTTGCGATGTGGATCAACTGGTCAGCACGGACATGATGGTAGAAGGCATCCACTTTAGTGAAAGTACCACCGCCCCTTTTGATGTAGGGTATCGATTGGGGGCAGCAAACATTAGCGACATAGCAGCGATGGGTGGTACCCCACGGCATATGGTGGTGTCTATTGCAGTGCCTAAGGGGCGACATACGTCCTATGTAGAAGAAGTGTATCAAGGTTTGCATGACATATGTGCGGAGTATAGAGTCAATATCATCGGTGGAGACACAGTATCAACGGAAGGACCTTTTGTGATTTCTGCCACAGTGTTTGGAGATGTTCCAACAAATCGATCTGTCCTTCGCAGTGGTGCTCAAGATGGTGATGCAGTGTTCATCACGAATTGTCTAGGTTTATCTTATGTGGGTCTCCACAGTTTGTTAGAGGGCAGCGAGGACTATCCGGTGAGTAGGTCTGTCCATCAACGGCCCATTCCTCATATAGAATGTGGTATAATAGCAAGAGACTTAGGTGCCACGTCTATGAACGACATCAGCGACGGCTTGTCCAGCGAGCTCAACGAGATTGCCAAAGCATCGCAGGTGATTATTTATATTGATGAAAGTGCGTTGCCAATCCATCCAGAGGTGCAGGCCTATTGTGAAAGTCATCATATGAGCCTGTACTTTCCGATGTGGACAGGGGGCGAAGATTTTCAGCTAGTGGGAACCATACCAGCTGAGAAAGCAGATAGCTTACCTAAGGAGACTTTCACTATTATTGGACATGTTAAAACAGGCAATGCACAGGTATTAGTAGACCGTGATGGACAATGGATGAGAGTGGAACCTAAAGGATATAATCATTTGGATAAAGGAATACTATGAATACCATACAATATACAACACACTCCGTAGAGGAAACGTTGGCTCTAGGTTATAGGCTAGGGAATTTTATGAAAGACTATGAAGGTCCTATATGTATTGCCCTGGATGGCACGCTAGGAGCAGGGAAAACGCATTTTTCCCAAGGGATTGCAAAGGGCTTTGGAGTTACAGAAGAAGTGACAAGTCCTACATTCGCCTTGATGAACACCTATGAAGTAGATGGTTCTAACTTATACCATTTCGATTTGTATCGAATGGACTTGGTAGAAGAACTGGAAACCATCGGATTTTACGAATATACAGAGGAAACGAAGTCCGTTGTGGAATGGGCTAGTAAGTTTGTCGATGAATTACCAGATACGACAGTGTGGATTGAGATTTCTGTCGGTAATGATGGATCTCGTCAGTTTACAGTTCGTACGGACTTACTTTCAGCGGAAACATTACAATGCATAGGAGAGAACCTATGATTTTAGGAATTGAAACGAGTAGCGCCGTTGCTAGCGTAGCGGTAGGAAATGACAAAGAAATACGAAGCGAACTCATTGTACAGGCAGGGCTTACTCATTCTGAGCAATTGGTGCCACATATTGAAACGGTGCTGACAACGGGGAAAGTAAAGAAATCTGACATTACCGGCATTGCCGTAACCATTGGGCCTGGTTCCTTTACAGGCTTGCGCATTGGCTTAGGCACGGCAAAGGCTTTGGCTTATGCTTGGAATGTACCCGTAGTAGGCGTGCTCACCACCGATGTGTTAGCCCAAAGTTTTATGTATTCTAACTATCGGGTATGCACTGTCATTGATGCACAAAAGAAACAGGTCTATGGCCGTCAGTATGAGTGGAATGGCGCGGATATGATTGCTTTAGATACAATAGAAGTACATCAAGTAACTGAATTGTTAGAGAAACTAGTACAGCTATCTGGAGATACTCCAGTGGTCATCGTAGGGGATGGTCTGAAGCGATTGGAAAAAGAATATGCCAAAGGTGTAGAAGAAGGTCGTATTGACCCTATTAGACTTGTTATCGGTCATGAATCGAAACAACGCCCACGGGCATCTCATGTCATTCAAGTGGCATTACCACAATTCGTGAGTGGTACGATTCCTGATGCGCAGTCCATTGAGCCATTCTATATTCGTAAATCGGAAGCGGAAGTGGTGTGGGATGAGAAAAACAAAGACATCCTAGCCACTGGTACCTACGTGGAACCTACGGTAGTAGTCCGTGAAGCAGCAGGTGAACGATAATGGTCACATTACGAGAAGCCTTACGAAGTGATATTGAAGGTATCTACCAAATAGAGAGGGCCTGTTTTTCAACACCTTGGTCAAAGGAAGCCTTATTAGATGATTTAGAAGTAGAAGATAAGCTGTACCTTGTGGCAGAAGCAGAAGATGGCAAGATTATTGGTTATGCAGGATCTTGGTTAGTCTTGGATGAAGGGCAGATTACGAATATTGCCATACATCCTGAACATCGTCGTGCAGGTTATGGATCTAAAATGACTCGTAAGTTAACGCAAATGCTCCGTAAACAAGGCATGAAGCATATTTTTTTAGAAGTGCGTGTCTCCAATATTGCAGCTCAAGCGATGTATCGTAGACTTGGCTTTACAGCGGTAGGAGTACGCAAACAATTTTATTCAGATCCAGTAGAAGATGGGCTGATTATGGCGAAAGAAATGGAGGAACTGGCATGAGTATCTACACACTAGCTATTGAAACTAGTTGTGATGAAACATCGGCAGCAGTGTTGCAAGATGGCAGAACGGTCGTTTCTAATGTAATTTCCAGTCAAGTACCCATACATAGAAAGTTTGGCGGTGTCGTTCCAGAAGTGGCGTCTCGACATCATATAGAACAGATTATGCCAGTCATTGACCAAGCTTTGGCAGATGCGAATGTAACATTAGATGATATGGACCATATCGGTGTCACTTATGGGCCTGGTTTAGTTGGGGCTTTGTTGGTAGGTGTGTCAGCGGCAAAGGCTCTATCTTTTGCAAAAGATATTCCCTTGATTGGCGTTCATCATATGGAAGGTCACATCTTTGCAAATTTCTTGTTACACCCTGATTTAGATCCTCCCTTCTTGTGCTTAGTGGTATCTGGGGGGCACACTATGATTGTTCATGTGACAGATTATGAAAGCTTTCAGGTATTAGGACAAACACGTGATGATGCGGCAGGTGAAGCCTTCGATAAAATTGCTCGCGTATTAGGCTATCCTTACCCAGGAGGGCCACATATTGATGCGTTGGCGAAAGTGGGAAATCCGGATGCCATAGAGTTTCCAAGACCCTTATTAGAAAAAGGAAACTTCGATTTTAGTTTCAGTGGCTTGAAGTCGGCTGTTCTTAACTATATCAATGGAAAACAACAAAAAGGTGAATCCATCTGTCATGAAGATGTAGCAGCCTCCTTTCAAAAGGCCATTACGGACGTATTGGTAGAAAAAATGAAAGAAGCGGCTCATACATTAGGAGAAACGAAGATCGCTTTAGCTGGTGGCGTGTCGGCTAACAGTGGATTGCAGCGAGATTTACAAGCCATGTGTGAAGCAGAAGGCTTGACGTACCTCACAGCAGGATCTATGTTGGCTACAGATAATGCAGCTATGATTGGTTGCCGAGCCTATTATATGGCACAAGCTGGTAAATTCAGTAACTACACTTTGAATGCAAAACCGTCCATTCCATTGGGCAGTGATTTGTGGAAAGGAAACCAACATGATTAGTTGGAAAGACAGCCTAGACAAAGAAACAGATTTATATCCTACACAACAGGCTTTATTATTGCAGTTCTCTGAACGATTAAGCTTTGGTAAAGCTATCAGTGAGCAAGGGGTGTCCCTCTTAGTGCAAGCTAAGGACGGACACCTTTTACTCAGTGGAGCGCTGGATAGTCGTCATACGGGGACAGTACAGAAATTAGACATACCCCTAGAGCATCCGATTCAACAGATATTAAATACAGGAAAACCTTTTGCAGGCCTATTGGAGTGGGAAGAAGAAACAGATAGTGGGATTACAGTAGAAACCTATCACGCCTATATCTATCCTATTGTAGATAATGGAGGCAAATGTATTGGTGCTTGTGCCTTTACTAATCCTGTGTATGAAGTGTATTCCAATCGTTATGATGAATTTATGTCCATGGTATCACAGACCACGTTTCAAGGAATGTTAGTACCGCAATTACAACAACCTGAGTTATATGATGGGATTTCCGTATTAGATGGAATTATTTTCTTTGAACAGGATGGAACTATTTTATATGCGAACCGTGCTGCGAAAAAATTAGGGGATATATTTGGTATCGACAGACGCATACAGGGTACATCAATCTATAGCAGCACATTGAAAGTAGGTCGTATTAAAAAGGCTTTAGAAGATAGACTAGGTACGATTGATGAAGAATTATATGGTGATATTGCCTTGCGACAAGTGATGATTCCCGTTGTTCTTGGAGTTAGATGGAAACGTGGTATTTTGGTGTTACAAGATAAGACGGAGCTTCGAAAACGGGATCAACAGTTACTAGTAAAAAATTCTGTCATTAAAGAAGTGCATCATCGAGTGAAAAATAATTTGCAATCTGTAGCGGGTTTATTGCGCATGCAAAGTAGAAGAAGTACTTCCGAAGATGTAAAACAAGCCTTACAAAACAGTATTCATCGGATTGAAAGTATGGCTCTTGTCCATGAAATCGTGTCTAATTTTGATGAAGACTATGTGGCGTTGCGCAGTATTATAGAAGAACTGTGGCGCTTGTTGCGACAAGGGTTAGGGTCTTCTGAGCAACGCATAGACATGGAATATATTGGAGAAGACATTATTATGTCATCTCACAAGGCCAGCTATGTGTCCTTGGTAATGAATGAACTCTTTTCCAATCTTTTTAAACATGCTTTCAAAGACAGAATAGAAGGTCAAGTACAGGTAGAGGTACGAGACGTAAGGGACGTTGGATATCATGACATGCTACACATTAGTATCCGTGACTCAGGCTGTGGTTTGCCAGACGATTTTGAAAGTACTAGAAAGAGCCATTTAGGATTACAGATTATAGAGAATTTAGTGCGAAATGAATTGGATGGAAGAATTTCTTGGACATCTAAAGGAACAGGGACTATGGTAGATATTTGGATTTATAAAGGAGAAGAGTATGCGCGTCTTAGTAGTCGATGATGAGTCGCTCATTCGCATGGACTTGCGAGATATATTAGAAAGCCAAGGTCATACCGTTGTAGGGGAAGGTTGTAATGGTGTAGAGGCTATTCAACTATGTCAAACAGTACAACCAGATATAGTATTGATGGATGTGAAGATGCCTGAATTAGATGGCATAGAAGCGGCTCGACAGATTCGCCATCAACGATTGGCTCCAGTGGTACTATTAACAGCGTACAGCCAAGATGATTTAATCCAAAAGGCATCTCAATCTGGAGTGTATGGTTATTTAATAAAACCTCTACGAGAATCGGACTTAGGTCCAGCTCTACAGATGGCTATGGGTCGTTTTCAAGAAGAAGAAAACTTGCTAGAACAGCTCAAAGGATTGGAAAGTTCCCTAGAAGAACGAAAATATGTGGCGAAAGCGACGGGCATATTGATGAGTTTACATGGATTTTCTGAGGAAAAAGCGTACGAGAAAATACGAGCTTTCAGTATGGATAAACGCATTAGCCTCGTGGAAACTTGCAAAAAGATTATCGCAGCTCATGAAGCAAAATCATAAAAAAATTATGGCTGCTATGAAGCAAAGTTTTAACTATGAAAAAGTATTTAGTCAAAAAGTCAAAAAAGACTTGCAAAAATTTAAAAATGATTTATAATAATACTTGTGATTAGCACTCACTACTCTTGAGTGCTAACATCGATATTATAGTGTATAAGAGAAGAGGTATAACAATGAAACCATTAGGCGATCGTGTCATTATTCGTGTATTAGAAGTAGAAACAAAAACGGAAAGTGGTATCTTTTTAGCATCTTCCACAAAAGAACGTCCATCTGAAGGTACGGTTATTGCTGTGGGTCCTGGTAAATTATGTGACAATGGCGAACGTGTAGCACCAGAAGTTAGAGTGGGCGATACAGTTATGTTCTCCAAATATGCTGGTACTGAGTTCAAAATTGATGGAATTGACCATTTGATCATCAGCGAAAAAGATATTTTAGCAGTATTATAATCTGACCAAAGAAGGGGACGACCCCATATAGGAGGCTATACAATGGCAAAAGAAATTTTATTTAACGAAGAAGCACGCCGTGCATTAGGCCGTGGCGTTGACCAATTAGCAAATGCAGTAAAAGTAACATTAGGACCTAAAGGTCGCAATGTAGTATTAGAGAAAAAATTTGGTGCCCCAACAATCACTAACGATGGTGTTACCATCGCTCGCGATATTGAACTTCCAGATCCATTTGAAAACATGGGTGCTCAATTAGTGAAAGAAGTTGCTACTAAAACTAACGATGTAGCTGGTGATGGTACAACTACTGCTACAGTCTTGGCGCAAGCTATGATTCAAGAAGGTATGCGCAATGTAGCAGCTGGTGCTAACCCAATGATCCTTAAAAAAGGTATCGAATTAGCCGTTAAAAAATTAGTGGCTGAAATTCAATCCAAAGCGATTGATGTAAATGGTAAACAAGACATTGCTCAAGTAGCATCCGTATCTGCAGCTGACGAAGAAATCGGCGCATTGATCGCGGAAGCAATGGACCGTGTAGGCAACGATGGTGTTATCACTGTAGAAGAATCTAAAACATTACAAACTGAATTGAACGTAGTAGAAGGTATGCAATTTGACCGTGGCTACTTATCCCCTTACATGGTGACTGACCCAGATAAAATGGAAGCAGTTGTGAACGAACCATTGATCTTGATCACTGACCGCAAAATCTCCGTTATCGCTGATTTATTACCAGCTCTTGAAAAAGTTGTAAAACTTGGTAAAGAACTTGTGATCATTGCTGAAGACGTAGACGGCGAAGCATTGGCTACATTAGTAGTGAACCGCCTTCGTGGTACATTAAAAGCAGTGGCTGTGAAAGCTCCTGGTTTTGGCGATCGTCGTAAAGCTATGTTAGAAGATATCGCTATCTTAACTGGCGGTGTTGTCATCAGTGAAGAAGTGGGCTTGAAATTAGAGAATGTAGATTTAGAACACTTGGGTACAGCTCGTCAAGTTCGCATTACAAAAGACGAAACTATCATCGTTGATGGTAATGGTAATAAAGACGTGATTGCTCGTCGTGTAGCACAAGTTCGCGCACAAGCAGAAGAAGCTACTTCTGAATTCGATAAAGAAAAATTACAAGAGCGTTTGGCTAAATTGTCTGGTGGTGTCGCTGTGATCGAAGTAGGTGCAGCAACAGAAGTGGAATTAAAAGATAAAAAACTTCGCATCGAAGACGCATTGAACGCTACTCGTGCAGCTGTAGAAGAAGGTATCGTTGCAGGTGGTGGTACTACATTAATCGATATCATCCCAGCATTAGACGGTATCGAAGCAACTGGCGATGTATTGACAGGTGTAAATCTTGTTCGCCGTGCTGTGGAAGAACCACTACGCCAAATCGCTTACAATGCAGGTTTAGAAGGTTCCGTGGTAGTAGAACGCGTAAAATCTACTGAAAGCGGCATCGGTTTCAATGCATTAACAGAAGAATATGTAGACATGGTAAAAGCTGGTATCGTGGACCCTGCTAAAGTAACACGCTCTGCTTTACAAAATGCAGCATCCATCGCAGCATTAGTATTAACTACTGAATCCATTGTAGCTGACAAAGTAGATGAAAATGCTCCAATGATGCCTCCAATGCCTCCAATGGGTGGTATGGGCGGTATGATGTAATTTCAGATTGCATCCGTGGATCGCAGTATTGACTAAGTAAATACTATGGGGACTGTGAAAGAATAGAGGACTATTCTTTCATAGTCCCTTTTTGTTATATGGGATATATAGAAATGCCCTTGAATGCCTTGGGTATCCTTCTGGGGTATAGTTTCATATATATATGGATGATATATAATTAATAACTTGATAATGTTATAGTTAATAACATGAAGAATAATGAAAATTAATGGAAAATCATTATTGACAATACATAGAAAAAGTTTTATAATTACATCATAAAGTAACGGATAATTATTATCCGTTGTAAAAGATATAGGTTTTAATTTTATTATAATATGTATAAGTTTACAAAGGAGAAAGTTATGAAAGAAGAAAAATTGACAACAGCCTTTGGTGCTCCAGTGCCGGATAATAACAACAGTGCTACAGCTGGAAAACGTGGTCCTGTATTGATGCAAGATGTGTGGTTGATGGAAAAATTAGGCCACTTTGCTCGTGAAGTGATTCCCGAACGCCGTATGCATGCGAAAGGATCCGGTGCATTCGGTACTTTCACAGTGACAAACGACATCACTAAATATACAAAAGCAAAAGTATTCTCTGAAGTAGGTAAACAAACTGATTTGTTCGTACGTTTTTCCACAGTAGCTGGCGAACGTGGTGCTGCTGATGCAGAACGAGATATCCGTGGTTTTGCTGTGAAAATGTACACAGAAGAAGGTAACTGGGATTTAGTAGGTAACAACACACCAGTATTCTTCATTCGCGATCCATTGCAATTCCCAGATTTGAACCGTGCAGTAAAACGCAATCCTGAAACTAATTTACGTGATGCTACTGCTAACTGGGATTTTTGGACTAGCTTGCCAGAAGCAATGCACCAAATTACTATCGTAATGAGTGATCGTGGTATTCCTGACGGATATCGTCATATGCATGGTTTCGGTTCCCACACATATAGCTTAATCAATGCAAATGACGAGCGCGTATGGGTTAAATTCCACTGGGTATGCCAACAACCAATTAAAAACTTAACTGAAGAAGAAGCATCTGCGATTATTGCAAATGATCGTGAAAGTGCACAACGTGACTTATTCGACGCTATCGCTAAAGGTGATTTCCCTCGTTGGAAATTGTATATCCAAGTGATGACAGAAGAACAAGCAGAAGCACTTCCATATAACCCATTCGACCTTACAAAAGTATGGTATAAAAAAGACTTCCCATTAATCGAAGTAGGGGTAATGGAATTGAATCGAAACCCTGAAAACTACTTCCAAGATGTAGAACAAGCAGCATTTGCTCCATCCACAATCATCCCTGGTATTGGATTCAGTCCTGACCGCATGTTACAAGGTCGTTTGTTCTCCTATGCAGATGCGCAACGTTACCGCTTAGGTACAAACTATCCATCCATTCCTGTGAATGCGCCTAAATGCCCATTCAATTCTTACCATCGTGATGGACAAGGTCGTGTAGATGGCAACCATGGTGCAACAATTGGATATGCCCCAAATAGCTTTGGCCAATGGGCTAACCAACCACAATACAAAGATCCAGGATACGACGTATCTGGTAAAGCATACCAATACGACTTCCGTGAAGATGATTCCGATTACTACACACAACCTGGTAAATTGTTCCGCCTCATGACTCCAGAACAACAACAAGTATTGTTCAAAAATACAGCGAACAACATGGCAGGAGTTCCATTGTTCATCCAAGAACGCCATGCAAAACATTGCTATGCATGTGACCCTGCATATGGTGAAGGCGTAGCGAAAGCATTGGGAATTACAGTAGATTTCTCTACACCTGCTGACATCGGGTAACACTTGCAGCGCTATTCAGTCTATGGCGTTCCTTTGAAAATAGCATAATAGTAGGAGTGCGACACATTCCCTCACAAACGGTATTTCATAATGTTTGTTCGGGAACATGTCGCACTCCTTTTGTGTTGTCATTATTTTGGCAAAGGAAACGCCATAGACTTCTACGCACAACTGCGTTCAAGGTGGTAGGGGAATATGTTGCGGTCTTTTTGTATTACCATCAGAGGGAACAACATAGACTTTTACGCGCAACTGCGTTCAAAGATAGATTTAGGAACATGTCGCACTCCTTTTGTGTTGTCATAATTTTGGTAAAGGGAACGCCATAGACTTCTACGCACAACTGAGTTCAAGGTGGTAGGGGAACATGGGGCAATCGTATTAAACAGTTCTTAGTAGGATATAAGGTATAGGATTATGTATAGAATTGCATTTAGTGAGTGGTAAGGTGTTATGGTATACTTATGTATATTAGTTAATTAATTGCAAGAAAATTTGTTGAGGGAAGGATACACATATGGTTCATTTTTTATTGCGTGGTAAACCTACGTATGTTAACTTTGGAATATTGGTGTTGCGATTAGCTCTTGGTATCTCTATGGTCTATCATGGATATGTGAAGTTCTTAAGTGGCGCATCGGGATTATATAAAGTAGGTGCTATGTTAGGATCATTAGGATTGCCTGGGTACTTTGAAGTGTTTGGAGCTTTTGCAGCAATTTGTGAATTTATTGGTGGTATGTTGGTTGTTTTTGGATTATTTACACGCTTTGGAGCGTTGTTATTAGCTGGAGTTTTGTTTACAGCTACCATTCTTCATATAGATGCAGGTTTCTTTGCATGGGATTATCCATCACAAATGGGATTTGCTGCATTGGCTATATTCTTTATGGGTGGTGGACGATATAGTGTAGATGCGTCTTTATTTGGGAAGTAACTTGATTCGCTATGTAGTCTGTAGTGTTCTTACTTAATACAGTGGGAAGAAAGACCGCAATAGACCTCTTCAGAAACGGTATTTCATAATGTTTCTTCGGAGGTATATTGCGGTCTTTTGGGTTTTGTAGTGTATGCAGTAAGGAACGCCATAAGTCTACTACTCGTAACTACGTTCCTTGTGGTAGTTTATGCTGTTTGTTCGAAGGCACGCCGTGCTTTTTTTATGTTTGCTGTTTCAGTGCAATATATCTCGCTATGAGATTACTACGCGAAATAGCGTTCCTCAAGGGGCGTGATACTAGGTATAAGTTTCCATGTTTAGTGGTAATAGGAGATACAAGTGCTTGAAATGGCTAAATTGTATATGGTGTATTGAATACAGTTCTTTTTGCTGGAACATTCTATAGAATCTTTACAATTCTATAGAATGTATGTTACAATACGTTACGGTATTCATGGATTACCTTTGGATTGATGGCATAGTATTATGTATTTCTTTCACAGGTAATGGTATAACTCTTAAGGTCTAGGCGGAAATGTGTCGCTCCTTATTGAGATAATACATGAAGAGTGCCTATTGTCTAATATATAGCTATGTTACAGAAAGAGGCTGTCACATAGTACATTACAAATAGATTTAGGAGTTATGATGAACGCAAAGACAACACCATTTACAAAAGAACAATTAGAATCGATTATCGCCCAATATCCAACGCCGTTCCATATTTATGATGCGAAAGGTATTATGGATAATATGCGCGCATTTTTAGATGCTTTCAGTTGGGCACCAGGGTTCAAACAATATTTTGCTGTGAAAGCAACGCCCAATCCATATATTATGAAAATGATGAAAGAAATCGGTATTGGTGCAGACTGCTCCTCTATGGCAGAACTAATTTTGAGCGAAAAGGTGGGGATCACAGGAGATGACATCATGTTCTCCTCCAATGATACGCCGTACGAAGAATACAAAAAAGCGATGGATTTAGGTGCGATTATTAACCTAGATGATATTACGCATATTGCGTATTTAGAAGAGCATGGTACATTACCAGAACGTTTCTGTTTCCGTTACAACCCAGGTTCTTTAAAAGAAGGCGGTAATACAATTATCGGTCTTCCAGAAGAAGCAAAGTATGGTATGACTGAGGCACAAATTATTGAGGCTATTACATACTTAAAAGGAAAAGGTATCACTAACTTCGGCTTGCATACAATGGTGGTGTCTAATGAATTAGACATCGATGGTTTAGTAGGTACAGCTGAATTAATGTTTAACTTAGCTTTACGAGTGAAAGAACAAACGGGTGTAGAAGTATCTTTCATTGACCTTGGTGGTGGTATTGGGGTAGCCTATAAACCTGAACAAACACCAGTGGATTACAAAGTATTAAGTGCAGGAGTGAAAGAGGCTTACGATCGTTTAATCGTGGGTACTGGACATAGCCCAATTCAATTGGCTTATGAATGTGGTCGTATGGTTACTGGACCGTATGGTTATTTGGTAGCTACTGCTATCCATAAAAAAGATATTTACAAACATTACATTGGTTTAGATGCATGTATGGCTAACTTGATGCGTCCAGCGTTGTATGGCTCTTATCATCATATTACGGTGATGGGGAAAGAGAATGAACCAGCAACTATGACGTATGATGTGACTGGCTCTTTATGTGAAAATAATGATAAGTTTGCTATCGATCGTCAATTACCAAAAATCGACATGGGCGATCGTATTGTGATTCATGATGCTGGTGCTCATGGTCATGCTATGGGATTCAATTACAATGGTAAATTGCGTTCTGCTGAGTTGTTATTACACGAAGATGGTAGTGTCACACAAATTCGTCGTGCAGAAACATTAGACGATTATTTTGCTACATTAGATTTTTCTAATTTATAATTAGGAGCGTAGCGGACCATCTGTCGCGATAGGTATTTAGGGTTATATAGACATATACTTTATCTGCTTCTGAGAAACTGTTATATTTCTCGGAGAGATGGAGTATATGTCTATTTGTATAGAGTATGCTATGACAATATCAAATGTCGTTCATAATCCCTAAAAAAATATGGGAATAGCATTTACAATATTGAGAAAATTCGGTATAATAAACATTGTTGAGTCTCTTGGTGGAGAATTTAAATTTCAATATGCTATAAATGAATAGATGATATACAAAACTATCATCAAATTCATAGTAAAATAGTAGAAATTAGCTTGCGGTCCAAGTCTGTACACGGTATAATACAGATAGTATATTTACTATTTTAGATTTGAGCCAAAGTGGCGTTCTCATGCTATGAATATGACAGCGGATTACACTTTGGTGGAATCCGTTTTTTTACGGTATTCGACACATTCTAAGACCTAACTAGTCTTCTTTTGTATATAGTAGCTTATTTGATAAGGAGTGACATACGTGGCAGAATTACTTCGCGTAGACAATGTGCGTGCCTCTATTGAAGAGAAAGAAATCTTAAAGGGCATCAATTTAACAATTAATAAAGGTGAAATCCATGTAGTAATGGGCACAAATGGTGCTGGTAAATCTACATTGGCAAACGTAATCATGGGCAATCCTGCTTATGAAGTAACAGAAGGTTCCATCGTATTCGATGGCGAAAACATCACAGAAGAAGCTGTAAACGATCGTGCGAAAAAAGGCATTTTCATGTCTTTCCAACATCCAATTTCTGTACCTGGTATTACAGTAGAAAACTTTATTCGTACAGCTAAAAATACTATTACTGGTGAAAACGTACGCGCCTTAGCTTTCAAAAAAGAATTGAAAGCAAAAATGGAAGAATTATCCTTCGATACATCTTACGCTAATCGTTATGTAAATGAAGGTTTCTCCGGTGGTGAAAGAAAGAAAAATGAAATCCTTCAAATGTCCATTTTGAATCCTAAATTGGCTATCCTTGATGAAACTGATTCTGGTCTTGACGTAGATGCGGTTCGTATTGTATCTGAAGGTGTCAACCGTTTCCATAATGAAGATAATGCGGTGTTAATTATCACTCACCACAATCAAATTCTTCAAAAGTTACAACCAAACTTCGTACACATCTTAATCGATGGTCGTATTGTAAAAACTGGTGGCCCTGAACTTGTTCGTGAAATCGAAGAAAAAGGCTACGATGCATACAAAAATTTAGCATAGGAGGATCTCATGGAAGCGAGAAAGAAAACTCAAATTGAGGAGATGGATCGCGGCGTCTATGACATTCGTAATGAATTTGAATTCTCCTATAAATCAGAAGCTGGTTTAACAGAAGATATCATTCGTGAAATGTGGGCTAACAAAAATGAACCACAATGGATGTTAGATTTCCGTTTAAAATCCCTTGAAATTTACAATCAATTAGATGTTCCTAATTGGGTACCTGATATTAGCGCTTTAAATATGGCGGATATCGTGACCTATGTAAAACCAAAAATTGATATGAAAGAAGACTGGAACGAAGTTCCAGACGATATTAAAGATACATTTGACCGTCTTGGTATCCAAGAAGCTGAAAAAACTTCTTTGGCTGGTGTAGGCGCTCAATATGACTCTGAGGTTGTATATCACAGTATTCAAGAAGACTTGATTCGTCAAGGCGTTGTATATACAGATATGCAAACTGCATTACATGAACATGAAGATATTGTAAAACAATACTTTATGACATTGGTGCCACCTACAGATCATAAATTTGCAGCTTTACATGGTGCAGTATGGTCTGGCGGTTCCTTCGTATATGTGCCAAAAGGAGTGACTGTAGATATTCCATTACAGTCTTACTTCCGATTGAATGCGCCAGGAGCAGGTCAGTTTGAACATACGTTGATTATCGTAGAGGAAGGGGCGAAAGCACACTTCATTGAAGGTTGTTCCGCTCCAAAATACAATGTAGCTAACTTACATGCTGGTTGCGTTGAGTTGTTCGTAAAAGATAATGCTACTTTGCGTTATTCTACTATCGAAAACTGGTCCAAAAATATGTACAACTTGAATACAAAACGTAGTCGAGTAGGTAAAAATGGTACGATTGAGTGGGTATCCGGATCCTTTGGTTCTGCTGTATCTTGCTTGTATCCAATGAGTATTTTGGCTGGTGAAGGGGCACACTGTGAATTTACAGGTGTTACATTTGCTGGTGAAGGCCAATACTTAGACACAGGGGCAAAAGTAATTCATGCGGCACCACATACAACAAGTAATGTTAACTCCAAGTCCATTTCTAAGAGTGGTGGTACAGCAATTTATCGTGGTGTATTAAACATCGGTAAAAATGCAGACCATTCTAAAGCAACTGTATCTTGTGAGTCCTTGATGTTAGACCAAGAATCTCAATCCGATACAATTCCATCTATTACGATTGAAAATGACAATGTCGATTTAGGACACGAAGCAAAAATCGGTCGTATTTCTGATGAGGCTATTTTCTACTTAATGACTCGTGGTATTAGTGAAGAAGAAGCAAGAGCTATGCTTGTTCGTGGTTTCGTAGAACCAATTTCTAAAGAATTACCATTGGAATACGCTGTAGAAATGAATAATTTAATTACCTTAGAACTTGAAGGTTCTATCGGTTAGGAGGTTAGAATGAGCAACACATTACATTTTAATGAATTGCCTAGACCGACTTTCCGTTGGTTAAAGGTAAATCATACAGAAGGCAATGTATGGGCTGGTACAGAACCGGCAACGGTGACCGTAGAAGGCTCCAAGCACATTGTCACAGATATTACAAATAAAGAAGTATTAGAACCTTCGTATGAAGGGGTTCATGCTGGTGCGTTGCGCGATGCATCTCATCACTTTACACATGGCTATCATATTCAAGTGCCAGCGGGTGCTAAAGAAGCCTTGACTATTGTTATTGATGTGCAAGGTGTGGTGAGTGAAAGAACTCGTTTACAAATCGAGGCTGAAAAAGACTCTACCTTAGAGTTAACGCTTTGCTTGAAAGGTGAAGCTACTGATGGTCATGTAGGATTGCTTTCAGAAATCGTATCTCACACAGGGGCGTCTGTAGTATTCAAAAAAGTTCAATTGTTAACTGGTAAAGTGCAGCAATTTGAACATCGTTATACACGAGTAGAAGAGTCTGGTCATGTAGAGTTCATCAACATTGAGTTGGGTGGATCTGAAAACTTCTTGAATTATCAAGAAGACTTAGTAGGAGACTACGCAGAAGTGGAACATGATTTAGGCTACTGCGGTACTGGTACGCAAGTATTTGATATCGCCATGTTAATGAAACATATCGGTAGAAAAACAATCAGTAACATTAATAACTTAGGTGCATTGAATGGTTCTTCTAAAAAATCATTCCGTGGTACTTTAGATTTCTTGCGTGGTAGCTTGGCATCTGAAGGTGCAGAAGAGGATACATGTTTACTATTAACGCCACAAGTTAAATCCATCTCTTTACCATTGTTATTATGTAAAGAAGATAATGTATCTGGTAATCACGCATCTAGTGCTGGTCAACTAGACCAAGCTAAATTATTCTATTTAATGAGCCGTGGTTTCAACGAAGAGGAAGCAAAACACATCATCGTAGAATCCATGTTACGACCATTGATTGATCGTATTGGCAATGAAGAAATGGAAGAAACTGCCTTAGCAGTACTACGACAAAAAATATAGTTGAGAGGGATAGTATGAAACCAATAGCAGAGGCATATAAAGATTTTCCAATTTTAACAAGAACTCATCGTGGTAAACGCATTGCTTACTTAGATAGTGGTGCCACCACACAAATTCCAGTGCCAGTGATGAAAGCATTAGAAACACATATGGCAAATCATAATGGGAATCCTCATCGTGGGGCCCATGTACTTGCTATGGAAGCATCCGAGGCTTATGAAGGAACTCGTGATGTGGTGCAACGTTTCATCAATGCTCGTAAACGAGAAGAAATTATCTTCACTCGAAATACGACAGAAAGCTTGAACTTAATTGCCCATTCCTATGGACTGAAGCATGTGAAAGCGGGAGATAAAATCGTCATCACTGTGGCGGAGCATCATGCAAATCTTGTGACTTGGCAATATGTATGCCGAATGACAGGGGCTACCTTGGAATATATGTACCTAGATGAAACTGGTCACATTAAAGATGGTGAAATGGATAAAATTGACGCATCTACGAAGATTGTATCTTTTGCCCATGTAAGTAATGTACTAGGTATGGAATTTCCTGTGAAAGAATTGGTAGAACGTGCTCACGCTGTTGGTGCTATCGCTATCCTAGACGGAGCGCAATCAGCTCCCCATCAAGCTATTGATGTGCAAGCTTTAGATTGTGATTTCTTCGTTTTCTCAGGACATAAAATGTGTGCCTCTCAAGGTATTGGTGTTGTATATGGTAAATATCACCTATTAGAAGACATGGATCCATTCTTATTCGGTGGAGACATGATTGAATATGTGAAAGAACAAACTACAACATTCAATGAGGTACCTTATAAATTTGAGGCAGGTACACCGAATGCTCATGGTGCTATCACATTGAAAGCTGCCATTGAGTACTTGGAACAGTTTGGTATGGATGCTATTCATGAATATGAACAAGAATTGGTGCGCTATGTATTACCTAAACTAGCGGCTATGCCACATATTCATTTATTAGGTAGCGCTAATCCAGAAGAAAAGCATGGTGTTATTACCTTCACTGTGGATGATGTACATCCACACGATGTGGCAACCATCATGGATAGCCATGGAGTGTGCTTACGTTCTGGACATCATTGTGCGCAACCACTAGGTGCGTATTATGGGGTACCTGCATCCAACCGTATTAGTATGTACATCTATACTAAAAAAGAAGATTTAGATCAATTTTTGGAAGCCCTAAAAACAGTTCGACCAACCATGGGCTTGTCAGAGTAAGGAGAATACCATGGAAATGGATCAAGTGTATACGGAACTGATTTTGGAGCATAACCAAGACAAGCGTAATAAGCGTTTGTTAGATGTGTTTACTGCTAGCGAGCATGGTCATAACCCAAGTTGTGGTGATGATTTAACATTGCAAGTGAATGTGGTAGACGGCATTGTAAAAGACGCTGCTTATACAGGTTCCGGCTGTGCTATCAGCCAAGCATCGGCATCTATGATGATTGATGTCATTACTGGGAAGTCCCTAGAAGAAGCGTTCCAATTAGTGGACCTTTTCTTAGGAATGATCAAAAAAGAAGTGACAGATGAAGAAGAATTGGAAGCCTTAGAAGATGCTATAGCTTTACAAAATATTTCTAACATGCCTGCCCGTGTTAAATGTGCAGTGCTGGCTTGGCATACATTACGTGAAGCATTAAAGAAATAAATAGAAGGCTGCTACAGAATGGTCTACATTCTTGAGCAGCCTTTTTTGTGTCTTGATTTTATAATCTAAGTGCAACTAAAAAAGATAGGTGATGTGTATCACCTATCCTATGATTCTTATGTCGGTCGATTACCATTGTCCTTCTTGGTGTTCTTTTAATAGTTTTACCACTCTTGGGCCACAGCCTTTACCACCGCATGCACCGGTACCAGCACTAGTGCGCTCTCTAACTTTAGGAAATGTATCGCAACCATCTAAGATGGCTTCTTTAATTGCTTTTCTTGTAATACTACGGCAAGTACAAACTTTTGTTAATTTATCTAAAATGGCCGTAGGAATTTGATTATCTTCCATACTGTCCTCCTATATATAGAAACTTTTCTATATATAGTATACTCTGCAATTCTTGTATTGTAAAGGATGTTCATAAAGCTTTTATAGTATATAAGGTGGATGATTCTGTGTTTTGTGGTTTGCATAGAATATTTTTGGGAGATGGATTAGAATTGGAAAGAGCATATACGAGTTTAGATACTATCATAAGTAATGATATAGTTGAGTTGATGGTAAACTAGGTAATAGTGTGTATATGCACATATAAAATGATATGTTAGATACTATATAGGAGTTAATATGATTTGTGTTATTTTTGATTTAGACGGAACATTAACAGATTCTCATGAGGGGATTTTAAAATCTATACGTCATGCCTTAACGAGCATGAACCATCCGATTCCTGATGAGAAGACATTACAATTATTTATTGGCCCACCGCTGGCAGATTCTTTCAAAGAACATTGCCATATGACAGATGAAGAGGTGGAGCAGGCCTACAACTTCTTCAAAGAACGGTATGATTCTGTAGGGAAATATGAAAATGCAGTATATCCTCAAATTGAGGAAGCCTTAAAAGCACTCCGTAAGACAGGTGCTTATGTTGGGATTGCTACGGCAAAACCAGAAGGGCAAGCGAAGGATATTATTAAGCATTTTAAACTGGATCAATACTTTGAAGTGATTCGTGGAGCCAATCGAGACATTGGCTTAGTACATAAAAAAGATATCTTGCAAGAAGCCTTACAAGATATGAAAAAGGTAACTGAACTAAAATATAAAATCTCTCGTTGGTATATGGTGGGAGATCGTAAATACGATATGGAAGCTGCCAAAGAATTAAACTGTGTGGCTATGGGGGTATCCTATGGCTATGGTTCAGTAGAAGAGCTAGAAACTGCTGGTGCTGATTACATATGTGAAAGTCCATCCGATATATTAGTGAATATTGCGGTGGATACATTGTTATAAGCTCTACATATTAATTTACTATGAGATGCTCATAAGGACCTTAGTTGATACTAGATACGTACATATGAAACTTAGGCAAACAAAAAGAGGCGCATTGCTGTGATGCAATGTACCTCTTTTTTGTATTACTATATGTTAGTCCTTACAGACTCCAATAAGTGGGGAAGTTCTGATGATTGCAAGGGAAACAGTATAGTGTTATGTAAACAGAATTTCCCTATACCTGCAATCTTCCTTCAATCATAATAGGAATTGTTTTCCCATCTTTTGTAGTGCCCATGATGTTCATGTTTTCATGACCAATCATAAAGTCTGTATGTGCTAAGGATGTATTTAGTCCACGAGTACGTAACTCTTCTTGAGATAATCCATCGCTATGTTCCAAACAAGTTGGATAAGCAGCACCCAATGCCAAGTGGCAAGATGCATTTTCATCGTACAAGGTTTCAAAGAAAATCATATTAGATTGACTAATAGGGGAGTAGTGGTCTACAAGAGCTACTTCTCCTAGATAGCAAGAATTTTCATCTGTCTCAATCAGATTTGTTAAATACTCTCGTCCTAGCTTGGCATCGTAGTCAACGACTTTTCCGTCTTTGAATGTGATGTGGAAATCTTCGATACGGTTTCCATCATAGATTAATGGTTTTGTAGAGTACACGATACCGTTGGCGCCAGCATAGTTCGGTGCAGAAAAGACTTCTTCTGTTGGAATATTGGCATCAAAGATGATACCTTTCTTAGAGGCTTCTTTACCACCTAACCATAAGTGACCTTCTGGCATTTGTAAGGTTAAATCTGTACCATTTGGACATGTGTAATGTAGGGACACTAGTTGTAAATCGTTTAGTGTTTTAGTACGTTTCGCTAAGCGATCTAAATGGTTGCCGAAGGATTCTTCTTCTGGTACGTGTTTCATACGACATAAGGTGAAGATAGTATTCCATAAGCGATTAATTTTTTCTTCTTCTGTGCCTTCATAACCAAGTAAATCAGCCCATGTGAGCGTTGCTACAGATGCCACACACCAGGTAAGGGTAGAATCCATGATGGCCTCGTGGTAAAATTTAGTTAACTTACCCATACTACGAGAGGCGAGAGCGATTTTTTCAGAGGGCACACCTTCATAAGCAAATGGATTAGCACTGATTAAGGATAAAATACAGGCATTGGAATCAAGGATATGATGATACATATCTTGAATCCAAGGAGCAGGGTTAGATAAGACTTCATCTTTTACATGGTATAGACGAGATTTAGCCGTGATAGTGCTACGCCAGTTGATGTGTACATCTTTGGCTCCTAATTTGTAGGCTTCGTCTACAACGATATATACAAAATCTTTATTTTCAACATCTCCGTTGATGACCAACAGTTGGTCTTGTTGTAAATTGACACCTTCTTGTAGTAAAAGACGGGCATATTGTTGTAAATCTTCTTTCATAATACCTCCGAATATATACTGGTAGTGAATTTTAAAGGATACGACTCATCTATGACGAACCTTTTGCTTGAAAGGATGTGATAGAATGAAAGTAACAAATCAAAAACGGAATGGCATCATCTTGTGCCTATTCCTACTGTGTGTATGTGGATACTATCTTATTATAGCAGATACACCAATGAAAGGCGATGAATTACCATCAGGTACTCCAAAGATTGTGAGACAGTCAGAAAAAGGGGACCGAGGGGACCCAGTGGAAAAGGAAACGAAAACGAATACAATTTTGGTATATGTTACAGGCGCTGTAGAAGAGCCAGGGGTGTATGAGTTACAAAGTCCTGCGACGGTAAAGGCCGCTATTGAGGCGAGTAAAGGATTATTACCTTACGCAGATGTAAATCGTCTACAGCTACAAGATACCTTAGAAGAAAGTACACATATCCATGTAGACTTTAACTTTCACGGTAGCCCAGAAGAATTATTACGAAAACAAAATATATCCATTAATGATGGATCGGAAGCAGAGTTACAAAAAGTATCTGGTATAGGACCGAAGATGGCTAAGAAGATTGTGGACTATCGTCAAGAGCATGGTCCCTTTAAGAGTTTAGAAGAATTACGACATGTGAAGGGCATAGGACCTGCATTGTATAAAAAAATTGTGGAGAAAGTGCGATTATGAAATGGTTACCAAAGCCAATAGATCTAGGTATGACCAGTGTGTTGGGAATACTGTTAGGCATTTGTATTGGATTATATGAAAATGAATTACATACCTATCTCATGCATTGGTTAAGTATTATTACTACATTTGGTATCCTTGGGATAGTAGGGTTACGTGGGTACGAACAACGTAAGGAACATATGTATAAAATCATACGATATGTGACGGGGTTACTAGGTATTATTTTTGCATTTGCTAGTGTGGGATATATACATACAGATCGAGTTATCACACACTATTTTGAAGATAGACCTTTCTATTATGGTGCCGATTGTGCCTATTATGTACAGTTCACTAGCAATCCACAGCCTACTGTGACATTAGATGGGGTTATGACCATAGTAGATGGTACTGTGGAAGGAATGGATGTTGATAAAAATGGCACTATAGAGCATGTGCCAGCAAAGGGCAGTATCCGAGTATATGTACCAGGAGAACCAACAATTCATATGGGAGACCGCTACATCATTCGTGGTACCGTGAAAGGCTTTACTTATCATGAGCAAAGTGGCGCCTTATCTATGAAAACTAGACATATCAATGATGGATTACAAGGGAATTTGTACCAAGGAACCATAGAAGGTACCTATACAGTAGAGAAGAACCTAGGCATATGGCTAGCTGATACGGGATATGCCCTTGGTGCTTATCTAGATAGAGTCCATCATTGGGTGGCACAACAATTTGAAGAGAATCTAGATCCATCCATTGCTACCTTGGGGTCCTCCCTGGTACTAGGTGGTCAATACGCGATGTTGCCAGAAACGATGGTAAAGTTATTCAGTGAAACGGGGCTTATCCATATTTTGTCGGTATCAGGGTCTCATATTGCCTTGTTATTTCTCATTATTTCGACCTTGTTACAACGGTTGCAGTTACGGAAAGGCATAGACTTTTCTATCACCTGTGCTTTGATCTTATTGTATTGTACAATCGTGGGCTGGAGCCCGCCAGTATTACGCTCTGCCATGATGGGACTATTAAGTGGATATGTAGTTATGCATGGTAGTACTTATAGAGCCTTACATGCTCTCTTACTATCTGCCTTATGTTTGCTGTTGTGGAAACCATTGTTCGCGGTAGATATTAGTTTTGTCTTATCCTTTGGGTCCACCTTGGGCATCATTGGATTGTATCCCTATGTATATCGACTGTTTCCGCCGAATCCTGTCTCAAAAGGTGTGGCTTTATGTATATCCGCACAAGTTCTCATCTTTCCTATAGAACTATATTATTTTCATATCCTCAGCTTTCTTAGTATCTTGTCCAATCTGATTGTAGGTCCCTTGTTAGATATAGCCATCATTGTAGGACTGTGCCTATCTTTGCTCAATGTAGTATTTACCTTTACATTAGGATGGTCCCTCTTAGGGTTCATTCTAAAAGCAAGCATGTCTCTTTTATTTGCTATCCGTAATCTAGGGCTATTGTGGTCACCTCCTATGCCTTTGTGGTTAGTGGTAGTATGGTATATGGGCGTAGGATATGTATATTGGTTACTAGCTTTGAAAGAACCTATTCAAGTGGCATGGAATAGGATTGCTAGCATTGCACTATTAGTACTAGGTATGTTGCCTTTAGGACTATCCTATGTCAAACCAGCGGTACAAGTGGTGCCTATCGCTATCTCTTCAGGACCAGCTTTCATGGTCTGTAAAACAGGCTTTCATAGGGAGGCATACCTCTATATAGATGCTAAGAATGGCGATATTTCACCGCGAGCTATGAAACAATGTGTAGATGCCTTGCATCATCGTGGATTTAGTCAGTGGAATGGTGTCTTTGTAGAGGGGTATCAGAAAGGATATACCCGTGTAGATACCTTAGAACATCTATACAGTAAAGGACAAGCTGGTAAAGAACTAGCACTAGATTGGTTATCTGTACAACTTCACACCAAAGCAGGCTATGAAATTATCGTAACAGGACAGAGAAAGTTTCACTTTCACCCTAGAAAAGAAGAAGAAAAAGTTCAAGAAATAGTGTATAATACTAAGAGAGAAACGAATACAATATATGGCCTCACAGCTAGTAATCAATTGTTGCATTATCAAGAGCAAGGGGCAACGCAGTTTATCGTATGGAATACCTTGCATAGTCAATTTGATGTGGAGGAAGGCGTGTATATTGTAGGCAGTGATGAAGACAATATAGTAACATTATAAGAGGTGACAGATGGTTACATTACTCTATGGAGATGAACCACAATTATTAGAAGAAAAAAAACAGAATCTCTTACATCAATATACAGATCGGACCTTGCTTACCTTGCGTGAGGAGCAAGGTCCCGGTTCTATTTTAGGACAATTACAAGAAGTATCCCTCTTTGGTGAGCCACGAGTATTTTTGCTTGTTCATTTGCCCATCTTTGATAAACCGAAGAAAAAGATGACACCAGAATGGCAAGGTTTGCGAGATTATTTACAAAGTTATAGTGGAGAAGACCCCATTATTCTAGTGTATGCCGAAACTATTGATGGACGGTTGCAAGGAAATAAAGCGTTTTTGGGATCTGTAGAATCCTTTAAGTTTGAAAAAGTAGAGGGAGAAGCTCTCTTTCAGTGGATACAGCAACATTGTAAGGCGCATAAGCAAAAAATAGATCCTGATGGCATGGCATATATACGTGACTTGGTAGATTTGTGGAAAGATGTGCCCTTAGCATTTTTGCGTACAGAATTTGATCGATTGTTCCTCCTACTCAATAAAGGAGAATCCATAACAGCGCTATTTTTAAAGGAGCATATGACGGACTTTGGAGAAAAAAATATTTTCCGCTTTAAAGATGCTTTATTAACGAAAGATGCACGAATATTACTAGATTTATTTCCATCTATGCTTAAGAATAAAAGTGTAGATATGGCGATGGCGTATGTACATAATCAAATGCATTTACAACTCATGGTCAGTGAATGTGCGTTTTATGGGATGACATTACCTGAGATTCAAAGCTTATTTAAGGAAAAAGGGATGAAAGCCAACCCCTATACAATCAAATTAGCCTATGAAGCTCGCCGAAAAATTCAAATTCCAGCGGTGGCAGCATTGATTAGCCAGTTGTATCATTTAATTTTGCAAAGCCGCCAAGGTATAGCAGATATGAGTCAATTTCAAGATATATGTTTAGCCTATTGTGCAAACTAGGAGAAGTATGAAAGGAAAGTATATTGTCACTGTGGCAGCCTTCGTAGCTGTCGTGGGAGGATCTGTAACAGGGCTTGCATGGCCTACAGGAAAGACTATTTATGGATTAACTATAGACGGTCATAGTCTATCCCATCAAAGCATGGATGAAGTAGATAGCTACTTACAAGAGCGGAATACACAATCACAATTGATTCGCATAGTGGATCCTAAGGGAAAAGAAACAACCGTGAATTTGGCAGATTTAGGGGTTACCATAGATAGGGTGGGAACCTTAACCGATGTAATGGATTATGGCTATGAAAGTGATGTCATGACCTATGTCATGCACCGAGTAGATGCATTACTTCATGGAAAAGCGATGAATATTCGCTATAAAGTAGATGGACCAGTGGCTGAGTCGTATTTTTTGAATTATGCAAAGGCCATGGGACAAGTAGGGGCCAATGCCACTGTTACTTTAGAAGGTAACACAGTGGTACATCAGCCTGCTAAGGTAGGCCGTAAGTTAGATGTGACAGCTACTATGAAACGATTGCAAGAACAACTGCAAGAAGGAAAGGTAGAGACCTTAGAACTTGTTATTAATGAGTCTGCACAGCCTACGATTACAGATAAAGATTTAGTGTCTATTACTTCTATCTTAGGCTCTTATACAACGTATTTTAATGGTGCGAATACAAGTCGTGCTCATAATATTCATTTGGCAGCGCAGAAGATTCATCAAACCTTGATTCCAGCAGGGGGCATTTTCTCCTTCAATCAAGTCGTAGGAGAGCGAACGGCTGAAGCGGGTTACGATGATGCACCGGTATTCATGGGTGGTCGTTTAGTACCAGGTATTGGTGGTGGTATCTGCCAAGTGAGTTCCACTCTATTTAATACAGCACTGTTATCGGGTATGGATATTGTAGAGCGTGATACGCACTTTGCGCCGGTGTCTTACATTCCAGTTGGCTTAGATGCTACTGTGGCGTGGGGATATATAGATTTTCAATTTAAAAACCCTTATTCCCATCCTATCTATGTGATTGCCGAAGAAGGCGCTGGCTATGTGACCATTACTATCTTAGGTGCCAAGGAGAATGTACCACAGTCTGTAACGATTACGAAAGGTAAAGAGCAGAAAATTCCTAATAAAAAGGTAGAAAAAATTGATGATACTGTAAAAGAAGAAACTATTGAAGAAACTGGTCATGAGGGAATTTCCGTAGATACGACAAGAACTATTGTGTATGGTGATGGTCGATCTTCTACGTATACATTTAATTCTTATTATGATCCAGTGGATCGTGTCGTTGTCACAGGACCTAATGTGGTGAAAAAAGCTAACGCTGAACCGGTGAAGTCAAATCCGTAAGGGAGACGTACTATGAAATGTTATCATATGGTACTAAAGGGAGAGTCTAAAGTAGACTTTCACTTTTACTTAAAAAACGGAAAATTGCATATATTTGGTTCTCAGTCG
The DNA here is from genome assembly GCF_003992235.1 of Veillonella sp. 3913. Taxonomy (NCBI): domain Bacteria; kingdom Bacillati; phylum Bacillota; class Negativicutes; order Veillonellales; family Veillonellaceae; genus Veillonella; species Veillonella sp. 3913. Next base: position 457,142 of record NZ_RQVF01000001.1, on the reverse strand, counting down.
ATAGGAACATTAGATAAGGCAGTACAAGCACGTATTGAAGAAATCTGTCACAGTATTGGTTGCACTTATGAGCTTGTAGATACAGAGGATTTTAGGAACCAAATTGTTCTTACTCGTATACCTAATGCAACAGAAGAGACTCCTTTTGTATCTAATCTAGATAATAAAGGGCTAGAAGATACAGAGTATCTTTTTTTACAACAGGCGAATGAAGTAGCAGATTACGATATCTATTGGGATATGGATGAAGAGAATCGATTTGATGAAATGGAACTCTATGTAAGTCGTGATGGTACGATCAAAACTTCATCGGATTATGATGATTTATACGAGGCACCGGTAGTCATAGATCGACCTAATACGCCAACTCCAACGGCAATGGGGAGTTCTCCTTATCCTATGAGAAGACGGAAGTTAACTACGGAAGATGGTATGCTATTAGGTCCTGCTTTTGATGAATCAGATACGCATCGAACAGATGATTTCTTTGTGAGAACCGGAGAAAACGTTGTTATCTCTGGGTACTTTCACAGTTTAGATATACGAGAAATTCGCCCTAAAGAAGATAGCAAGGCTGTACAAAAAGCTCGCGAAAAAGGTGAGGAACCCAAAAAGCGGTATATCATTACAGGTCATCTAGTGGATGACCATAATAGTTTGGCTATTAAACGGTTTACTAGCCCTTCTGAAGATGGCCCCAAGCTATTAAAAATTTTAAAATCTGTTGGGAAGGTACAGATCAAAGGGGAAGTTATCTATGATGAGCAATTTGTACGTGATTATGTGTTAAATATGGATTCCATCCGTCCTGTGGAGGATACGGGTAATGCAAAACGCACAGATACCCATGAGGAAACAAGGGTAGAACTTCATTTGCACACGAAAATGTCCGAGAAAAATGCCTTAGTGGCAGTGAAAGACATCGTAAACCGTGTGAAAGAATGGGGACATCCAGCGGTAGCGATTACCGATCATGGGGTGGTACAAGCATTTCCAGAAGCTCAGGCCTATTCTTTGGAAAAAGGCGTGAAGATCCTCTATGGCGTAGAGGCTTATTTGATTGAAAAAGAGGACCAAGCCGTACCACATCATATCATTATATTTGCAAAAAATATGGTAGGTTTGCGGAATCTGTATAAGATGATTTCCATAAGCCATTTAAACTATTTTGATGAGTACCCAAGATTGCCAAGAGCTGTCATTGAAGATCATCGTGAAGGGATTCTTATAGGAACATCTTGTAAATCTGGAGAATTGATTCAAGCCATGGCACATGGTGCCACCGATGAAGAGTTACAAGAGATTGTTAGATTTTATGATTATTTAGAAATTCAACCTCATGATAATTATAAGAGCTTTATTAAAGAAGGCTTGTTAAAACATGAGGAAGACTTAAAAAACATAAATCGTCGTATCGTTGCTTTAGGGGAGACATTGCAAATGCCAGTCGTAGCTACAGGGAATGTGCATTATATGGACCCTAAAGATAAGATGTATCGTGAAATCATGCTCACAGCAAGCGGTGAGAAAGATGCCAAAGACAAAGCGGACCAGCATATGCGTACTACTGATGAAATGTTGGAAGAGTTTGCCTACTTAGGAGAAGACATTGCTTACCAAGTGGTAGTCACCAATACCAGAGCATTGGAACAAAGTATAGATTATATCATACCTATTCCAAATGGTACCTATTCTCCGAAAATCGAAGGGGCCGATAAAGCCTTAGAAGATATGTGCTATGCGAAAGCAAAGTCTATCTATGGAGATCCTTTGCCTAAAACAGTGCAGGACCGTTTAGATTATGAGCTTAAAAGTATCATAGGCAATGGTTTCGGCGTGTTATATTATATCGCCCATAAACTAGTAAAAAAATCCTTAGATGATGGGTACCTTGTAGGGTCTCGTGGTTCCGTAGGGTCTTCCTTCGTAGCTACCATGGCAGATATTACGGAAGTTAATCCACTAGAACCGCATTATGTGTGTCCACAGTGTAAGTGGAGTGAGTTCTATTTAAAAGGGGAATATGCAGGGGGCTTTGACTTACCACGTCGTAATTGCCCTGAGTGCGGTACGCCACTCATCGCCAATGGACACGATATTCCCTTTGCTATCTTTATGGGATTCCATGGGGATAAGGTACCAGATATTGACTTGAACTTCTCTGGAGATTACCAAGGTCGTGCCCATAAATATACGGAAGAATTGTTCGGACGAGATAATGTATTTAGAGCGGGAACAATCGGTACCATTGCGGATAAAACGGCTATTGGCTACGCTTACAAATATGCAGATGTCAATGATTTACAAAAACGACGAGGTTTTATAGAAAAGCTATCCACAGGATTTACAAAAGTAAAGAATACTACGGGACAACATCCAGGAGGCATTATGGTTTGCCCTCGAGATATGGATGTACATCATTTCACACCCGTTCAATATCCAGCCAATAAAAAAGAAAGTGGTATTATTACCACACACTTTGACTATCACTCGATTGAAGGTCGTATGACCAAGCTAGATATACTGGGCCATGATGATCCTACCATCATTCGTATGTTGGAAGATATGACAGGTATTCCGTCTACGAGTATTCCTTTTGATGATCCTGCTACATTAAGTTTATTCTCCTCAACAAAAGCCTTAGGTTTGACACCAGCTCAATTGCAAGGAGATAAAGTAGCGACCTTGGCAGTACCTGAATCAGGTACTGGGTTCGTACGGGCCATGTTAGAAGATTCTAAGCCACAAACTTTTTCGGACTTAGTGCGGATTTCTGGTTTCTCCCATGGTACCAATGTATGGGTAGATAATGCACAAACTTTGATTAAAACTGGGACTTGTAAATTGAATGAAGCTATCTCTACCCGTGACGATATTATGAACTTTTTGCGCAACCATGGGGTAGCAGATAATGTAGCTTTTTCCGTCATGGAAAATGTGCGTAAAGGGAAAGGTATCGAAAAGCGGAATAAAGAGGGGATTGCTCAAACAGATTATGAAGACCAAATGCGAGCAGCGCAAGTGCCAGAGTGGTTTATTGCATCTTGTAAAAAGATTTCCTATCTATTCCCTCGGGCTCATGCAGTGGCTTACGTTATGATGGCATTCCGCATTGCGTGGTACAAGATTAATTATCCATTGGCTTTCTATGCATCATATTTTTCTATTCGGGCGAAAGCCTTTGACTTGAAAATTATGATGGGTTCCTTAGAAGAGCAGCAACAAGAATTTAAACGGTTAAAAGCCTTAGCTGCGAAGTATGAAGCATCACCAAAGGAAAAAGATTTAATGTCTGCCTTAGAGGTATCCTTGGAAATGAAACAGCGAGGTTACTCTTTCGCCAATGTAGAGTTATACAAATCACAAGCAAGACGATTTATGATTAAAGATGAAACATCTTTATTGCCGCCATTTGTGGCTGTTACTAGCTTAGGTGAAAAGGTAGCGGATGCCATCGTAGAAGAACGAGAACAGGCGGAGTTTTTGTCTATTAAAGATTTGCGAAGACGTACAAAAATGTCTCAAACCATTGCTAACCGCATGGTAGAATTAGGTTGCTTAGGTGACTTACCAGAAGACGAACAAATGAGTTTATTTGGATGATAGGAGGTATATATGTCAGAAGTTAGAGAAGCAGTATGGATCGGCGTTGATGTGGGAACTACAGGCGTACGTGCTATGGCGTATACAGCACAAGGTAAATCGGTAGCTGTACGAGATGCTTTTTATCCATTAGAAACACCACAATATGATCGAGCAGAACAGAATCCTCAACAGATTTATGATGCGGCAGAAGAAGTCATTGCTGGAGTAGTCAAAGAGTTACAATATAAACTAGTTACCATATCCGGGATTGCTTTGAGTTCAGTCATGCATAGTTTTATCCCTCAAGATGAACAGTTTGACTTATTAGGGAATATGATTACCTGGGCGGATAGCAGAAGTTCCAACATTGTACACCGCATGGAACAAGACGAAGCGTGCAAACAATTCTACTTTAGAACAGGCTGCCCGTTACATGCATCCTATCCATTGGCTAAAATCATATGGGTCAAAGAAAATCAACCTGAAATCTTTGCTCGCATGGCTCATATTGGATCTATTAAAGATTACATGTTCCGATTGATGACAGGAGAATGGGTTACTGATAAGTCAGTAGCATCTAGTTCTGGTTTATTTAATGCCTTTACAGAAACTTGGGACTCTGAGATTTTAGACTATGTAGGGATTCAAGAAGTGCAACTGCCTAAGGTGGTATCCACAACATATAGTGGTAAGTTACTAGCCAACGTAGCAGAACGATTGGGTTTACCTGTGAATACGCCTGTTGTCATCGGTGCTACTGATGGAGTACTGGTGAATGTAGGTATTGGCGCTGTTTCTAAAGGGCAATTAAGTGCTACTATAGGTACATCTGGTGCGATACGCATGCTCACAGAAAAGCCGCAAATGGATCCAAAAGGTCGCACTTGGTGCTATAATTTAACAGATACCATGTGGGTGGCTGGTGGAGCTATCAACAATGGAGGTATGATTTTGCGTTGGATGCGTGATCGGATCCTACATTATCATGGCTCTCAAATGGAACAACTATCGGTGGACCCTTATGATTTAATGACTATGAAAGCAAGACATGTACCAGCTGGATCTGGTGGATTGCTATTAATGCCATATTTTACTGGTGAAAGAGCTCCGTACTGGAACTCAGACTTGCGTGGTGCATTCGTAGGCTTATCCTTAAACCATAGTCGTTCTTACATGATTCGTGCCACAATGGAAGGCATTTGTTATAGCTTACGTTTTGTTCTTGATGCATTGCGTGAGTTTGAAGATGTGAAAGATATCCGTATCAGTGGTTCTTTCACTAAATCTGAACTGTGGGTACAAATTATGAGTGATATATTCGGTGAACATATTACCTTACCAAATAATAGTGAAGGCGCCTCCTTTGGTGCCGCTGTATTAGGGTTTATTTCTGATGGAACTTTATCAGATATTAAAGATACAGCTGAGTTAGTGCAGCCTGAATGTATCTATCACCCTAAGGAGCAGAATCAAACGGTATATGACGAACTTTTCTCTATTTATGAAAGTTTGTATATTCATATGAAAGACGATTTGGCACGTCTTGTTCAGTTCCAAAAGGAACATCCGTTCAGTCGTTTATAATTAGAAAGGAGACTTACATGCCATTAATTATTCTCGCATTAGGAATTATTTTACTATTTTTCCTAATTGTAAAAGTAAAGATGAATAGCTTTTTATCATTGCTATTAGTCTGTGTATTATTAGCCTTTGGAGAGGGATTACCTATCGATAAGATTTTCCCAACTATTCAAAAAGGCTTAGGAGCTACCTTAGGGGGCTTAACCATCGTAGTAGGTTTCGGCGCTATTTTAGGTAAATTGATGGCCGATAGCGGTGGAGCGCAACGTATTGCGACTACATTGATTAATATGTTTGGCCGTAACAATGTAAGATGGGCTGTATGTTTAACTGGATTCATTGTAGGGATTGCTTTATTCTATGAAATCGGCTTCGTCTTATTGATTCCTTTAATCTTTACCATTGCTAAATCCGCGGATATTCCATTGTTAGAGGTTGGTATGCCAATGGTTGCAGCTTTATCTGTAACGCATGGTTTCTTGCCGCCACATCCAGGTCCAACAGCGATTTCTGTATTATTCAATGCAGACATTGGACTAACGTTGGTATATGGTATCTTAATCGGTATTCCAACAGTTATTTTGGCAGGTCCTGTATTGTACAATACGGTGAAAGATATTAAAACAGATATCCCAGAAGGTCTTCACAATGATAAAGACTTTACAGAAGAGGAAATGCCATCCTTTGGAGTATCCATCTTTACTGCCTTAGTACCAGTTATCTTGATGGCAGCGACAGCTATCGGTAAAATGATGAACTTGCCAAAAGCATCTCCAGCAATGGTTATTCTTAACTTCATTGGTGATCCATCTGTGGCATTAACAATTTCCTTGATCATTGCCTTCTATACATTTGGCTTCGCTCGAGGCAAATCTATGAAAGAGATTATGGCTACTTCTGAAAAAGCAATTTTAACAGTAGCTATGATTTTATTCGTTGTAGGTGCTGGTGGAGCCTTAAAACAAGTATTAATCGATAGCGGTGTAGGAACCTATATTGGTGAACTTGTGATGCAAGTGAATGTATCTCCACTAGTACTAGCTTGGTTAATTGCTGTGGTTATCCGTATTGCTGTAGGCTCTGCTACAGTAGCAGCCATGACAGCTGGTGGCATCGTAGCCCCATTGATTCCATTAACAGGTGTAAGCCCTGAATTGATGGTAATCGCAGTCGGTGCTGGTTCAGTATTCTTTAGCCCACCAAATGACCCAGGATTCTGGTTATTCAAAGAATTCTTCGGATTGTCTGTAAAACAAACATTGCGCTCTTGGTGTATGGTGGAAACAGTGATTGCTGTATGTGGATTGATTGGTGTAGAAATCATTAATCTATTCTTATAATAAAACATCCCCAGTCCAGTATATGGATTGGGGATTTTGTTATATGTGTTTACCAATAGAACTGCATGATCCAATGCAAGATAGGAATACCGAACACATTGATTAATACGGTAGCAGTAATTGGCACTACAAGGAAAGCTTTTACAGATTTTCTGTAGCGACCACCAAGGGTTGCGATGGTTGCCACTGTGTTTGGTGTGATGCCTAAGCCGTGACCAAGGAGAGCGGCGCCGATGACAACACCGTCGTAATCTTTACAGAGTACAGGAAATACGATGAATCGTGTGAATAGAATAATCGCAATCACTTGTACAACCAGAATCACAAGCATTGGTCCTGTCAAAGATCGTAATGCGATTACAGGTATACTCATAAATACAGTGGTTAAGAAGATAGTAATACTAATTTGACTGAATAAGGCAATAGCTTTAGAATTGATAAATGTCTGTCCCATTGCATCACCACCATTACGGATGAGGATGGCTAATAACATAGATACGATGAACGTAGGAATATGTAATCCGAAGGTATCTAATAAGTAGTGGGAACCACCGATGCCGGTGCTGACACAGATAAGGACTAACAATAAGTTGACGATAATCCCAATCGGTGTGGGTGCTGGTGAATCTGGTGGAGGAGGGGCAGTTTCATAGCGATTGAACTTTTCGATTAAATATTGTCCCATAGGACCGCCGATGAATACACCAACAATGGTAGTGAAAGCAATGATTCCATGTGCTACCGTTTCACCATTTAAGGCATTCCCTAAATCATGACCTAAGGCAGAGACAAAGTTGTAACTACTTTCAAGAGAAAGAGAACCTAATAAAATGGCATAGTGTTTATCTAATCCGAACAAACTCGCTAGTCCTAAGCCAATGCTAATTTGCATAATCACAAGTAAAGTGCTCATGCCCCAGTAGCGAGGGATAGCTTTTAGAGAAGAGGTACAAATTTGCACCGGTGCTACTAGGCCCATGGTAGCGAAGAATGCCACCATAGCGGGAACAAGAACAGCTTTGTCCAAAGTAATTAGGATAAGACCAGAAATTTGTAATAGGAATACAAGCACGGCTACGGTTAAACCGCCAATAGCAGGGACTGGGATAGCCCAACGATGCAAGATATTGATGTGCTTGTGCATGAAGGTGCCCAGTAAAAAGGAAAAGAGTGAGAGTATGACCGTTTCTACGGCGCCAAGGTGTAATTGTAGCATGTACGACGATGCCATGAAATGCCTCCTAACTTTAGATACAAAAGACTATGATGGTGCAATGGTACACATAGGATTCACTTGAACCATAAATCATAGTGTTACAGTCTGAAATAATACCTTCCCATTATACAACGATTTACCTAATATGTAAAAGTTATCCATAAGAAATAAATATTAATATATGAACAAGAAAAAGCGCACCGTCCACGAGGGATAGTGCGCTTTTATGAAAGATCAGGAAAGTATTGTTATGAGTTTAACTTTCAGGTGTTTTAAGAGGACACCATAAACCTCGGCGGTAGTCGCGTATTCCAGAAAGGACAACGCGGAGTGCACGCTGTGCGTCAGCTTTTGAGAGGGGCGGGATTCCATCTAAGCGATAGGAAATGCCAAGACTTTCATATTTATTAACCCCCATGACGTGGTAAGGTAAGCAATCTACGGCTTTCAAATGTTTGAAAGCACCTAGAAAGAAACCAAGCCGATACCAGCGATCGCGATTATCTGTGATGGTTGGGACTACCACGTGGCGTACCCAAAAATCGGTACCCTGTTCGTCTATAAACTTAGCGAACTCTAGGACCGCATCATTAGGTTTGCCGGTTAGTGTTTCGTGTATAGAGGAATCGATCTCTTTCACATCAAGAATGACTAAATCCGTTACGTCAAGAAGCAGTTTGTACTCTCTAGCCTGTTCTTGTGTGTAGCAAATCCCGCTTGTATCTAAACAAGTATGAATTCCCTTTCCATGAAAGAAAGTAAAGAGTTCGATAATAAAAGGGAGTTGCAACAATGCTTCGCCACCAGTGACAGTAATGCCTCCAGTGATATAAAAGTCACGATTCCTTTCAAATTGTGTCCACACATCTGCCACAGTCATCTCTTGGGCATACGTAGAGGGATCCCAAGTGTCTGGATTATGGCAATAGGCACATCGCAATGGGCAACCTTGGAGGAACAAGACAAATCGCATGCCTGGGCCATCGACAGTACCCATGGTCTCAATGGAATGAATGCGACCTACCATAGTGCATTACATGGATTGATGGAATGTACGGGAGATCACTTCGTCTTGTTGAGCTTTTGTCAACTTGTTGAAATGAACAGCGTAACCAGAAACACGGATCGTCAATTGTGGATACAATTCAGGATGTTTTTGAGCATCTAATAATGTTTCACGATTGAATACGTTTACGTTTAAATGGTGGCCGCCTTTTTTGCTGTACCCATCTAACAATTGTACTAAATTATCAACTTGTTGTTCGTTAGTCATATTTACTCCTTTTCTTCAGGGAAAGTAACATTTGGCTCACGACACGCTAGATTTTCACAACCATCGGCTAAGGCATGTTCAATGTTGCCTAGGTCTATGTCTAAATCTAAGTCGCCTAGTGTCACCATAGACTCTCCAGATTTACCTAGAGAATCTGGAATAATAGAGAATGTATTAGAAATACCATCGCAACAATCACGCCATGGCATTTTAGCAACAGATGCAAGGGAAGAGATAGCACCGTGTTCGTCACGACCATGCATAGGGTTGGCACCCGGAGCAAATGGAATACCTGCTTTACGTCCGTCAGGAGTAGCACCAGTGGCATTACCGTATACCACATTGGATGTAATCGTCAAGAGTGACATGGTTGGCACGGATTGACGATAGGTTGGATGTTTACGAATCTTATTCATAAAACCAGATACCACTGTAGCAGCTAAATCATCTACACGATCATCATCATTACCATATTTAGGGAATTCGCCTTCAATTTCAAAATCAATAGCAATACCGTTTTCATCGCGAATTGGTTTTACTTTCGCATATTTAATAGCAGATAGAGAATCGGCTACTACGGAAAGTCCAGCAATACCTGTGGCAAACCAACGAGTGACTTTACGGTCATGCAATGCCATTTCTAATTTTTCATAGGCGTATTTGTCATGCATGTAATGAATGATGTTTAAGGCGTTCACATACACACCTGCTAACCATTCCGTCATATCTTCAAAGCGTTCCATCACTTCATCGAAGTCAAGGTATTCTGAAGTAATAGGGCGGAATTTTGGACCTACTTGTTTTTTCAGCTTTTCATCTACGCCACCATTGATAGCATATAGTAAGGCTTTCGCCAAGTTACAGCGAGCGCCAAAGAATTGCATTTCTTTACCGATACGCATAGGGGATACGCAGCAAGCAATCGCGTAATCATCACCGGAGTTAGGGCGCATGATTTCGTCGTTCTCATATTGAATGGAAGATGTTGCAATAGAGAGTTTCGCACAGAACTTTTTGAAACCTTCAGGAAGGGAAGGAGACCAAAGTACTGTTAGGTTTGGTTCAGGAGCAGGACCAAGGTTTTGCAATGTATGTAGGACACGGAATGCCGTTTTAGACACTAATGTACGTCCGTCAGTGCCCATACCACCGATAGACTCAGTTGTCCATACAGGATCACCAGTAAATAAATTGTTGTATTCATGGATACGTGCGAAACGAACCATGCGCAATTTCATAATGAAGTGATCCACCATTTCTTGGATTTGTTCTTCTGTATATTTACCAGATTTCAAATCACGTTCTGCATAGATGTCCAAGAAAGTGGAGTTACGTCCGATAGACATAGCTGCACCATTTTGTTCTTTGATAGCACCCAAATAGCCAAAGTATAGCCATTGGATAGCTTCTTTTACATCGGTAGCAGGTTTGGAGATATCAAATCCGTAGGACGCAGCCATTTCTTTTAACTCTTTCAAAGAACGGATTTGATCTCGAATTTCTTCGCGGTCACGAATGACATCTGGCATCATATCGCCCATGGTGATATTGAATTGATCTTCTTTATCCTTGATCAAATAATCTACACCATATAAGGCTACACGGCGATAATCACCGATAATTCGGCCGCGGCTATACGCGTCAGGTAGGCCCGTAATAATGTGAGCAGAGCGAGCAGCTCGCATCTCAGGTGTATATACATCAAATACACCATCATTATGTGTCTTACGATGAGTTTTAAAGAACGCTTCAAGAGTTGGATCCATTTTGTAACCATACTCTTCGATAGCACTTTTAGCAGTTCGTAAACCACCATAAGGGAACATGGCACGTTTTAAAGGATAATCAGTTTGAAGACCAACAATTTGTTCATCTTCTTGAATAATATATCCAGGGGCATGCGCCGTAATATGAGTTGCTACATCAGTGTCTGCATCGATGACAGAACCTTTTTGTCGTTCTTCCTCATATAAATCTAATACCCGTTGCCAAAGTCTAGTAGTTCGTTCTGTAGGACCTACTAGAAAAGAATCATCGCCTACATAAGGCACATAGTTTCGTTGGATAAAATCGCGTACGTCCACGGACTTATCCCATACACCTGTATTGAAGTCTTTCCATGCTTGTTGCATAATATACCTCCAAATACACATTAAAACGTAACCCATAGGGTTAACTTTATTGTAATCTATAACGATTATCATTACAATATAATTTTCAGTATGGGTTATATCATTTTTGAAAGTGGTGCATGAGTAAATGGTCAAACATTAAATAACGCTATATACAGGATGTAAGATATCTAATAAGGTATATTACAAAGTTGTATATAGCGTTACTATAGCATAGATTTATATTTTTAAAATTAAGAAATATACTCACTTTTTAGTATGGTGATATAGAACTCTCTCTTTAATGATATGGTAAGTACGTGAGAAATACGGTTTTAATTGACTTTCACTTAGGTCAGTACCAAAGGCACGTTCACTGACAAGGAAGAGTGGAGGAGATTGGATACGTTTTGCTACAGCTAATCCGTTGAAAGATTTCCACCAGCGTTCAAGGTCGTTGATAAACTGTTCTGTGGATGTGAAATAGTGAGAAATTGGGTTTGGCAATCCTAATAGGTGTTCCAATGTACCGTTCTCGTAGGTGCACAAGATATCCTCAGGAGTCAAACGCTGATGAGGCAGTGTATGTGGTGTACCCTCTACGAAGGCACGGAACAAGCAATCATGGTATTCGTATTGCAATGGGTCACCTAGTCCTTGCGTTACATCCTGTGCATCGGAAAGCTCCGCACTAGGGACCACATCGATGGATCCTTGAGGGATTAATTCATGCTTAAAAATGTGCTCATTCATGTAGCTAGCCAAAGCATACACATCTGTTTTCCACACATCTCCCGTTACAGCGAGGAAACCTGCCAAATCACCGTACATCGTAGCATAACCGATGGTGAACTCTGTTTTATTGCCATTGCACGTGAAAGCCCCGTTCACAGCGGATGCTATACCAGCTAGGATACGAGATGAACGATCACGAGCTTGGATGTTTTCTTTGGCAAGGGTAGATAGCTGTAAGAATGTGGTAGTATCTAAGTCGGTATCCACATGAGTTTGCTCAGTATGATTTGTAGTAATTTGCTGCGATTCACATATAATATCTGTAGTAGAATTGGAGATAGTAGCATCATCTGCTAGTGTATGCTTATGTACATGACCAGAGGCCTTTAGAGGGGATTTTGTAAAAGTCTGACCTTCTAGTTGTGCAATAGTGGCGTTCACACCTTCCTCAATAGGGAATACGCCATAATGGCAACCGATGTTCTGTGCTAATTGGTAGGCCAAATCTTTCGTCATATCTGAGTTGTAACGGCTTGGCATATTGACTAAGTATAAATTTTCTGGTGCTAATACAGTGCTGTACAAAGCAGCATTAAGGGCAGAGTCAATGCCACCAGAAGCACCGATGACAATTTTTTTAATCCCAGTTTGTGCTAAAAATTGACGAATGCCGTATTGAAGAGCTTTGAATAGGGTAGGGATATATGCAGGCGTTGTGGCATATGGTTCATTTGCACTATGTATACCGTCTGTATGATACGCATCATATGTAGTATTGGCTTTATTTATTTCTAAATGAGTAGATAGTATGTCATCTTTGGGATGCTCAATATGATTAGTAGTACTATTACTGGATGAAATCGGCTGCCACAAGGTATCTTTCAACAAGGTAGGTCGTACCGTGTTTTCAAAAGCAGGTACTTCTTCCACAACAGAACCGTTCACGTCATATAGCGTGGAGCAACCGTCATAGATGCAGATATTTTTGCCATTGTTTTGAATTCCCACGTGATTTGTATAGGCAATAGGAGTATTGTTTCGTTTGGCTTGTGCACTAAATAGGGCGTGGCGCTGTTTTTGCTTATGGATTGTGTAAGGTGAAGAGGAACAATTCACAATTAAATCGATATGCTGACCTTTCGCTTTTGCAGATTCCACCATAAGACTTGTGGGACAATCTGGATAGTGTGTATCCCAGCTATCTTCACAGATAACAGGAGCAATAGTGAACGCTCCTTGTCGAGTGCAAATCGTGAGAGGCTGATTAATATCAGACAACGATAGATTGCGCTCTTTCGCCACCACATTAGCGCTAGTGAAATGCCGAGGTTCATTAAAGTATCGATAACAGGGCAATAAGGTTTTAATTGTAAATGGATAAGGCTGGGATGGATTAGATACCAGTTGTCCTTTGGAGGCTAAATAGAGGGCATTATATTTGCGAAGATTGCCGTCCAAGTTACGTAGACGTTCATCAATACCTACATTACCAAAAATAATGGTGAGATTTGTGTTAGCGGTGGCTTTTACTAATTCTTCACCATAGTAGAGGCAATCATTTATAAAAGGCACTTGGTCCCACAAATCACCTACTATGTATCCGCTGAGACACAATTCTGGAAAGATAAGGATGTCCGTGCTCACAGCCTTGGCATAGTTGATAGCTTGCATCATAGATTGAAAGTTTGTAGCAGGATCACCAGGGTGTACCTGAATTTGTCCAAAAGCAATACGAATCATGGAGAACTCCTTTATTGTATAGATTAACGTGTTGATAGTTGTTGTGTATATTATAGCATTTTATGGATGATTTGTAGTGGGGAAGAAAATGGTGAAAAATTTATAACTGCTAATAATGATAGTCTATTTCCACAAAACTGTCCTTTCCATGCTATAATAAATTCATAACAGATATTTTTTCTATCTTTCACAAGGAGGAACGATATGTCATCCATTGCTATTATTGGTGGTACCGGTGTGTACGATCCAAATATGTTTGAAACTATGACGGAATCTTCGCTTATGACACCCTATGGTGAGATTCACTATGTATGTGGTACGTATGAAGGCAAGACGATATATTTCTTAGCTCGTCATGGTCGAGATCATTCGATTCCACCGCACAAGATTAATTATCGTGCTAATATTTGGGGACTTAAAAAATTAGGCGTGAAATACATTGTATCTACCACAGCAGTAGGTTCTTTGGATGAGAACTTTGGACCGGGTCATTTTGTGTTGACCGACCAATTCCTAGACTTCACTAAAAACCGTGTGAATACCTTCTATGAAGGAGGCGATCGTCCGGTGGCGCATGTGGATGTGACAGAACCATATAGCCCTGAGTTGCGAGGTATTGTAGAAAGCGCAGCTAAATCCTTAGGCTTAACGGTTCACAATGGTGGAACTTACGTATGTACAGAGGGTCCTCGCTTTGAATCTCCTGCTGAAATTCGCATGTATGCTATGTTAGGTGGCCAAACGGTGGGTATGACGAACGTACCAGAGGTGACCTTAGCCAATGAAGCGGAAATGGCATATATGACAATTTCCATGGTCACAAACTACGCAGCAGGCATTTCTGAATCTGCTTTGACCCATGGTGAAGTGGTAGATATGATGAAAGAAATGGCTGAGCAATTACAATCGCTTGTAAAAGAAGTTATCAAAGGCATCGATGTGAATGCAGACTATCCAGCTCATCATCGTATGTCTGAATATGGTGGCTTTCAATTATAATCTATGGTGAAGAATCTAAAAGGAGAACGCCAATGCAATCTTTAATTCGAGATATTTCCTTAGCCGCTGAAGGTCGTAAAAAAATCGACTGGGTAGCTAATTTCATGCCTACTTTGAACACATTAGGGGACCGTTTTGAAAAAGAGCAAACTTTCAAAGGTCAAACCATCGTTGTATCCGTTCACTTAGAAGCTAAAACTGCGTACTTATCTACGGTGTTAAAACGTGGTGGTGCGGATGTGATCGTTACAGGTTCCAACCCATTGTCTACGCAAGATGATGTGGCGGCAGGACTGGTAGATATGGGCTTGACTGTCTATGCTTGGTACAACTGTACAGACGAAGAGTATACGATGTTCCTGAACAAAGCATTAGACCATAAACCTCATATCATCATCGATGACGGTGGAGATTTAGTAAGTTTGTTACATACAACACGAACTGATGCAAAAGAACGTTTGTTGGGCGGTAGTGAAGAAACC
The DNA here is from genome assembly GCF_003992235.1 of Veillonella sp. 3913. Lineage (NCBI taxonomy): Bacteria > Bacillati > Bacillota > Negativicutes > Veillonellales > Veillonellaceae > Veillonella > Veillonella sp. 3913. The sequence continues at coordinate 442,080 of NZ_RQVF01000001.1, read as the reverse complement.
ACAACAGGTGTACACCGTTTGAAAGCCTTGGCTGAAGCGGAACAGTTGACATTCCCAATGATCGCTGTGAACGATTCTAACTGTAAATACTTATTCGACAATCGCTATGGTACAGGACAATCTGTGTGGGACGGTATCATGCGTACCACAAACTTAACAGTAACAGGCAAAAACGTGGTGGTTGCTGGTTACGGTTGGTGCGGTAAAGGCGTGGCACTTCGTGCCAAAGGCCTAGGTGCTCACGTGTATGTAACAGAAGTAGATCCAATTAAAGCAATCGAGGCTGTATTTGATGGTTTCAAAGTATTACCAATGGTGGAAGCTGCTAAAATTGGCGATATTTTCTGTACGGTCACAGGCTGTAAAGACGTTATTACAGAAGAGCACTATGCTGTGATGAAAGATCGCGCTGTACTTTGTAATGCAGGCCATTTCGATTGTGAAGTAAATGTAAAAGACTTAGAAGCAATGGCTGTATCTCATGAACGAGTGCGTCAAAATATCGAGGCTTACCATATGCAAGATGGTCGTCAATTGTATGTGCTAGCAGAAGGTCGACTTGTGAACTTAGCAGCAGGGGATGGACATCCAGCAGAAATTATGGACTTGTCCTTTGCTATGCAGGCATTAGCAGCGGAGTACATCTTACATCATGGGGCAGACATGTCAGATGATGTACATGTATTACCATATGAAGTAGACGCAGAAATTGCGAAACTGAAATTACAATCCATGGGCTATGACTTAGATACGTTAACACAGGAACAATACGATTATTTATATACTGTGAATTAATAGTGGTGAAATTTTATTGATACAAAGTAAATAAAAGTTCAACTGTGTGAAACTGGCGATGAGGGTGCTAACTTTCGTCGCCAGTTTTAATATGCCTAAGTAGTAGATTGGATCATATTTCTAAAAGGATATAATTGCTATCAAAACCTATCAATTCCTATAGTTACTATTCAAAAAAGATATTTGTCTACTAGATAAATACAAAAATGAGAAAAATATACGCTATGGGTTTACTAAATAAACTCATAACTAAATTCTTATATTTATATTTGACAAACTACTCATGTTACATTCATAATAGGAAAGCATAGATTTTCTATAGAGTTATCACTTGTTCTTTAAGCTGATAAAGTGAAAAAGGTAAAGATGACTTTCACAGTTAGAAAATCCAAAAGAGGAATTTTAAGAAGGAAGGGTGTAACATGAAAAAATCCATGTTCAAACGTGCACTAGCATTGGGTGCTACAGCTATTTTAGCCGCGGCAATCGCTGGTTGCGGTGGCAATAGTTCATCAACAAACAATGCAAATGAAGCAAAAGTAGCTTTACTGACAACTACGTCTGGCGCGGCAGCTGCCTATGGCGAATCTATTAAGAATGGTGCAGAGTTAGCGGTAGCACAAATTAACGCAGATGCTAACAATGTAAAAATTAATTTGTTAGTGGAAGATACAAAAGGTGACAAAAACGAAGCCATCAATGCGATGAACAAAGTGATTGCTAAAGATAAAGTCGTAGCTGTCATCGGACCTATGTTATCTGGTGAAATGATGGCGGCAGGACCGATTGCTAACAAAAATAAAGTGGTAGCATTAGGTACTTCTACAACTGCAGAAGGCATCACTGATATCGGAGATTATATTTTCCGTAATGCTGTACCAGAATCTTTGGCAGTAGACGCAGCGATTCGTCAATCTCATAAAGTATTAGGTTTCAAAACAGCAGCGATTATGTATTCCAACAACAATGACCAAATGGTTTCTGTAAACAATACAGCTAAAAAAGCATTGGAATCTGAAGGGGTTCAAATTGTAGCGACAGAAACATTTGCTGATAAAGATACAGATTTCTCAGCACAGTTGACTAAAATTCAACAAGCAAAACCTGACATTATCATCGTTGCCTCCTTGTACCAAGAAGGGGCATTGATTATGAAAAAAATGCGTGAACTTGGCATGAACCAACCAGTAGTAGGTTCCAATGGTTTCAACAGTCCAGCGTTCATTAAAAATGCTGGTGCCGCTGCTGATGGTGCGATCGTAGGTACACCTTGGTTCCCTAACAAAGATGACCAAAAAGTTCGCGACTTCCGCAAAGCTTATGTAGAAAAATATGGCCATGAACCTGACCAATTCGCAGCACAAGCATATGATGCTGTGTTCTTGTACGAAGCAGCTTTAAAAGCAGCAGGTTCTACAACAGATCGCGAAAAATTCCGTAACGCCTTAAAAGGCATTACAGACTTCGTAGGGGTAACTGGTAAATTCCAATTCAACGAAAAACGTGACCCATCTATGGAAGTTCAAGTTTTACAAATTAAAAACGGGCAGTTCGACGCATTACAAAAATAGGAGTTACACGATGTTTTTACAGCAATTAGTGAATGGCCTTACTTTAGGCAGTCTCTATGCAGTATTAGCGATCGGATTGACACTGGTTTTTGGTGTATTGAACATCATCAACATGGCTCACGGAGGCATCTTTATGATAGGTGCCTTCGTGGGTTTATTTATGGTGACAGTCTTTGAAGCTAATATATTCGTAGCCATCCTTGTGGCTATGCTCGTAGGGGCAATTCTTGGATATTTGTTAGAGTTTGTGGCACTTCGTCCACTTCGTAAGAAAAATGTATCCCATTTGGCGCCATTGATTTCCACAATTGGCGTATCTATTTTTATTGAAAGTGTAGCCTTGCTTGTATGGGGCCCACAAACACGTTCTTTCCCACCAGATTTTATTGGTGGACTCATCGATTTTGGTATGTTCAAAATTTCCATGGTTCAAATCATTGGACTTGGCGTATCCATTGTATTAATGTTGATTTTAAATGTACTTATTAAAAAAACTAAAATCGGTAAAGCTATTCGTGCTGTATCTTTGAGTACAGAAACGGCATCCTTATTGGGGATTAACCCTACTTTGGTTATTTCTGTAACAGTGATGCTCGCTTCTGCGTTAGGTTCTGCAGCTGGTGTATTAGTTGGTTTATCCTTCGATGCCGTAGAGCCTATGATGGGTGTTGTTATCGGATTTAAAGGATTAGCAGTGTTAATTCTTGGCGGGCTTGGAAACATCACTGGTGCGATGGTTGGTGGATTCATCTTAGGTGTATCTGAAGTATTCTCCGTAGCCTATGGGGCATCTTCTTACCGTGATGCTGTAGCCTTTGGGTTAATCATTCTCTTATTATTCTGGAGACCACAAGGGTTATTCGGATCCAAAGATAAGGGGGGACGACCATGAGTGAAATTTTAAATCCATATTATCTACAAATTGTGATGTTCTTCATCATCAATGCTATTATGGGTATTTCCATTTTCTTCACCCTTTCTACAGGACAGTTGACATTGGGTGCGGCTGGTTTTATGAGCGTGGGTGCCTACGTGGGTGCTTTGCTCACTCTGAAAGCTGAGTTACCGATTCCGATTGCTATCTTCATTGGTGGTGTCGTGGCGGCCTTAGTAGCTATTGTGATTGGTTTACCAACTACACGCTTGAAAGGTTTATACCTTGCCATTGCTACCTTGGGCTTTGGTGAAGTAGTACGTGTTATCTTTTTGAACTTAGAAGTGACCAATGGAGCCTTGGGCCTTTCAGGAATTCCAGCGATTGCTCAAGAATTGACGAACTATATCTATGAGTTTGATATGGACGGTTTGTTAGACATTGATGCATTAACATGGGGTAACTTGTTGACCATCATTATTTTGTTGGTGATTTTAGCACTAGTGATATTGTTCTGCTTACGCATCCACAATAGTCGTGTGGGGCGTGCATTCCAAGCCATTAAAGCAGATGACCATGCAGCAGAGTTAATGGGTATCAATGTGGTGTATTACAAAATGTTAGCCTTTGTCATCGGTGCTTTCATTGCTGGTATTGGCGGTGGTTTGTATGCACATATTACAAACTTCATCAACCCTACAGATTTTAGCTACCACAAAGTAGTGCAAATTTTATTGTTCCCTGTGTTTGGTGGTTCCAATGTAGTATGGGGATCTGTACTAGGCTCTTTCATTTTGACATTGTTACCAGAAGTATTGCGTTTCTTAGCAGATTACCGGGATATTATTTATGGCGCATTACTAGTTATCTTGATGGCTGTTCGCCCAGATGGTATTTTGACAGAAGATTTAATGGACAAAATTTATCGCAAATTGGGTGTGAAAAAGAAAGCATATATTCCAGAAACGCAAGTATTAACAGAACGCTTTGAAGCTTATAAAACACAAAGCAAGTCTGGTCAAGAATAGGAGGTAACCATGCTATTACAATTAGATGATGTAAGTAAAAGCTTTGGCGGTGTGGCTGCCTTGACAGGGGTTACCTTCCAAGTGAACCAAGGGGAAGTCTTTGGTGTCATCGGACCAAATGGGGCCGGTAAAACAACGCTGTTCAACTTGATTACTGGCGTATTCCCTGTCAGTACTGGCAATATTGTCTTCGATGGTATGAATGTAGTGGGCATAAAACCACATCGTACGGTGGAAATGGGGATTGCTAGAACGTTCCAAAATATTCGCCTTTTTGGTAATATGACGGCGTTGGAGACAGTGCTGACAGGGATGCATTGTCGCACAGGTTCTGGTGTGTTGTCTAGCTTCTTCCGTACAAAACGCCAACGCATTGAAGAAGAGCGTTGCCGTGGTATTGCCTATGAGTTTTTAAAACTGGTTGGCTTAGAAGAAGATGCGGAAGAAGTAGCTACATCTTTACCATATGGTAAGCAACGTCGTTTAGAAATCGCTCGTGCTTTAGCAACGCATCCACAGTTAATCTTGTTAGATGAACCTGCGGCGGGTATGAATGATAGCGAAACAGAAGTGTTGCGCCAATTGATCGGTAAAATCCGTGATTTAGGTATCACTGTTGTGGTCATAGAACATGATATGGCGTTGATGATGAATATTTGTGATCGCTTAGCAGTGTTGAACTTTGGTAAAAAGATTGCAGAAGGTACACCGCAAGAGATTCAAAATAATCCAGATGTAATCGAAGCGTACTTAGGAAAGGAGGAATAATATGTTAAAAATTGAAAATGTTGTGGCTGGATATGGTCATATTACAGCGTTGAAATCCATTAACCTAGAAGTTCCTCGAGGCTCTATTGTATCATTGATTGGCGCTAATGGTGCCGGTAAATCGACAACCATGCGTTCTATCATGGGTTTAGTAAAACCTACAGAAGGTCGCATTACCTTTGAAGGTAAAGATATTACATCTATGAAAACCCATGATATTGTGAAATCTGGTATTTCCCTCGTCCCAGAAGGTCGTCAAATATTACAAGATATGAGTGTTTACGAAAATCTAGAAATGGGAGCCTATATTCGTAAGGATGCTGAAATCAACGATGATATTAAAAAAGTGTTCAAACGATTCCCTATTCTTGACGAACGTAGTTACCAATTAGGTGGTACTTTATCTGGTGGACAACAGCAGATGCTTGCCATTGGTCGTGCTTTAATGGCTCGTCCGAAACTGTTGTTACTAGATGAACCATCCATGGGTTTGGCGCCTTTGGTAGTGAATGAAATCTTTGAAGTTATCAAAGAGATTAGCGCCGAAGGAACGACAGTATTGTTAGTAGAGCAAAATGTACGTCAAGCTTTGAAAATCGCTGACTATGCATATGTATTAGAAACAGGTAAAATCGTTCTTTCAGGACCAGCCGAAGAAATTCGTCACGACCCTAGAGTGATGGAAGCATACTTAGGCGGTAAAGTAGAATAGAATACTCTAAAATAATTAGCAGATATACAATCCATTATGGTTGTGTATCTGCTTTTTAGTGTAAGTATTTTGAATTTGTGGTTGTTGCCGATAGAAAGTGACTATATGTATACTATCATAAGAGTGTGCAGAATCTATTCTTTACAATATAAAGAAAATTGAATGGTGATAAAAACTATTGTGTATACATGAGCTACATGTCTTGTAGGAGAATGATTTTTCTTGTAAACTAGTATTATAAATATAAAATATATAACTAATATAGGAAGGTGTTTACTATGAGTATGGCAGCAAAACAAGCGCGTGGGAAAAAAGCAAATGATGTTATCTTTGCGACAAATTCACAAGCTCAAGAGGCAGCGAAACAATATGGCAAAGAAAATGTATTAATTGGAACTGTCGGATCTATCCTAGATGAAAATGGCGATATTGTTTTCTTGAAGGTGGTAGAAGATGAGTTTCGTAATTTGCCACGTAATGAATATGTTGCATATGCACCGATTGAAGGGTTAAAAGAGTTTGTGGAAGCATGTAAACAAGAATGTTTTGGACAATCTCGGCCAGATGCCTATATTGAAGGGATAGCCACAGCGGGTGGTACAGGTGGTATTCATCACTTGGTTCACAATTATACAGAACTAGGTGATAAGGTAATTACCGCTGATTGGTACTGGGGGGCATACAAGCAAATATGCCAAGATAATGGACGAGAATTAGTTACATACCCATTATTTGATGAGAACTATAAGTTCAATTTTGAAGCTTTGCAATCTTTAGTGCTAGATATTGCTGAGAAACAAGAAAATGTAGTAGTGATTTTTAACACACCTGGCAATAATCCAACAGGGTTTTCCTTGTGCGACAGCGATTGGGATAATGTATTAGACTTAGTGAAAGGTATAGTGAATACAGGTAAAAATAAAGTTATCATTGGTGTAGATGCTGCGTATATTGATTTCTCCGGACCTAAAGAAGATGTACGTCGATTCTTTAAAAAGTTTGAGCATTTGTCAAAAGATATTTTAACAGTTGTATGCTATAGTATTTCAAAAGGATTCACCATGTATGGTCAACGTGTTGGTTGTATGTTAGGTATTACTTCTGATAAAGCAGTGGCACAGGAGTTTTTTGATGTTAACCAAATGACATCTCGTGGTACTTGGTCTAACATTAATAGACCTGCTATGCGTACGGTTGCTAATATCGTGCTTGATCCTGAAAAATTAAAACGTTATGAAGAGGAACGTAATTGCTACTCTCGTCTCGTAGAAGAGCGGGCAGGTATCTTGGAATGTGAAGGAAAAGCGATTGGCTTACCAATGTTGCCATACATGGGTGGTTTCTTTGCAACAATTCCAAGCGATAATCCAAAGGCCTTGGCAGATGAATTGAAAAAAGAAAATGTATTTTTAATTCCTGTAGCTGGTGGTGTTCGCATTGCTGTATGTTCCATTCCTAAAAGACAAATTACTGGATTAGCACAACGAATTTATGATGCTATGAAAAGAGTGGGGCAATTATAAACTAAGAGAAAAAATATAGACAATAGAATAGTTACTATAAAAGTGATAAAAAGATAGTTGAATCAATGATTCGGCTATCTTTTTTGTTTTAAAATTAGTAAGTATAAGGATTAGGGATGTACTGTTTAATTGGATATCATTTTATATAAATGTTGGCAAAATATGTAAAATTACCCCCACTTTTTACCACCTTTTTCAAATAATAGAATGTTCGATATTAAAGTGAATTATGCGAACATATTAATAAATATTAACAACAATGTTCGATAGTAATGAGTATAAGAAAATAATTTGTATAAATATCTATTAAATTAGTATTTGTTTGTTGTTAAAAGTGGGGAATTGTGGTAAAATTTACCATATAGTGGTAATGAGGGCGAGAAGGTGTAGGAAAAGGAGGTGTCCTTGCTATGTTTAAAGGTGAATTTTCACATACAATTGATAGTAAAGGACGTATGATAGTTCCTGCCAAAATGCGTGAACAACTAGGTGATACCTGTGTTGTTACTAGATATTTTGATAACACCTTAGCCATTTACACACAAGAAAAGTTTGATGAAATTGCAAAAAAATTAAGTTCTCAAAGCTCTAATAAAGCCAACCAACGTGGATTAGTGCGTTTTTTTGTAGGTGGTGCTGCTGACCTTGAGTTTGATAAACAAGGTCGTGTACTAATACCTAGTAATCTTCGTGCTCATGGGGAATTAAAAAAAGATGTAGTTGTAGTTGGTAATGGTGAACGCATCGAGATTTGGAGTAAAACTCGTTGGGAAGCTTATAACAACGAAATTTACGGTAATATTGAGGCGATGGCAGAAGAGCTTGATTTGGATGATATTGGATTTTAAGTGAGGCATTATGGACTTTCATCATGTGAGTGTATTACTCAGTGAAACGCTAGACGGATTGGCAATTAAACCAGATGGAACCTATGTGGATTGTACATTAGGTGGTGGGGGACATTCCCACGCCATTGGAGAACGGTTATCCTCAAAAGGTATGATTGTTGGTTTAGATCAAGACGTAGCGGCATTAGAGGCAGCCTCTCAGAGATTATCTGATTTGTCTTGTCAGGTGAAAGTAATTCAAACAAACTTTTCTAACTTAAAACAAGCTTTACAAGAGTCAGGCATTTATGAAGTAGATGGATTTGTATTTGATTTAGGGGTTTCTAGCCATCAATTAGATACGGCGGATCGAGGGTTTTCTTATATGCAAGATGGACCTTTGGATATGCGTATGAATCAAAGTGGATCCTTAACGGCAGAAAGAATAGTGAATACCTATTCGAGTGATGACTTGTATCGCATTATCTGGGACTATGGGGAAGAGCGTTGGGCGAAACGAATTGTTCAATTTATTGTGGAAGCTAGAGAAGAATCGCCTATAGTGACTACATTTCAGCTGGTGGATATCATTAAACGTGCCATACCTGCAAAGGCTAGACAAGATGGTCCGCATCCAGCAAAACGAACCTTTCAAGCACTTCGTATCGAAGTGAATCAGGAACTTCAAATTTTGCATGATGCTTTTGTAGATGCTACATCCATGCTAAAGCCTGATGGAAGAATAGCTGTGATTACATTCCACTCTCTAGAGGATAGAATCACCAAACAAACTTTTAAAGAATTATCTCAAGGTTGCACATGTCCACCTAATTTACCAGTCTGTGTATGTCATCATGTGCCAACAGTGAAAGCTAAGAATAAGGCTGTAGAGCCAAGCAAAGAAGAAGTAGGAGTAAATCCACGGTCCCGTAGTGCCAAGTTAAGGGTAGCCGTAAAATTATAGTTAGGAGGAATATTTATGTTAGTGCGAAAGGCCGCGTATTGGGAACAATCAGCGCCCTATGTTGAACCAGTCAGAAGAAAGAAATCCAATGCCCCTGACTTTATTATGGATCTTACGCCAGATATGCGACACTGTTTGGCTACAGTTCTTATGGGAATTGTATTCGGTATGATTTGTTTGCTATTAACTGGTGTCACAGAAAATACAAGAAAAGAAACTGTCAATCTACAAGATCAAATAGTTTTAGAAAATCGCACTAATTATGAGTATAATCTAGTATTAGCAGAGTTAAAATCTCCTACACGCATTCAAAAGATTGCACAACAAAAACTTGGCATGGTATTACCAGATAATTTCGTTTACACTAGCAAGAATACAGTGGAAGAACGTAATGTTACGATGAAAAAGGATATTAGAGAATAATGAAGGCAGTCCTTTTGGGCTGCTTTCACTTTGATTGGAGGAATGCAGATGAAACGAGTGGAAGAAATAGTAAAAATTGTATCTCCTAAGAAGGTAGAAGGTCCTGTAACATCTGTAGTAAGTCATATTACTGCGGATTCCAGAACAGTGCAAGAAGGAAGTTTATTTATATGTTTAGTAGGTGCTACTGTCGATGGTCATAGCTTTGTGAATAAGGCTATAGAGGATGGGGCTGTGGCGATTATTGCATCAAAACCAGTCATAGTACCAGATAATGTAACCGTTCTATACGTAGACGATACGCGTCAAGCTTTGCAAGATGCTGTTCCATTCTTCTATGATTATCCAGCTTCTAAAATGCGGATGATTGGTGTAACCGGAACAAATGGTAAAACTACAACTACACATATTATTGGACATATGCTACGATCCCAAGGTTATACAGTGGGGATTATTGGTACAGTTCATATTTTGATTGATGATCAATCCTATCCAATTCATAATACAACTCCAGATGTAGCGGATTTACAGCAAATTTTACAGCAAATGGTGGATGCTGGTGTGACACATTGTATTATGGAAGTATCTTCTCATGCGCTAGCATTAGGTCGTACGGCGGGGGTAGAGTACGATACAGCTGTATTTACTAATTTAACTCAAGATCATTTGGATTTTCATAAGACATTCGATAATTATTTAGCAGCAAAATCTAAGCTATTTAAACAAGTAAGTGCATCCTATCAGATGAAAGAAGGTAAAGGTGCTGTTATAAACGTAGATGATGATTATGGTCAAGCTATTGTAGATGTGACTACAGCACCTATGATTACGTATAGTACAGAAGGTAAAGGTACTATGAATGCCTCTGAGTTAGCTATTACTGCTAAATCTTCTAAGTTCAACTTGTCCTATGATGGAAAAAACTATTCAATTTCCACGAAAATTGCGGGTATGTTCAATGTGTATAATACCTTGGCTGCCGTAGGAGCGGCTTTATATGAAGGATTGACGATGGAGGAGATTGTAAGTGCTTTAACTACTTTTACAGCGGTGCCAGGACGTTTTGAGCTCATTGAAGAAGGACAAGATTTTGCAGTGGTTGTTGATTATGCACATACACCAGATGGACTAGAAAACATTTTACAAACAGCGAAGAAAATTGTTGATAACCGTATTTTAGTTGTTTTTGGTTGCGGTGGTGATCGAGATGCTACGAAACGTCCAATCATGGGGCGTATTGCAGCACAGTTTGGAGATCGAGTGTTTGTGACTTCCGATAACCCACGTACAGAAGATCCTATACAAATTGTAAAAGATGTAGAAGTAGGGGTGAAAGAAGGATTACATGATGCTGTGACTTATGAAGTGATTGTAGACCGCCGTGAAGCTATTCATAAAGCAATCGGAGAGGCGACTACTGGAGATGTAGTTATTATTGCTGGTAAAGGTCACGAAGATTATCAAATTTTAAAAGATGAAACGATTCATTTTGATGATCGTGAAGTGGCAAGAGAAGCCTTGAAGGAGAAATAATATGGCACAATTTACAGTGCAAGAAGTTCTAGAGGCAACACAAGGGTTCTATGCAGGAACAAGTACTTGTTCCTTTGCTGATGTATCAACTGATACCCGTACAATTGAAAAAAATGGATTATTTGTTGCTTTGGAAGGAATGACATTTGATGGTCATGACTTCTTAACAGTTGCCAAAGAACGTGGTGCTACAGGTGCTGTAGTAAAACGAGGAAAAACGATAGAGGGCTTAGTCTGTATTGAAGTAGAAGATACACTACAGGCGTATCAGCAGTTAGCAACCTATCATCGTAGACGCTTTCCTATCCCTATTATTGGAATCACTGGTTCCTCTGGGAAAACAACAACAAAAGAAATGATTAGTGCTGTATTGGAAAAAGCTTTTACAGTGTTAAAAACAGAGAAAAACTATAATAATGAAATTGGTGTTCCAAAGATGTTATTGCAATTGACGGAAGATCATGATGTATGCGTTCTTGAAATGGGGATGCGAGGGCTTGGTCAAATTGCTGAATTAGCGGAGATTGCAGAACCTACAATAGGAGTTATTACTAATGTAGGTACTAGCCATATTGAACTATTAGGGTCTCAAGAAAATATTGGAAAAGCTAAGCAAGAATTGATAGAAGCATTACCGAGTACGGGGGCGGCTGTATTGAATCATGATGATTCTTTTGTATTGCCTATGGAACAGGTAACGGATGCAAAGGTTATGACCTATGGTATGCAAGAGGGTTCTCACGTACAAGGGACTCAATTAGAATATACATCAAAAGGCATTAATTTTACTGTTCGTGATACTTCTGGTGAATGGAAAGTATTTTTGCCAATGATTGGTATTCACAATGTATATGATGCTTTATCCGCTATTGCAGTTGGCACGATTTTGGGTGTACCAAAAGCTGAAATTGTGGAAGCTTTTAAAGAATTTCCAGGAATTCCAATGCGTCAAGAAATTGTAGCATTTCCAACCTTTACAGTTCTGAATGATGCGTATAATGCGAACCCAAATAGTATGGCAGAATCCATTCGTGCCATGAGTCAATTACAAGGAGCTCGTAAAATAGCTATGCTAGGAGATATGTTAGAATTAGGAGATCATTCTAAACTAGCTCATGAAGAGATTGGTAAACTTCTTGGAGAAGAGCACTATGATATGGTATTTACTTTTGGTGATATGATGAAAACTACTGCTTCTATAGCTAAACAAGTGGGTGTTCCTTATGTGTATGTAGGGAAAAGTCATCTTGATATTGCCAATGCCTATTATGATGTAAAACGAGATGGCGATGTGATTCTAGTGAAAGGATCTCGTGGTCTTAAAATGGAACGTATTATAGAAGATTTTAAAGAACGACATGAATAAGTAAGGAGACATGTGACATGAATATGGACTATGCATTAGCCTTTGGCTTAGCCCTAGTAAGTACATTAGTATTCGGTAAAATAGGGATTCCTCTATTGCAGCGATTGAAAGCACAACAGTCGATTCGTGAAGATGGACCTCAGGCACATTTAGCTAAAGCTGGGACGCCAACAATGGGCGGATTATTTATGATACTAGCTTTAGTCATTACAGTTTGCATAGTACCACCCTATTCTGTAACATTGTGGATGCTATTATTTTTAACCTTAGGCCATGGTGCATTAGGATTTAGTGATGATTTTATCAAAGCTGTCAAACGTCGTAACTTAGGATTAACGGCAAAACAAAAATTACTAGGTCAAGCGATATTGGCTGTCATATTTTGTTATATCTCAATCGCCTATGCAGCCTTACCAACTACTTTGTGGATTCCTTTAGTGGATATCACTGTAGATCTTGGTTATGCTTATTATGCGCTAGCTTTTATTATTATATTGGGAACCACTAATGCTGTTAATTTAACAGATGGTTTAGATGGATTAGCAACTGGTGTTTCTGCTATTGCAGGGGCTGCCTTTGCAGTGGTAGGATTATTAGTAGGTTCTTTAAGTGTTACCTTCTTTGGTATTGTCGTAAGCGCAGTTTGCTTAGGATTCTTATATTTCAATGCGAATCCAGCTAAAGTGTTTATGGGTGATACAGGCTCCTTAGCATTAGGTGGTGCTTTTGCAGGGATGGCTATTGCCACAAAAACAGAACTTCTATTAATTGTGATAGGCTTTGTATTTGTAGTAGAAGCATTATCTGTTATTTTACAGGTAGCATCTTTTAAAACTAGAGGGGTTCGTATTTTCCGTATGAGTCCGATTCACCATCACTTTGAATTAGGTGGTTGGAGTGAGCGAAAAGTAGTATATGTATTCTGGGCTGTCTCTTTAGTAATGGCTTTCTTAGGTATAGTACTGTTAAGCATGAAATAATATAGATTACGGCTCTACTAGTAAGGGCCGTTATTCTTGCATATAGGGTTAGGTGGTTAGAATGGATTATTCAGGTTCTCATGTATTGGTATTAGGTGCGGGACTTAGTGGTATTGGTGTAGCCCATACATTGGCTAAATTAGGCGCTACTGTAACGCTTAATGATTATAAAAAAATTGATTTTGATCAGACTGAAAGTCAACGTTTGGCAGAGAGTCATATAGAAGTGATTACAGGGCAACAAGATTTTGTGTTGCTTGATACAGCTACAAGAGTGGTTGTATCACCTGGTATTTCTTTAGAGATACCTATTATTCAAGAGGCGAAAAAAAGAAATATTCCCGTAGTAGGGGAAGTAGAAATTGCTTATGAAGTATCAAAAGCTCCAATTTTAGGCGTCACAGGTACGAATGGTAAAACGACAACGACTTCTTTGTTGGCAGAAGTATTGAAAGAAGCAAAATGGGATGTTTATGTAGGTGGTAATATTGGTTACTCTTTGAGTGAACAAGCCTTGGCAGTACCTGAAACAGGTGTATTAGTAGCAGAACTTTCATCTTACCAATTAGAGAGTATAGATAAGTTTCGCACTAAAGGGGCTATCTTGCTAAATGTGACACCAGACCATTTGTTGCGCCATAAAACCATGGAACGATACCAAGAGGCAAAAGAAAATATTTTTCGCAACCAAGAATTAGGAGACTGGACAGTATTAAACTTTGATTCTCCGATTGTGGCAGATATGGCAAAACGAGTAAAAGGACATGTGTTAGGAATTAGCCAAGAAAGACCTGTCACAGATGGAGCGTATTTTGAAAATAATACATGTTATGCAGTGATGCAAGGGAAAGCAGTCCCAATTATCACTACAAAAGATATTCATATCCCAGGATCTCATAATATTGAAAATATTCTGAGTGTTATTGCCTTAACATATGCATTGGGTGTAGATGTAGAAGATATCCATCAGGCTATTGCAAAATTTCATGGTGTAGCCCATCGTTTGGAACGCATTCGTACCTTGCATGGAGTTACCTATTATAACGATTCTAAAGCAACTAATACGGACTCCACTATTAAAGCCTTAGAATCTTTTACATCACCTCTTGTGTTGATTGCAGGTGGTAAAGATAAAATGACAGATCTGGAAGAAATGATGGAGTTAGTGAAAACTAATGTAAAAGAGTTAATTCTTATTGGTGAAGCAGCACAACGTTTTGCAGAAGCTGCTGTCAAAGTGGGAGTGCCACACATTCATCGTTGTGAATCTATGGAAGAGGCAGTATCCCTAAGTGCTCGTATAGCGGAAGATGGGGATGTAGTATTATTATCTCCAGCTTGTGCAAGTTTTGATTGGTATGCACGATTTGAAGATAGAGGAGATCACTTCCGAAGATTGGTAGAACGATTGTAAGGGGATATACATGAATATCATGATTTCAGGTGGCGGTACTGGAGGACACATTTATCCAGCCCTCACGATTTATAAAACATTAGAAACAATGGTAGATGCTAACTTTCTCTATGTAGGAACTGAAAGAGGCCTTGAGTCCCGCATTGTTCCTAAAGAAGGAATTCCATTTACCACATTGCCAGTGCAAGGTTTACAGCGTACATTATCTTTAGATACATTGGTTACTGTAGGAAAAACGATATCGTCTTTATGGAAAGCGAATCGCTTAATATCTAAGTTTCAACCAGATATTGTGATTGGTACTGGTGGCTATGTATGTGGCCCTCTATTATTAGCAGCTGCTTTGCGTGGAATTCCTACATTAATTCAAGAACAAAATGTAGTGCCAGGCATAACGAATAAAATTTTAAGTCGCTTTGTAGATGTGGTAGCGGTAGGATATGAAGAAGCGACTCCACATTTTCCTAATGCAAAGCAAGTAGTGTATACAGGGAACCCTGTGCGCCCCAATGTGGTGACTGCAAATCGAGAAGAAGCTAGGGCGTATTTTGGCTTACAAGAAACACAAACAGCTATTTTAGTAGCTGGTGGATCCCGTGGTGCACGGAGTATTAATAAGGCTATGCTAGCTGTCCATGAACATTATAAAGATAGAGAGGATATTAAAATTATTCATGCTACAGGAACTGATGAATACAGTCGTGTTTGTGAAAGCTTAGGTATACAAGAGGGAGAAGTTTACAGCCCAACATCACATATTGTCCCTTACTTAGACAATATGGATATGGCCATGGCTGCATCAGATATGGCTATTTTCCGGTCAGGAGCAATTGGCTTGGCAGAATTGGCTGTACGTGGTATACCATCTATTTTAATTCCTTACCCTTATGCAGCTGCTGACCATCAAACTTTCAATGCAAAAGCATTTGTAGAGGCAGGTGCTTCTACGATGATAGTAGATAAAGAATTAGATGGTACAAGATTATTACAATCGGTAGATGCTATGCTAGAGGATCAAGAATGTCGCCAACGCATGGCCCAAGCTACATTACAATTAGGAAAGCCTAAGGCAGCTATAGAAATTGCTACATTGGCTCTATCCATTAAGAGATTATAGGAAGGAGTATCTCTATGTTAGATACCTATCAACGTATACATTTAATCGGAATTGCAGGCTCTGGCATGCGTGCTATTGCACATGTATTGATTGAAAAAGGGTTTATTGTATCTGGTTCCGATATTCAAGAATCTGCTATTACAGAAAAATTTAGACAGGCAGGGGCTACTATTTTTATGGGGCATGATGCTGAACATGTAGAAGGAGTAGATGTGGTCATCCGCTCTACTGCTATCAATGATGATAATCCTGAAATTCTAGGGGCTAGAGAACGAAACATTCCAATTTTACACCGTTCTGATGTAGTGAAAGCAGTGTTAGATGAAACCTATGGCATTGCTGTTGCTGGTGCGCATGGTAAGACTACAACTACGTCTATGATTGGGCAAATTTTTATGGAAGCAAACCAAGATCCAACCATCATCATTGGTGGAGAAGTTGATTATTTAAATGGTAGTAGCCATGTAGGTAAAGGTAAATATAGTATCGCTGAAGCTGATGAAAGTGATGGGTCTTTCTTGCATTTAAATCCTAAACGCATTGTGATCACGAACATTGAAAATGACCATATGGACCATTATCGAACGGTAGAAAACTTATTACGAGCTTTCACAGAGTTTTCTATGAAGTTACCAGAAGATGGTATTGCTGTGGTATGTGGTGATAATCCTTCGATTCGACGGATTATGCCAGATATTAAACGTCAATGTATTACTTATGGTTTAGGAGCAGGCAACGATTATCGCATTGACAACTTACGTATTGAACAAGGGATTACTACCTTTGAAGTAGTCCATAAAGATGCCGTACTAGGCACGTTACGATTAGCGGTACCAGGTCAACATAATGCGTTGAATGCACTAGGAGCACTTGTAGTAGCTTTGGGAGAAGGAATCTCCTTTGAAGTAGCTGCTCAAGCATTGCGTAAATTTATTGGAGCTAAGCGTCGCTTTGAGACAAAAGGGCATGTAAAAGATGTTTGGGTTGTAGATGATTATGCACATCATCCTACAGAAATTGCAGCCACAATTAAAGCGGCAAAATCTTTGGAAGATCATCGTGTTGTGATTTTATTCCAACCACATCGGTATAGTCGTACAAAGCTGTTGCTGCGTGAATTTGGGACCGCCTTTAAAGAAGCTGACTTAGTTTTCATTACAGATATTTATAGTGCTGGTGAAAAACCTGAGGCGGGGATTGATGGTATGTCTATTCCATTGATGATTAAAGAATTGACAGGTAAAGAGATTCATTATGTGGCAGATGTAAATGACTTGCCACAAACTGTGTTAGAGTATGTTCAACCCAATGATTTAGTCATCACTATGGGGGCAGGTAATATTAATCAATTTGGACCTAAATTATTAGCTTTATTGGAGGAAAAATAAAGTGAAGGATAAACGTATTATTGTCCTCATGGGAGGACCATCAAAAGAAGCTGATGTATCTAGAAGGACGGCTACGGCTATTGCAGAAGCATTACAAAGCAAAGGGTATGCAGCTACAACATTAGAATGCAATCCTAGTACAGTAGTACAAGATTTACAAAATTTAAATTGTGATGTTGTATTTAATGCGATTCATGGCAAATATGGTGAAGATGGAGCCTTGCAAGGGGCCCTTGAAATGGCAGGTATTCCTTATACAGGCTCCGGTGTTATGGCTCATGCTGTAGGTATGAATAAAAAAATGAGCAAGCATGTATTTTTGGGGGCTCAGATTCCCACAGCAAATTCAAAATCCTATGATAATCAATTAGAATCTGTGGATGCAATCCTAGAAGATATTCACGCTAACTTTAAAGTGCCATTTGTGGTCAAAGCAGCTAGTCAAGGTTCTAGTATTGGTGTAGCGATTATTAAAGATGAAGCCACTGTTGATGCAGAAGTAAAACAAGTATTAGACATAGACCATGTCATCGTAGTAGAAGAATTTGTAGATGGTAGAGAATTTACTGTATCTGTATTAGATGGTAAAGCTTTACCAGTGATTGAAATTCGACCACATTCTGGTGAATATGATTATGCTTCTAAATACACAACTGGTGCTACGGATTATTTAGTGCCAGCACCAATTACAAAAGAACAAGCTGCTACTATGCAACGCATTGGCGAAGCTGTATATCAACAAATGCAATGCGCCGGTGTCATTCGTGTGGACATTATGATGAACAGCACAGATGACATGTTTGTACTGGAATATAATACAGTACCGGGTATGACGGCTACATCTTTAGTACCTAAAGCAGCAAAAGCTATAGGAATTGAATTTCCTGAATTGTGCGAACAAATTCTTCATTCAGCTGGATTGCATAAATTTTAGGAGTAGCTATGAATGTAAATGGATTTCAAGAACAGAGAGGACAAAGAGTGCCTCCATATAGGGAACATCCAACTAGTGAAAGGCCAATCCATCCTATAGAAGAGGAAGATAATCCTTGGGAAGTTGTCACTATAGATACGCCTGAAGGGCCTAAACGTGTACGACGTAGACGAAAACAAAAACCGACACGAAGATCCAAACCAGCAATTTGGAAAATTGTAGTAGGAGCATTCATTTTAATTGGTATTTTTACATTACCATTACCTATTGGGCAAATTCAGGTTAATGGAACAGAACAATTAACTTCGGAAGATGTGGTAGCTATTGGTGATTTAGGATACCCAGTCAATATTTTGCGCGTACGAACAGGTGCATTAGAAGAACGATTGCAAAAAGATATGAGGGTAGATACTGCGCATGTGTCCTATGCCTTACCGTTGACATTGCAAGTTGATATAAAAGCTCGTAAAGCCGTAGTTGTAGTACCATCACAATTTGGATTTGTAGCATTGGATAGACAGGGGATGGTTATTGCTAGTAGCCCTACTATTCCAGATACTACAGTTCCTATTATTTCAGGCGTTCGTTTAGGAAATGCATTATTAGGTGATACTATAGAAGCAGAGGGTATTCGAGTAGCTATTGCATATATGGAAGCATTCACTGAGGATAAGCGCAAACAAATTGGTGAAATTAATGTAGGTGATGCTGAAAAAATCATTGCCTATACAGTTGATGGGTTGCCAATTCATATTGGTGATCAAAACAATTTAGAAGAAAAAGCAAAAATAACGACAGATATGCTAGTAGATATTGCACAGCGCCATGTCAATGCTGAATATATTGATGTTAATATTAAAACCCCTTTTATTAAAACACAATAAAGGAGCATAAAGTTGAAACAAGGGCGAATAGCCATAGCTGCAGTGAGTATGATTGTAGGAGTTATGCTTGTTACGCAGTATAAAATGACACAAATCATTGCGGAAGGCAATGTAAACTTGCAAAGAAGTGGAGAATTAGCCTTAAAGATTAATTCACTTCAAGAAGAACGAGCAGGTCTAAGAAAGCAAATTGCTACTATGAAAGAAGAAGGAAGTTTAGAGGGAATTAAAGAAGAAAATAGAGTATTATCTCTTAGGGCTTCCTTAGTCGATGTAGAAGGACCCGGAGTTGTCTTAACAATAACGGATAGTAAGACTCCCGTAAAAGATGGAGAAAACCCAAATTTATATTTAATTCATGATGAAGATATGTTGCGTATTGTAAATGAACTAAGAGCAGCTGGTGCAGAGGCAATCTCTATTAATGATCAACGGCTAATAGGAACATCAGAAATACGTTGTTCTGGTCCTACGATTACCGTGAATGGAAAGATTTTTGCTCCTCCTTTTATTATAAAAGCTATTGGTGATACTAAAACATTACACTCCTCTTTGACCATGCGCGGTGGAGTGGTGGAGTCTCTCAAATATTGGGGGATTGAAGTAAAAATTCAAGATGAAGCTCATATAACAGTCCCTGCTTATGATGGAACAATGAAACAAAATTACATCAAAGTGAAGGGAGGACAATGATGGTATATGTATGGATTCTAGGGGGCTTAGTCTTAGGGGTTGCTATTGGAATCATAAGCCCTTTTGATGTGCCTGTATCGTATGCAAAATATACTTCTGTCGCCCTATTAGCAGCATTAGACTCTGTTTTTGGCGGCACTAGAGCAGCTATTGAAAGAACTTTTCAATTATCTATTTTTATTACGGGGTTCTTTTCTAATTCCTTACTAGCTGCGGTCTTAGTATTCTTAGGCAATGCAGTGGGTATAGACTTATACTATGTAGCATTGATTTCATTTGGGTTGCGACTGTTTCAAAATACGGCAGCTATACGTAGATTATTATTAACAAAACGACTACATACATAGAAAAAATAAAGTCATTTCTTGACTTTCATTGAAAAAATATAAAATATATTGTAAAATAAAAGCAAATTATAATGATAAGATAGACTAGTAATATAATGTCATAGTAACAATAATATGAAATATATCTCTAGTAAAGAGGAGGATCATTCGATGTCAGAGTTCGCAAAAATTAAAGTAATTGGTGTTGGTGGCGGCGGTGGAAATGCCGTATCTCGCATGATCGGTAGCGACTTGGAAAATGTTGATTTCTTAGTAGCTAATACTGAAACACAAGCCTTAGATGGTACAAATGTACCTGTTCGCATTCAAATTGGTGAAAAAGCTACTAAAGGTCTTGGTGCGGGCGCTAACCCAGAAGTAGGCCGTGAAGCTGCAGAAGAAAGTCGTGAAGATATTTTAAAAGCATTG
Source organism: Veillonella sp. 3913 (assembly GCF_003992235.1). Classification (NCBI taxonomy): domain Bacteria; kingdom Bacillati; phylum Bacillota; class Negativicutes; order Veillonellales; family Veillonellaceae; genus Veillonella; species Veillonella sp. 3913. The sequence continues at coordinate 421,531 of NZ_RQVF01000001.1, read as the reverse complement.
CAAGGTGCTGATATGGTATTCGTAACTGCTGGTATGGGTGGTGGCACTGGTACTGGTGCAGCTCCAGTAGTAGCAGAATGTGCACGTGAAGCTGGCGCATTGACAGTAGGTGTTGTAACAAAACCATTTGGCTTTGAAGGTAAAAAACGTAAAGAACAAGCTGAACGTGGTATTGAAGCATTAACTGGTAAAGTTGATACAATTATTACAATTCCAAATGACCGTTTATTGGGTATTATTGACCGTAAAACTTCCTTAAAAGATGCTTTCTTAACAGCTGATGAAGTATTGCGTCAAGGTATCAAAGGTATTTCTGACTTAATTACAAAGCCAGGTTTAATCAACCTTGACTTTGCTGACGTAAAAACTATCATGACAAACCAAGGTGAAGCATTGATGGGTATCGGTGTAGGTGAAGGTGAAAACCGTGCTGTAGATGCTGCTAAACAAGCAATCAATAGCCCATTATTGGAAACTTCCATTGACGGTGCAAAAGGAATCTTGTTAAATATTACTGGTAGTGAAGAGTTAAGCTTATTTGAAATCAATGAAGCAGCAGAAATTATTTCTGAAGCAGCGGACCCAGAAGCAAATATTATCTTCGGTTCTGTTATTGATGAAAACGTAGGGGACAAAGTGTTTATCACTGTTGTTGCTACAGGTTTTGGTGATCAAGGTTCTACTAATGGATTTGCTCGTAAAAGCCCATTTGGAGCTACAGGTAACTCTCCAGAAGTACCAGCTTTCATGAAACGATAAAATTCTCATATAAGGAGGATATTATGAAAAAAGTTTTAGTAGCCACAGCGGTATTAGCCGCATTTAGTGCCTCTGCATTTGCAGCTGCGGTGCCTGTAACTAATATTAATGTAGGCGAAACAAAAGTGGCCGCAGAGTATTCTTTATCTAAAAAAACAGCACAAGATACAAAACGCAAAGATGGTTTTGGTGTGTCAGCACAACAAGGCGTATCTGATACATTAGCTGCACAATATTCTTTTAATAAAGTTCGTCACACCGGCGCAGATATTAAAGATCATCAATTAGCAGGGGCCTATGCAGTACATCCTAATGTAAATATCTACGGTGCTGGTACATATGTAGATATGGGACCTAAACAAAGTGGTTTTGGATACCAAGCAGGTGTGATTGGGCATACTCAATTAGCTGATAAAATTGAAGGTTTTGCTAAAATCGGTTTCGGAAATGATATTAAAGGAACCTATCAATTAGGCGCTTCTTATGGGTTGCGTCCAGATGTTGATTTAAATGTATATTATCAATATGATAAATACAGTATGAATCAAAACAAAACAGATGTAAAAGGCTTGCATGCAGGTGTAGGTTATTCTTTCTAATTGAAAAGAGTGATATCTGTTGAAAAATAGTAGATAATATATTAGGACTGTAATACATAGTAGTTTACTTTGTATTGCAGTCCTTTTAATTTATTTATGTGATAAATGTGAACAGTTAATCAGTATATGTTAACAAATAATTTGAAAAATAGGTTGACTATATTGAACTTGATTAATTATAATAAAGGTGTAACAGAATGTAAGAATCATGTAAGCTTGTAAGATCCAGTATACCCATATCATGGGGAGGAGGCACTATGCATACACTATGTAAGGGCTTGACAAGTGTAAGGGAAATTCCTAATACCGTGATTGTACGTAATGTACAATATAAACGAACTACAAGATCACCACAGTTACAAATTAACTATACCCCAAGAAAGCAAGAACATATAGTGACTGTTTGTAATTCAAAAGGCACTTTAGTGTCCACGATGTTAGAACGGTTTGACTCCGAAAGGAGCCACCATGATGAAGTTTCATTGGGGGAAATGCCAAAGGTTTGGCCAGGTGAATTAAAAGATAGAACAAGAACAAAATTCGTGTTTACACCTGAATCTATACTTGAGTTTGTTGAGGCTATTCAAGATGATAATTCCATCTATCGGGAAGAGGTACCAGTAGTACCTGAATTAATGGTTTTATCACATATGGCACATCATGTGTTAGATGAAGCAATGTTACTTCAATTAGATATTACGTTTTCTGCACCATTTTATGGTGGAGATGTTATTTCTGTAGAAAAGCTTATAATCCATTCAGAGAAGCATACGCAAATTGGTGAGTGCGAACTAGTTGGAACTCATGGTGGGCGTGCACACTGCAAATGGATTTATGAAGAGGAGTTAGTAAATGTTACAGACTAGAGATTTGACAAAAATGGCTTTGTTAGTGGCATTAGCCTGTGTAATGGCACAATTGTCGGTTCCGAACCCCATGGGTGTGGGAATGATTTCCTTAATTACCATTGCATTATGTTTGATTGGCTTGATATTGCCACCAAAGCAGGCATTTTTGACTTTATTAGTCTATGTATTATTAGGAGCAGTTGGATTACCTGTATTTACTGGATTTACTGGTGGTATGGGAAAAATACTAGGTCCTACAGGTGGGTTTATTTTGATTTGGCCTATTGCCTATACTGCAGTTAGTTGCTTAAAGGGAACAGAAAAAAGTTTTCTTAGATATGCTGTAGTAGCTACAGTAGTAAGTATTGTGATTACTTATGTAGCGGCAGTGCCGTACTTCATGTCTGTTGCAAATATACCATTCACTGCTGATGGATTACAAAAAGCCTTAGGAATTTTGTTCTATCCATTTATCATTGGTGATATTGTAAAAGCAATTCTATCTGCCTGGATTGCTACGAAAATTAAATTCTAGTTATCTAAGTAGAATAGCGATCAAATCCTTTTGGATTTGGTCGCTTTTGTTGTGTAAGGATGTCAACTGACCTCCCATATCAATTACTCATTATTTAAAAGTCTTTTACCTAGGCAATTCAGGTAAGAAAATATGAATATAAATGTGTAAAAGTAGAGGATTCTCCTATTTTTACAAGTTTACTATATCTAATTGGTATACATGATATAGTGGTTTTTGTTGAAATAAACTACAATATGTTGTAAACTGAATCTAGTGATATCCATAAAGGGTACAAAATAGTGGTAATCTACAAAGTTATATATTTGATTGTTACACAGGTTACTAAGCATTTGAAAAAACGATTAATTGTTTCAGTGCTTATAAAATGACTATACACTAAAAAAGCAGTACGAATTTTCTACATGTGTAGATACAGTATGGATAGAGCAGAAATTGCTCTTTTTATATGTCCATATTTTGATTTAAATGTGCACCGCATATGTTAATTTTTTTGCTTATGCATTGTTTGTATGATTCATACTAAATCTAATATACCGTATAGTTTATTATGTGCGGTGTAATTAGTATATAGGAGGCTGTATTATGATACATGTGATAAAAAGAGATGGTACTATTGCTGATTTTGATAAAGAAAAAATTATTATTGCTATAGAAAAAGCTATGCATAGTAGTACAGGTGTATATACGCCTGGATTGGCTTTGCAAATTGCTAATGAAATTGAGTCTTATGCAGAAAAAATGGGACGCAATATTACAATCTATGCTATTGAAGATCAAGTATATTATAAACTACTGGAAAATAATAATCCTGCAACGGCTCGAGCCTATGAAAATTATAAAGCAGTACAAGCTTTCAAGCGTGTAGAGAATACCACAGATAAAGATGTATTTGGCTTATTGAATAAATCAAATGTAGCAGTTCTTGATGAAAACTCCAATAAAGATGCTTCTATTGTATCCACACAACGTGATTTAATTGCTGGAGAAGTGAGTAAAGATATTGCACGTAGAAAGCTAATTCCTACAGATATCGTACAAGCTCATGACAGCGGTGCTATTCATTTTCATGATATGGATTATATCATCCAACCTATGTTCAATTGCTGTTTAGTGAATTTAGAAGATATGCTAACAAATGGGACTGTTATCAATGGTAAACGTATTGATACACCAAAGTCATTTCAAGTAGCATGTACGGTAACTACACAAATTATTGCACAGGTTGCATCTGGCCAATATGGAGGTCAAAGCATTAATGGGATTGATCGTATTTTGGCGCCTTATGTAAGAAAATCCTATGATAAATATTTAGAGTTAACATTACAAGAGCAGGTCGAAGTGTATGGTATGGCTCCAGATGCAGCAAAGGCAGAGGAAATTGCTTGGCAACGGACGAAAAAAGAGGTAAAAGATGGGATTCAAACTATCCAATATCAAATTAACACCTTAATGACTACGAATGGACAGGCGCCTTTTGTAACATTGTTTATGCACTTCGATCCGAACAGTGAACTAGCAAAAGAAGCTGCTTTAATTGATGAAGAAATTCTAAAACAACGTATACAAGGCATCAAAAATGAGGCAGATGTATATATTACACCAGCCTTCCCTAAGTTGATTTATGTGTTGGATGAACATAATGTACATCCTAATAGTGAATATTATTATTTGACGGAACTGGCTGCTCAATGCACGGCGAAACGCATGTATCCTGACTATATTTCTGCGAAAAAGATGAAAGAAATCTATGAAGGTAATGTATTTGCTCCTATGGGATGTCGTTCCTTCTTATCTCCTTGGAAAAATGAGCAAGGTGAGTATGTATTTAATGGTCGTTTTAATATAGGTGTGGTAAGTCTTAACTTACCTCAAATTGGTATTTTAGCACAAGGTAAGGAAGATGCTTTTTTTGAGATTTTGGAAAAACGCTTAGAATTAGCTGAAAAAGCATTGTTGTTCCGCTATGAACTATTGAAAGATGTGACCAGTGATGTATCTCCTATTCACTGGCAATATGGAGCCATTGCACGCCTTCCTAAAGGGGCTCCGATTCGACCATTATTAGAAGGTGGATATGCGACGATTTCTTTGGGATATATCGGTTTATATGAGGCGACAAAGCTCATTGTAGGTACATCCAATACGTCAGATGAGGGTCATCGTTTTGCTAGAAAAGTAATGGAACGATTGCATGAAGCTACAGAAATTTGGAGAAAAACTCATAATATCGGTTTTGCTTTATATGGTACACCAGCTGAAAGTTTAACCAACCGATTCTCCTCCATTGATAGAGCTCGGTTTGGTGAGATTCCGGATATTACAGATAAAGGATACTACACTAATAGTTATCATGTGAATGTACGTGAAGAAATCAATGTGTTTGATAAATTTGCCTTTGAGTCAGAGTTTCAACGGTTATCCACTGGGGGATGCATTTCCTACGCGGAAATTCCTAATATGAATAATAATATCCCTGCTTTATTGACGATGATGCAGTATATTTACGACACTATTTCCTATGCGGAATTTAATACAAAATCAGACTATTGCCATGAATGTGGCTTTGATGGTGAGATTATCGTTAATGATCAAGTGCAATGGGAATGTCCTCGTTGTCACAATACGAATCGCGATACTTTGACGGTAATTCGTAGAACTTGCGGTTATTTAGGGGAAAATTTTTGGAATGAAGGCCGTACGAAGGAAATTAAAGATCGAGTAATGCATATTTAATAAGATGATGAAAGAAGGATGTACAATGCGCTATGGACAGCTTAGACAATATGATATTGCCAATGGTGAAGGTATTCGTACATCCTTATTCGTTACTGGCTGCACTCATGGTTGTTATAATTGCTTTAACGAAGAGTATCAAGACTTTTCTGCTGGCCAAGAGTGGACAGAATCAGATACAGAGAGATTACTTTCCTATGTCAGTGCGCCTGCATGCAGTGGATTGACCTTACTAGGGGGAGAACCGTTTCAAAATATTGACGGATTGGTACCCTTAGTGGATAGAGTATTAGAGGTGGCACCGCAGAAACCAATTTGGGTCTATTCGGGATATACTTATGAAGAAATATTGGCTTGCCCTAATAAACGACAATTGCTAGAGCGGTGCCATATCTTAGTGGATGGGAAATTCGTGGATGATTTACGAGATCCAGGATTAGCATTTAGGGGTAGTAGTAATCAACGGATTATTGATATACAAAAGTCTCTGCAAAGTGGAGAAGTAGTGTTGTATTTGGAATAACATGAGCTAGCTAAATTAATATTATAAAATAGCGGATATTTGAACTGTAATGTCAAATATCCGCTTTACATTGACTGATATTCACATTAAATATGTATGAGAGTCAAATAATTATAATAGATTTTTTAGAAAAGATAAGGATACGTCGAGTAACTTATTTTCTACTATAAGACAATAGGTATGCACGATTACGAGATAAAGAGTGAACTAAAAGAGCTGTATAGGGAATACTATACAGCTCTTTTTATAAAAATTCATTGAATTGTTTTATACAATAGTTTGGCTAGGATCCCACACTTCACCATCAGCATCTGGTAAAAATCCATATTCTTTAGTCCACAGTGTTTTGTATTTCACAGCTTGGTTGTGGATTTTTTCAATCATTTTTTCATCTGTACGGATGACTTTGGCAGGGCTACCTACAACTAGGGAGTAGGGTGGAATTTCTGTGCCTTCTAGCACGAGAGCGCCCGCACCGATGATGGAGCCACGGCCGATGTGACAACGGCTAAGAACGATAGCCCCCATACCCACTAATACGTGGTCCTCTAGGGTAGAGGCGTGGATGATAGCACTATGACCAATGGTTACAAAGTCACCAAGGATACAAGCGTGGTCATCGTCTACGTGAAGTACAGAATTGTCTTGTACATTGGAGTAGCGGCCTACTACAATTTTATTGACATCTCCGCGAGCAGATACATTTTGCCATACAGAGGCATATTCTTTTAGTTCTACATCGCCAGCAAGCTCAGCACCTGGCATAGCGTGACTTTTTGGATCTAATTTTGGATATTTTCCTTTAAATGGTAACATAGAAACCTCCTATATTATTTTGTATACGATAGTGTTATTTAATGAATCCCCTTGGGTTAAGGTACTAAGCCAAGGGGATGTAAATGGTATAAATGATACTAGTAGAAGATATATGTATGGTTTAGATAAACTGTTGTGCTTTTTTAATCGCTTCTTTTGCTTCTGCTACAACGGATTCTACGATGGTTTTGGCAGGCTCTACTTGTGTTAAGCGGTTCAGACCTTGACCAACTTGAACAACGCCGTTTACAGTATCTCCATCAACGGCAGCTTTTTTATTTGTACCGATAGCCATAGCTGTCAATTCACTTTTAGGGGCACAACTGTATTCAGCTTCTAAATAACGAGCTGTAAACTCACTTTTAAGACCACGTACTCCGTGATTGAAAGTAAGACCTGTCACAGTGGAGTCAGTATCTGTAGCGTTGATAATAGCTTCTTTACAGTTTTGATGCATTTTACATTCTTCCGCTAAGATGAAACGAGAGCCCATTTGAACGCCAGCTGCACCCATAGTAAGACCAGCAGCGAGTCCACGACCATCTACAATACCGCCAGCGATAATCACAGGGATATCAACTTCTGGCACAACGTTTTCTAGCAAGGCCATCGTTGTTTGTGTACCAATATGACCGCCTGCTTCTTGACCTTCGATGATGATGGCATCGGCCCCTGCAGCTGCCACACGTTTAGCCAATTTTACATTTGGAACTACGGGAATTACTTTGATACCTGCTGCGTGTAATGGTTCGATGAAAGGAACAGGATTACCCGCGCCTAAGGTAACGAAAGCAGGTTTCTCTTCTACGATAACGGCTAAGATATCATCTAAGTTAGGTGCCATTAACATTAAGTTTACACCGAATGGTTTGTCAGTTAAGGATTTGCATTGACGGATTTCTTGGCGAACCCATTCTGTGTCACGACCGCCTGTAGCGATAACACCAGTAGCACCAGCATTGGCTACTGCAGCCGCAAGGGTGTGCTCAGATGTCCAAGCCATAGCACCTTGAATAATAGGATATTGAATGCCTAATAATTCTGTTAAACTAGTTTTCATAATTCCTCCTATATAGAATAGTGATTCCTTTATTTAAATCACTGGAGCTTTCAACATGCTTTCATTATAGCTTAATGGAATGAAAAAATATAGTTGCTGTAAAAGATGATAAAAACAATGTATAATATAACTAAGCTTATCACTAAGAGATATGTGGCACATGGTGCATATATGATATTAAAATGATAGCAATACATATGTGTATTTTAATGAACGTAGAATAGTGATATGCTTGTATATGAGTTTATTAGGCTTAAAAAAGTTACCTATAAAGCTCATATATATTATGGCAAATTAGGTATATAAAAATTATAGTGTAAAGGAGGACTTATGAAAAAGTCATGGTTAATTGGTTTAGGTATTGTAGGTGTACTTCTGATTTGGATATTTAGTTCCTACAATGGATTAGTACAAACGGAAGAACAAGTCAATGGGCAATGGGCACAAGTGCAAACGCAGTTGCAACGTCGATCTGATTTAATTCCGAATTTAGTGAATACTGTAAAAGGTTATGCGACCCATGAGAAAGAAACAATTCAAGCAGTGGCAGATGCACGGGCAAAATTAGGTGGTGCCAAAACAGTAGAAGAAACGGCGAAAGCGAACCAAGAATTAAGTAGCGCCCTAAGTCGTTTGTTAGTGGTAGTAGAAAACTATCCGAACTTAAAAGCAGATGCTAATTTCAGAGCTTTACAAGATGAATTAGCAGGTACAGAAAATCGTATTGCAGTAGCACGTAAGGATTATAATGGCAGTGTACAAGCCTATAATATGAAAATTCGTACCTTACCTACATCCATCATCGCTAGTCCTATGGGCTTTCAGGTGAAACCATATTTTGAAGCAGACCAAGGGGCGCAAAGTGCACCGAAAGTGCAATTTTAATCCTTTTAACATATGTTCTTACAATGACTATGTATCGTTGCAAGGAATTAAGTTATAGTGCGATATAAAAGGGTATTTTCATGAGGGGGTAGGATGAGAAATAAATATACATGGACTACTATTCTCAGTGTTTTATTTGTAACAATAGCCTTATTTCTGGGTAACCTATCTGCTTTTGCCCTAGATATACCGAATCCACCAAAAAATGGGTATATTTTGGATCAAACACGGACCTTGACTAAAGAAGATGTTCAGAAGATGAACCGTATGGGATTTGAGTTACAGCAAAAGACAAAGGCTCAAATCGCGGTTCTGATCATCTCTACTTTAGATGGTGAGGATGTAACAGAGTATGCAAATAAGGTGTTTCGTTCTTGGGGCGTCGGTGAAAAGGATAAAAATAATGGTATTCTTTTCTTGATTGCCCTTAAAGATAAACAAATGCGTATTGAAGTTGGCTATGGTTTAGAAGGTGCAATCAATGATGCCAAAGCGGGCCAAATTTTAGATGACTATGCCATACCGTATTTTAAACAAGGTCAATTAGGTAAAGGAGTAGTAAATACCTATGCGACCTTAGTAGGTGAAGCGGCTAAAGAGTACGGTATCACCATTGACGGAAGTCGTACTTATGAAACACAAAATGTAGAGGGATTAACGCCTTTTCAAATGTTGCTTATAGGTGGAGGTATTCTCTTGTTACTCATTTTGGACTTCACTGTATTTGGTGGCGCTATTACACAATCTTTATTATGGGTATTAGCTTCTAGTCGAGGTGGTGGCTCCGGCCGTTCAGGTGGTGGGGGTTTCGGTGGATTCGGCGGTGGATCTTCTGGTGGTGGCGGTGCGAGCCGTCGATGGTAATAGATGTAGATTTGCTAAATGTAGATATCATGATGCAATATGTTCCTATTATGCGTAGTTTGCAAATAGGTATCTAAAAATAACATAGAAAATGATTGAGAATAGATTGAAAGTTTTCGATTGTAGTGGTATACTGATTATAGATAAAGTATCTGAGACAAATCTTATAGTACGAAAGGTGGTGCACACAATGGATAAAAAATACGTATGCGTAGTATGCGGTTGGGTTTATGACGAAGCTGTTGAAGGCGTTAAATTCGAAGATCAACCAGCTGATTACCTTTGCCCAGTTTGTGGGGTTGGTAAAGACCAATTCGAAGAAATGTAATTAATTTTTCGATAAATTAATCCACATACATAAGGGCTCTCCTATAGGAGAGCTCTTTTTCACATGAGAGTTAATTGCTAAGTCTTGTATGAGTTTTCTGAAAACTCAACAACATATAGGGCTAGTATTTGACAAAGATAGTATAGGTAGCTATAATAGTATAGTCGAGGTAAAATTATGAAACTGCAAGTAGAGCAAGCAAAAGAACAGATTGGACGGGTAGTCCCTTTTCTATGTACGACATCAGGTGATGATCTTGGTGACGTATCTGCTTTTCCTTGGAGCCGTCATGATATAACCATTAGTGGTGAGCTTCGTTATGATGGTCAACATTATGTGGTGAATGGTACCATAACAACAAATGGACAATATGAGTGCTCAAGATGCTTAACCGATACTAATTATACCCATACTGTTCCATTTGAAGAGACTTTTGGTGTTACACATTCCAACAGTGGAGACGGTGATGTGATTTCTTTCGATGGGGAAGAAATCGATCTAACGGAGACCATTCGGGAAACATTAATCATCAATGAGCCCTCTCAAGTGTTATGTCAGGATGATTGCAAAGGATTGTGTGTTCAGTGTGGAGCTAATCAAAATGTTTCACCATGCTCTTGTGAATCCTTTGTGGTAGATCCTCGATTAGCAGTGCTAAGAACATTGCTGAAGGAAGAAAATGATGATTAATACCTAGTGATTATGTTAAGGAGGTGCAGATAATGGCAGTACCAAAGCGTAGACTTTCCAAATGCCGTCGAGATCGTCGTCGTGCTAACTGGAAATTAGAAGTACCTGGTTATGTAGCTTGTCCACAATGTCACGAACCAATGATGCCGCATCGCGTTTGCCCAACATGTGGTTCTTACAAAGGAGAACAAGTAGTTTCTAAAAATGCGTAATAGAAACGAATGAGAAGGCCTTGTAAACTGTTGTTTACGAGGTCTTTTTTGTATGCATTTTATACCTAATTATGGTATAATAAAGAAACATTAATAAATAACTCAAGTGATGATTATAAGAGGTGACATTATGTTAAGAGATACAATTTTAGTAACAGGACATAAGAGTCCAGATACAGATTCTATTTGTTCTGCTATTTCCTATGCAAATTTAAAAAATCAAATGGGCTTTCCAGCACAACCAATTTGTGCGGGTCAAGCAAATAAAGAAACATCTTTTGCGTTAAAGTATTTTGGCTTTGAACATCCAGAAATTGTAACTTCTTTTGCTGTAACAGTAGAAGATGTACTAGAAACAATTCCAGCAGTCGATGCAAAAGCAACGTTACAAGATGTGTTAGCATGGCGTAAACAATATGAAATGAACCGCATTCCAGTGGTAGAAAATGGTACTACTTATGTAGGCACGATTACGGCACAACGCTTAATTGATGCTTTAGAAGGTGCTATGGGTGGCAATGCAAATGTAACAGCTAGTGAGATTTGTACAAAAACATCTTGCCAAGTGATTAGTAAAGAGACGAAATTACGTGACTTCAAAGCTAATTCCCACATCGGTGGATATCCGGTAGTAGACAATGGTACATACTTAGGTATCATTCGTTCTAATGTAGAAGCTCCAAAGCAAAAAACAAAAGTTGTTCTTGTGGATCACAATGAAAAAGTACAAATTATTGACGATATCGAAGAAGCAGAATTAATCGAAAATATCGATCATCATCGTATTGGTGGGTTGGTAACAGATAATCCTATTTTCATTCATTATGAAACTGTAGGATGTACTTGTACAATTCTTGCTAATTTATACTGGCAATATGGACAAGAGATTCCTAAAAATATTGCTGGCTTAATGCTATCTGCTATTATTTCTGACACAGTATTATTCCGTTCTCCTACTTGCACTGAAAAAGATAAAGAAACGGCTAAAAAACTAGCAACTATTGCTGGTGTTAACTTAGAAGAATATGGTATGGAATTATTGAAAGCTGGTTCTGATGTATCTGATTATTCCGATGAAAAAATCGTGCGTACAGACTTAAAAGAATTTGAAGCAAATGGCAAAATCATCAGTATTGGCCAAATCCAAGTAATGGATACTACAGATATTTTGGGTCGTAAAGCATGCTTATTAAAAGCGATGGAAGAATTACGTAGTGCCAATAATTACAGCGCTTCTTACTTGATGATTACAAATATCTTAACAGAAGCAACAAACTTAATCTTTGTTGGAGATGCGAATGATGTGGTAGCAGCCGCATTTAATGCACAACCTGTGGACAATGAAGTATATTTAGAACATACATTATCCCGTAAAAAACAAGTAGTACCACCAATTGTGGGTGCTATGAAAGGCTAATCTATAATAGGGGGTGCGTTGTAGTGAAACACAGCGCACCCTTGTTATATGCAAGAGAGGTATTATGATATTTGACGGTTTAAATAAAGAGCAACAAGAGGCAGTATACGCAACTGAAGGGCCTCTTCTTATATTGGCTGGTGCTGGATCAGGTAAAACACGAGTGTTAACATATCGTATCGCCTATTTGTTGACACAAGGGGTAAGCCCCTATGAAATTTTAGCCATCACATTTACCAATAAAGCGGCTAAAGAAATGAAAGAACGTGTGGAAACCTTAGTAGGGGATACAGCACACCGTATTTGGCTTAGTACATTCCATTCCTTTTGTGCTAAATTTTTGCGCTTTGAACTAGATTCCTTCATGGGATACAGTAAAAACTTTTCCATCTACGATTCTAGTGATTCTCAAGCAGTTATTAAACAAGCAATTAAAGCACTAAATTTAGATGATAAATATTACCCTGTAGGGGCTATGCAATCACAGATTAGCGATGCAAAAAATAGAATGAAATTAGCTAAGGATTTCCGTAGTGAAGCTCGTGACTTTTATTCACAACAAGTGTCTAAGGTGTATGATTATTATGAAGCCGAATTGCGAAAAAATAACGCCTTAGATTTTGATGATTTATTGCTAGTAGCTGTTAAATTATTACAAGAAAATCCAGCCGTACTAGAAAAGTACAGTCATCGTTTCCGTTATATTATGATCGATGAGTATCAAGATACAAACCATGCACAGTATACATTAGCATCTTTATTAGCTTCTAAATGGAATAATTTATGCGTGGTAGGTGATGTGGATCAAAGTATCTATGCTTGGCGTGGTGCTGATATTCAAAATATCTTGGACTTTGAAAAAGATTATCCTAATGCGAAGATGATCAAATTGGAACAGAATTATCGTTCTACAAAAACGATTCTAGAGGCGGCTAATGCTGTAATTGATTACAATGAAGGACGCCCTGAAAAAGTCTTGTGGACAGATAAAGGAGAGGGTGCCAAAATTCGTCATTTTGAAGCTCAATCTGAACAAGAAGAAGGAGCTTTCATAGGAGATACCATAAAAAAACAAAAGGAAATTCACAATCGTAGGTATGGGGATATGGCTATTTTATATCGTACCAATGCCCAGTCTCGTGTGCTAGAAGAATCCATGATTAAACGTGGTATTCCTTATACAATGGTAGGAGGTACCAAGTTCTACGATCGTAAAGAAATCAAAGATATTTTGGCGTACTTGCGCATTTTAATCAACCCATTTGATGATATCTGCTTACAACGTATTATTAATGTGCCAAAACGTAGTATTGGATTAACTACAGTCGGTAAATTACAGGATTTTGCAAGAGAAACGAATAATTCACTATTTATGACATTGAGTCAATTGGACCAAATTCCTACTATAAAAGGTAAAACGAAAGAAAAGTTAGAAGATTTTATGGGTTTAATTTTTACCTTAGTCAACGAGGCTACAGAGCTTTCCGTACAAGGTATTATTGAGGCCGTATTAGATCGGACTGGATATGTAGTGGAACTAGAGAATAGTACAGACCCACAAGACCAAGCTCGGTTAGAAAATATTGGTGAGTTGGTATCGGTAGCCAAAGAGTTTATGGATACAAATCCAGAAGGTACTTTACAAGACTTTCTTGAGCAAGTAGCATTGGTGAATGATGTAGATTCCTTTGAACAAGAAGAGTCCAAAGTGACGTTAATGACTTTGCATGCTGCAAAGGGACTAGAGTTCCCCGTGGTATTCTTAGCTGGTTTAGAAGAAGGATTATTTCCGCATAGTCGTACCTTGATGAATCCTGAGGAAGTAGAAGAAGAACGCCGTATTGCCTACGTAGGGATTACGAGAGCCGAAGAAGAGCTATATGTATCTAATGCCACTACACGGACTGTATTTGGTAAAACTACAGGGTATTTACCATCTCGTTTTTTGAAAGAAATTCCTAGCGAACTCATGGAAGAAGTACGGACAAAACGAACTGTGAAGGAAGAATTACAACGAAATGTACCATTTCATCAATCTGTAGCGAATCGACCTGTTACAAAACCTATGATTCGAAATCCACAAGTAGTAGATTGGACTGTGGGAGATACTGCTATCCATGCTAAATGGGGTGAAGGAACTGTAGTGGATGTAGTTGGTGAAGGGGCCAATGTAAAATTAAAAATTGAGTTCCCTACACAGGGATTGCGACAAATTATGGCTAAGTTCGCTCCTATACGAAAAAAATAAGGAAATCATACAATGAGTATTCAAGAAGACATTCAACAATTACAAAAAGAATTAGCCCATCATGCGTATTTATATTATGTGAAAGATGCTCCCATTATTTCTGACTATGACTATGATGTATTATATCGAAAATTAGTAGAGTTAGAAACAGCACATCCAGAGTATATTGTGCCGACCTCTCCTACACAACGTGTGGGAGCCAAAGTGGAAGGAAGCTTTGAAAAAGTAGTACATGGACAACGAATGCTCAGCTTGAGCAATGTGTTTAATGATGCTGAAGTAGAACAATTTGGGGTGCGTTGTGAAAAAGAGTTGGGTCACGCGCCGCAATATGTAGTGGAATTAAAGATTGATGGCTTAGCGGTTAACTTACATTATGAAAATGGTCTCTTTGTACGTGCGGTCACACGTGGTGATGGTCGTGTAGGGGAAGATGTAACAGCTAATGTAAAAACCATTCAGTCTATTCCACTAATAATTGACAATGCGCCTCCTTTCATTGAAATTCGTGGAGAAGCCTATATGCCGCATAAGGAGTTCAAACGAATCAATGAAGAACGAGAGGAAGCTGGCTTACAAACATTTGTAAATCCTCGTAATGCCGCAGCAGGATCGTTGCGCCAACAAGATCCAGCCATTACGGCGAGTCGAAATTTAGACTTTTTTGCCTATGCGATTGGTTCATCAGAAGGATCTAACATACATACACAACAGGAATTATTAGAGCAACTCGAAGCTTTTAAATTTCATGTGAATCCTCATTATAAATTGTGTAGTTCCATCGTAGAGGTGATAGAACACATTCATTACTGGGATGTAGAACGTCACAATTTGCCATATGATACGGATGGAATGGTTATCAAAGTGAATGACTTTGAAGACCAAGAGACATTGGGGACCACAGCGAAGGACCCCAAATGGGCGACGGCCTTCAAGTATCCACCAGAAGAAGTGGAAACGATTGTGAAGGATATTACAATCAATGTAGGACGCACAGGGGTGTTGACGCCAACGGCAGAATTAGAATCTGTGTTCGTATCTGGTACGAATGTATCACGGGCAACTTTGCACAATGAAGATTTTATTAAAGAAAAAGACATTCGTATTGGTGATACGGTACGTATTCATAAAGCTGCAGAAATCATTCCAGAGGTAATTTCTGTGGTAGTAGATAAACGAAAATCGAATTCTGTGCCTTATGAAATGCCCAATGCTTGCCCGGTGTGTGAATCTCCTACGGTGCGCCGTGAAGGAGAAGTGGCTATTTATTGTAGTAATGAACATTGCCCAGCGGTAGAGAAGGAAGGTATCATTCACTTTGCATCCCGTGATGCCATGAACATTGATGGATTAGGTCCTAGTATTGTAGAAGCGCTAGTGACAAATCATCGTATTGAAACGGTAGTGGACTTGTATCATTTGAAGGAAGAGGATATTACATCCTTAGAGCGAATGGGCAAAAAGTCGGCCCAAAATTTACTAAAAGCGATTGACGATTCTAAACAACGCGGCTTAGGTCGAGTGTTATTTGGACTGGGTATACGTTTAATTGGTGCAAAAGCAGGGCAAACCATTGCGAAATACTTTACTTCCATTGATAGCTTAATGAATGCCACCATAGATGAGTTGACTAATATTGATGAAATAGGACCTACCATGGCGAAAAGTTTGGTAGAATATTTTGGAAATGAACGAAATCGCCAATTGATTGAAGGGTTACGTCATGCGGGAGTACGGTTAGAAGAGGAAGTGCAAGAAGCCGTTGGCAATGAACTGGAAGGACAGATCATTGTATTGACTGGTAAGCTTACTTCCATGGGACGTTCTGAAGCAGGGGCAATCCTAGAAGCTCATGGAGCGAAGGTAACAGGTTCTGTCAGTAAAAAAACTACTTTGGTCATTGCCGGTGATGATGCAGGTAGTAAACTAACGAAAGCAGAACAATTGGGTATCCCTGTGATGGATGAACAAGGATTATTAGATTTAATCAAGGATTTCTAAGCTATCTATTGATAATGAGGTAGACTTTCCTCTATAATAAAAAGATAATCTTAGAAAGGTTAGCTATATGGAACATAGAACATTATTAGAATACTTTCAAGAGCATACAAGTTCACATCCTTTTGAGGTGTTACATCACGTAACACTTAAGAATATGTCACCAGGACATGTGGAACTAGACTTTCACAGTGAAGAACAATTGCACAGTAATCCGCGAGGCGATGTGTATGGTGGGGTACATTTGAGTTTATCAGATTATCTTATGGGATTGGCTTGTATTACACTAGGAAAGCAAGTGACAACGGCACAAATTAATGGTAATTTTGTGAAATCACTGCCGAAAAATGCAAGAATCCGCGGTGTATCCAATGTGGAACACAAAGGTCAAAGTACAATGGTTACATCCTGTCGTTTGTATAATGATATGGGAGAACTTGTCTATATGGGAAGTGGAACGTTTATGGTTCTTGACGATTTGGTATTACCAGAATTGCCATGGTCGTTGTTAGATGAAGAATAGTTGGAGGATAGGAATCAATGAAAGAACAATTGCAAGCATTGCAAGAGAAAGCAATCGCCCAAATTCAAGGGGCTGCGAACTTGCAGGAATTACAAGATATTCGTGTTACCTATTTAGGTAAAAAGGGAGAAGTTACCTCCTTATTAAAAGGATTGGGCAAACTATCTCCAGAAGAGCGTCCTGCTATGGGGGCCTTGGTAAATACAGTGCGTGTAGCGTTGGAAGAAGCCTTAGATGAAGTACAACAACAAATGGAATCTGCTGTATTGGCAGCTAAATTAGAACAAGAAACTATTGATATTACATTACCAGGTCGTCCTGTTCGTAAAGGCCATTTACATCCATTAACAAAAATCAACGAAGAAATTGAACAGTTTTTTGTGTCTATGGGCTATGCTGTAGAAGAAGGTCCTGAAATTGAGTCAGACTATTTTAACTTTGAATGCTTGAATTTAGCTGCAGATCATCCAGCTCGTGATATGCAAGATTCTTTCTATATTACTGATTCCGTATTACTTCGTACCCATACATCTCCAGTGCAAGCAAGAACATTGCAAGGTAGTGAAAAAAATGCACCTATCCGTATGATTGCACCGGGAAAAGTATATCGTTGGGACTATGATGCCACACATTCTCCAGTATTCCATCAAGTAGAAGGTCTTGTTATCGATAAGAATATTACCTTCTCTGACTTGAAAGGAACATTGGAGTTGTTCTTGAAACACATGTTTGGTGAAGATACAGCTGTACGTTTCCGTACAAGTTTCTTCCCTTTCACAGAACCAAGTGCAGAAGTAGATATTTCTTGTTGCATGTGCCACGGTGAAGGATGCCGTGTATGCTCTCATACAGGGTGGTTAGAAATTCTTGGTTGCGGTATGGTACATCCTAATGTATTGAAATTGAATGGTTATGATCCAAATGAAGTACAAGGATTTGCCTTCGGTATGGGCGTAGAACGTATTGCAATGTTGAAATATGGTATTAATGATTTACGTTTATTCTATGAAAATGATAAACGTTTCTTAACGCAATTCTAGGAGGTTACCGTGAAAGCTAGTTTACAATGGATGAAAGACTATGTATCTGTGAATCTTGGCGAGAACCCTCAAGAATTTGCAGATGCCTTAACACAAGCTGGGATTCCAGTAGAAGAAGTGATCAACTGTGATACAGGTATTAAAAAAATCTATACAGGAAAAATTGTAGAAATTACAAAACATCCTGATGCAGATAAATTACAAGTGTGCCAAGTAGAATGCTTAACAGAAGAAGGTGAGCCGGTTACGAAACAAATCGTAACAGCAGCTACTAATGTGGCAGTGGGACAAATCGTTCCTGTAGCGTATCATAAATCTCGTTTAGCAGATGGTACAGAAATTAAAAAAGGCAAACTTCGTGGACAAACATCAGAAGGCATGTTCTGTTCTGTAGCAGAATTTGGCTTATCTACAGATGTAGTGTTACCAGAAGAAGCTACTGGTATTTATATCTTCCCTGAAGGTACAGCTATTGGACAAGATGTAAAAGAAGTACTAGGTCTTAATGATGTAGTCTATGAATTTGAGTTGACGCCAAACCGTGCAGATTGTTTTTCCATGGTTGGTTTAAGCCGTGAATTTGCCGTATTAGATAAAACAGAAGCTACATTCCCAGAGGTAACAGTGCAAGAAGAGGGACCATCCATTGAAGGTCGTTTGAATATTTCTATTGCTGATACAGAGTTATGCTCTCGTTTCATGGGACGTTTGATTGAAAATGTAAAAGTTCAAAAATCTCCATTATGGTTACAAAATCGTTTGCGTAATTGCGGTATTCGTCCTATTAATAATGTAGTGGACGTAACGAACTATGTAATGTTGGAATTAGGTCAACCAATGCATGCTTACGACTATGATCATCTATATGGACATAGTTTAGTAGCGCGTAAAGCTACAGAGGGAGAAGTGATTCAAACCTTGGATAGCAATGATCGTACATTAGCAAACACTATGCTAGTTATCGCTGATACTGACCGTCCTGTAGGGGTGGCTGGTGTCATGGGTGGTGCTGATAGTGAAGTATCCAATGAAACAACAACGGTTGTATTGGAAGCTGCTGTATTTAATGGAGCTTCTATTCGTCGTACCTCTCGTGCATTAGGCTTGCGCTCTGAAGCATCTGGTCGTTTTGAACGTGGTGTGAATAGCGAAGTTACACCACTAGCTTTAGATCGGGCAGCACAATTGTTATTGGATATTACACCAGGTGCTGTAGTAGCAAAAGGTGTGGTTGATGTATATGCAGCACCAAAAGAAGTGCGTACAGTGTCTTTCACGAGTGAAGCTGTGAATTCGTATTTAGGTACTAATATTGCAGAAGAAGAGATGATCACTATCCTAACAACTTTATCCTTCGACGTGAAAGTTGATGGTGAGGCCTTAGTGGCTACTATTCCATCTTGGCGTGATGATGTAACAGGCATGCCAGATATTGCAGAAGAAGTAGCACGCATTCACAACTATGATAATATTGCACCTACTACGCCATTGGCACGAATCCAAACGGGAACAGTATCTCCTATGCATGCCTTAGTACATGATGTGAAACATGCTTTGGCTGAAGCTGGTTTAGATGAAATTATTACTTTTAGTTTCATGCATAAAGATAGTTTGCAAGATTTGTTAATTCCTGAAACAGATAGCAGACATCAAGCGATTCCTATTCTAAACCCAATTTCTGAAGAGTTTCCGGTGATGCGTACTACTTTAGTACCTAGCGTCTTAGAAACAGCAAAACGCAATGTAGCTCAAAAGAATTTAGATTTAGCCGTTTTTGAAGTAGCTGCTGTGTATGAGCCTAAGGCATTGCCGCTTACAGAATTGCCAAACGAACGGATGATGGCAGCAGGGGTTATCCTAGGCAAATGGGATCGCCAAGAATGGAATGTAGCGGCTAGAAATGTAGACTTCTATGATCTAAAAGGTATCATTGAATCTGTACTCGCTAATCTTGGTGTTGAAAATTATGCAATTAGCCGTAGTAAAGAATATTACTTACATCCAGGTGTGAGTGCTAGTATCTCCGTAGAGGGTGTTGAAATAGTACGCTTTGGTGAACTACATCCACAAGTAGCAAGTCATTATGGCATTAGTGGTAAAGCATATTTATTTGAAATGGATTTAGAAGCATTGTTACAAGTGAACCGCAAAGGAATTTCTTTTACAGCAATTTCTAAATTCCCTGGTACTAGTCGTGACTTAGCGATTGTAGCACCAAAAGAAGTGCAAGCTATTGATGTGTTAGAAGTGATGAAACGAGAAGGCGGCGAATATCTTGAGAGTGTTCGTATCTTTGACGTATACGAAGGAGAACATATCCAAGAAGGATATCGTAGCTTAGCCTATACCTTGTCTTTCCGTTCTCATGAAGGTACATTAGTAGATGCTGATATTGAAGATAGAATCCAAGCTATGTTAGCAAAATTAGCAGACAAAGGTTGCACTTTACGATAATACGTAAATCCTACGGGATGTAACAATCGGTCATCTCTCTTATGGGATGACCGATTTATTATAAGGAGTTGTGATGGAATTATTAGCCCCAGCAGGGACAATGGAAAACTTTATGGCCGCCCTTGAAGCAGGGGCTGATGCCATTTATTTAGGCGGTAAGGTCTTTAATGCGCGATCTCATGCGGGAAATTTTGACTATGATGAATTGCGTGAGGCTTTGCGATTAGCCCATATATTACAGGTGGGTATCTATGTAACGGTGAATATCTTGGTAGGTGACCGTGAAAGTAAAGCCTTAGCAGAGCATCTACGGGAACTAGAACGCATTGGTGTAGATGGCATTATTGTACAAGATCTTGGTGTTGCAAGAATAGCGCGTCAAGTAGCGCCTACCTTAGAGCTTCATGGTAGTACACAAATGACAGCTACTAATTTGGAGACTGTACAATTTTTAGAACGATTGGGGTTTACTCGAGTTGTCTTATCTAGAGAATTGAGCTTAGATGAAATTCGTCATATTTGTAAACATGCGAAGGCTGAAATTGAAGTGTTTATTCATGGAGCGCTTTGTATTTCCTACTCTGGACAATGTTTGATGAGTAGTTTCATTGGTGGACGTAGTGGCAACCGTGGGTCTTGTGCCCAACCATGTCGCTTGCCATACCAATTGGTTACTTTAGATGGTGAACAAATTACTCATGATAAAGAGACCTATATCATGAGTCCTAAGGACTTAAACTATAGTGCGTATATGAAAGAGCTCATCGAAGCAGGTGTAGCTTCATTCAAAGTAGAAGGACGCATGAAAAAGGTATCCTATGTGCATGAAGTTATCGGTACATATCGGACTATTATCGATAGATCTGGACAAGCCACAGAGGCAGATTTTACTCGCTTAGAAGAAGGATTTAATCGTGGGTTCTCTACGGCTTATTTAGAAAATAATGGTTCCAAGTCTATGATGACCATCAGTGCGCCTAACCATTTAGGGAAATACTTGGGAGAAGGACAGGTTAAAGGCCGTACGTTATCCTTGCGCACTAAGGAGGCTGTGGCGGAAGGTGACTTGCTGAAAGTCATTGCCCATACGGGAGATGTGCACTATATTACGGTGACGGCGGATATGACTTCCGATCGTGATATGTATCGGATTCCACTTACGGAAAGTATTAGTGCAGGCAAGGTCTATCGTGCCAGTCAAGGGGGATATACGAAACAACGAGGCTTAAAAGATTTTACTCGTAAATACAAATCCTATATGTTCTTACATGGTGAAGAAGGTAGTACTGTGTCATTGACGATGATGTTAGATTCTGGTCAAACGGTAACAGTCACTGATGAATATGTATTACAAATGGCTAATCATAAACCTACTTCTGTGGAGAAAATTACAGAACAATTAGGTCGATTAGGGAATACTTTATTTGAGTTAGATCATGTGACGGTTCCAGAAGGTTCTTTCATGTGGCCTAGCAGTGTCTTAAATAGTCTTCGTAGACATGCTGTGGAGGCTATGGAAGAATTTCTAATAGAACAATACGTGGCATCATGGGAAGCACGTAAAGCGAACTTGCCCACAGGGATGGAATTATTAGGAGATATGACAAAAACTGTGGGGCAGGTCTTAGGATTTACACAGGCGCATGCCCTAGAATCTAATACAAAACAATTAGAAATCTTAGTGGAATCCTTAGAAGGCCTGCAGCAGGCGGTCATAACGCCAGTAGACCGTATTGTGTTTGGCGATCCATTACACAGAATTCCAGTAGCATATCCTGTATATGAAGAAGTTGTACAGATTTGTCGCGAGGCTAACAAAGAAATTATATTTAGTACCCCAAGGGTGATTAAGGATAATGAAAGTACAACCTTTAGGGATATGGTAAATCATATGGTACAAGCCAATCCAGATGGGATTCGAGTACATTTCTTAGGGGCTTTGGAGGTATTACATCAACTGGGATATACAGGTGTGGTGGAAGGTGATACAGGATTGCAAACCTTTAACTCTCACACCTTGGGCATACTTAATGACTTAGGATTTAGTACTGTCAATGTGTCCTTAGAGGCTACCTTGCATCAAATGAATACGATGGCAAGTAAAAATATTATGCCTATTGGAGCTATTGTGCAAGGCCGTGTAGAATTGATGATTTCTGAGTATTGTCCTATCAGCAGTTTTGCCGGTACAGGTTATAAACGAGGTTGTCCTGTGGTATGTACGAAACAAGACTATGCTTTGCAAGATAGAAAGGGTGAACTATTTCCAATTTATACAGATCCATTCTGTCGTACCCATATTATGAATAGCCGTGAGTTAGATATGAAAAGCTATATCGATGACTTACGACGTTCTGGGTTACAACGATTGGTTATTGATGGAAGACAACGAAGTCCTAAATGGATTGCTAACGAGGTAAGTATGTATCGTCAATTACTAGAAGGGACTGTGAAAGCACCGAGCAAAGAAGGAGCTACTCATATCACACGAGGACACTTTTTTAAAGGAATTTTAGGGGAATCATAATGAATAGTGAACAAGTCTTAGACTTTCAACATATACGGCAAAAGCTGGCAGATGTGTGTTCCTCTGCCATAGCTAAAGAATATGCACTGAATTTGCAACCTATGCACAACCGTCAAAAAATTGAAGATGCCCTAGATGAAACTGTGGAAGCTATGCGCTCCTTAGAGCAAGAAGTGGAGCAACCCATCAGTGGCACGAAAGATATTCGTACAACTTGTACGAAAAGTCGTAAAGAAATTATTTTGACTCGTGAAGAGCTTTGGGACTTGCATACCACTATCTTGGCATATAATCGGATGCATCGCTTTTTTAAAGAAAAATATTTGCTCTATCCATTACTATCTTTATGGGTACAGGATTTGCCTAGTCACGATAAGCTGACCAAGCGCTTTGAACGAACTTTTGATGCCTACGGTATATTATTAGATAGTGCTACACCGAAACTACAACAGTTGCGTATGACCATGAGCCGCACCAAAAATGCTATCAAAAATGACCTACAAAGAATATTGCAGGACAAGGACAATCAAAAATACTTCCAAGAAGCTATCGTTACTATGCGTAATAATCGTTACGTGATTCCTGTTAAACAAGAATATCGAGGAGCATTTCCTGGTCTTATCCATGATAGATCAGCTACAGGTGCCACATTATATATTGAACCTATGCGATTGGTAGACTTAAATAATGAATTGCAAGAAGCTACCTTGGCAGAAGAACAAGAAGTACTTCGTATCTATAAAGAATTAACAGAACTCGTACGAGCTCATGCAGATACATTATTGGATGCTTGTAAACGTGTATCCCATGTAGAATTTGTCTATGGAAAAGCAGAATTAGCCATACGGATGAAAGCTGTCCGTGCCACGATTAGTCAAGGTCGAGAAGTGAATTTACTACAAGCTCGCCATCCTATGCTCGCACCTAATGTGGTAGTGCCTACTACCATTACGTTGGGGTCGAAGTATCGTATTTTGTTGATTACAGGTTCCAATACTGGTGGTAAAACAGTGTCGTTGAAAACATTGGGATTGTTGGCATTAATGAACCAAAGTGGCTTGTGTATTCCTGCGGACAGTGGGTCTACGTTACCAATCTTTCACCATGTCTATGCGGACATTGGAGATGAACAAAGCATTGAAGCTAGCTTGAGTACATTCTCTGCCCATATGTCGCAGGTAATTCGGATACTGAAAAAGGTAGGACCAAATGATTTAGTATTATTAGATGAATTAGGTTCTGGTACGGATCCAGAAGAAGGAAGTGCCTTAGGGATTGCTATTATTGAATACTTCCGCAAAAAGGGAGCACTCATGATGGTGAGCACCCACTATAATGAACTGAAAACCTATGCTTATCAAACGGAAGGTGTTGAAAATGGGCATGTGGAATTTGATGAAAGAACTTTACGTCCCACATACCGTTTACATATTGGCGTAGCAGGTAGTTCACATGCACTTAGTATTGCGGCTCGCTTAGGGTTACCGCAAGAGGTGGTGGATTTAGCTCGCAAACAATGGGAATTGAACGGACGTAGCGCTATGGAAGATATGCTCCGCGAGTTAAACCAAGAGCTTAGAAAGACCCAAGAGCGAGAGCGAGCTTTGAAAAAGGAACAAGAAGAAGTGCGTCGTATGCGTACCCAAGTGATACGAGATAAAAAAACATTACAGGATAAGAAAAAGGTCATCTTAGAAAAAGCTCGTGAAGAAGCACAAAATATGAAACGTTCTGTACGTATTGAAAGTGAACAAATCATCAAAGAGTTAAAAGGTTCTTTCAATGAGACGGATAAGCAAAAGCGTCAGGATGCTATTTCTAAAGCTAGAAAAGGCGTATCCAATGTAGCTGTCCCTAGTGGTGTTATAGAAAAACGAGAACATTTAGATGTGAGTAAGGTAAAAGTAGGAGATGTAGTGTTCCTAGATAATCTACAATCGTTAGGTACTATACTCGTTATTCAAGGGAAACGGATTCAAGTAGATATGAATGGACTTACGGTGACAGTGAAAGAAAAAGATCTATTAGCAGCCACTCGTGAGGAAGCTAGTGCTTTATTACGTAAAGAAAATCCTGTACCTATGTCCAATCGTCAACGCAAACGTTCTGGTATGGCTGTGATTCGTCAACAACAAGCATCGACAGAACTTAATATCATTGGAAAGACTGTGGATGAAGCCATTGTAGAAGTAGGACGTTTTATTGACCAAGCCATACTAGCCGGATTAAATTCAGTTCGTATCGTTCATGGCAAAGGAACGGGAGCATTACGTGCGGGGGTTCATGATTATTTACGAACCTTACCAGGAATTAAAAGTTATGACCTAGCTAGTTTAGACGAGGGTGGTGCAGGTGCTACAACGGTTATCCTATAGTAGGGTTTAGAGGAATTCGATTTGTACAAACATCAGCAAATAGAGTATAATTAAGGGTGTTCTATAGGAAATAAAGAGCTTTAGAGAGGTGACATATGAATCCTAGTTCATCAAGAGCAATTCCTCCGAGGAGACGAGTTGTCAAAAAGAAACCAGTGAAGAAAAAATCATCATGGAAACGTTCCTTTTGGTTATTCTTCATCTTATTTATATTAATTGTTGCAGGAGCAGGGTGTGGATTTTTAGGTGCCACCATGTCTTCTTTGCCTGATGTAGCGAATGTAAAACCTGCGGCATCATCTCAAATTTATGATGCCAATGGAGATTTGATCACTACTGTTCATTCAGAGGAAAATCGTGTACCAGTCAAGTTGGCTACGATTCCTAAGAAACTTCAAAATGCGTTTATTGCTACAGAAGATAATCGTTTTTATAGTCATCACGGTATCGACCCTATTGGTATCTTGCGTGCTATATGGGTTAATATTGTTCACGATGGTGTGACAGAAGGTGGTTCTACGATTACCCAACAATTAGCTAGAAATGCATTCCTAACCCAAGATCGTACTTTCAAACGAAAGATTATGGAAGCTTTATTGGCTTTACGTATTGAACAACGCTATACCAAAGATGAAATTCTAGAAATGTATATGAACCAAATTTACTTTGGTCAAGGTGCGTATGGAGTGCAAACTGCATCTCATGTTTATTTTGGTAAAGATGTACAAGATTTATCGCTAGCGCAAATGGCAATTCTAGCAGGCTTGCCACAAAGTCCTAACTACTATTCTCCATTTAATAATCTAAAAGCTGCAAAAGCGCGTCAAGCTGTTGTATTAGGACAAATGGTAAAATATGAATATTTATCACAAGCGGATGCAGATGAGGCAAAGAATGCTGATATACAGTTGCTAGATAAACCGCAATCTTCTAATGGATATGGTAGTATGAGTTACTTTGTTAACTATGTGATTAACGAAGTATCGGAACGTTATGGTGATAATGCAATTTATAAAGAAGGCATGAAAATCTATACCACTATCGATATGAAAGCACAACGTGCAGCAGAAAAAGCGATGGAAAACTTGCCGGATTACTATACCGATGCAAATGGTTTACGCCAGCCACAAGGGGCATTGATTTCTATCAACCCTCATGATGGACATATTGTGGCTATGGTTGGGGGTAGAGGAAATGACTCTTTTAATCGCGCTACTATGGCGGTACGTCAACCGGGCTCATCTTTCAAGCCATTTGTGTACTTAGTAGCACTTAAACATGGTGATAATCCAGGGACTGTGTATGTGGATAAACCGTCGGAGTTCCATGGTTGGAAACCGCAAAACTATTCGCGTAAACACTACGGTGCCATGACGATGCGTAATGCTGTGGCTCATTCCAATAACGTAGTAGCTGTATTGGCAGCTGATAAAGTGGGTATGTCCAACGTGCTAGACTTAGCAGAAAAAATGGGTATTACCACATTGGATAAAAAAGGGGATGATAACTTAGCCGTAGCCTTAGGTGGTTTAACAAAAGGTGTGACACCAATAGACATGGCTGTGGCGTACGGTGTTCTTGCCAATAATGGTGTGAAAGTTAAACCAGTGGCAATTACAAAAATTGTAGACCGCAATAACAATATTGTAGAAGAATCATCCATTGAAGAAACTCGTGTAGTAGAACCTAAATACGCCTACATAATGACGAATATGTTGGAATCTGTTATTAAATATGGTACAGGTGGTAATGCTTATTTTGGCCGTCCTGCAGCGGGTAAAACGGGAACTACAGACGAAGAAAAAGATGCTTGGTTTGCTGGATATACGCCTGATTTAGTCACAGTTGTTTGGATGGGTGACGATAGTGGTTCTGAAACATTACATGGTACCACAGGGGCTCAAACGCCAGCGATTATCTGGAGACAATATATGCAAGCAGCCTTGGCTGATACACCTGCATCAAACTTTACCGTGCCAGATGGGGTAGGCCCAGAGGCATATGCGGGTAATACAAACCCAGCTACAGATAAGAAAAAAGATGACAAAGATAAAAAAGATAAAGATAAGAAAGATGGAGACGGAGATTTAGATAACGATGATGGTACAACATCAAATGATGAGAGTCCTTCTAAATCAAAAAGTAATAAAGGGAAAGACCCAGTTATTGCTCCAAAATCCTCTAAAAGTTCACAGTAATATAGGAGATAATTATGATTAGTGCAGCAGAACAGTTTCGCCTCATTTCCCGTGGGGTAGCTGATCTTTTACCGGAAGATGAATTTAAAAAGAAATTAGAGAAGGCTGTAGCAACCAATACGCCATTGATTGTTAAATTGGGCTTGGATCCAACAGCACCAGATATCCATTTAGGTCATACTGTTGTGTTGCGCAAGCTAAAACTGTTCCAAGATTTTGGTCATAAAGTCATCATCCTTATTGGTGATTTTACGGCTCGTATCGGTGACCCTACGGGTAAAAGTGTAACACGTCCACCGTTGACGGAAGAACAAGTCATTACGAATGCAAAAACATACCAAGAGCAAATTTTCAAAGTCTTAGACCCTGCTAAAACAGAAGTGCGCTTTAATAGTGAATGGTTAAGCAAATTAGATTTTGCTGATGTATTGAAGCTAGCTTCTAAATATACAGTAGCTCGTATGTTGGAACGGGATGATTTTCATAAACGGTATACAGAAGGTCGACCAATTAGCATTCATGAGTTCATGTATCCATTGATGCAAGGGTATGATTCTATTGCTTTGAAAGCTGATGTGGAATTTGGTGGTACTGACCAAACTTTCAACTTGTTGATGGGTCGTCATCTACAAGGCGAAGAAGGCATGCCAGAGCAAACAATCATCACGATGCCGATTTTAGAAGGCCTTGATGGGGTTCAAAAAATGAGTAAATCCCTTGGCAACTACATTGGTATTAGCGAGGCTCCTTCTGAAATGTATGGTAAAGCCATGTCTATTCCAGATGAATTGATGATGCGTTATTTCATGTTGGTAACAGACATGAGCATTGAAGAACAAGAACAACTCAGTAAAGATTTAGAGTCTGGTGCAGCCCATCCTAGAGATGTAAAAATGAAATTGGCTCATACTATCGTTCGCCTATATCATGGAGAAGAAGCTGCCAATTTTGGACAAGATGAGTTTGTGCGTGTGTTCCAAAAACATGCGATGCCAACAGATATTCCAGAATATAAAGTGGCAATAACAGAAGAACCTGTGTTTGTACCACAATTACTATCTGATGCAGGCTTAACAGCAAGCAATGGGGAAGCAAGACGATCCATTAAAGCTGGAGCTTTCAAAATCGATGGTGAAAAATGCAACGAAGAACATATCGTATTGAAAGATGGTATGGTATTGCAAGTTGGAAAACGGAAATTCATCAAAATCGTCTCTTGTTAGTCTATATAGCCTGTGGCGTTTTTAACTAAATAAGA
Source organism: Veillonella sp. 3913 (assembly GCF_003992235.1). Classification (NCBI taxonomy): domain Bacteria; kingdom Bacillati; phylum Bacillota; class Negativicutes; order Veillonellales; family Veillonellaceae; genus Veillonella; species Veillonella sp. 3913. The sequence goes on along the minus strand of NZ_RQVF01000001.1, from coordinate 392,638 downwards.
TAAAGGGAAGACCGTAACACACCCCTTCTCAAACTATACAGTGGTTATGTTTGTTCAGGGGTATGTTACGGTCTTCTTGTGTTTGAGTGATTTAGGTAGTAAAAGACGCCATAAGGCTACTACATCTAACTGCGTTCCTCTGAGGTTTTAGAGCACGGCACATTCCTTCGCAAGCTATACAGTGGTTATAATTACATAAATTTAAGACCCCCGTAACTATGCGTATCTACGGGGGTTTCTAATTTTTGATTTGCTCTAATTTTACGCATTTTCTAGACGGTTGCTCAACCGTTGCTCAACCTTTTGGAGACTATCACCGAACGGAAGTTTATTCACGGCATCTATATATTGCTCAATTGTTTTGTGCGTGTAAACCCCTTGCGTTATGTTATTCGATGTAGCATGGCCTACGATATTCTTGATGATAATTTCGGGGATACTGTAATCGCTGCATAACGTTATGAACGTATGGCGAGTATCATGTGGCTTGCGCCTATCCATCCCCAATCGCTCACATATTTCGGTCAACCTTCTTCTATATCCATCTTGCCCAACAATTCCATCCATTAAGCATATTGAACGCTTAAATTTAGCTGTGGCATATAACTCCTGGATGAATGGCGCAATGCATTCAGCAATAGGGATGATGCGGTCGCGCCCTGCATCGGTCTTTGAACCGCCTACCATGTACCGTTCTTTCAAGTGAATGTCATCCACCTTTATATGTAAGAGTTCGTTTAATCGAACTCCAGTGTAAATATAGATAAGAATGATACGGACAATTTGCTCATCCTGGTGTAACCATAATTGGTGAATATCTTCCTCACGAAAAGGAGTTGCCTTCTTAATAGATGTAGCATTCTTGCTGATAATAATATCTTTCATGTAATTTTTAACGAGCACTTCATTTTTAATGGCTATATTGCAAGTTTTAATCAATGTCGATTTTATAACCTCTTGATATGATTTGCTGTATGTAAATTTATCAAAAAATGGTTGTACGTGAGCTGTTCTTAGTACAGTGATATCCATTGGTAGGATGGGCTTCATCATCTTTTTAACAGCATGAATTACATCTATTCGACCAGCTGAAAGCCCCATGCGCTCTGCTTCTTCAAAATACCATTGAAAGCACTGCTCAACGGTAATCACTCGTTTTTTCTCTAGCGCCGTTGGGTCATTGGAGAATAGAGCCAATGCCTCGTAGGCTTCCTTTTGACTCGCATATGTGCCTAGAGTTTTACGAATTGGCTTACCTTCATCCGTCCATCCAGTCGTGATGACGGCACGGAATGGCTTGCGTAATTTCTTATGTTTCATCTTGTAAACGGATCCCGATCCGTTAGAGCGTTTCAACGCCATAAAAATAACCACCTTTCATGTGTAGCAAATACACCTAAAAAGTGGTACAATATATGTATTGAATATATGTGGATGTACCACCCTTAGGTATGTTCAGAATTTACCTCTCCAGTTGGCGCTGGAGAGGTATTTTTTTATGCGGTTTTAGAACTTGATTTTTTTCTAATTTGTTGAGGTCAACAAATTAGAGCGATTGAGCTATTTCCATCTTGGAAAGAACTCAATCGATGAATTGATAGTAAAAGTTCACTTCTTCATGGTTGAAATCAGCTTCATTTCCATGCAATAGGGATTCTATTAGCCCTGCATGCATGTCTTGCGTAAAATGTCCTTCCATGATGTGGCACACCTCGTGGGCGATGCTCTCTCTTAATACATCAATAGGCTTGTTCTTATTAACTAATATGGTGTAACAATCTGTATCCTCGCTCGTACATAGTGTAGCGGATATCTTCCTTGGTAATTTCGTATACAGTATAGTGATATTAATCTCTATTTACCCCCTCGTAAACGATTTACTAAATCTATCACATAATCCAAATCTTCATCGCTTAAATCCTTCGCAGCATCTAACAGAATACCCTCTTGCGTTCTTGCATATTCTGCTTTGGCATTGACTGCTGGATCGATGTAATAAGCATTACTTGGTGCTCCATATAATCTATTCATATCAACATTGAAAAAATCTGCTATAGCTTCTAGCATTTCATAGCTAGGTTTTCTTTGATTAGATTCATACATGCTAATCATGCTTTTAGATATATCTAAATAGTCTGAAAGTTCTTGTTGTGTAACCTTACGTTCGGTGCGTAATTCTTTTAATATTTTACCGAATGACATATTCATCACTCCTTTCATAAATAATATATCACATTTTGTGAACAAAGTTCAAGAAAAAAGTTCACAAAAAGTGATTGACAAAGATTTAGTTTGGGTGTAAACTTTAAGTGAACTCAAAGGAGGTGTAATGATGAACAATAAAATTGGGGAAAAAATCATGAAGTTAAGATTAAAAATGAATTTATCTCAAAGACAATTGGCTGAAAGAGTTGGAGTATCAGCATCTGCAATCGCCATGTATGAAGCAAATGAGCGGGTACCAAGAGATGAAGTAAAGGTTCGCTTAGCACATTTTTTTGATACTACAGTTCAAAGCTTATTTTTTTAGCTAAGTAGTTCACTAAAAGTAAACTATATAACCGAAATACAAACAGCCGAGGAAGCGAGGTGATGAACGTGGGCAATAGATTTGATGATATCTTATTAGGGTTTTCACTAGGATTTAGCATTGCATCATTAATTGTGGTGTTGGTGATTCAATTTGGAGGGGCTTTATGAACAAAGAAATCAAAGTAACCATCACTATTTCAGTAGATAAAACAGAATTAGATGAAGCAATTAAAGAAATGGAAAGGTTACACGAATTACAAGAAAAAGTAAATAGAGTCCCTGCAGGAGAGGCTCGCTAATAAGGAGTAAAACATGATAGTAAAACAAATCAGATTAAAACAAGACTTTTACAACACTTTGAATGCAATAGTTAACGCTAAAGATATGGAAGAATTCGGATGCAAAAGCACTCACATTTCATTTGTTTTGAAAGATTTAAGAAGTATTTGCAGTGAAAGTGAGATTGATGCATTTGTTGATGAGGCAGTACAAGCAATCGCACATTTTGCTAATGCGAATTAATAAGAATGAATAAGGGGCAGAAAGATGATTATGATAAATGAAGACTTTGTAAGAACATTAACGAAAGAACAACGGGAATATTTACAAGAACGATATGAAAAGCAGTTAGAAGAGGCGATTAAGCATTTTGAGCGTTATAAGTATGTTCAAAATAATTTAAGAGAATTAGTTGAGTTCGAGAAAAAATATTATGCTGCAAATTGGTTTAAATTCTTATCGGGAAGTGATGCAAGCGATTTAAGTGAGAAAGCTTCTGAGTATTCAATGGATGTAACTTTTGAGCTTTTGAGATTTGATAAGGTGTGACTAAGGGGATGTGAAGAAGGATGACAAAAAAAGAGTTTGGGCGCCATTTAGCAACTTTGATAGATGCGTATGGGCTCTCTCAAAAAGATCTCTCAAGATTAACAGGAATTAGGGAGTCAACTATATCTGATTGGATTAATGGTAAATACTACCCAAAGCAAGATAAACGGTTGCTTATTGCAAAGGCTTTAAAAATTTCTCCTGCTCGATTGTTTGCACTTGCTGAGGATAAACCTCCAGCAGAAGGTGACTGTTGGAGAGACAAATATAAAGAACTGAAAGAATTATCTACATTTATCGTGGATAGAATGGAAGACGAGGGGACAGGGCTTTCAAAAGGCGATGTGAATACGTTGCTGGAGTTGTTAAGGATAGAAATTATGTATCGGTACAGAATGTAAGGAGGTGAAGAAGGATGCTACCAGGATTAACGCAACAACAAAGGCAATATTTATATGAATTACATAATAAGTCGGCGAAGGAAGCGGAGAAGAACCTAGGCTTATGGTTAGAAGGCTACGATGATGAGAGCGAGGCTCATTACGTATACGAGCAAGAGCTTGAAAGAGCGTGGGTATACGCTGAACTAGGTGGGTTCCCACTAAATGATTTTGTAAAGGATGGATTAGGATGCTGATAAAACTAACTGGTGAGCAAAACCAAGAGTTGCAGGTTAGATATAAGAAAGCCGTGGACAATGCGCTTAAATATAGGCAGTTGGCAAAGATGGACTCTGATCCACATTCACATTATTACGACTGGTTTTGGGATGCATGGGGCCAAGCAACTGCGTATTATTTATTGGGACAGTTTGAGTTAGACCCAAGGCTTAAGGAGCAAATTTATGGATAGCAATGAATTTTATAAATCGCTCACAGAAGAGCAATTAGAGTACTTAGAAGAAATGCTGAACACATTTGTGGAGGTAGCCCATGAGTTTTTTGATGAATGGGTAGATTATGATGAAGAATGCGACCTATTAAACTTTGTCAGCACAGTCTACGATGCTCAGTTGATTAGTCGCATGACAGGCGTTATAAGCGATTCTTTTATTGACTTGTTAAAGTCAGATAGAGGTCGGTTCATTAAGGACAGAGACAGCTTTATTTCTTTGATGGAGGAACGCATTAATGGATAGAGGAGAATTTGCTGCAAGCATTAGCGAAGAGCAAGAAGAATTTATCTTTCATAGGCGAGATGGATTCTTAAAATTAGCAAAAACTTGTATTAATGAGTACAAGGATAATCCGAGTGAAGAAATTTTTCGACGAATAGAAGATAACTTATTATCTGCCAATACACTTCACTTCTTGTTAAATCAACGCCCAATATGGGAGTATAACAAAACGTATGAAGAGTATCACAATATTGCTGATAGCCATCAAAAAAACATGGCACTAGTGCACCGTAACAAGAAATTAGAGAAAACTCTAATGATTAAAGTGTTAGCTAAAGCAGGGGAATTATTGGAGCTAACTTATGCGGCATTAACACTTGGATTTGGTGCAGGGGTAGGATTATTCGTGTTAAATCAATTATGTAAAATACTGGGGGTCTAATGCCAAGAAGAAATAAGAATGCAAGAGTGCGGAAACAAAAGCCGTACCACATCATGGCCAAGCACAAACAGAAATTAGAAGTTGAAAAGAAAGTCGAGCAACAGCTCGCATTCATCCAACGCAAAACAGATGAATATGATCGTAAGAGTAAGGAACGATTGAGACAGGCTGAGGAAATGATTCGAGCGACACATGAGAAAAGCAAGCTAACTACACAAATCTTGCTTGCAAGCTGTGTGGTAGGGTTGATAGTAATGAGTTTATTTATTTTATGGTTAGGGAGGTAACTATGGCTAAGGAATTGGCAAAATTAATCGGAGGTTTACTTACAACATTTTTAGTGTGGTTGGCAGTGGTGGCATTCATTGTTTACGTATTGGCGCAAGTTGTTAAGTCGGTATTCTTTTAAGGAGGCAATATGAAGGTAACACCTACACACATTGCCGACATTATGGGTGTATCCCCCCAATTTGTACGGTGTGGATTACGTGCCAACAAATGGGAATGGGGCGATGCAGTTCAGATGCATGGCAAAGCGTACACATACTACGTGTACTGGCACAAATTCAAAGAATGGTGGGGACAAAGTGATGCAAAAACAAAAAAAATCGAGCAAATGCTCGAAACGGAAGAATTTTAAAATCTATTGGGATAGGGTGGCAATGGTTGCTATGGTGCCTATCATGACAGTAGCTTTATATAATGCGGCATTCCCTAGCAATGTGGTTGAGTATGAAGAGCGTGAAGTAATCGTTCAAAATGGCGACACCTTATGGACTATCGCAAAGGATGCGGTAGGTGAGTCAGAGGATGTACGCCAAACGATCAGGGAGATTATGACTACTAACAAATTACAAGATGGAACAATTCATCCTGGGATGTCGCTCAAGGTTAGAGCGATTAAGGAGTGATGTTGTGGATTTAAAAGCATACTGTAAAGAACGAGGAATCAAGCAAAGTAGGATTACTAGACTGGTTGGAATCCCAAAAGATAGGCTTTGTCGGTTGATTAATGGAAAGCCTGTAAACTTAACAATTCTAGAGTTGATGAAGTTTTGCAAATTCTTAGGATTAAAGCCATCACAGGTAACAAGTGGTTATACCGTATTTATGGATAGCCAAAAATTCTACTTAAAAGAAAAAGCCCCTCAAGGATGCGCTAACATCGAGGGACTTAAACAAATAACTACACATAGTATACCACAAATGGAAGAATCTATGAAGTGCGGTAAAACATATCGAATGAGGGGGTATGCAATGGTGCCAATTGACATCACCATCCCCCTCAATGAGGGGCAAGACCCAGATGATGTGGCAGATAATTTTGATGATAGCGATTATGCTGATTTCATTTTGCATAGCAATATCCCATATATCATCAAGGCCGAAATAGATGAAATTGAGGAGGTTCACTAAAACATGTATAAGAAGATTTTTAACGGCAAGAATGCCACTCATGATGAGTGGTTAGAGGCTCGTAAACAAGGCATTGGCGGTAGCGATATGGCAGCGATTCTAGGCTTTAACAAATACCGTGATGCGGTGAGCGTATGGCTCGATAAGCGAGGAGAATTACCACCAGTTGAGGAAAACGAACCAATGTATTGGGGAAACGTACTTGAGGAAGTGGTCGCCCAGGAGTTTGCGAAACGAACAGGATGGAAAGTTAGAAATAATAACTATACATTACAGTCAATCGAGCATCCATACTTATTGGCCAATATCGATCGTGAAATCGTAGGCGTGGATGCGGGATTAGAATGTAAAACCACAAACGCATTCAAGCGAGATGAATGGGAAGGGGATGAAGTCCCTACATCCTATTACATCCAATGCCAACACTATATGGCGGTAACTGGCAAATCATCTTGGTGGATTGCTTGCCTACTTGGGGGTAATACCTTTATCTATAAAGAAATCCCAAGAAACGAGGAAGTCATCGAGGCTATCATTCGAGAAGGTAAAGTATTTTGGGACATGGTGGAAAGCGGAACAGTACCAGCTGTTACTGGTAGCGAATCGAGCGCCGAAGCACTCAAGATGATGTACGGAAAATCCAATGCGCAGACAATAGAACTTGATGATGTGGCAGTGAACTACATCAACCAATATAACAACGCCAAGGCAAAGATTAAGGAAGCCACAGAGGCGAAGGATGAAGCGGAAAATATCCTAAAATCCTTGCTCGGTGAAAATGAAGTAGGAACTGTTGGCGGATTCAAAGTTACTTGGAAAATGCGAAAAGGTGCAAGCCGTTTCAATACAAAACAATTCCAAGCGGATCATCCAGAATTACATAAGCAATACATGGTAAAAGGCGAGGATACTCGCTCAACGTTCAGTGTTAAATAAGGAGGAATTACAACATGGCAAGTGTAACACAGGGGCTAAGCATCAAGAAAGGCGCCGTACAAACGGCAGAATCACAAAAGGCGGTGACTATCCAAAGTTTAGTATCTCAAGATAGTGTGAAAGCACGATTTGAGGAATTACTAGGAAAGAAAGCGCCAGGGTTTATCTCAAGTTTATTAGCGGTAGTCAATAACAACAAATTGCTCGCAAAAGCGAATCCGAAGACAGTCATTGCAGCGGGTGCAATGGCGGCATCATTAGACTTACCAATTAATCAAAACTTAGGCTTTGCCTATATCATCCCATATAAAGATGAGGCCCAATTCCAAATGGGTTACAAAGGCTACATCCAATTAGCAATGCGTACTGGTCAGTACCAAACGATCAACGCAGCTGAGGTATATGAAGGAGAAATCATCAAACAAAACCGCTTTACAGGCGAGTATGAGTTTGGTGAGAAAACCTCCGATAAAATCGTAGGTTACATTGCCTACTTCAAGCTAGTAAACGGATTCGAGAAATACCTTTACATGAGCATTGAGGAAATGCAAGCCCATGCCAAGAAGTTTAGTAAGAACTATAAAGGTGGCACTGACAAGTGGGGTATCACAGACTTTCATAGCATGGCTATTAAAACGGTGCTCAAGCGGTTAATCAGTAAATACGGCATCCTATCCATTGAGATGCAAGGGCAACAAATGGTAGATGCCATCACCAATGACGGCGGAAAGATGGTAATGAACGATGATGGAACACTGGAAGCGGAGTTCGATGGAGACTCCATTGAAGCCGATGCGGTGGTAGTTTATGATGAAGAACCAACGGTAATTACCACCGAAGATGGTGGAACTGTGGATACTGAAACAGGGGAATACATGGAATCCATGTTTAGTAAATAGTTAGCGAGGGCAACTAATGGCAAGACCTAACAAGCAAGGCCTTGACTACTTCCCCTTAGATGTTAACTTACTTACCAATTTAAAGGTAAGGCGCTTAATAAGTGCACAAGGAATCAACTCAATCGCAGTGATTATTGAGCTGCTGTGTCGTATCTACCAAGGTAAAGGGTACTACATTGAGCGGAGTAACGACCTTGCTTTCCTTATTTCGGACGCATTGCGATCTGGGATTAGTGAGGGCGCTGTTGAAGAGATAATTAAGAAAGCGATTGAGCTTGGATTCTTTGATGCCAATATGTTGGACGACTTTGGAATACTGACTTCCGAGTCTATCCAGAAGACTTTTTTTGAAGCAACAAAAAAAAGAAAAGGGGTTCAGTACGACGGGAGATTTCTGCTCATTTCCATTAATGGATACAATAACTTAGTTAATGTCGACATTAACTCAATAAATGTATCCAATAATGAACAAAGTAAAGAAAAGAAAAGTAAAGAAAATAAAATAAAAGAAAACAAAACAAAAGAAGTGAATCGTGTTGTTTCTTATTTTATGAATCATTTTGGAGAGCTTACCGCATTTACTAGTGACCTATTGGCATCGATGGTTAATGACTTTGGAGAATCTAGTGTACTTGATGCTATGGAGACTGCTGTAAATAAAGGTAAGCCTATGTTGAACTATGTGCAGGGCATTTTAAGAAATAAGGAGATAGATAGTAAAAATGGAGGAGGTGTAATCCGTGGAAAGCGTAGGGAAATTGATTGGAGCACAGAGCCAGATGGACTCTAGTGAGCGATCTAAGTTTATCGCTAATTTATTAGATAAAGGAAATAGCAATCCTAAAGAGTATTTTTTTGACAAACCTCAATATGACGAACCAGTATATATAGACCCAAAACCTATATTAGGTAAATATGGGGTTCAAAAAAGACAGCAACACATTACATTTGAATGGATTGTTGATAGTAATAATTTTAATGAGTGTGACAGAGAAAGCTATAGAAAAGCCTATTTATATGGAAAAGAAATACATAATCACATAAATGATGGGCAAGGATTGGTGTTAAAAGGATTAGTAGGGACTGGGAAAACTACATTGGCTATTGCGATTATGCGCAAGGCAGTAGAACAAGGCATACGTTGTCTATTTGTAAACAATATCAGCCTAAATGATAAGTTGCTCAACCTTCTGAACAGTGATCGTAAGGAGCTTGTGAATTATGACAACCTTCTTAGAACGGTACCGTTGCTAGTAATTGATGATTTTGGCGCAGAATCTGACAGAAACAACCATTCATGGCTCGTAGAGAAAATGGAAAGCATTATTGGCGAACGATACGACCGAATGCTACCTGTTGTTATTACGACGAATTTAAGCCATGAAGCTTTAGTAGAACGGTATAACACTAGAATATACGATAGATTGAGAGAAACATGTGGAGTACTTAAATTTAAAGGCCAAAGCTTACGAGTAAATAAGGAGGAAAATAATGAGCGATAATGTAAAGAATCCATCATATTACCAACGGCATAATTTAGAGTATATATACTATAAAAGATTGCAACTATTGGAGGATTATATTTCGGAGTATCACAAAGACCAAAATGAGATTAATAAATTGAATTGCATAATTGCATACTATGTTGCTATTGAGTATAAATGGTTGTTGCGACAAAGCGAGTATAACGAGATGTTAGAAAATTTTGAACGTGTTTTAGAGAAAGACGGCGTATTGTAAAATGCATAAGAGTAAGATGAAATTTTAGGACGGATAGTTAAGGAGTTGAAAGAACGATGAAATTATTATGGATTCCATGTTGGTATGATTTCGCAGGTGGCGAAGCATACAACGTCATTCTTGAAAAAGAAAACGGTGAATTTAACAAAAACAAAGTATCTATGGAGTTTGAGTTTGATGAATCTACGAAGTATGTCATTTCGGTTGAAAATGGAGTGTTATCGTTAAGAAAAGAATGTTGGAATGATTATGAACCTAACGACTATATAGATTTAGTTGATGCTGGAGTTGCCGCAAAAGATGACTTAAATGAAATTATTACAGTATTGAAGGCATTTGGGGAAAAGATTATCGATTCTATTAAAAAACAAGAAATTAAAAAACACGAAGAAGCTAAAAGAAAAAAAGAACTCGCAAAAAGAAAAAAGGAATGGTTGAGTTCATCTTCATATGAAGTGGAAATTAGGGGGTGGGAATGGTGAAAGAAATGAAACGCAATGAAGTGACTCGAATAAATTACGAGACGGTTAAGAAATTGCATGACCATGCAGAATTTTTAAAGCACGAAATGCAAACGATCATGAAACACAGTTATCGCCAAAAGATTAAGGCGCAAGCGATGGTGTTATATCATGCATGCGATACAATTGCTACATATACGATGAGTCGGTCAAAGGCGATGTATCAATGGGATACATTCGTTGTTGATATGATGGGGTGTTACTACTTATTCTATAGTATTTACACCAGCAGAGTATTGGAGCTGCGAGACGTGTTAGAAGTTTGTGAGAATTGTGATGAAGCATGGGACAGTTTCGAGTGGATAATTGACGCTTTAAGAGACTTTGGTGAATCAGTTACACTTAGGGACCGAGATACGTGGATTTATAACAAATAAAGGAGTAAACATGAAAGAAATAACCGCAAATGATGCAATTAATTTAATCAAATACCAATTACGTAAACGACGTCAGAGCCTAGATGAATTTTTCCTAGATAAATATGACCATGATTTACGACTAGAGGAGATTTTAGCGAGCATCGAGATTGTAGAGGAGGTTGAACAATTATTAAAAGGTGAGGAGGTAACTCTTGAAACGGAGATATCTTAATAGTCGCAACAAACAAAACATGCTGCTATTAGCATGCATGAACCAAGAATCAAAGAATATGATTGAATCATTTGAACTCCAGGGCGAATGGAAAAGGAAAGCGAATACGATTGCTACATTTGCTGAAAAGCTGATGTTACATGTCACTGAAGATTTAGACATGGAGCAACGCAAGCAAGTCATGCGATTAATTAGTCACTATGGCGTTCAAACGGTGCAAACGTCAGCTTACACGAAGAAGGAAGACGATGAAAACGATGAACACCTGGCAGTACTAGTGGATCATGCGCTAGGTGGTAGTTGCAAAAACTGCAATAGGCAGGATTTTATGAATTGCGAACTTAGAAGGGCGCTTATTCATGCGTCAGTGCCAGTGTACGATGAGTGCGCCGAGGGATGCCCTTACAAGGTGAAATAATGGTAAATACAATTAAAATTGAATGCGACTTCATGTACTTAAACGAGTACATCAACACAGAGCGCAGGAATAAATACGCAGCCGCCAAGATTAAGGACAAATTAACAAATATGGTGGCGTGGCAATGTAAAGACAGACTGATTGTTAAGCCAAAAGGTAAAGTAGATATGATTTTCAAATGGCATGTTAAAGGTCGGCATGACAGCGACAATATCGCATTTGCCAAGAAATTCGTATTAGATGGCATGGTGCAAGCAGGGTTATTAGAAAACGATAATCCAAAGTGCGTACGACACTTGGCGGATTATATTTACAGAGATTTAAGGAAACCACAGGTTGACTATGTGGATGTATTTTGGGAGGAAGCCAAAGATGAATAATGTTCAATTACTAGGCAATTTGGTTAGAGATGTGGAGTTGCGATATACGCAAAGTGGTTCATCGGTAGCTACATTTACGGTGGCAGCAACAAGCACCTATAAAGGACAAAATGGCGAGGCAAAAGAACTCACAGCCTTTGTGAATTGTGTGGCGTGGGGCAAGAACGGCGAATATATGAGCCAATTTGCAAAAGGGCAAAAGGTATTTGTTCAAGGGCGGTTACAAACACGCTCCTATGAAGCACAAGATGGCACTAAACGATACGTTACGGAAGTGGTGGCGGACTTCTGCACAGGCCAAGACCAAACACCAGGAGCTCAATCATCAACGAGCAATTTCGATAGCATGACGACATCACATGAGGAAATTCCGTTCTAATGTGGCGCATAAGCTCGATTTTATGTGTGGTAGGCATAATCTATCTAAAACTCATGAAATCTAGCAATAAGACCATAAAATTTAAGTTTTACAGCGTGGTTGAAGCATGAAAGATGGTGATAGATTGGAGATAGAGAATATACTTGAAGAAATGCGGAGTATTGCAAGGCAAATTGATTGCCTACGTGATGAAATACGAAAACTCCGAGCGGAGTGTGACGGCTTGAAGGCAACGGATTATAGTGCGCCTAGGGTGCAAGGTGGCACGCCAACAGGCATTGATGATAGGGTGATTAAACTTGAGGATAGGATTGAACGTTTAAAGGAACTCATTGAAAGACGGTATACTTATATCGATACGATCAATGAGGTGCTAGATAACATGCCAACGATGGAGTATGCTACGATTATACGGAATCATTATTTATACAATGAGTCCTGGAGACATATTGCGCAAGTGCTAAACATAAATCGTGAAAAACTCCGAACGAAGCTGCATAAAGCAGCCTTAAAAGAATTTAAAAAAAGTTATGCCAAAATTGCCAACAAGGTCAAGGCAACGTGATATTATAATACTTGTAAGAATGTTGGTTACGAGTTTTCAACGTTTTACACTCCTTATAATCTTATAAACCAAACACAAGAAATGACGTCAAAGCTGCGACGTCATTTTTTGTTGCGCAAAATCAGAAAGGCGGTGATACAATGACCGAGATTAAATGGATAAAGCGAAAATGCTTGCATAACGAGCACGGCATATGCACGGCGAAGACAATCGAATATAACGGCTTATGTCAGACCTATGCGACACCAGACTTCATGATGCGTACAAGAACGGCTCACGTATCTAAACGCCATGGACGATTTAAGCGGAACAGTGGGGAGGTGTTGCGATGAACATAGTGCAATTGCCTATTGAAGAGTTAACACCCTACGAGAATAACCCTAGGAATAACAAGAATGCGATTAAATACGTTGCCAACAGTATTCGTGACTTTGGGTTTAAATCTCCAATCATCCTGGATACTAACAAAGTGATTATTTGCGGTCATACACGGTATGAAGCAGCAAAGACATTGGGATATACTCACGTTCCTTGTATCGTTGCCAGTGACCTAACAGAATCACAGGTTAAAGCCTATCGGTTAGCTGATAACAAGGTAGCTGAAATGGCGAAGTGGGATTATGACTTGCTTTCCTTTGAAATCCAAGACCTATCGTTTGATATGGAGGATTTTGGGTTCGATGTGGAGCGACTGCTAACTCCAGCAGATGAAAAAGAAAATGAACGTGAAAGAACGATGGATGCCTACAACTTACATGACTATGACAGCGGTAATGTTGAGGGGTTCTATCAAATGCCAATCATCACTAGGACATATGCAAAGCCTAGCGAGTTGATTGGCTTTAATTATGTCAAAACCAACAAAAAGAAAGAAGGGCAAGGCGTGCACTTCTTCATTGATGATTACCAATTTGAACGGATTTGGAATGATCCCGATAAATACGTGGACATGCTAATTCCTTATGAGTGCGTGCTAACTCCTGATTTTAGCTTATACACCGAAATGCCAATGGCCATGAAGATTTGGAATGTTTACCGCTCAAGGCTCATTGGCCAAATACTCCAACAAAATGGGGCAAATGTGGTTCCTACTCTATCATGGTGTGAACGTGACACATTCGCATTCTGTTTTGATGGCATTGAACCAGGTGGCACAGTAGCAGTATCAACAATAGGCGTTAAGCGATCAGATGATGCCTATCTCATGTGGTCAGAGGGAATGGATGAAGCTATACGCAAGTTAAAGCCAGAGCACGTTATCGTATACGGCGGTGACATTGGATACCAATTCCCTTGCGAGGTTACTTACATTCAAAATGCAGTAACAGAAAGGATGAAGAAAAGTGGGCGGTAGAGGTGCTAGTTACTCACTCACAGGCAGTGGGGAGAAAAGCAAGCGAACTGAAATTAGCGAAAAGAAATTAGATAGGCTCAAGAAAGAATTGGAGAATGCGGAAAGTGCTCATTGGGGCAATATGAAAGCACGCCAAGGGCAAGTATGGCATACTGACAAAGCTAAAGGCAGAGCCGAGCATAATCGAGCTGAACGGCAGATGGGGCGCATTCAATCATTAAGAAAGCAAATTGAAAAACAAGAAGGTGTTGTTGAGCGTCAACGTAAACGTGATGGTGCCAAGGGTAGCTTATTTGACTACAAAGGCAACCTTAACATCACAGAACACAATTACAAGCAAGTTCGCTCATTCCTGAAAGACATTGAAAAAGGCAAGGTCAGAAGCGGCAGAACTAGAGCGACTGAACGGAATTGGAAAAAGAAATTGGATAGCTTTGAAAAGACATTAAAAGCAAGTAAGAAAGTGAAAGTCACATCTAGCGCTCAAAGTCTTATTGATAGTGGCAAAGTAAAGCAGTGGAAAAAGCACCCTGATCATTACTTCATCACTGGAGCACAAAAAACGGCGCTTGTATTAAAGCCAGACGGAACTTTTACAAGAAGTAATAGATATACTGGGCCGCTTACTCAAGAGCATGCTGACAGGGTCGATAAATTCATTAAAACGGGAGTGTGGTAAGCATGGAAATTCAATCATTTATATACAAAATGCGTGACTTCAATTCCGTTGAATTAGCTGACGGTATCTTCTTATTTAAAGCGCCTAAAGGCAAGTGGGAATTATGGAATGTTGAGGATGACGTTGAAGAAGGCGAGATAATCGACGATTTAATAGCGCATCCTAAAGTGGTTGAGCTCATTGGAAAATTAGAAACAATAGAATTTGAAGTTATGGGCGGTCGTGGTGCTGGAGGAATGGGCGCCGTGTTTAGTTGGAAAGGCGCCTCGCATAGAGGGCTTGACCATAGCATGGATAATTTACCAGCACGTGTGAATAATAAGGTCAAGATAAAGACCCGTGAACAAGCAATTAAGGCATTCCGTGATATGCACGGCAAGGATGCGGGCGAGTCACTAGTTCAAATTGATAGAAATGGTTTTGTTCACCATTACAGAAATGGCAACAAGACAAACGTCAGCATCAATAGGACGGTGAAAGGAGCTACACTCGTTCACAATCACCCAAATAACAGCACGTTCAGCCCTGCTGATATGAAGGTGGTAGCAAGTACGAATGTTGGCAGTATCATTGCCACGCATTCTAAAGGTTATCGAGAATTTACCAAACAATCGCATTTCAAACAAAATGACTTCCTCAAGGCAGTCGCCAGGGTCGAGAAAAACGGCTTAAAGGGCAAAGGCCCTAATGATGCAGTAGACAGATGGCTCAAACGCAATCAAAAGAAATATGGTTACACATTCAAGAATGTTCTAGATTAAGAAGAAGGAGGGGGTAACAGGTGGCCAATCCTAGAGGGCATCCTGAAACCCTCAAGAGTACAAACACTTTAGACAAGAAAACACACGCTGCAATGTCATCCAAAGGTGGCAAGAATTCGGGCGCCAAAAGACGTGAAATGAAGAAATGGAAAGACCTAGCCAAAGAGATAATGGCAATGCCGCTACAAAAGGGCAAGGTTAAGGATAAAATCACGTCATTAGCCGAGGCAAAAGGGCAGAATATCGATACGCAAACAGCGGTGATATTAGCACAGGTGGTCAAGGCAACTAAAGGCGACACTAAGGCAGCGGAATTCTTATACTCACTATCTCATGAAGAGGTGGAGCAAATCACAGAAACACCTATTGTGGTGCCAGATGACACAGATAAGATTATTCCGTTCTTTGATTCTGTAAGTGGCGATATTAAGCGCCATGGCCATACGCATTACTGGTTTAAAGGTGGACGTGGTAGCACGAAATCATCATTCATTAGCATGAAAATTCCGCAGTTAATCATTGGTAATCCACATGTGAATGTGGTTATCTTACGGAAAGTGGCGAACACCCTCAAGAACTCGGTATACGCTCAAATAGAGTGGGCGCTCGAACAATTGGAATTATTGCAAGAGTTCGAGTTCAAGAAGTCACCGCTTGAGATTATTTACAAGCGAACTGGGCAAAAGATTTTATTCTTGGGTGCAGATGACCGCTCAAAGATTAAATCACTTAAAATGCCATTCGGTTATGTCGGATGTGTATGGTACGAAGAATTAGACCAATTCAGTGGAATGGATGAAATTCGCTCAATCAATCAATCATTGTTGCGTGGTGGTGACAAATATTGGTGCTTTTACTCATTCAACCCACCGAAGAGCCGTGATAATTGGGTGAACGTGGAGCAATTGACGGATTATCCCGACAGGCTCATTAGTCACAGTAATTACACGATGGTTCCGAGTGATTGGCTAGGCGATCAATTCATTATCGAGGCGGAAAAGCTGAAAGAGCAGAGGCCAGACCTATACGAACATGAGTATATGGGAATTGCCACAGGAACAGGCGGTGACGTATTTGCCAACGTGGAGGAAATGACCATAACCGATGAAATGATAGAGAACTTTGACAATAACTATCACGGTATCGACTTTGGTTTTGCTCAAGACCCGTTTGTGTATACCAAATTACACTATGACATCAAGCATGATTGTATTTACATTTACGATGAAGTTTATAGTACAAGGCTCAAAAACTCGATGGCATACGAGAAAATCAAAGATAAAGTAGGCACGAGTGTAGTATGGGCCGATAATGCTGAACCAAAATCCATAGCAGAGCTTGCTGATATGGGCTTGCGTATCTATGGCGTGAAAAAGGGCCCAGATAGTCGTGAATTTAGTATCAAGTGGCTATCGGATCGTTACAAGATTTACATTGACAAAAACAGATGTCCGAACGCATACCGCGAATTTACGATGTACGAATACGACCAGGATAAGCACGGCAATTTCATTAGTGCCTATCCTAAGCGTAACGATCATACGATTGATTCGGTGCGGTATTCGTTACGTAGTGAGATGGATGCGAATAAATTCAGTTGGTAGGAGGTGATAAAGTGGACTTAGGACAATTATGGGATGCAATTATAAAAGGCAATGCAGGTATTAGCGACAAAGAGTTTGTGCGACGTGAATTACAGCGGTTCATGAACTCTAAGGAACGCAAGAATATCCTTACTGGTCGCAAATACTACGAGGGAGACCATGATATTAAGCAGAAAAAGCGAACAATGGCCATCGAGAATACGGCTATTGTTGCTAGCGAACAGAATGAGATTCCGTTAAACCTCCCTAATAATCAATTGGTGGATAATAAGTTCGATGACTTAGTAGACCAAAAGGTAAACTACCTATTTGGTAATCCATTAGAGGTCAAAACGGATGATTCGACACTAGTAGATTTACTTGGCAAGCAATTCCACAGGCAGTTATTAAACGTAGCAAAAGACGCCTATATAGGTGGTAAGGGATACTTACATCCTTACATTGCAGAAAACGGCGACCTAACATTTAAACGGATGAAGCCCGAGAATATCATCCCGTATTGGCACGATGAAGAGCATAGTAAGCTCGATGCATTTATTTACTTTTACGATGTGGAGCAATACCATATGCTAGAAAAGACTCACACTGTTAAATACGTAGAATTCTACAAGCCAGATGGTGTAAGCTATTACATTTACAATAACGGTGGCTTAACGGTTAATACTGATAAGGAAACAACAAATTACATTCAGTACGAAGGAAAAGTATATAATTGGCCTTCCATTCCACTATTAGTATTCAAGGCAAATTCCATTGAGCAACCACTAATTAATCGGGTGAAATGCCTGCAAGACGCATTGAACGAAATGTACTCGATGTTTCTTGATAGAATGCAAGAAGACCCTAGGGAAACCTTGCTAGTGTTACGGAACTATGACGGAACGGACTTAGCTGAATTTAGAAAGAAATTAGCACAGTTTGGTGCGGTGAAAGTCAGAGATGATGGCGGTATCGAAACATTGAACATAGAGGTAAACGCTACTAACTATGATTTCATCACGCAAGCTTTGAAACGTTCGATTATCGAGAATGGTAGAGGGTTCGATGCTAAAGATGACCGCATGGCCAACAATCCTAATCAGATGAATATTTCATCCATGTACAGTGATATTGACCTCGATGCGAACCAAATTGAGGTGGAATTTCAAGCCACATTGGAGCAATTGGTGGAGTTCTATCACGCATACCGTGGATTGAGTAACGCAACAGCCCCTAAGGATGTAGAGTTCATCTTCAATCGTATGACCCCAGTCAATGAGGGCGAGGTAATCAACAACTGTAAATCGAGTATTGGCATTCTATCTAATGAAACGATTGTGGCCAACCATCCATGGACGACTAACACGGCGGGCGAACTGGAGCGATTGCAGCAAGAACGATTACAGATGATGCAAGAGATGGCGCTACAGGATTACATCGTAGGTGGTGGAGATGAACCAACAGAGTAAAGAATATTGGGCGAAGCGTTACGAATCATTAAAAGATGAAGCCATGCATGGCGCAGAGATGACAGTTGATGAACTATCTATGAACTTTGATAGGGCACTTAGGCGCTTAACGGTAGAGATAGAGGATTGGTACAAACGGTACGCCACAGAAAACGGTATCACCCTAGAAGAAGCAAGGAAACAGCTCAATAAAAGAGAGCTAGCTGACTTCAAGATGACACTTGAGGAATACATCGACCAAGCCAAGCGAGAAGATTTATCCAAGGAGCATCAACGTATGCTTGAAAATGCATCTATACGTGCTCGATTGGATAGAACGCAAGCACTTTACATTAGTGTTGTACATGAGATTGAACGCTTATCTAAGGCAGAAGATGATAGCCTAAGCCAATTACTTAGGGATACATACGAAACAACCACTTACAAGACGGCTTACCTTACGCAAACGGTACTAGGTGAATATAACATCGTGCCTAAGGTATCTGACCACGTTGTGGATGTGGTCATAAAGAAACCATGGGCACCAGATGGCAAGGATTTTAGTAGCCGTATATGGGATGATCGTACAAAGCTAGTTCAGACCATTCAAAATGATTTCGTTCAATCGGTGCTAGCTGGTGATGGCATGGCGAAGATGACGGAGAACCTTGCTACACGAATGAACGTTTCGCAATCGAACGCAAGACGATTGGTAGAAACGGAAACGGCTAGGATGTATGAAGAGGCATTCACCAACAATATGAATGATATTGGGGTGGAGAAACTGGAGATACTAGCAACGTTAGACCGCAAGACCTCGAAGATATGTAAGCGTATGGACGGGAAGATAGTGCCACTCAAGGACGCTAAGCCAGGCGTGACGATTCCGCCGTTCCATTGCCATTGCAGAAGTACCACGATTCCATATTTCGATGATTTGGAAATCAAAGGAGAAACAAGGGCTAGCCGTGGCGAAGGTGGTAAAGGTAAGAGCGAGCAAGTAGACGGTGAATTGAAGTACGATGAATGGTATTTAAAGTATGTGGAATGAGGTGAACTCTATGTGTGACTTCATCACAATTTTACAAATAATCCAAGTACTATGCGTGATATGGCTTGGATTTAAACTATATCACATTAACAAAAATCAAAAGTAATAGCACTCTAGGCATTGCCTAAGGGTGCTTTTATTATGCCATTTAGCGTTGTTGGGCGAAAACTAACAAGCTCACATAGAGTGGTGTTGCACTCGAAAATAAAGCGAAGTGGAAAGGAGTCACAACGATGACAAAAGAAGAATTAAAGGCTTTAGGGCTCGCAGATGAGCAAATTGAAAAAGTAGTAGAGGATTACGGAAAGAACTACGTTCCAAAGAATCAATTTAATCAAAAAAATGAAGAACTAAAGCAAGCCAAGGAATCATTAACTACGATGCAGTCCGACATTGAAGCATTGAAAAAGACCAATGCTGACAATGCAGAATTAGCCAAGCAAATTGACGAAATGAAAGCTGCTCAAGTCAAACGAGATGAAGAGTACACAGCTCAAATTCACAAGATGGAGGTAGACGGCATTGTAGAACGTACACTAATGACTTTCAAGGCGAAAAATGGAAAAGCCGTTCGAGCTTTACTCGATTTAGAAGACGTAAAACTCAAAGACGGCACTATTAAAGGATTGGATGACCAACTGACTAAGTTGAAGGAATCTGATCCTTATTTATTTGAGTCCGAAAGTAAACCGACTGGAGTCACACCAGGTGAACCACATGGTGGCCAAGGCTCCACAGGAATTACTCAAGAACAATTCAACAAAATGGGGTACTTACAACGAGCAAAACTCAAAGAAGATGACCCAAATGCTTATTCAGAATTAACAAATGGAGGTAACGAATAATGCCACAAGGAACAACAAAATTAGCACAATTAATTAATCCAGAAGTTATGGCGGATATGATTTCCGCTAACTTACCGAAGGCGATTAAATTCGCAAACATTTTAGCGGTCGACACAACGCTTGAAGGCCAACCTGGTAACACTGTAACAGTACCAGCATATGATTACATTGGCTCCGCAAAGGACGTTGCAGAAGGCGCTGCGATTGACCTTAATCAATTAACTACAACGGCGAAAAAATTCACTATCAAAAAAGCGGGTATCGGCGTAAAAATCACAGATGAAGCGGTGTTATCTGGTTACGGAGACCCCATTGGCGAAGCGGTTCGACAATTAGGCATGTCTATCGCTGACAAAATCGAAGATGACGTTATTGCGACGTTGAAAACAACAACTTTAGAAGTAACATCCGCAAATCAAATCTCTTATGAAGGAATTGTAAATGGCGTTGATAAGTTCGCAGAAGAATCAGACGTGCCTAAGGTGTTATTCATTCACCCTGAGCAATTAACTCAAATCCGCAAATCCACTGATTTTATCGACAAAAACAAATACGGCGGTGACTTGATGATGACAGGCGCCATCGGTTCTATTTGTGGCGTTGAAGTAGTGGTATCTCGTCGAGTACCAAAAGAGGGAGCTAACTTCACTAACTTCATGGTGCAAATGGCTCCTAACAGTGGTGAAGGCACACCAACTTTACCAGCAGTATCTTTGTACTTGAAACGAAACGTACAAGTAGAATCCGATCGTGACATCGTTGGCAAGATGACAGTAATTACAGCAGATGAACACTACGGTGTAGCATTAACTAATCCAGCTCGTGTTTTAAAAATGACATTTAAAGCCTAGGAGGTTCACATATGGGAATGTTGTTACAACAATATTTACATCCTGAAACGGAAGTTGACACAGGAGCAGAAGAAAGCGCAAGCGCTGAGGTGGAAACTGTAGAAGTAGATGAAACCGAAGATATGCCAAAAGGCAAGAAGGCGGTGAAAGATGATGGAGACACAGGAGCAGAAGAAAGCGCAAGCGCTGATTCCTAAGGCAGTTGAATTCATTGAAGGTGCCACAGGGTTTGTTGCCATCGAAACGCAGATGATTGAATACATCATTCAAAGCGAACTGGATAAGGCGCTAGCCGACATTAACCACACTGAACTCCCAATAGAGCTAGAAACGTACATTGTACGTCGAGCTTGTGGCACGTTCATTCACTTGAACGCCAAGGAGATTTTAGGCAGTGATGGTGCGCAAGTCGCCAAATCTATTCGCATGGGTGATACATCTATTGACCTAGGTGGCACCACCGATGAAGACCGATTGCGAGCACTCATTGGAGAACTCACTCAAGAAGATAGGAGGTTGCTAGCATGTTACCGACGAATCAGATGGTGAGCGCTTACCGTAAGCAGTTAGAGCGAATGTATGATTGCATGGTGACTATTTACACCGAAGAGGATACCGTTGATGAAACTACGGGAATTACTAGTATCAATCGAACGATAGAAGAGGGCCCCTATCCGTGTAGGGTCTCTTTTAAATCCTCTACCACATCACAAGCTGATGGCATGCCAAAATTCGCCCAAAATACAACGTTATTCCTGGCGCCTAATGTGATTGTGCCTAAAGGAGCACGCATGCACATTGTAGGACGTCAGAGAGAGTTTTATGCAAAGTCTAGTTCAATGCCAAACGTGTATGACAGCCACCAAGAAATTCAGTTAGAGAATTTGGAGGTGCGATGATGGCAGAGTTAGATTTTGATTTCAGCGGAATTGAGACATTTCAACAAAACCTTGAGCGAATGTCGGACCCAGCACAATTAGCTGGAGTTATGAGCTCCGTTGTAAAGCGAATGGGCGCCGTATATTTGCGTGAGGCGAAGAAGAAAACCCCAGTGGGACCACGTAGCATTCAAATGCTAGTGGGAAATGACAGTAAAGGCAATCCAAAATACGAAACTCACTACTTTGATACGCAGAACATGCGCCGTAGTTGGTTTATGGATAAGCCATTCTTTCACGATGGCAATAGCCGTAACAGGCTGACCCTATCTGTAAAAGTATTCAACACGTCTACATATTCATCGTATGTGGATGATGGCCACCGCCAAAAGATAGGGCAGTTCCTACCATTCATTGGCGCAGAGTGGCAAAGCGGTAAGGTTCAAGGTGGACGTTTAAAACAATCTTGGGTTGAAGGGCTAAATATCACGTTGCATGCGAAGAATGTGGTTGAAAGTAATGCAAATAACATCATGAATAGTGGGTTTAATGCGTGGTTAAGGAGCATGTTACAGAATGATTGACACGTTATTAACAGAGGGCATCACTAAGGCCCTATATGACGCATTCAGAGTGCCAGTGTACTTGGAATGGAAAGAAAATAAGATGAAGTTTCCTTGCTTCCTTGTGAGTGTAGCCGATTCTAACCACGATTTACACGTTTCCAAGTTGTATGATCGCAAGCTTGATTATTCTGTTAAATACTTCCTAAATGCTGAAAGTATTCCAGTGGATTACCGCAAGGACCTACTGCAAATAGGAGAACAGCTTTACGACATATTGGAGTACGTGAAATTGGGTGACCGCATCACACGTGGTGAGAGCATGAAATACGACGAAAGCGATGGGGTTTTGCACTTTAGTGTGACATACGAAATGCTACTTCACAAGGAAAGTAAGAAAGTTCCAGCAATGGAGAGATTGCAAGTTAATGAAAGGAGTTCAAACAATGGATGAACGATTTGACGGTTACACCATCATTGCATCGGAGAAATATAAACGATACAAGGATATCTTAGCCGTGTTATTAGATGACAATATGACATATACGCATGAAGAGATTGATGAGATTTTACAAAATGAGTTCAATCGTCCGATTGTTGAATTTAAAAATTAGGAGGTACACATATGGCATTAGGTGGAGGAACGTTTTTGTTCCATAACAAAGTCTTGCCAGGGGCATACATCAACTTTGTAAGTAAAACACGCCCGTACGCAGAAGTGGCTGACCGTGGATACGGCGCTATGATGTTAGCCCTTGATTGGGGCCCAAGTGGCGAGGTATTCCGAGTAGATGTGGATGAGTTTCAAAAGAATTGCCAAGATTATTTTGGCTACGATTTTGGACACCCTAAAATGAAAGGCTTACGTGATTTATTTAAACATTTAAAAACAGGTCAGTTCTACCGCTTAAATAGCGATGGGGAAAAAGCAAGCAATGACTATGGTAAGGCGAAATATGCTGGTATTCGAGGAAATGACCTCGGGGTATCTGTACAATCTGACCCAGACGCAACAAGTGCGTTCATCGTAACGACTTACATCACAACAAATGATGTGCGTAAAGTGGTGGATAAACAAACAGCTGTTTCTAAGGCATCTGATTTAGTGGATAATGCATACGTTGAGTTTAAAAAGAACGCTAACTTAGTGGCAACTGCTTACACAGCTTTCACAGGTGGTACAAACGGTTCCGTTGTGACTAGTAAAAACTATCAAGACGGCCTTGAGTTCTTAGAGCCGTACTACTTTAATATCTTAGGTTATGTAGGCTCTGATGAAACTATCAAGAATTTATTGATTGCCTTTACATCCCGAGTGCGTAATTTCACTGGAGCAAAATGCCAACTTGTATGTCACGGCAAAAAAGGCGTTAACAACGAGGGTGTAATTAGTATTTTAAATACAGTAACAGACCAAGGCGAAGACCCAACCTCCGCAGTGTATTGGACTGTTGGCAGTGAGGCCTCTTGTAATATCAATGAGTCCTTATCTAACCGTAGATACGATGGTGAGTTTACGATCAATACCAAATATAAACAGTTCGAACTTGAGCAAGCTATCAAAGATGGCATGTTCATGTTCCATAACGTATCCGACCCAGTAGGCGGTAATGTGCAAGGTGAAGTACGTGTGTTAAAAGACATCAATACGTTCACAGAGTTCACAAAAGAAAAGAACCAAGATTTTGCATTAAACCAAGTTATCCGTGTGCTGGACAATTGGGCGATTGATGCAGGTCGTACATTCAACAAAATGTACTTAGGCAAGGTTCAAAATGATGCAGATGGACGCCGTGCGTTGTGGGGTGACCTAGTTTACCTTGGGGAACAGTATCAACGAGTTCGTGCAATTCAAAACTTTGACGATAAAGATATTGAAATTCCAACGCAAGGCGACAATAAAGAAGATGTCATTGTAAATGTAAACATTCAACCTACGGTTGCGATGGAAAAACTTTATATGACGGTAATCGTAGAATAGGAGGTAACATATGGCAGAAGAAAATACTTTTAATTCAGTTGGCACAATGAATGCTAGCGATGTTATCAGTGCTAAATTGGCGACATGTTACGTCATTGCCAATAATAAACGAAAGTTATTATTTCAAGCCAAGAATTTAAAGGCAGAAGTTAAAAAGAAAAAGGATCAAGTTGCTATTTTAGGGCGAATGTTGAAAGGCAATAAAACAACATCCTTAGAAGGTACGGGCAAACTTACGATTTATAAGAATACATCCTTATTTGATGAAATGATTGAAAAGTTGATTAAAACAGGTGTAGATACATACTTTGATATGCAAGTTACAAACCTTGATCCAACGTCAAATGCAGGACCCCGTTCTGTTATTTTAGTTGGCTGTAACTTAGATGTTACGCCAGTAGCTGATTTTGATGCGGATGGCAAATGGCTTGAAGATGAATTAGCATTTACATTTGAAAGTGTGCGTTACGTTACACACTTTAAAGAATTAGATGGAATGAACGCATAGGAGGCACACATGGTTGAAACATTAAAAGGCTTTTTTAAGCAAAACGCAAAGATTGTAACGGAAGTAGAGTACGTTGCATCGAAACGATTTACAGATGATGAAGGTAAGCCTATCGTTTGGCGCATCCGTGTATTAACTAATAAGGAATTAGATAAGTTACGGGCTCGTTTTACTAAAAAAGTATACGAACCTGGTACACGTACCGCCGAAGAGCGTATGGATTTGACAGCATTTACAGATGAATTGCTAGTCCGTACGATTGTATTCCCAACATTAGATGATATGGAATTACAAAACTCTTGGGGAGTATCCAACGAGTTAGATTTGGTGAAAGCTATGTTAAATGGTGGTGAGTTAACAGATTTAACACGTGCCATTCAAGAGGCGCAAGGCTTTGAAACTGGCTTTAAGGATAAGGTTAAAGAAGTAAAAAACTCCTAAGCGCCAATGACGGTGAGACATACCTCGCCTATGTAGCATTTGTAAAATACAACATCCGTCCCTCTGAGTTCATTAACATGGACTTAGAGGAACGGGCTTGTATTTACGCATTTATGCAACAACACGCCAAGGATGAGAGGAAAGCACAGAAAGGAGGCGGAATCTAGTGGCAACAATTACAAACTATATAAACTTATCAACCAATATTCCAGCGGTTGCTCAAAGTGCAGCAAATGGAATGCAACAGCTTGCTAATGGCGCTAATAATGCGACTGGCAAAATGCAACAATTCATAAATTCCACAAACTCGGCTAAAAGCGGTTGGGGTGGATTCCTTGCATCGTTTACGGGCAATTTCTTTGCAGACTTGGCCATGCGGGGTATTAGCATGGTCACAGGCGCAATTACAGGATTAAATGAAACCGCTAACGAGTTCAACTCAATACGAGCACGGTTAAATTTGATTACAAACGATCAAGGCAATGCTGTTGCATTGAATGAAAAAATCTACGAATCAGCTATACGAGCTAGAGGTGGTTACATGGAAATGGCAGAGGCAACAGCTCAATTATCCATGTCAGCGCATGATGCATTCCCTGATCCACGTGAAGCAGTAAGTTTTATGGAGGGGATTCAAAAATTATTCGTCATTGGTGGTGCTAGCAAGGCTAGCCAAAAGAGTGCCATGCTCCAATTAACCCAAGGCATGGCAAGCGGTCAGTTACAAGGTGATGAGTTCCGTTCAATTGCAGAGAATGCGCCAATTATCGAGAATATGATTGCCAAAACGATGGGTGTAAGCCGTGGTGAGTTAAAGAAATTGGCGTCAGAGGGTGCAGTCACAGCAGAAGTAATTAAGAAGTCGATTATGGACAATATGCCAGAAATTGAAGCACAATTTGCTAAAATGCCTAAGACATTTGATGACCATATGACGGAGTTAAAAAACCGAGCTATCAACGCATTTACACCCGTATTCGAGAGATTAAAAGACCTTGGTAACAGTGAAGTCATGGGCAGGATGTTTGACGGTATAGCCAATGCCATAGAATATGTAGCTCCGTTCTTCTATTGGCTTGTAGGAGTAGCAGAGTGGACGATGTCGAGCATTACCACAGCATTCGGTGCTGTCAGTGATTTTCTCAGTGAAAATTTTGGAATTGTGGAGGTGGCATTCGGAATTGCTGTGGGAGTGCTCACTTATTATGCAACGATGACCTTAATTTCAGCAGCTAATACGGCGGTAATGATGGCATCAACAGCAGCTGCAACGGTAGCTACATGGGCGTCAACTGCTGCTAAAATAGCGGAGACATATGCTCAAGAGGGACTTAATGCAGCGCTATATGCATGTCCTATTACGTGGATTGTTGGTGGTATCATCGCTTTAATTGGCGTGTTCTATTTGGCAGTATCGGCGGTGAACTATTTCGCGGGTACTTCAATTAGTGCCACAGGGTTGATATTCGGTGCGTTCGCTTGGCTATGGGGAGGCATTCGTAATGGGATCGCATTCGTATGGAACAGGATTGCAATATTTGCTAACTTCCTTGGGAATGTATTCAATGACCCATTAAATGCAACTTATAACCTATTTGCAGATATTTGGAATGACATTGTAGATTTGATTGGCCAAGCGGTGAACTCGGCGCTTTCCTTGATTAAGAAAATTCCAGGTATGGATAAAATCATAGGCGACACCACGGTTAATGCTGGAGCGCTTCATATAGAGCGTAAGGCTATTGCAGGTGGCGAAACTACATTACTTGGAAAGATGGATTATGTAAGTCAAATGGATTATGCAGAGTCTGGCTATAAGATGGGAGAAAATTTATTTAACTTTGAAATGCCACAAATTAAAATTCCTGATTTTGATGCAAAGAAAATAGGTGAAATTCCGACGCATAAAGACGGGACTCCCAAAGATTCTAAAGCAGGTCGAAAAACAGCTCACCATACAAAACGGACGGCAGATGCAGTTGAGATGACAGCGGATGAAATTAAGGAATTACGTGAAAGTGCGGTTCAATCAGCGCTCAACCAATTCAATCAGTCTCATGTAATTGTAAACGTGAATATGGATAATAACATATCAAATGAAATGGAATTAGATGGAGTAACATCCAAGTTGCTCGACGGCATTCGTAATGCTGTTGGCATGAAACGGGAAGGGGTGGCAATGTAATGTATTATTTCTTCTTGAACTCAATGCAGATACCGATTCCACCACCTTCGATGACTACATCCATAAATGGGAAAAACGAAACCATTGATTTGATAGGCGCTGGAGAGGTTAACATTATTAAGCCACCAGGGCTCACAGATTGGTCATTCAAAATATTACTTCCTAACAACGATTACCCCTTCAATCAATCGCTTATTATGAAATCAAAAAAGGCGGAGTATTACCTCGATAAACTCAAGCGATTTAAGCAAGAGAAAAAGCCTTTTCAGTTCATCGTAGTACGCATGAGTGAAAAGGGTGACATGCTTAGTATGACCAACACTAAGGTGACGTTAGAAGACTACTCAATTGAAGAATCTCACGAATTAGGCATTGACTGTGAGGTACCTATTCGCTTGAAACAGTGGAAAGATTGGGGGTCTAAGAAGTTATCCGTAGAAACTGACGAAAAAGGCAATGCAAAAGGTACGGTCAAATCCAATAGGCCGTCAGATAAAGTGCCTAATCAAACAGCTAAGGTAAAACAAGGTAATACCTTGCAACAAATTGTAAAACGTGAGTTAGGCAATACTAACAATCTATTCGCCATTGCATCGCTCAATAAGGTTGCAGTTCCTGCTGTACTTGCGGTTGGTCAAGTTATTCAGTTGAAAGAAGGTAAATGATGGTTACTCAAATGGCAATGCCAGTACCGTATCGATACCAACTCATCATAAGGAATGGCAATGATCAATACCTAGTAGACCCTTTAGAGGGAGTGCAAGTCACAAGAGGAATTGACGGCATTCCCTCTAAAATGACTTTCAAAGTAATGACAGATGGTATCTTGCAATTTGAAGAAGGTAATGCAGTTCAATTCAAACTCAATGACGATATTGTATTCGTTGGCAACGTGTTTGAGAAATCGCGGGACAAAAGCGGTGTAATCAGTGTTACAGCCTACGACCAATTACGATATTTGAAGAACAAGGATTGTTACGTATACGGCGGTATCACCGCCACCAATTTGGTTAAAATGATAGCCACTGACTTTGGATTGCAAATAGGCGAACTCGACAATACGCAGTACGTTATTCCAGCTACTCCAATGCGTGTAGAAAAGAATAAAACCCTCATAGACATCATTATGTATGCCTTAGAGCAAACGGTAATTAATACACCAAAGCATGACCTTTACCATTTATTTGATGACAAAGGGAAACTAATGCTAAAGTCATTGGAATCGATGAAAACGGATATATTCATTGATGACGATGTGATGGAAAACATCGACTACAAGACCTCTATCGACAAAGATACGTACAATCAAGTGAAGATAGTGCGAAACGTGCCAGATGGAGATTCTAAGAAGTTAGTAACCACCGCCATTTTAAAAGATGACGAAAACATCGAGAAATGGGGACGGTTGCAGTATCTTATGATGCCAGATGATAAGGTGACGAACGCAGTTGATAGAGCCAAGCGAATTATAAGCCTAAAGAACCGCAAAACACGTGAAATTAGGCTCAAGAATGTCATTGGCGATGTTAGGGTACGTGGTGGCACCTTGTTATACCTCAAGAAGAATCTAGGTGATATTGTGGTAGATAATTACGTTATGGTGGAATCAGTAACACATACAATCAAGCATGGCTACCATTCCATGGACCTTGATGTGTACTATCAAGGCGACCCAGCAAAATATGAAGTCGCCAAAGATGAAGATGCAAAAGCCGTTGAGCAGATTAAAGCAGCGGAGCAGAAATCGAAGCACGGCGGAGGTAATGCGGTGACAGGAGTTAACCCAAATCAAGTGGATTACGGATTCAAAGCAAATGAGGGCATGGCCTCACAATATGGTGAAGTCGGTTGTGTAGACGTAGCTGTAAAAACTGGTTCGTACTATAACAAAGACCTCAAGGAATTGGCCGATAGAGGCGTGGCAGATGTTGACACGCTTGAAAGTTCATTAAAGGCTAAAGGGTATAAAGTCGAATCCTTCAATGGCTATGCCAACAAAGGTGACTTACTCGTATATGGCAATAACGATCATGTCATTATAGCAGATGGTGCAGGCGGTGGATTTGGTAATAGTTCAAGCCGTGGTTATGCTATGAGATATGGTGATGTGAATTACGCATGGGGTAATGGTGAAGCTCCTACCAAAGTGATAAGGATGGGGTAACATGGAGAATGATTTTAATAAACTAGTGGACACTTTCAAAACGTTGGTCACTGACACCATGAATGCCTACGTCATGAGTGATATTGTGATAGGGGAAGTTATAAGCACTAGTCCCTATCAAATACAGGTTGACCCTAAAATTATCATACCTGAAACCAACTTGGTATTTACTAAAAATACAACTGATTGGACGGCAGAGATAAGCGTTGACCATGTTACAGAGAATCGTGCTGGTGGTGTTGGTGCGGCGGAATATCAAAGCCAC
This sequence comes from Veillonella sp. 3913, assembly GCF_003992235.1. Lineage (NCBI taxonomy): Bacteria > Bacillati > Bacillota > Negativicutes > Veillonellales > Veillonellaceae > Veillonella > Veillonella sp. 3913. The sequence continues at coordinate 362,317 of NZ_RQVF01000001.1, read as the reverse complement.
AATCATGATTATGTAGGTAGAAAGAAATTCCTTATCCACAATTCACTCAAGGTAGGGGATAAGGCGATACTAATTCAAGAGAGTGGCGGACAACGCTATATTGTGCTTGACCGCTGGTACAATCCGAATAGGGGGTGTACTACTAAATGAGTGATAGATTAACGCCTAATGAAACGATAGCTGACGTTACTATTGTCCATCAACCTAGTTATACGTATTCTCTTGACTATGGCAGAGACAGCCAAATTAGAGGGTTTATAGATGAATTAGAAGCGATGAAACAAGCTATCTATAAGATTATTAATACTGAACGGTACGAATACATCATTTACAGCTGGAATTATGGGATTGAATTACAAGACCTGTTTGGCCAACCAATACCATACGTTTACGCAGAGTTACAGCGACGCATTTCAGAAGCGCTACTTGCTGACGATCGCATAATAGATGTATATGGATTTGAGTTCGGACACAATCAAGGCGATGTATTCATAACCTTTAGTGTAGACACAATCTATGGTACGATTACAGATTTAAGAAAGGAGCTGATTAACGTTGTATGAGCACATGACGGCTGACAAAATCGAGCAGCGAATGCTCGGTAGAGTCAATCATGCATTCGATAGGCGTGAGGGATCAATCATTTATGATGCAACGGCTCCAGCATCTATCGAGCTATCTGAACTCTATATCATGGCCGATGTGATTTTAAAAGAAACATTCGCTAAAACAGCGAGCCGTGAATTCTTGAAATTGCGAGCCTCGGAGTTCAACATATATCCAGAAGAAGCGACTTTTGCAGAGGTAGAGGGCAAGTTTAATGCTCCAGTGCCACTTGGAAGTCGTTTTAACTTTGAAGAATACAATTTTACTGTTGATGAAGTGATAGATGATACCAATCATAGGTATAAATTGCGCTGTGAGAGCCGTGGGCGTGGTGCAAATGGATGCATTGGATATATTACCCCTGTAGTACCTGTAAACGGCCTTACAAGCGCTGAAATCGTAAAAATCATAACTCCTGGTGAAGATGAAGAAGACACCGAAGTATTTCGTAAAAGATATTTTGATGCCTTAAAATCTAAGGCTTACGGTGGTAATGGTGCAGATTACAAAGAAAAGGTGCTTGCTATTCCAGGTATTGGCGGAGTGAAAGTATACCGATGTTGGAATGGCGGGGGCACCGTTAAGCTAGTTATTACTAACAGTGAACACGGTGTAGCGGATTCTGAACTCATTAAAATGGTTCAAAATAAAATCGACCCAGTACCACAAGGCAAAGGGTATGGCATTGCTCCAATTGGTCACACCGTAACAGTGGTTAGCGCAGAATCTGCACCACTCACTATTAACGCAAGAGTGACATTGAGCGGTGGAAGAACATCTCAAGATTTACAACCAATCGCAACCAAGGCGATTGAATCCTACTTGCTAGGCATTCGTAAAGGATGGGGCGAGAATGACGATAGAGGTCGTGACACGGTAAGGACAGCTTATATCGTGTCTGAAATCCTAAAACTCCCTAACGTCATTGATGTTGATTCCGTCACAATCAACGGTAGAAATGATAAGGTTCTACTAGAAGCACATCAAATTCCTACCGTTGGCAGATTAACATTAACATAGGTGATTGCTATGGAATATAGACGTAACGATATTGATATAGCACAATTCTTACCACCTGTTAGCCGTGACAGTCGAGATATGCAAGAAATTATGCGTGTAGAGAATCCTGAGTTTATACTCTTATGGGAAATCATGGCAGATTTACTTGATAATCAGTTCATTCCTACCATGGGTGAGCTCGGATTGTCGCATTGGGAGTGGATACTTGAGGTACTACCGCAAGATACTGACACCATTGAGGATAGGCGCAATCGCATACTACGACTATTGGCGGGCACACGACCTTATACTGTGGAGAAACTTCAAGAAATGCTTGATGCCACATTTGGTCGTGGCGCTGTTGGTGTGGATTTGAACGAAAATCTCTATGAAATTTGGTTCATTTTAAGTAAAGAAATGCGTGAACGATCGAGTGAGGTCATTAATTATGCGGAACCAATCGTTCCTAAGAATTTGCTGTTAAAAACACTAGTAGAAGAGAAAATTCAAACAAAATTGAATGTTGGCGGTGGATTATATCTAGTTGATAAGGAAATTACGATTTTAAAACCTAGAGATTATGACATTTCAACGACCATTTATAACGGTGGGGTACTAGCAGGCACCACAATTGAAATCACAAGGAGGTAACAGATGGCATGGAGTCAAGCCTATCTAACGAATGTCGGTAAGCAATTACAAGCATCCGTTATGGCAAATGAATTAAAATTACATATTGAAGAAATTTGGCTAGGGGATGGCAATGTAACTAACGTGGAAACAGCCAACAGCCTAGGCTCAAAGAAATTGAAATTGCAAATTGCTGGAATCACACAGGATAACACCGAGTGCTTAGTTCGGTTCAGAATCTCAAACGAATCTATTCAATCACCAATTGTCATGCGTGAGATTGGCTTTTATGCAAGAGATAAACGGGGACAATTAATCCTCTACTCCATTATGAATGATGGGGATCCATCCACATTGCCAGTAGCGAATGGTCAAGCTATCTATCGCCAAAACATGAATGTGGCATTTGGGTTCAGTAATGCGCAACAAGTGACGTGTAACGTGACTTTACACGAGGGCCTGAACGAGCAACAAGTGGACGCCAAGATTACAACTCATAACAACAATGAGAGTGCTCATAATTTAGATAGATACGCAGGTGGTGCAGCAATTCCAAGCAACATTCGTAACTGGAATGACCTCACCAAACCTGGCATCTACGAATGTAATGCTGGAGTGCTAGGATGGAGCAACGCACCAAGCTCTAGTAAAATCTACCCATATGGCCAAATCCATGTGACTAAAACAGACGGAAACGTTATCACACAAACGTTTTACTCTCACGGCCAAGGTAAAGCAATAAAACAAGCTAGCCGTACATTCTATGTTGCATGGGGAGCATGGCAATACTTTGGAGATTGGGATAATACGATTACAGGTATTGCCAAACATAACGAAGGGATTAATGTCACCAAAGGCGATGCAACGGAACTCGTTAAGCTAATCACTAACAACAAGTCCGATTCTAACACTTTACTAGCCCCTACATTATCGGTTGTAAAGGCGCTTATTGGAGAGGTAAACGTGGATGTAACGAGCTTGCTAAAATCCAAAGGAGTTAGATTTGATTTCTCTAATGAAAATGCCTGGTACATATGCTTCGGGGAGGCTTTTGGGGGCTTGATTATCCAAGGGGGAAAACGAGCAGAAGCAAATGACGATTTAGTAACATTCCCTATTGCATTCCAACGGAAAGTCTTAGGTATTCAAGCCACTAAAGGTTGGGGTGTAAATGCCCCTAGTTACAAAGAGGTAACATTACGAAATTTTAAGCTGTATTCACATGATAATAGGGGATATCAGACAACATGGTTAGCCATAGGTTTGTAACTCCAAGGGGGAGTTTATCGAACATCATTAGAACAAGATACAACAACTATCTTCCCAATTACTTTTACGAGTAAGTGTTTAACAGTTTTAAAGATAGCTTATGAACGCACTGCTTTAACTTCAAATAACGTATTATTTAAGGAATGGTGTGTAACGAAAGTTACAAAATCCTCGTTTGTTACTAAAAGTACTAACCCTGCAACAAGCATGATGTATATTACATTAGGAGTCTAATCTCCAAGGGGGAAAAGCTCAATTACATGTTTACAACGAAACGATTGTATTCCCAATTGCATTTAAGAAAGTGGTTAATGTAAGCGTTACTCCTGTTGGTAGAAGTGGCACTAACCCTTATAAAAGTTTTGTTCGTGTAAACGAGCTAAGCGCACAAAATTTTATGGCAAATAGCGATGATGTTACTATTTCAAAACTGTATTGGATAGCTTATGGTGTTTAAACTCCATAAGCTATATATCGGATAGAGTTTGAGTCATAAAATCCGTTGTAATCATTGTCAATCCCTGCAATAAATTTGGTTTGATTAATTGCCCTAGCCCAAGCATTAATCACGTATTGCTCGGTCGTTGGGGTCGCGTTCATGATAAGGCACTTTTGCTTGAATGCAATGGGGAATATTTTGTAGTCAAATTTAGATGTTGATTCACCACATATTCCCCCTTGGGGTTAAACGCCGATGGCGATGTAATAATGTTGATAATATTTGAATGTAATTCTTGTGTTTGTTAATGTTATTTCATCGTCGAAGTTATGCCCACTATATTCGGGAGTATAATTATCTAATGTCCCTACCGCAGTTAATACTCTTTTAAACGAAATAGGAAAGTTTGCTGATGCTGGTAAAGCTTCTCTTCTGCTTATAGTTGCTTTTCCCCCTTGGCTAATAGCCAATTGCCAGATACTTCATGCGACAAGATTGCTCGCCCCCTCCGACTTCATTCGCCATTACAGTGAAACTAGTTAGCGAGGCTGTAGAATGAATAACATTGCCAATAACAGGTGACTCATTCCTTTTTTCTTTTAATATAAAAATAGGGATGGTAGATAAAACTTTCTTTTTAAATGAAAGACCAAACCGAGCTTCGTAAAAAGGTTGACTAGGGGTATAATCACTCCAATTGTTATCAGAGCCATTTCCCCCTTGGATCAATAGCCAACAGAAATCACTGCCAGTCTAAATCCTTCATAGCTACTTTCCCAGTCTTGATAACATTGAAAGTGCAATTTTGAGAGGCTTGACTTGATGGGACTATAATTCACATTGACATAGGTGTAACCGCTAGTGCTATTTGATTGAACACTGCCTATTGCGAATAAGCACTTCTTCTTGAAAGAAATGGGCAAAGTGAATGCGTGAACCTTGTCTTTAATTGAATCTGTTTGGTTATAAGTAGTGACGGGGATTCCCCCTTGGTCATTTAAGAAGGCGAATTGCCTTACGCAGTTGACCTAATGACTTATGGGTGTATACGCCATCGGTAACATTACCACTAGCATGGCCAAGCAGTAATCGCTTGGCATTGTAGTTAGCACCTTCATTATCCAAACGTGTAGCGAAGGTGTGGCGACAATCGTGGGTTGTGTGTTTAGAATTGATGGCACGCATTGCCTTATTAAATTCTCTACTAAGTGATGAGTAAGTACGACATTCCTGAATTACGTAAATAGTATTGAGCCTACGCTCGATGATAGGCCATATACGATCGTGGATAGGGATAGTACGGATGCCTGATTTCGTCTTCGCAGATGTGATTTTAAGCGTATGTTGCTTACGGTTAACATCACGAGCCTTGAGGTTGATTAATTCCGATGCACGCATTCCTGTGTATAAAAGAATCAGAGGAATATCGTGGAGCGGTGACTCTAATCGCCATAAGCGGTTGATTGCTTGAGTAGTGAATGGCTTATGCGGTCGGACGGGCTTATTGTGGCCAAGGTTTAGGAACTTGGCATAGTTGGTGGTGCACCAACAGTTGATGATGGAATAGTCGAATAATTGGCTAATCAAGGTTCGGACCTTCTTGCAAGAACTGTAGGACAGCCCAGTACTAAGCATATGGTCAATTATGGCTTGTAGTTGTAAGTATGTGATGTCACTCATTGCTACATTATGAATCCTTACAAGGTGTGCGAATGCAGAACCATAGTTGTTAAGGGTGTTAATGCTAACGCTTTTAGAATGAGACGGGAGCCACATTTCATAGACTTGCTTGAGTGTTAAGGATTGGCGACTTTGGTGGAGAGCATCTACCGCTTCATCGTAGGTTGAGAAGTAACCTACCACAGAATAAACAACATAAGGGCGTTTACTTGCGCCCTTTAATTTATGAATTAGTTTCATAATTTTACCTCGAAAGGAGAATAAAGAAATGGAGAATAAATATATCTTTATTTTAGACGAAAAGGGAACAAGAGTAACATCCCTATTAGTCGGTGTGCACGCTGAATCAGAAGAAGCATGCCTTGAACTCGCCAAGAAAGAGTACCCTGATCACACTTATGTGACAGGAGGGGATGAAATGCAGAGTCAATTCGTCGACTACAAATGCTATGTAAACGGCGAGTTCATAGACTACGTGCCAGAGGTAGTAGAGCCATCCAAAAAAGATAAAATCGAAGCGTTAAAGAAGGAAGCAGAGGCAGAGCGTGAAAAGCTAAAAGAAGTCTTCTTGACTAAGCAAATGAAAGGATTGTCTACTGACGATATTAAGGCGCAATTTAAACAAATTGACGTTGACCTTATTAAGAAGATTCGTGAATTGAAATAGGAGGTGCTGATTATGAAAGAACAATATTGCGAATGGTGCGGTTCGGTTCTGTTAGAAAATGGACGCTGCCCGATTGAAGATTGCGTGCAAAATGTATTGTTAGATGCATTGGAAGAAGCGGAAAAAGAATCAGAGGAAAAGAAAGATGACTCAAATCAAACAGCATAATTTTGTTATGGAGCAGGGCGTTCCTTGCTCCTTTATCATTGAATACAACAAAGAAGTACAGGCAGATGACCTATTCGCTGTAGTGCGTGTAGATACTAGCGATGAGGAATTTGCGGCAAAGTTCAACATTACCAAGGTAGAGAATGTAAACGAGGATGCAGTAAGTACATTCAAACTCACTTTAGGAGGAGACATTCCGCAGGGGCGACACGTCTATGATGTTTTTGTGTATGATCAAAATAACAAGCCTAAATTTAAAATTTTAAAAGGCCACATCCTAGTTAAAGGTAGCGTATCAGATAGGGGGCGATTGAATGGATGACGTAGTGCGCATTATTGATAGTGAAGAGTACGATGTCGTTAGGGTCGCTGACTATTCGGGAACAGGGGGCATTGGTCCACGTGGACCTAAAGGTGATAAAGGCGACAAAGGTGAGCAAGGACCCCAAGGCATTCAAGGTGAACGTGGTCCAGAAGGCCCGATAGGCCCACAAGGGCTAATTGGGTTAACAGGACCTAAAGGCGAACAAGGTGATGTAGGTCCGAGAGGTCCACAAGGGTTAGAAGGACAGCAAGGTCCACCTGGTGCAATTGGACAAACGGGACCAAAGGGTGATAAGGGCGAACCATTTCGATACAGCGATTTCACAGCTGAGCAATTGCAATCGTTGAAAGGGCCCAAAGGTGATGTAGGACCACAAGGTCCACCTGGTCCAACAGGTGCCAATAGTGCGCCTCAAACTCTATCTTATGCTAATGGTCAATTAAGTATTAGCGGTGGCAATACTGTTACTATTCATGCCGTTTCAAGCGATGGCGGTGTGGCAGAACCTGCAACCCAAAAGAAGTACGTTTACAAAACTCCTAAGGGAGCTTCTTGGATGAATGGCGATAGCCATTTTCTATTCACTAGAATAGGAAATACGGTGGTTGTTGGCGCAAAAGGTGATTCTTGGGCAACTATCTCTATAACTCCACCGACGGACCAAAACTTTAACAGATTACCAAAAAGGGAATCTGATGTTAATGGTAAGGGCGGTACTTGGTTGTTAGTTCAAAAGCCATCTGGATCATCATTTCAAGGACACACAATAATTCCAGACGGTTTCGTTCCAACTAGCTCAGTGTATGCTGATATTGTTAATGATAACGGTATGACAGTGGGTGCAGTAATGTTCGGTGATAAGGAGAACCTGAAACTTATTAGATTTCACTTTGATGGCAAAGGACCAGAAGCAAGGAACGCTATACCTACAAAACTATTAAGGTTAGGTGTTTGTACGTGGGTTACTGACGATGACCCACCAACAAGTGAGTTTAACCAACTAAACAATGGTGTATTAACCATCTCTACGATTAAGAAGGGCTAGAAGGAGATACAAATGAACTTAATTAATGAGATAGTATTGACGTTGATTAATGGTGTATCCCATGAGCACGTTGTAGATATGGGTGTAATTATCATATTAACTACGGCGTTGCTATTTGTGGATACAACCCAACGAGTGGCAACGGAAGTATTGCGTTACAACAAAGATAACGACCGCCCCAATACGGCATTCAACCTTATTACCACATTAGTGTGGTATGGGTGGGGGAAAGGGAAGTACCTCAACAAGGAAACGAATGAAAGTAAGCGATATTTGATGAGTGAACGCCTACGAGGCGACTTACTTATTAAGCTATGCGTGCAGTACCCTGCATGGATGTTGCTGTCCGTTATATTCGTTTCCTTGCCAGATATTCAAATTCCAAGTACAGAAATATACCTCGACCACCTATTCGCATTCGTATTTATGTTGATCCCATTCTTTTCAGAATGCTGGTCAATCATAGAGAATTTGCGTGAACTGGTTGAGGATGATTTAATCGACTTCAATAAGTTATATTTAAAACTATTGGAGATTGTCAGAGCATGGAGGGGTAATGGTTAACATGTGATAATTGAGATTTTATGATTAAACAAGAGTTAATTAATAAGGCTAAGGGTGTATTCTAGAACATCCCAAGAATGGCTTTATATGAACGTGGCCAACATATGAGATTGGAGATTTTATGATTAAACAAGAGTTAATTAATAAGGCTAAGGGTGTATTCAAAAACATCCAAATTGCCAACATCCACCCTACTGGGGTATTGGCTACACGATTGCTGGTACTGGTAATGCTAGTACCTATTTTATTAGTGGTGGTCGAGTACGTGCTAGCGTTCACTATTGGTCGTGTATCAGATGATACAGGAAAATTAATTACAGTCGGTATTAACATCATTGACCACATCTTTATTCCGTCAGTATTGACGGCGCTTGTAGGGTTCCTTGCCCTATGGGTGGACAAGGACGGCGATGGAGTACCTGATCAACTGGAGAAGGAGGATACGAAATGAAGGTTTTCATAAACCCAGGGCATCACCCTGGAATAGACAGTGGGGCTGTTAACCCTAATACAGGAACAAGAGAATGTGACGTAGTTCGCAAAGCAGGTGAGATGCTTGCGGACTACTTAACCAATGCAGGATGCATTGTTAAAATCATGCAAGACGATGACCTTGATATGGTGTGTGCTACATCTAATGAATGGGGAGCGGACTTATTTGTATCTTTGCATTGCAATGCAAGTAACGCCCATAATGCTAGAGGGACGGAAACGTGGTATAAGTCCTTCAACGGACAGCGGTTGGCCAACTACATCCAATCTCAAATCATCCGTAGCACTAACACTATTGATCGTGGTGTTAAGCAATCTGATGGGCTGTGGGTGCTAAAACATACAGATGCAGTAGCAGCACTTGTGGAAATTGCGTTCATTGACAATGATGATGACCTAGAGTTTATGAATGAAAACTTGGATAAAATCGTGAGGGCAATCGCAAGAGGCGTGACGGATTATGAAGGAGGGTATTAATGCATGATAAGCTTAAAACGTATTTCACTCGGTATTCTGGCACTGTGTATATTGTGGTGGCCGTCCTTATTATCTTATGCGGATGGTTCATCTTTGGTGGAAGTAAAGACACAGACCATCAAAGTACCGTTGAGCACTTGGAACGAGCTAAAGGCCAACAACGAGAAAGCCTTGACATTAATAAGGATGTCACGGATTCCGTTGAGCGAAGCGCACAGCTTAATCAACAAGCAAGGGAACGAATTGACAGAGCTCAAAAATATCAACAACGAGCAAGCGAAAGCCTTATCCAAGGCACAAAACGACTTGATGAGGCAGAAAGCCTACTTGAACGAAATGAACAACTCTTTGAACGAGTTGAACAAAGACATCAAGCGCAATCACCAAACGGAACGGCGACTGCACAGACAGCGCAACACGTGGGTGTTGATTAGTGGTTTATTGTTGGTCGGGCTGGCTGTAAAATAAAATTTTATATACTAGAAAAGCCTATCAACCGCTGATATATCAGGATTGATAGGCTTTTTTTGTTAATAAAATACTTGCAAATAACACGAAAACGTGTTATAATATATACATAAGGAAGGAGGTGAAACCGTTGAAACGGTATAGGAAGAAAATAAAAAAGTGGCTACCAATTATAACAGCGTTTATCCAACTAGCGATTGCGGTAATAGAACTGTTAAATAGGTAACCACAGGGGCTCGAAAGAGCCCCACATCTTCCATACTATTATATCAATGGAACGCATATGATTTCAAGGTTGACTTTAATAATTAGTGTAATAGCATTTGTATTGTCTGTTTACACGTTGTTAATCGTATTAGGAGTACTGTAATGAAATTAGAAGATGTAATGACTACACAAGAAGCTGGAGAACGGTGGGGGATTCCTGCGGACTCTATTAAACAATGTTGTTTAAAGCGATATGCTAACAAGCAGTTTACTGATAAGGAATGTCGCAAATCGGGTAAATCGTGGTTAGTTACAGTGGCTGGCATGTCACGACTATATGGCGAAGAGAAAAGTAAATAGTTTAAAAGCCTACCGCCTGCAATTGGTTGGTAGGCTTATTTATATTTAGTATTAAATAATATAAATCCACTCTAATTCATTATAGTTTATTTACGGTTGCTCAACAGTTGCTCAACCTATACCAATGAGAATGCGATAATATCAATGGTTAATCGGAACATTCAACTATACAGTGGTTATGCTTGCTCAGGAATAGGCCGTGCTCTTCTTGTGTTTGTGTGAGTTAGGTAGTAAGGGGCCATCACAAGGCTACTACGTCTAACTGCGTTCCTCAGGTGTTCTTATTGTATTTTGGGTGTGAATCATCTCTTCCTATTATGGGAGGAGGTGGTACTATGAAAAAGTTTAGAAATATGTATAGATTATTTTTAATCTTAAAATTAATAGTACATCTCATTGATTTATTTAAATAATTAATGAAAAAGCCTAACGTATAAGATAAGTACCGCTAATACTTATACACGTTAGGCTATCCATTTTGAAAGTTTTAAGATGAGCCTAACGCCAGCTACACGTTGATGGCTCTTCTTTTGTTATCTTAATTATAGCACAGTTAGTAGGTGTATTACCAATATCACTTGCTTCCCTATGTAGCCTGTGCCGTTTGTAACTGAATAGGGCAAATGGAAGAGCATCCTATAAGGGTGCTTTTTTATTTAAAATTACCTTATTATGATATATCTTTTATTAAAATGGGGCTTAATTTACAACTTACTTTTGATTCTAATCCTAATAGTGCTTGACTATTTATTATATGTGTTGTACTATATAGTTAAATTATGAACACTATATCTAATGGAGGGATAATCATGAGTCGTGATACTGCATATGTTCTTTGGTTTGATGAATTGCATCGTGAGGATGTGGATATTGTTGGTGGTAAGTCTTCTTCTTTAGGAGAAATGACTTCTTCTACGAATGTACCTGTTCCTTATGGATATGCTACTACAGCCCATGGCTATCGTTATTTTATGGAAGAAACTGGTTTAGTAGATCGAATTAAAGCTAAACTAGAAGAGTTACATGATGTGGAAAATTCTGCTTTGTTACGTAAGGTGACTGCAGAAGTACGTCAAATGATTATGGATGAAGAAATGCCAGCTCCATTAGCTGAGGCCATTCGTAACGGCTATGAAGAATTAGCACGTAAAGTAGGGGAAGAGAACCCGTTTGTGGCGGTTCGGTCTAGTGCTACAGCGGAAGATTTGCCAGATGCTAGTTTTGCAGGTCAACAAGATACATACTTAAATGTTCGTGGTGCAGATATGATCATTGCTAAAGTAAAAGAATGCTATGCATCTACTTTCACTGACCGTGCTACCTACTATCGTGTAAAACAAGGTTTCGATCATATGACAGTAGCCTTGTCAGCAGCCATCCAAATGATGGTATACTCTAAAGCTGCAGGCGTTATGTTCTCTGTGAATATTATGAATGGTGATGATAAATCCATTATTATCGAAGGATCTTGGGGTCTTGGTGAGTATGTAGTGCAAGGTACAGTGACACCAGATAATTTCACTGTAGATAAAGCAACAATGCAAATTACCGATCGTATGATTAATGATAAAAATCTTGCATTAGTACGTAAACCAGAAGGGGATTGCGTTGAAATTCAAATTCCTGAAGACCAAGCTCGTCAACAAGTTATCACAGACGAACAAGTTATCGAATTAGCAACTTATGCAAAAGCAATTGAAAAACATTATGGTTGCTATATGGATATGGAATGGGGCATCGATGAGCGCGATGGAAAAGTATGGATTTTACAAGCCCGTCCAGAAACTGTATTCTCTCAAAAGAAAGAAAAAGAAGAAACTGTAGTGGAAGCGACTACAACAGAACGTAAGATTGTTGTAAAAGGTCTTCCTGCGAGCCCTGGTAAAGCAGCAGGTCGTGCTCATGTGATTGAAAATCCAGAAGATATCGATGATTTTAAAGAAGGAGAAATCCTTGTTACTACTATGACTGCACCTGACTGGGTACCGGCGATGAAAAAAGCTAAAGCTATTGTCACAGATGCAGGTGGTATGACTTGTCATGCGTCTATTGTAAGTCGTGAGTTGGGGATTCCTTGTATTGTAGGTACAAAATCTCGCAGTGAAGAGGCGACGAAAACGATTTCTGACGGTCAAATGATTACTGTAGATGCTACAAATGGTATTGTCTATGATGGAATTTTAGAAGAGGCTACTAAAAAAGTAGAACCGGCAGCAGAAGCTCGCTATGTAGAGCCAACACCGATTACAGCTACTAAAATCTACATGAACTTAGGCGATCCAGACTTGGCTGAAAAATATGGCGTATTACCTTGTGATGGTATTGGTTTAATGCGTGAGGAATTCATTTGGACTACTTTTATTCATGAACACCCAATGCATTTAATCGAAACAGGTCGTCGTGATTTTGCTATTGATACCTTAGCCGAAGGTATGCGTAAAGTATGTGCAGCCTTAGCCCCTCGACAAGTTGTATTGCGTTTGAGTGACTTCAAATCTAGCGAATACCGTGATTTAAATGGTGGTGATAAATACGAGCCAGAAGAATCTAGCGCGTTACTTGGATTCCGTGGCGCTTCTCGCTACTATGATGAACGCTATGCACCAGCGTTCTTGTTAGAATTAGAAGCCATTAAAAAAGTACGCAATGAATTCGGTTTTAAAAATTTGCAAGTTATGATTCCATTCTGTCGTACTGTGAAGGAAGCAGCAGAAGTAACTCGTATTATGGCAGAACACGGCTTACAACGTAATGCGGACTTCAAAGTATGGTTGATGGCTGAAATCCCTGCGAACATTATCTTGGCGGATCAATTCAATCAATATGTAGATGGTTACTCTATCGGTTCCAATGACTTAACGATGCTTGTATTAGGCTGTGATCGAGATAATGAAACTGTACAACATATTTATGATGAAAGAAACTTGGCTGTAAAACGTGCTATTAAACACTTAATTGAAACAGCACACAAAGATGGCAAAACAGTATCCATCTGTGGACAAGCGCCAAGTGTATATCCAGAGTTCTGTGAGTTCTTAGTAAAACATGGTATTGACTCTATTTCTGTAAATCCAGATGCTGTGGTGTCTACGAAAAAAATGGTGGCACAATTAGAACAACGCATTATGTTAGATGCTTTGACAGGCAAAGGTCGTCAAAATACAGAAGCTTTAGATTGGTAATAGATGAGGAGGCTCTGGAAGGAGCCTCCTTTTTCATAGAAAGGTAACAATATGAATCTTTCAAAACGACAAGAATCGATTGTACAAATTGTACAACAAGAAGGGCCTATCACTGGTAAAGCTATCGCTACAAAATTGGACTTAACGAGGTCTGCGTTGCGATCAGATTTAACGGTACTGACAATGATGGGTATTTTAGATGCACGGCCAAAGGTAGGGTATTACTATGTTGGTAAAGTGGCAAATAATCCCTTAGCGGCTGAGATTAATAGTTTTACTGTGGCACAAGTTATGTCCAGTGTGGTAGCAGTCAGTTCCACAGCATCTGTGTATGACACAATTGTTACCATGTTCACAGAAGATGTAGGAACTATCTTAATCTGCGATGATGGTATATTAAAAGGAGTGGTTTCTCGTAAAGATTTATTGCGCGCCTCTCTTGGTGGGTCTGATTTAAATACTATGCCTATTTCCATGATCATGACACCTACTAGTAAAGTCGTAGTGGCATATCCCGATATGCCTGTTGTGGAAGCAGTAGAACGGATGATTGATTTTGAAATCGATTGCGTACCGGTAGTAGATAAGGTATTATTAGAGACAAGTAAAGAATATCGTGTAGTAGGTCGTATTTCTAAAACCACAGTGACCCGTTTATTTTGGGACTGTGGAAAAGGATAGGAGTAATTATGGCTAAAATTATTTATGCAATTTCTGACTCCCTAGGAGAAACAGCTGAATCGGTGGCACGTGCTACGGCAAGTCAATATGATAAGGAAACGATTGATATCGTTCGTGTGCCCTATATTAATGATGAATTACAAATAAATGAAGTGGTAAAAGAAGCCGCTACCGGCGGACATGTGATCTGTCATACCATTGTATCACCAGCATTGCGGTCTTATTTAGATACAGCTTGTAAAGCACAAGGTGTGCAAGCCGTAGATATTATGGGTCCTGTTATGGATGCAGTAGGAACTATGACAGATACAGAGCCTAGATTGGCACCTGGTATGATTCATAAACTAGACCAAGAATATTTCAAAAAGGTAGAGGCTATTGAATTTGCCGTGAAATACGACGATGGTAAAAATCCAAAAGGCTTTGAAAAAGCAGATATTGTCATTATTGGTATTTCTCGTACTAGTAAGACACCATTATCTATGTTCTTAGCCTATAAAAAAATAAAAGCAGCCAATTTACCATTGGTACCAGAAGTACCGTTGCCAGAAGAATTGTTCCAAATTCCAGGGCGCAAGATTGTGGGGTTAATTATTGATCCTTTCAAATTGAATAATATTCGTGAAGAACGTCTTCGTACCATGGGATTACATGCGGACGCTAATTATGCGAATGTAAGCCGTATTGAAGAAGAGTTAAATTATGCAAAAACTGTGATGAGACGGTTACATTGTCCAGTACTTGATGTAACTAATAAATCTATCGAAGAAACAGCTGGTATGGTGATGCAAATCATTCAAAAAAATCGTGTCATGGATACACGCTAAGCTAGGAGGTGTCATATGAGTATTCGTGAAATGCTAGAAGAACGAGAATATACTATGTTAAGTCCTTATGCGGCTAAAAGTAGAGAATCTGTAAGAGATCGTAGGGAAGAGCCTGATCCATATCGGACGGATTTTCAACGAGATCGAGATCGTATTTTACATAGCAAATGTTTCCGTCGATTAAAACATAAAACGCAAGTCTATATTGCGCCGGGGGACCATTATCGGACTCGCATGACACATACCTTAGAAGTGGGACAGATTGGACGTACCATCGCTCGTGCACTGCGGCTGAATGAAGATTTGACCGAGGCTATCGCTATGGGTCATGATGTGGGGCATACGCCTTTTGGGCATGTCGGAGAATATGCTCTTCGTGATATGGTAGGGCACTTTAATCATAATGAGCAAAGCTTGCGCATGGTGGAAAGTATAGAAAAGGATGGACAAGGTCTTAACCTAACAACTGCTGTTCGTGATGGTATTTTAGGGCATACAGGATCTCATATGCCTCTTACCTTGGAAGGGCAGATTATACGCACTGCAGACCGAATCGCCTATTTATGTCATGACTTTGATGACGCCTTACGGGCACATATGCTCAGGGTGGATGATTTACCGAAAGAAGTGGTACAAGTCTTTGGGGATACCCATTCCAAAATGATTACTGCCATGGTCACAGACATGGTGACATCCTCTATGGATCAACCAGTTATATCGATGTCAGACCGTGGAGTGGAAACTATGAATATTTTCCGCCGCTTTATGTTTGAACGTGTCTATCGGGCACCGTCGTTAATTCCAGATAGGAATAAAGGTGACTATGTGGTAAAACATCTCTTTATGTATTATAAGGAACACCCTGAGGCAATCCGTCATGAAATCCATCATGACAATCCCATCACAGACCAAGATATTGTGGATTATGTGGCGGGACTGACGGACAATTATGCCATCAAACTATTTACAGAATGCTATATACCGAAAGTATGGGATAACTAATCTGTTTTTACAGAAATGCTACGCCAAGGCGTGGCATTTTTTGTTTGCAAATTTAGGGTATTCATACCCTAAACTCTTAAAAAATAAAAGTTTGGGGTATTCATGCCCTAAACTTTCTAAAAATGAAAGTTTGGGGTATATAGACATCATCGAATTGATGGGTTTCATAGTTTGACATTTGTTCTTATTTTAAGTAAACTAAAGAGTGGTACTGAGTAGTATACTTTGAGTTTTAATAGATATAAAAGAGAGTATGAAAGGAGGGCTATATTGGTTACCGTTAAGGAGAAAATTCTAGCAGCGGCGGCCATAATGATTGAAGAGCAAGGCATATCATTCCGCATGGATGATTTAGCAAAAGCATTGACTATTAGTAAACGTACGTTGTATGAACAATTTCGTTCTAAACATGAAATTGTAGAAACCATTTTAGTCCATGGGGCAGAAGACTTTTACAGACAGCATGAGAATATTGTGAACAATAAAAGTCTTACTGTAGAAGAAGTATTAAATAGGTATTTTAGAGTACGATCAAATTTGTATGCGGCTTTCAGTGGAGAATCTTTCATAGAAATCTTCTTATATATACCGCAACTACAAGAAACGTTGAAAACTTTGTTCAAGAAAGATTGGGACTTACTTAAACACTATTTACTACACCAACAAGAGCAAGGAACTATTGCTCGCTATGTGGATGTTGATATTATCATTATGATGTTGCAAGGTGCTGTACGACGCATTGTGTTTGAAAGCTCCAATCATCATGAGGATATTTATAAATATATGCCAAAGGTTATTTCAGTTATATTACAGGGTATTACAAATAAGGGTGAAATGAATGAAAAAACAAGCGTATAATGGTTTAGTGGCAGCTAGCTTGGCAGCCCTTGTACTTGTATCTGGTTGTGGTGGACAAGCTCCGGGGCAAGGTCCAACGGAGGTTAACTCCTATAAAATCACAGCTACTGATACAAATGTACAAGAATCTTTCAATGGTACTGTATTGGCGCAAAACTCTATTGTGATTCGCGCGAATGTATCCGGTCGAGTTGTTGAAAAATATGTAAAAGGGGGCGACACGGTAAAAGCCGGTCAAGCATTGTATCGTCTCGATGGACGTCAATATGAAGCGAACCTAGCTAGTGCACAAGCCAATGCAGCACGATCTAGCGCAGCGTACCAAAACTCTCAAGTCGATTTACAGCGCTATCAAACATTGGCCAATGAAGATGCTATTGCCCGCCAAACATTAGATACACAAGTTAGTGTGGCAGCCCAAAATCGCGCAGCCTTAGAAGCGATGGAAGCACAAATCCGCTTAGCGGAAAATAATTTGCAAGATACGGTTGTATATGCGCCATTTGATGGTACATTGGAAATGGATGATGTAGATCTAGGGACCTTTGTTACAGCTGGTCAAACAGCACTTGTCACATTGAACTCTACAGATCCAGTATATGTACAATTTAGCATGAGTGAAGCGGAGTACTTAGAATATAAAAAAGCACATCGTTCTGTAGATGGCGAAGTAGAATTGAAATTGTCCAATGGTGAAATCTATGGTACTTACGATGATAATCACAAAATTGTAAGCACAATTAAAGGTCGCATTGTGGAAGCTGCGAAAAACTTAGATAGCGGTACAGGTCAGTTGATTTTAAAAGCAGCATTCCCAAATCCAAATCATATGTTGTTACCAAATATGTATGCATCCGTTATTACTAGCGGTGAAACTATTCAAGGGGCAATTTTAGTGCCGTCTCGTGCTTTATTACAAGTACTGGATAAAACATTTGTGATGGTCATCCGAGATGGTAAAGTAGAACAAGTACCAGTAACAACAAGTGGTACTAGTGGTAAATACACTATCATTCGTCCTTCCAAAGATGGGAAAGGCTTAACAGTAGGCGATGAAATCGTTGTTGACGGCTTAACAAAAGCGAAAAATGGAGCAGAAGTTAAGGCAACTTTATTAAGCAAGGAAGATATTGAGAAAGGTAATTAGGGTGATATTGTGTCAAAATTCTTTATTAATCGCCCTATCTTTGCCATCGTAATCTCTATTATTATTACATTGCTAGGGTTGATTTCCTTATCAAAACTGCCAATCGATAGATATCCACAGATTTCACCACCACAGGTACAGGTTCGTACTGCCTATATGGGTGCCAATGCTGAGGTTGTAAGCGAATCGGTAGCGGCAGTCATCGAAAAACAAATCGTTGGCGTCCAAAATATGGATTATATGAAATCCACGAGTACAGGGGATGGTTCTTATAACTTGACAGTTCAATTTGAGCAAGGAACTGATGCCGATATGGATACGGTAAACGTACAAAACCGTGTAGCCCGTGCCTTGGCATCCTTGCCATCCGAAGTACAAACGGTGGGCGTGACCACTACGAAATCTTCTGGTGATATGGCCATGGTATTCTCCTTGGTATCGCCAAATGGTAGTTATGATAGAACTTTCTTGAAAAACTATGCCACTAACTACATGATGGATGCCATCCAATCTGTGAATGGTGTGGGTACAGTGCAGGAGTTCGGTGCTGACTATGCTATGCGCATTTGGCTAGACCCTACAAAAATGTCTAAGTATGGCGTTACCATAACAGATGTAAGCAATGCGATTCGCAGTCAAAACAAACAGGCTGCAGCAGGTGCGTTAGGTTCCGATCCAATTGACAAAGATCAAGCTTTCAACACATCTGTGAAAGTACAAGGTCGTTTGGCTGAAATTTCAGAATTTGAAAATATCGTAATTAAAAAAGATAAAAAGAATAATTTATTGCATTTAAAAGATGTAGCTCGTGTTGAATTAGGGGCACAAAGTTATTCTGTAGAGCCTACAAGCTTCTCAAAAGAAACGGGCAATGATAAACCAGTAGCTGTATTTGCTGTTTCATTAACGAATGATGCGAATACATTAGAAACAATCAATGCTGTAAAAGAGGTTATTCACCAACAAGAAGAAGCATTCCCACCGGATATGCAAGCGAAGATTATTGTAGATAATACAAAATTCGTAAAAGCTTCTATGAAAGAAGTAGTAAAAACCTTTGCAGAAGCCTTGATTCTCGTAGCGATAATTGTGTACTTGTTCTTGCAAACATGGCAGTCTACAGTGATTCCAATGATTGCAGTGCCAGTATCTTTGATTGGTACTTTTGCGGCGTTCCAAGTAATGGGCTTTACTGTTAATACATTGACTTTGCTAGCCATGGTGTTAGCGATTGGCCTCGTCGTGGATGATGCCATCGTCGTAATCGAAGCTGTAGAATATGAAATGCGCTACAATGGGTTGAAACCAAAAGCGGCTACTGTGGCAGCCATGGAAAAAGTACAAGGCCCTGTTATTGGTATTGCCTTTGTATTGATTTCCGTATTCGTTCCAGTGGCCTTCATGGGTGGTTTAACGGGGGTATTGTATAAACAATTCGCTTTAACAGTAGCTATTTCTGTTATTAATTCTGCCTTTGTAGCATTGACATTGACGCCTGCATTGTGTGGTATTATGTTAAAACCACATAAGCCAAAAGAGACTACTAATATAGTGGGTCGTTTCTTGGAGTGGTTTAATGGATTCTTGGATCGAAGAATCGATCAGTATGGTATTCTTTTAGCTCGTTGGTCCAATCGTCTATGGGCCACATGGTTGGCATTGGCTATCTTCTTAGGTGCAGCTTTTGGTATGATGCGTATGGTGCCAAGTGGATTCGTACCTGCTGAAGATAGTGGCTATTTTCTGGTTGCGGTATCCTTGCCGCCAGGGGCTACTTCTAGCCGTACAAAAGATGTGTTAACTGATTTAGGGCACTTCTTGAATGAAGATAAAGATATGAATGGTACGATCACAGTGCCAGGTTTTGATGTCTTGTCAGGAACGGCACAAACTAGTGGTGGTGCCATCTTTACATCCTTAATTGATTGGGATGAAAGAACGCAACCAGATCAACAGCTTGGTTCGAAGATTAGAAATACTTTCATCCATGGTTCTAAGGACCCACGAGGAACGATTATTCCGTTGAATCCACCATCCCTCCCAGGTCTTGGTAATACAGGTGGTTTCTCCATGTACCTCATCAATAAAGCGGGTCATAGTACAGAACAAATGAATGCGGTAGTGCAACAGTTCTTAGGAGAAGCTCAAAAACGTCCTGAGTTCCGCAGTATTTATACGACTTTCAATACGGCCACACCATCCTATAATTTTGATGTGAATCGTGATAGAGCGGCTCGTGATGGCGTAGCGGTGACAGATATTTATACAGCCTTACAAGGATATTATGGTGGTATGCAGTTAAATGACTTTACTAAGTTTGGTAAAAACTACAAAGTTATGTTACAAGCGGACAATCAGTTCCGTACCGATCCTAGTATGAATCATCTGTTAACTGTTCGTAACGCTGCAGGTCAAATGGTGCCAGTTGATACGTATATTACACCGCAAAAAACGACATCTGCCTTTGTGGTAACACGATATAACAACTTCCCAGCAGTGAGCATCGGTGGTAATACTAACCAAGGTGTCAGCTCTGGTGATGCTATCAAAGCATTAGAAGAAGTGGCGAAAAATACATTGCCACAAGGATATACCTATGATTGGGGTGGACAAACTCGTGAGGAAATCAAAGCGGGGTCTCAAGTGTTGATTATCTTTGGATTCGGTATTGTCTTTGTATTCCTTGTGTTGGCTGCCTTGTATGAATCTTGGAAAGTGCCATTTGCAGTATTATTATCTGTTCCAACAGGTATCTTTGGTGCTGTTCTTGGTCCATGGTTATTCAATATGATTGGTGCCATGATGAAATCTACACATTTCTTTGCCTTGGATATTTACTTCCAAATCGGCTTACTTACATTAGTGGGCTTGGCAGCGAAGAATGCGATCTTAATCATTGAATATGCTAAGATTCGTGTTGATGAAAGAGGTATGAACTATGTAGACGCAGCTATTGAAGCAGCGAAGATTCGTTTACGTCCTATCTTGATGACGTCCTTTGCATTCATCATTGGATGCTCGCCATTGATGTTGGCAAGTGGCGCTGGTGCTGGTGCCCGTGCATCCTTGGGTGTGACCGTAGTATTTGGTATGATTACAGCCACATTCTTTGGAGTGGCAATCATCCCTATGCTGTTCATCATTATAGAAAAACTAGGCTTTAAACGTCACTAATTAGGCTATGCAGCCTTGTGGCGGTCTTAATTGAATATGATAAAAAGGGAAGAGCACGACATATTCCTACGCAAACTGATACAGTGGTTAGGTTTGCTTCGGAACACGCCGTGCTCTTCCTATGTTTGTGTAATTTTGTCAGTAAAGACCGCCACGAAGGCTGCTACACCTAACTGCGTTCCTCAGGGGATAGTTAGAGCACGACATACTCCTCACAAACGGTATTTCATAATGTTTGTTCGGAGCACGCCGTGCTCTTCCTGTGTTTGTATCATTTTGTCAGTAAAGGCCGCCACGAAGGCTGCTACACCTAACTGCGTTCCTCTTGGGTAGGGAACTATATTGATAAATATTAACATTTTGAGTAATTTTATAGTATAATGGAGATTAGAAGAGTCATTAACGTGTTGTTAGGCTCATCTCTTCCTTTTATGGGAGGAGGTGATACTATGACTACATATGAAAAGTTATCTTTATTGATTCAATTTTCTATGTTAATTGTAGAAGTTATTCGTTGCTTTTATAGCTAATGAAAACGCCTAACTAAATGAGGTTTTACGGCCCTCACACGTTAGGCGAAATCAAATTTTGACTTTTTGAGATGAGCCTAACGCCAGCTACACGTTGATGGCTCTTCTTTTTTACATGTCAAGTATACCATACTTTGCAAAAAAATACTACTTGTTCCTATGTCTAACTGCGTCGCTCTAAGAGTTAAATTATGGGAGAGGTTTGTGTTTTGTGGTATAATGAAATAATAGCCGATGAACTAGGTTCATTCGATGAGTGAGGTACAAATGAAAGTTATTATTTCAACGTTGAATTCAAAATATATACATTCTTCTTTGGCGTTGCGTTATTTGCAGGCTTATGGAAGAACGAAGGACGAGGCATATGAGATAGTGGAATACACTATTAATATGCCTATTTTAGATATCTTAAACAATGTCACTACGTTAGATGCAGATGTAATAGGCTTTGCTTGTTATATCTGGAATGTCGATATGACAATGCATCTATGTTCTATGATCAAAGCGGTCCGCCCTAGTACTAAGATTATCTTAGGGGGGCCTGAGGTGAGTTATACAGCGCGGGAACTATTAGAAGACCACCCATATATTGACTATATTGTGCAAGGGGAAGCTGAGGAGGCTTTCACTTCCTTTGTGAAAGCAATTCGTACAGGTCACTCTCCTGTTGATCCTGTCATACCTGGTATCCTAGGTAGAGAACAAGGCAACATTCAAGGGTCTGAAGAGGCGGTAGAGGTGAAGGATCTAAGCACCATACCATTCCCGTACACAGAGGAAGATATGCTTACCTTAGGGAATAAAATTGTCTATTATGAATCTTCTCGTGGTTGTCCCTTTAGTTGCCAGTATTGTTTATCTGGAAATCGCAACACTGTACGATTCTTTCCCCAAGAACGGGTAATCGAAGAGTTAGCTTGGTTCGTCGAGCATAATGTAAAACAGGTGAAGTTTGTGGATCGTACGTTTAACTGTGCTCCTCATCATCATATTCCATTGATGGAGTGGATGCGTGACCATGGGGGACAGACGAACTTTCACTTGGAAATGGAATCCATTTTAATGACGGAAAAAGAAGTAGATATTCTAAGTTCTACTCGTCATGGTCAAATACAGATTGAGGTAGGCGTTCAGAGTACGCATGATAAGACCTTAGAGGCGATCCATCGGCGCAATGATTGGGGGCGCATTCAATCTGTGATACCACCAATCATCAAGGCTGGGCGCACCCATGTGCATATGGATTTAATTGTAGGCTTGCCTTATGAAAGTAAAGCTATTTTCGAGAAGTCCTTTAATGATTTATTCAGTTTGCAACCTCATGCGTTGCAGATTGGATTTTTAAAGTTATTAAAAGGCTCTGGCGTGCGTTCCATGGCAGAGTACGAGTATATTGCCAATCCGAAAGCACCTTATGAAGTATTACAAACCCATGTCTTGCCTTATGATGATGTACGCATGTTAAAACATTTTGAAGATGTGTTTGAACGGTTCTATAATAGTGAACGGTATCGCACAGTTTTTGGGTACATTAGTGAAAGCTTAATCCAAGAAGGATCGGCCTTTGCCTATTTTGAAGACATGACCAAGCTATGGTTAGAAAAAGGGAATCAAGACCGTAAATTAAATGATGCTGATCAAATAGCATTCCTTTATGAGTTCTTCACCTTGAAAGGAGACCGAGTGGCCTGTGATTTACTACGCTACGATGTATTGACATCTTTCAATGGGAAAACCCGTGACGAACGATTTGGTTTGTCCAAAGACAGAAAACAAGAAATGCAAGATGCCGAAATATTCTGGCGTGAGGAAAGCTTGGTACAACAATATATTCCTAACTATTCCTTTGTAGAATGGCGAAGAATCCGACAGGATTATCATACGATTGAGGTGTGTGGTGAGGCATTGCTATACTTAGGGATTAATAATTTTGATGTTTCTATGACAGATACTGTTATACTAAGTAATACATATGTCATCATCATTGACGTAAAAGGTGAGACGAAACCTTTTATACGTCCTCAACAATGTGTAGATACGAATTTGAATTATCGAGAACATATTTCTAGTTCAACTATCAGGGAGGAGGTGTGATATGAGTGATACCACAAAGCCAAAGCGGTATCGTATGATATCTGCTTTTTACAAAGAGCGATATGGGGAAAAGGCCTATAAAATTCCAGTGGCATTACCGTTGACATGCCCTAATCGCGATGGATCAGCAGGTGTAGGTGGATGTACCTTCTGTGGTGAAATTGGAGCAGGCTATGAAAATCGACCAGCCTCGATGACGGTGAAACAGCAAATTCATGAAACAGTGGTGCATATTGCTAAAAAATATAAAGCCTATAAATATATACCGTATTTTCAGAATTTTAGTAACACTTATTTGCCACCAGAGAAGTTTCGCCAGTATGTGGAAGAAGCTTGCTTAGAACATGTGGTAGGCATTGCCATTGCCACGCGTCCGGACTGTGTACATGATGCCTATTTAGATATTTTAACAGATATACAAAACAAATATGGCATTGATATCTATGTAGAATTAGGCTTACAATCGGTGAACTATCATACATTACAAAAGGTAAACCGAGGACATACGATGGCGGAGTTTATCGATGCAGTATTGCGCATCAAGCGTTATGGATTTGAAGTGTGTGCTCATATGATACTGAACCTTCCATGGGACACCATGGACGATGTTATTGAAGGAGCGAAAACTTTATCAGCCTTACAAGTAGACCAAGTGAAGCTTCATGCATTATACTTAGTAAAGAATACGAAAATGGCACGAGATTATGAGGCTGGTGAATTTACCTTAATCAGTGCAGAAGAATACGCTCGACGAGTGGTAGAATTTTTACGTTACCTAGACCCTAAGATTGTCTTACAACGACTAGTAGGACGTGCGCCAGAGGAAAATACAATCTTCACGAATTGGTCTATGGGCTGGTGGCGCGTACAAGATTTGATTGATCAAATTATGGAAGACGAAGATATTTCTCAAGGCAGTGGCTATGATTATTTACATGGCGCTGCGGTTCAAAAATTTCTGTGAAAGGGAGCATATGGCTAATCATAGATTTACCATACCTACTTATGACATGGTAGGACCTATCGTGGGACCTCAAGGATCTCACATGAAAGTATTAGAAGAACTAGTAACAGTAGATATATTACATCGAGATACCATTGTGGATATAACAGGTTCAGAGGAATCTGTACAAGTAGCAATGGAAGTGTTAGATGTACTGTTATACTTGTTTAAAAATCATATTAAAATCACCGATCATCATGTGCGAACAGCTACTACGATGATCTTGAAAGGCGAAAAAGAATCACTTTTTCAGTTATATGAAGATACTATCAATGTGACTGTGAAGGGGAATCCTATCATTCCTAAAACAGTGGGTCAAAAACAATATGTAGATAGTATCCGTCGCAATACGATCACCTTTGGCATTGGTCCTGCGGGAACAGGAAAAACCTATTTAGCTGTTGCACTGGCAGCATTTTACTTGAAAAATCGTGAAGTGGATCGTATTATTTTGACGAGACCTGCCGTAGAGGCAGGGGAAAAGCTAGGGTATTTGCCAGGTGATTTACAAGAAAAAGTAGACCCTTATTTACGTCCTCTCTATGATGCTTTACATGATATGTTCGGTGTAGAACGAGTGCAGAAGATGCTCTTACAAGGGACTATCGAGGTAGCACCATTGGCTTACATGCGTGGTCGAACCTTGGAACGTTCATTTGTGATCCTTGATGAAGGGCAGAATACGACGCCAGAACAGATGAAAATGTTTTTAACTCGCTTAGGGTATCAATCGAAAATGGTGGTCAATGGAGACCCTACGCAAATTGACTTGCCACCGAAGATAACATCTGGTTTGATTGAAGCAGAGCAAGTGTTACAACGCATCAAAGGGATTCGGTGTATTTATTTTTCTGACCAAGATGTGGTGCGTCATGATTTGGTAGGTCGTATTGTGAAAGCCTATGAAGAATATCAACTTTCAGAGAAAGGGAAACGAGAATGATTGTAAGTATTTCCTATGATGAGGGAATCGAACAGAATAGCACTTACGAGGAAGTCATTCAACGGTGCTGTAATGAAGTGGCTCGTGTGTATGGATTACACGAGGAAGATGAATATAGTGTGCTCCTCTGTAACAACGGAAAAATTCAGGAATTAAATCGTGAATACCGTGGTAAAGATATGCCTACAGATGTATTATCGTTTGCCCTCAATGAAGGAGATGAAGCTTCTATCGAGGAAGAAGGACAGTTATTAGGGGATATTGTCATTTCCCTTGAGCGAGCAGCAGAGCAAGCGAAAGAGTATAATCATGATTTTATTCGTGAACTTGCCTATTTAACTGTTCATAGCTGTTTACACATTTTAGGCTATGACCATATGATAGATGAAGATAAAAAAGAAATGCGCACAGAGGAAGAATTTGTGCTTGGTAATTTAGGTTATGTACGAGAGGATATGCCATATAATGAATAGTGGAAAAGGATTTAAATCAGGCTTTGTAGCCGTTGTAGGACGACCAAATGTAGGAAAGTCTACATTAATTAATGCATTGATTGATGATAAAATTGTTATCGTATCTGATAAAGCGCAAACGACACGAAACCGTATTGTTTGTGTCTATACAGATGAAAAGAAACAAATCGTGTTCATGGATACACCAGGGATTCATAAGCCAAAACATAAATTAGGTGAATTCATGGTAGACCAAGCGGTAGATTCTTTGCGTGAAGTAGAGGCTGTCTTATTTGTAGTGGCAGCTAATGAGAAGCGTGGTCCTGGTGACAACTTTGTCATTGAACAACTTCGTAAGGTGAATGTACCAGTGTTCCTCATTGTGAATAAAATTGATACGATGGAAAAGCAAGACTTGTTAGAGGCTATCGTATCCTATGAAAATAGCTATCCTTTTGAAGCGGTGGTACCGATTTCTGCGAAAGAAAAAGACAATATTGAAGAAGTGGTGAATTTACTAGAAAAACATTTACCCGAAGGTCCAAAATACTTTCCAGATGATATGATTACAGATCAACCGGAACGTTTGATTATCTCTGATATTGTGCGTGAAAAAATCCTGTTACAGACTCATGATGAAATTCCTCATGCCATTGCTGTCGATGTAGATGAAATGAAAACGAGAGAGGATGGCACTACCTATGTACGAGCTACTATCTATGTAGAGCGAGATTCTCAAAAAGGTATCATCATTGGTAAACAAGGAGCCATGTTAAAAACTATTGGCCGCCAAGCTCGTGGTGATGTAGAGCGTTTATTGGCTACAAAAGTATTCCTAGATTTATGGGTAAAAGTGAAAAAAGACTGGCGCAATAAATCTGGTATGTTATCTGAATTGGGATACCGTAATTAGTACTAGTGCAATAAAATAGTTATGTTGTCTGAATTGGCATATCGGAATGAATACTTAAGGCCGGTTATTTTATGGCACGCTGTTAATCTTTTAGGTCATAGTGTAGACAACATTACGTATAAAAAATCACATACCTTGAGATAGAGTATGGCATTGTTAAAATAGTGTATATAGAAAGGACTGATTTATATCGATACCCCCGTCACGGGTGGCATGATTCTATTTGCCATCTTTTGTATTTTAATCATTAGTTTGTTTGTTATCAGTAAATTCTCCTTTGCTCGTTTACGAGAAGAACATCTAGAAGATATGGACTCCTTGAGTGATGGAAAAAAAGAAGAATTACGTGAATTATACCAACGACCTGAACGGTTTATGAATACATCCACTTTCTTTATTCTCTTCTTTATAGTCGTTTTAGCAGTCTATGTAGGACGCTATTTAGAAGATGGGACTGATGTGGTATTACATTATTTAGGAGTGTATGATGCCACATATGCCATTATAGTAGAATGGATTGTATTAGCATTATTTGCTGTAGTAGTGCTCATATTTGGCGAAATTATTCCCAAAGGGCTGGCATTATCCTTCCCTGAACGCTATGTAGGGACTACAGTGACCATTGTTCGATTAGCTGGAAAAATTGTAATTCCTTTTGTATATCTTGCGGAACAAATTGGTAATACAGTACTGAAAGCTTTCAAAGCTCCCTATCGTACAGAAATCGATCTAGTACATACAGAAGAAGAAATCCGTGCCTTGGTAAGCCGTAGTCATCAACAAGGTGAAATTGACCATGTGGAAGGTGAGCTTATCGATAATGTATTCGATTTTGTGGATCGCATTGCGAAGGAAGTTATGATTCCTCGACAAGATGTGGTGTGCGTATATACCCAAGATAGTTTTGAAGAGACCATGCATATCGTATCGTCTACAAGCCACACGAGATATCCTTTGTGTCTAGAAGATAAAGATCATATTATCGGCCTTGTGCATATTAAGGATTTAATGGAACGCCGTGAAGAGGCGAGTAAGGATTTACGTTCCATACGTCGTAATATTCTTGTCATTCCAGAAGTGATGAAGTTATCTGTTCTATTACAACACATGCGGACACGTCGTATTTATCAAGCTGTTGTGGTGGATGAATACGGTGGTATGGTGGGCTTAGTTGGCTTAGAAGATATCCTAGAAGAACTGGTGGGTGATATTCAAGACGAACACGAACGAGATTTACCAGCCATTGTAGAAAATCCAAATGGAACTTATAATTTTGCTGGGAAAGTTCTGGTAGACGAAGTGGAAGATGTGTTAGATATTTCCTTTGGTGATGTGGACGAAGATACTATTGGTGGTGTTATTTTCGGTATGTTAGAGCGAACACCTGCCATTGGTGACGTCATTACCGTAGATGGATATACTTTCACAGTCACAGAAATGCAAGGATATCGAATAGAACGTGTATATGCCGTGCCAGTGCCTGTTGAAGAAAACATAGATGACGAATCAAATTAATAGATACTGTATGCAAGAATCATGTAGATTTTTAGTTTTTGTAGGCTATATAGAGTATGCATATGTAGAAGAATATCAAGAGTATATACAAGGATGATACATATATTGCTGAATTAGTAGTAATATACTGTTAAGTATGAGGAATTGTAAATGAAAGCAAATACGTTTACTAGTGAAGCCATCGTACTGTGGCGTAAAAAACGAAAATACTATAGTATCTATGCATTTCTCACGAAGTTAGAAGGCATTATACTTTGTTCTGTTCCTCATAAGCGTAAAGCTAACTATAAAGAAGGTGCGTATTTGCAACCTTTAAGCCGTTTATATTTGACAGTAGCACCTAACGGAGACATGTACGATATTATCCAGATAGATGGAATTTCTACACGTGATTATGAAAGTTTAGAAGATATTTCCTATGCTACTTTTAGCGGTGAACTGGTAAGTGCTTTGTTTGAAAAAGGTAAATTAGACCGCAGTGTATATACGAACATGAGCCGATTTTTACAATCTATACAGGATAAACCTATTCGCTTAGGCTCTATTGTGCTGGGGTGGCATATGTTAAGTCTAGCGGGATTTGTGCCACAAGGGCAACATTGTGAAGACCCTGAGGTAATGGCAAGTCTTTGCGATGAAATCTATGAAGCCTGTCAGTATGTAGTGAAACAAGAGCTACAACAAGGGATAACAATGCTTTTGAACTATGATTGGATTCCTACAAAGCCTTTACGTCTTACTGCGAATCAATGGGATCAATTAGAAATTCTATTGCGAAAACTTTTGACATATCAACTAGGATATACATTGCATAGCATTGAGTTTTTAGAGACGATGATATAATTAATATATTAAAATGAAAACAGGAGCTACCTTTCATAGAAGGAATGCTCCTGTTTTGATTTGTGAAGTTATTGTAAAGTGTATAATGAAATAATGAGTGCTTATATACGCACTAAATAGTATAGTAAGCGGTTATATTTCTTTTTTCTTTTTAGAAATTAGGCTAATGATATAGGCCGTTGCAATGGTTGCTAATGCTGTTCCTACGATAGTAGATAGGCTAGCCCCTAAGAATGGGTTGCTGTCAAGGAATTGATGGTACATATAAGTACCAGATGCCCAACAAATGATGTATAGGGTAGGACCATGGTCAAGGCGCGGACATTTGCGCAAAAAGAAATAGTGAGTTAATAAAATAGCAATCATTGGGGCAAACACGGATCCAATCATATATAAGAAAGGGATGATATTATCCATTGGATAGATGGATGCACCGATGGTACCGATGATCGTAACGATAATACCGATAGTACGACCAGAATATTTAGTCTGCAAACTTTCAGAGGAAATACCAGCAGATAAGGCATCCATAAAAGTAGTTGTGACAGTAGAGAATACGATGATAATTAACCCACCAAATCCTAAACCAGCATGAAGAAGAACCTTTGCAATGTTGCTTTCATTTGTAAAAAGGGCCGCAGCGAGGCCTAATACATACATGACAGAACTAGTTACGCCGTATACGATGGCACTAGATGCAGTACCTGCCACAGGGTTCTTGGATAATCGAGTATAATCACTAATCAATGGTAGCCAAGACAACGGCATAGCGATGGATAATTCCAAGGCCGCTGTAAAAGTCATTTCATCAGTGATGATTCCTTGGCTGTGAATGGAACTTTCTTGTAACAAGCTAATCAACAAATAGATGCAGAGGATACCTAAGCCGTAGCCCATGATGCTGTTGATATACCCCATGTTACGGATACCAATGAAGAGCCATACAATGATGAGGGCCCCGATAATGAAAGTCCACGCAGTGAATGGTAGATTCCATAACTCTACGGCACCAAGAGCACCGTCATAAATCATAATACCGGTCCAACCAATCAGTTGTAGAACGTTTAAAATAGAAAATAATTTCATGCCCCCATTGCCAAAGACAGTGGATACAGTTTGCATAGAACTCATGTGTTCACGAGCGCCGATGAGTCCTGCACCAAATAATAACAAGCAGCCGATGACGTGACCGATGATGATGGCTAATAGGCCATCGGAAAATCCTAGGGGCGCAAAATAGGTGCCCGTCATAATTTCCGCAATGGAAAGAGCGGCGCCGAACCAAATGAGGGATAACCGCGATGATGAAAGTTTTGAATCACTCATGAATACTCCTAACTATGCCAGTAGGAACAAAAAAGACTAATCTGAAACGATTAGCCTGTAGATGATAGATATTCTTAAGATACCTAGTATTGCAAACAGGAACCATGTGGTAATGTGTCCTTATGTGTTTGTATAGGTACTACAAAAATATACTAATATATCCCTACGTTGGCATTATCCAAATCAGGTTATGGGTTAGTAGCACATAGCCACTTCTCAGCCCACTTTAGTGAGCACCCCTTACAGATGTATTATACGAATTGAATGATACTACGTCAATAGCAATATATAGGTGAATGTAATGTATCATATGAAATATATAGGATATATGAATGTCTATATTGAGAGGAAATCTCTTATAGTGAAAGTAGCTTAGCTGTAATTTATTGTATTGCATTAGAGTATATTTCATGTTATAACTAAATTAATAGAAGAACCACTAGGGGTGCTTATGCTGAGATTGATGAGTGTCAAAACCCTAGACCTGAACCAGATAATGCTGGCGTAGGAAAGTGGATGGCATCGAATACTAGACATTGTATAAGAACCGTCCAAAGGATTGGTTCTTTTTTGTTACTAGTAAAGGAGATACCTATGAAATTACATAGAGCATTAACGATTGCAGGAACGGATCCAACAGGTGGTGCAGGGGTGATGGCAGACTTAAAAAGCTTTCAAAGTCGTCACGTCTATGGCATGGCTGTCATTACATCAGTAGTAGCGCAAAATACGAGAGGTGTGACACAAATTGCTCACATGGACCTTTCTATGATTGAAGCACAATTGCAAGCCGTATTTACAGATATTGTGCCAGAAGCAGTGAAAACGGGTATGTTAGCTACAGCAGAGATGATGGAACTAATTGGAACTTACCTAGATTCTAAAGTACCCTATGTGTTAGACCCTGTGATGATTGCCACTAGTGGGGACCGTCTTATCTCAGATGAAGCTGTGAAAGCCTTACAAAGCAAATTGATTCCGAAAGCGACCTTGATTTCACCGAACCGTAGTGAAGCCGAAGTACTAGCAGATATGAAAATTGATACGGTAGAAGCTTTGCATACAGCAGGGATTCGCATTTTACAAGAATTAGGCCCTCAAGCGGTAATCATCAAAGGTGGTCACATTGGAGATGAGGCTACAGATTACTTGTTTACAAAAGATACCATGTCCATGCGTCGCTCTTGGACAAGTCCTAAATATGACACAGTACACACCCATGGCACAGGTTGTACATTCTCTGCTGTTATAACAGCAGAACTAGCTAAAGGGAAATCCTTGGAAGATGCCATTACCATTGGTAAAGAATATATCCGATTAGCTATCTTGCATAATCCAGGGTTGGGCACAGGCAATGGACCAGTGAATCATATGGCCTATGGAGATGAATATTCTGAATAATCTACCCAAGTCTATGAGTATGATACAAGCCATATCGAATAGTTTGAGTGTCGTGGTATACTATAAGTAATCTGTTTTGGTTGTTATATAAGAAACGAGGATTATTTTGAAACATCATGATATAGATACAGTACGCTCCATGATGGGGTTGTACTTCATTTGTGGAACACCGAATACGAAGGATATTCACAAGACCCTTACAGAAGCTTGTAAAGGGGGTATTACTTGCTTTCAACTTCGTGAAAAAGGAGAAGGTGCTTTAGTAGGTGACGAAAAAGAACAGTTGGCACGGGAGTTACAGAAAATTTGCAAAGAATATGGAGTTCCTTTCATCATCAATGATGATGTAAAATTAGCTGAAAAGATAGGTGCTGATGGTGTTCATGTGGGGCAAGACGATATGGACCTTGAAGAAGTACGCAAACGATTGCCTCACGCTCTTGTGGGTACGTCTATTAACTCTGTAGAAGAGTTGGAGAACACAAAGTTGGACTATGTGGATTATATCGGTGTAGGTCCTATGTATGAAACAAGCACAAAAAAAGATGCCAAAACTGTGCGAGGGCCCGAATTAATTTTAGCTTTACGTGCTCATAACCCGACAATTCCAATGGTGGCTATTGGTGGCATTAATCGAGATAACTTTGATGATGTCTTAGCGGAACCAGTGGACGGTATTGCGGTGATCTCAGCCATCACAGAAATGGAAGACGTCGAATATGAAACTGCCATGTGGATAGAGAACATGGAATGGTGTAAGATGTTCTTGGAAAAATAATATACAGAACATATTCCTAGACTATTGTGGAATAGGGGGATAGTAAAAGTAATTAAGAACTTACATCGCTGATTAAGAGGATACACCTTGACACTAATCCCTTTTATCCATACAATAGTATATATACATAAGTGATGAAGCAGAGGAGTATACTCCCTTTAGCGAGTGAGGATGGTGAAAGCTCACAATTGAGTAGAAGGCGCTGTGGAGCATGAGCAGGAACGTTGTACCATACTAGGTATGGACAATTAGTAAAGGCTATTTTTTAAAAGAGGGCATTAGCCAATTAGGGTGGAACCGCGGGTATATCTCGTCCCTGTAGCGATTTTCGTTGCAGGGACTTTTTTTATTCCCTGTAAAACATAAGGAGGAATGGAAATGACATTTCAAGAGATGATTTTTACACTCCAAAACTTCTGGGGTGAACAAGGTTGTATTTTACAACAACCATATGACATTGAAAAAGGGGCAGGTACGATGAACCCTGCTACGTTCTTACATGCATTGGGACCAGAACCATGGTCTGTATGTTATGTAGAACCATCCCGTCGTCCAGCAGACGGTCGTTATGGTGACAATCCGAACCGTTTATTTCAACATCATCAATTCCAAGTGATTATTAAACCTTCTCCAGACAATATTCAAGAATTATACTTGCAAAGTTTGGCTGCTCTTGGCATTCATGCAGAAGATCATGATATCCGTTTCGTAGAAGATAACTGGGAATCTCCAACATTAGGCGCTTGGGGTCTTGGTTGGGAAGTTTGGTTAGACGGCATGGAAGTAACGCAGTTTACCTATTTCCAACAAGTAGGATCTATCGATGTAAAACCAGTATCTGTAGAAATCACATATGGTTTAGAACGTTTGGCTATGTACATTCAAGGCGTAGAAAATGTGTATGACTTACAATGGAACGAACAATACACATATGGCGATGTATGGCATGCAAACGAAGTAGAACAATCTACGTACAGCTTTGAATTAGCAGATACAGATATGTTGTTCAAATTGTTCGACATGTACGAAGCAGAGGCTACACGTGTATGTCAATTAGGTTTTGTGTTGCCGGCCTACGATTATGTGTTGAAATGTTCCCATACATTTAACTTGCTAGATGCACGCGGTGCTATTTCTATTTCTGAAAGAACAGCTTTTATCGGTCGTGTTCGTAACATGGCTCGTATTTGTGCACAAAACTATTTGGCGAAACGAGAAGAACTTGGTTTCCCATTGTTGAAAGGAGATAAATAAGATGGCTAAGGATTTACTCTTTGAAATTGGGGCAGAAGAAATTCCTGCAGGATTTTTGCCAAATATTATCAAACAATTAGGTGAATTAGCAACAGCAGCTTTGGCGGAACGTCACATTCCACATGGTGCTGTGAAAGTGTATGCTACACCTCGCCGCGTTGCATTACTCATCAATGACGTAGCAGAACGTGGTGAAGATGTTCACGAAACTCATAAAGGTCCATCTGTATCCATTGCCTATGATGCTGATGGAAATGCTACAAAAGCAGCTATCGGTTTTGCTCGTGGTAAAGGATTAGATGTATCTGAATTGAAAGTAGTAGATGGATATATCTTTGCTGATACAACGACAGCTGGTTTAGATACAAAAGAAGTCTTATCTGACATATTACCATCCTTGATTACAGGTTTAAGTTTCCCTAAATCCATGCATTGGGGCGATTTAGAAGAACGTTTCGTTCGCCCAGTACGTTGGTTAGTGGCATTATTTGGTCAAGACGTAGTACCAGTGACATTTGCTAATGTAACAAGTACAAATGTAAGCCGTGGACATCGTTTCTTAGGTGAATCTGAGTTGACTATTGGAGAACCAAAAGACTATGTAGATACATTGAATAAAAACTTCATTATGATCGACCAAGACGTTCGCCGTGAAACAATCCGTAAACAATTAACAGAATTAGCAGCCACTAAAGGGGCTACTGTGGTGTGGGATGAAGATTTATTAGACGAAGTTACATTCCTAGTAGAATATCCAACAGCTCTTTGTGGTACTTTTGATGAAAGCTATTTAGCGTTACCATCAGACTGTATTATTACACCAATGAAAGACCATCAACGCTATTTCCCAATGGTGGACGGCAAAGGTAAATTACTTCCTATGTTTTTAACTGTTCGTAACGGGGATAGCAAATCTTTGGATGTGGTGGCAGCTGGTAATGAACGAGTACTTCGCGCTCGTTTAGACGATGCGAAGTTCTTCTTTAATGAAGACCGTAAAACACCATTAGCAGGCCGGTATGAAGCATTGACAAAAATTGTCTTCCAAGAAGGTTTGGGCAATTTAAAAGATAAAACAGAACGTCTGTTAACATTAGGTACTGCCTTAGCAAAAGAAGTAGGTTTTGCAGATACAGCTACCTTAGAACGTGCTACACACCTTGCTAAAACAGACTTAACGACAGGTATGGTGAGTGAATTTACTGAATTGCAAGGTATTATGGGTAAAGAATATGCTTTACTAGATGGCGAAACACCAGCTGTAGGAGAGGCTATTTTTGAACAATACTTGCCTCGTTTTGCAGGGGATATCTTGCCAAGTACCGATGCAGGTCGTATTTTGAGTATCGTAGATAAAGTAGATACCATTGTAGCTACTTTCAGCCGTGGTTTAATCCCTACAGGCTCCCAAGATCCATATGCATTGCGTCGTCAAACAATCGGTATCATCAACATCTTGATGGATAGCAAATGGTCTTTATCCATGCGTCCAATCTGGGTAAAAGCAATGGAATTATTAGGCGTGGCTAGTGAAAAACAAGAAGAATTACTAGGTCAATTAGAAAACTTCTTCATCCTTCGTCTGAAAAATATCTTGTTAGAACAAGGTATGCCATATCAAGTGGTAGATATCGTATTGAGCCAAGAGACTGTCACAGTTGCCCTAGCAGAAGGTTTAGGACAAGCCTTAACAGCAAACCGTATTGATGAAAACGAACCATTAATGCAGGCTTACACACGTATTTTTAATATGGTAAAAGATGTGACTTTCACAGGCGTTGACGAATCCTTGTTAAAAGAAGATTCTGAACAAGCCTTGTACAAAGCGGCATTACCGGTATATACAACAAATCGCAAGGCCTTAGAAGTTGGGGACTATGTGAAAGCTGTAAGTTTGGCAGAATCCTTGGTGCCATATATTGAAACATTCTTTGAACATGTTATGGTTATGGATAAAGACGAAGCAGTGAAGCAAAATCGTCTTCAATTATTACGTATGACTTACGAAGTAAGTAACTTAGGTAAATTGAAATAAGATCTTATGATTGTTACAGTACTAACATTTTTTGCGAATGTATTCATCATGGGTAGCATTGTGTATATGTACCAAGTCATCTTTGGTCCTATTGATCATCCTTTTCTGATGAAAGCGATGGACCTCTTTCATGTGCGTATTAACCTGGAAAATATTAGCTATGCCGTAGCAGGTACATCTGTGTTACTTGTGGCGGCACTAGCGCAAATTCCTTGGTTTCATCGCATTACCATGTGGCTCTATGGGGGACGTCGTCCTATAGGGCAAGAAGTAGAGATTCTACAGATGATTCAGAAGGATATACAAAACCATACTGGTATCGATATGTCGCAATTCGACTGGTTTATCAAAAATGATGATTCTATCAATGCTTTTGCAATGGGGCATAATCGAATTTGTATTAATACGGGGGCTATCATACAGTTGCCATATGATGAATTATTGGGCATAGTGGCTCACGAAATGGGACATATTCATCATAAAGATGGGGCCTACGGATTTTCTTGTTTCTATATGAACTATTTGGGACAAATGTGCATTCGTGTGTACGAACTATTTGCGCGTGTCATATTATGGATTCAATATTTGCGACTACCGATAATTACATTCATTGTGCAAATCTTCTACCTTTGCGTGGTATTGCAGATACTTTTCATGCAGTGGGTTATTAAAGCGCCTTTGATCATTATTGACTTATTCACAGGTAGACGAGCCGAATATCGGGCAGATAAATATGCTTATGAAATCGGCTTAGGCGCTGAACTCCATAATGCATTGATTACCTTACGCAACTATACAGTTGAAACTGGTGAAAGTGGGCTCATTAGCAAACTCTATAGCACACATCCAGCTACAGAAAAACGTATCGAACGATTGCGACAATATGTAGAGGGGAAGATAAAATAAATTTTACATTTCCCTCTTGCATAAAAACTTTTATTTATGATAGAATAGTACTGTTAATTTGAGATGGTCCTCTGCTTATAAGGTGTAAGTAATGAACGTCTGCAAAATAGGAGGAAAAAATCGTGAATATTATTGATGTATTAGAAAAAGAACAGCTTCGCTCTGACATTCCTGAGTTCCGCGCTGGTGATACTGTAAAAGTACACGTAAAAGTTGTGGAAGGTAGCCGTGAACGTATTCAGGTTTTCGAAGGTTTAGTAATCAACCGTCAAGGTGGTTCCGTTCGTGAAACTTTCACAGTTCGTCGTATCGCTTCTGGCGTTGGTGTTGAACGTGTATTCCCACTTCACAGCCCACGTCTAGCAAAAATCGAAGTAACTCGTCGCGGTATCGTTCGTCGTGCTAAATTGTACTACTTACGTAACCTTACTGGTAAAGCTGCTCGTATTCGCGAAAAACGCTAATTTAAAAGGGTTAGCCATGAGACGTAAGTCTATGGCTAGCCTTTTTTTATTTCCTTTAGAAACTGCTAAATAGTAGGGCATATTAGTTATGAAATCCTAGATGAGAGTTTGCTACTTGATAGTCAATTTTATATACTTTCATAAAATGTAGATAGTTTGATAGTAGTATGTCATAAAAGATATTAAATTAGCAGAAAAAAATAACCGTAAAATGAGCATATGATATAGATAATAGACGAATAGGTGAAGTATGAGTCAAGAAATTTTTCCGATCGTGCAGTGGTTCCCAGGTCATATGGCAAAAGCCACTCGCATGATTACGGAACATAAAAAGAAAGTTGATGTGGTTATCGAATTACTAGATGCACGTATTCCTCGCAGTAGTGCGAATCCAGTTATTCGCGAGTTGATAGGCGATAAGCCACATGTAGTGATTTTAAATAAATGCGATTTGGCAAATCCAAAAGCTACAAAAGAATGGATTGAATTTTTCAAAAACGAAGGTATTCATGCTATTGCTATTGATTCTAAAAATGGCAAAGGCAATAAACAGTTGGTGAAAACTGTAGAATCCTTAGCCCAACCCATCATCGATCGTTGGATAAAAAAAGGAATCAAAGGTCGTACAGTACGTACTATGATTCTAGGGATACCCAATGTAGGTAAATCTACACTAATTAATAAACTAGCTGGATCAGCAGCAACAAGAACTGCTAATAAACCGGGTCATACTCGTGGTCAACAATGGGTGAAAGTAGGTAAAAATCTAGAATTATTAGATACGCCAGGTGTATTATGGCCTAAGTTTGAAGACCAACGAGCAGCAGCTCGGTTAGCGATGACAGGAGCTATTTCCGACGATGTGTATGATTTAGATTCTGTTATCAAGCAGTTGTTGGCATATTTAGAAGAGCATGAACCGACATTATTGCATGAGCGTTATAAATTGACGGAAGAAGAGCGTACATCCGTAGATACCATGTTAGAGGCTATTGGTCGTCGTCGTGGTTGTTTGGTAAGCGGTGGCGTCGTGGATTATGACAAGGTGCGCCGTGTGATTTTGACGGATTATAGAAATAACAAATTGGGATACATTACCTTTGATGGCGTCGATGAGGAGCCGTACTATGTTGACGAAGAGTGAGTTTCAGGAACTTAAAGTTAAAGATATTAAAAATCTATTGCAAGGTGAATGCCCTTTTGATTATGTACAATGGGCATTAGAAGATTCTCGTGAATCCGTGAAACACGCAGCTGGTGTGTATTTACGAAAGCAGAAAAAAGTCTTAGAGGAGCAACAGCGTTTGGAAGCCATGTACACCTATGAAGAAAGTTTTTATGAAGAAGGAAAATTTTTAGTGGCTGGTGTAGATGAAGTGGGTAGAGGTCCTATTGCAGGTCCTGTGACAGTAGCAGCGGTTATCTTACCACCTCATTGCAAGCTAGTAGGGTTGAACGATTCCAAAAAACTAACGCCAGAAAAACGAGATACCTTATTTGATCAAATCATGGAGGTAGCAGTAGCGGTACACTGTGTGTCCTATGAGGCAGAAGTCATTGATACACTCAATATTTATGAGGCTACACGACAAGCTATGTATGAGGCGATTCATAATTTACCAGTACAGGCAGAGGCTGTATTATCGGATGCGATGAAATTACCAGATTTAGAGGTACCTGTAGAATCTTTGATTAAAGGAGACTCTAAAAGTGCATCTATTGCGGCTGCTTCCATTGTAGCAAAGGTAACACGGGACCGCTTCATGGAATCTATGGACGAAGAGTATCCAGGATTTGGGTTTGCGATCCATAAAGGATATTATACAGATGTACATAAGCAGGCCATAAAAGACCTTGGCATTACGCCATTACATCGTCATAGTTTTGAACCTATCAAATCGATTGTGGCAGGTAAGCCTGTAGAAGAAATCTAAGTATTAGTATATCATTTAGGTTATACATGCTTAGGATACCTATAAAGATATCTCTGCCCATAGCGATTCCATTGTTTGAAAATGATTATAATATAATATTACTTATAAAAGCATTCTTATAGAGTATTCTATGAGAATGCTTTTTTGAATATCGATAATTGTATATGGATTATAACACTCTTAGTAGAGTACCCTCCTAACAGTGTGGGTTGTACGGTTTACATTCTTTCATAATGAAAGTAATGTAGAACTAAGGAGGTGCCTATGAACCATATTGAATTAGGAAGATACGGTGAAGACCTAGCTACCAACTATTTAAAAAGCCAAGGCTATGATGTATTGGAACGAAATATACGCTATCGATTTGGTGAAGTAGATATTATCGCTAAAAAAGAAAATATGCTCATTGTAGTAGAGGTGAAAACAAGACGGACCCAAACCTATGGAATGCCCTGCGAGGCGGTGCATTGGAAAAAGAAACAACACATACGTCATGTCATATCTATGTTTTTGGCAACCCGTGATATAGAGTATGAATCTATACGATTTGATGTGATAGAAGTATATGTGCCTCAAGTGGGAGATTCTAAATTACGGCATATGAAAGCATGTCATTTATAAGATAGGAGGAGTATCATGTATGCAAAAACCTATGGAGTATGTGTGAGTGGTATTGATGGATATGTGGTGACCGTAGAAGTAGATATTAGCCCAGGTCTACCAAGCTTTGATATTGTTGGCTTACCAGCGACCTCTGTGAAAGAGGCAAAGGAGAGAGTGCGATCGGCTATCAAAAATGGTGGCTTTGAGTTTCCTATGAAGAGAATTGTGGTCAATCTAGCACCTGCCCATATTCGTAAAGATGGGTCTTCTTTAGATTTAGCCATTGCCATGGGAATTTTAGCCGCTCAAGAATCGGGAAAACACAAGAAAAAGGAGTCTATACATTGGAATCACCATATATTTATAGGAGAGTTATCGCTAGATGGTTCTTTACAACCAGTGATGGGGATGTTATCTATGGTGATGGGAGTGACAAATCAGGAGTTAGGGAATGACAATAATTATCTTTCTATGGTAGAAGATATTATTGTGCCTATAGGAAATCATGAAGAGGCTATTAGTGGGTCCTCTATACCTGTATATGGACTATCTACATTAGCTGCAGTTGTGGAAGTATTAGAGCATCCTGAAAAGAAAGAAAATCTATGTGCGCAGATAGCTATAGTGCCATCAAAATATAGTGCGGAAATACTAGATTTACAAGATGTAAAAGGGCAAGTAATGGCAAAACGAGCCTTAGAAATATCTGCTGCTGGTGGTCATCATTTACTGATGACAGGACCTCCGGGTTCGGGAAAAACCATGTTAGCTAAACGGTTGCCGTTTTTATTGCCTCCTCTTTCACGGGAGGAGCAACTAGAGGTAAGCCGTATTTATAGTGTAATGGGTTTATTAAAAAGTGGCCGATTAATGGAACAACGACCATTTCGCAGTCCTCATCATACGAGTACATTAGTGGCTATGGCGGGAGGAGGACAACCGCCAAAACCAGGAGAAATTACCTTGGCACATAAAGGCGTTTTATTTTTGGATGAAGCACCAGAATTTCGTAGGCCTGTCATAGAGGTTCTGAGACAGCCCTTAGAAGAACGACAAGTACATATTGCACGGATTGGAATGGCAACTACCTATCCCAGTGATTGTATTGTTGTCATGGCTATGAATCCATGTCCATGTGGATGGTTTGGAACGGAAGAAGATCATCGATGTACTTGTACAGCTACGCAAGTTCAAAGATACCAACGAGTGTTATCAGGACCTATTTTAGATAGAATGGATCTAGTAGTACCCGTAGAAAGACCTACTTTAACAGAGATATATGCCCCTAAGGATAAAGTTAGTACAGCGCAAGTACGTAGCCGTGTTATCCGTGCTAGATCTATGCAAACTGAAAG
The DNA here is from genome assembly GCF_003992235.1 of Veillonella sp. 3913. NCBI lineage: Bacteria > Bacillati > Bacillota > Negativicutes > Veillonellales > Veillonellaceae > Veillonella > Veillonella sp. 3913. Next base: position 320,701 of record NZ_RQVF01000001.1, on the reverse strand, counting down.
ATATAAAGGAACGAATATTGGTGTGAACTCACATTTAAGTCATAGTGATATAGAAATATATGTGAAACTTTCTGAGCAAGCTAAAGAATTGCTAGATTCAGCTTTTACTACATTACATTTGAGTTTACGTAGCTATGACCGCATTGTTAAAGTGGCAAGAACAATCGCTGATTTAGCAGAATCTGAGGAGATTTTAACAGACCATGTGGCAGAAGCTTTGAGTTATCGGCAGGTACAGGAGGGATTGTAAATGAAAGACGAAATTTATGCGAGTGCTCTCCAACATGTAGTGGGATTAGGGAATGCAAGCTTAGGTAATTTGTTTACTTATTACGAAAGTGCCAAAGAAGCTTGGCATCATGTGTTACATCACAATGTGGAACCATCATTGGGTTGTAAGTATGAATTATTTGATGAAATTCGCCGTCCTATCAATGAAAGCTTTCTATTACAATTAGAAGAAGATTTAAAGCGTTATCATATGGAAGTGATTACTTGGGAATCTCCATGCTATCCAAAATCTTTATTAGAAATTTATAATAGTCCCCGAGTGTTGTATGGACGTGGAAATATAGAAGTGTTGCAACATATGGATCGTTCTTTGGCGATGGTAGGCGCTAGAAAGTGCTCTACCTATGGTGTACAAGTAGCTAGACACTTTGGACGGGCTTTATCTAATTTAGGCATTATTGTTGTTAGTGGAGGCGCCATGGGGATCGATCGTGCTAGCCATGAAGGGGCCTTGCAAGGACAAGCTCCAACGATTGCTGTTATGGGCTGCGGTTTAAATGTAACCTATCCAAGAACAAACCGAAATTTATTTTTAGAAATTTTAGCAAAAGATGGATTGCTATTATCAGAATATGGACCGCATATGCAAGCAAAGAGTCATCACTTTCCTTCACGAAATCGAATTATCAGTGGTATGACGAGAGGCACTATTGTGGTGGAGGCAAAAGCTAGTAGTGGTTCTTTGATTACTGCTGATATGGCGATAAATGAAGGAAGAGATGTGTTTACCATACCAGGGAATGTATTGACACATACTTGTGATGGAAATCATTGGCTCATTCAGCAAGGGGCTACAGTATTAACAGATCCAGAACAAGTATTGTGTGAATATGGTTGGCAAAAAGTCGCAAAGTATAGTAACATGAATAGTGAAAAAGTAAACACAGTGAATGAAGAGGAACGATGTGTATTGGAGGCTATGAATCCTGGTGGAAATACGACGATTGGGGAACTAGTGCATAGCACACAATTGCCTTTATCCAATCTTCATACATTGCTGTTACAACTAGAGCTAAAACAAATGATTACACATACCCCTCAGGGGTACGTGCTACATACTTAGAGGAGGAAGATTTTTGGCCATTACTAGATCCTTCGTTACAGGGGAGAAGAAAAAAGACAAAGATACAAAAGAAGCTGTCAAATCAAGCGCCAAAGCACCAGAGTCTAGACCTTTGGTCATGCGTCCGGAACCGGTTGAAATAGAGCATAAACGGACTTTCAAAAAAGATGGAAAAACATTAATCATAGTGGAATCACCAGCAAAGTCAAAGACTATTGAAAAATTTTTAGGTGATGATTATGTGGTAAAAGCTAGCATGGGCCATTTAAGGGATTTACCTAAAATGCAAATGGGTGTATCTATTACTAATGGTTTTTTACCTAGATATTTGAATGTACCAGGTAGAAAGGCTGTTATTGAAGATTTGCGCAAAGAAGCAGATAAGGCGAAGGCTGTGTATCTGGCAACTGACCCTGACCGTGAAGGAGAAGCCATCTCTTGGCATTTAGCACATATTTTAAATATAGATGGTACTACACCATGTCGAGTGACTTTCAATGAGATTACCAAGCATGCTATTCAAGAGGCGATGGCAACACCTAGACCGATTGATATGCATATGGTGGATGCTCAACAGGCTCGCCGCGTATTGGACCGTATTGTAGGCTATAAATTGAGTCCTTTGTTGTGGAAAAAGATTTGCAAAGGACTTAGTGCCGGACGTGTTCAATCTGTAGCGGTACGTATTATCTGCGATCGGGAACGAGAAATTCAAGCATTTATTCCAGAAGAATACTGGACTATCGAAGGTGTGTATCAAACAGCTAAGAATGAACAAATTGATGTGGTAGTGACACACAAAGGTGATGAAAAGCTAACGATTTCTAATGAGATAGAAAGTAATGAAGTGTTACGTGTTATTCGTGACCGTGAAAGTGTAGTTAGTTCTGTACAATCAAAACAACGTAGTCGCAAAGCACCAGCTCCATTTACGACGTCGACGATGCAACAAGAAGGTGTACGCAAACTGAATATGAATGCAAAACGCATTATGTCTGCAGCACAACATTTATATGAAGGTAAAGAAATTGGGGGCTATGGTCATGTAGGTTTGATTACCTATATGCGTACAGATTCCACTCGGGTATCAAAGGAAATGCAAGAAGCAGCTAAAGCCTATATTCTCAAGACCTTTGGGAAGGAGTTTTATCCGAGTAAACCAAATGTATTTGGAGCGAAGGCGAATGCTCAAGATGCGCATGAAGCGATTCGTCCTACCATGTTGGAATTACCACCTAAAGCGGTAGCGTTCTATCTATCTAGTGATGAGTTAAAATTATATACCTTGATTTGGAATCGATTTTTAGCGAGTCAAATGGCTCCACAGAAAAGTGAAACTATAACTATGCAATTTCATGTAGATGAGTATACATTGAAGGCTTCTGGGAATCGTGTATTATTTAAAGGCTTTACAGAAGTCTATGAAGACGCTAAAAAAGAGGATGACCATATACTGCCAGCCCTAGAGGAAGGGCAAGCTATTATGCCTATCTCTATGGATGGTATACAGCATTTTACGCAACCTCCAAGCCGTTATTCTGAGGCAGGTCTTATCAAAGTATTAGAAGAACAGGGAATTGGTCGACCAAGTACGTATGCAGCTACTATTGATACGATCTTAAAACGGAATTATGTGGAGCGTAAGGATAAACAATTTATTCCTACTGATTTAGGATTTGCCGTGGTGGAATTTTTAACAACTCATTTTGAAAAGTTCATTAATACGAAATTTACTGCCTCTATGGAGGAAGATTTAGACCATATTGCACAAGGGACTAACTTCTACGAAGCTGTTATCCATTCATTTTATGATAGTTTTGAGAAGGAATTATACACAGCTGAATCGGCTGAGAAGATAGAACTGGAGGCAGAAAAGAGTGGTATTCTTTGTGAAAAATGTGGACATGATATGGTCTATAAACTAGGACCTTATGGTAAATATTTAGCATGTTCTAACTTTCCAGATTGTCGAAATATTAAGTCCATTACAGTTAGCACGGGAGTGACATGTCCTAAATGTAAATCTCATGAGATTTTAGAACGTAAATCCAAGAGAGGTCGTGTTTTTTATGGTTGTGAAGGGTATCCATCTTGTGATTTTACAATGTGGGATAAACCTATTGATAAAACTTGTCCCGTTTGTGGTAGCTTAATGGCTGAAAAAGTATATAAAAATGGAAATAAAAAAGAGTTTTGTTCCAATCCTGACTGTGAAACAAGGCCAAAACGTAAACCTAGAACAAAGAAAGAAGATAAAGAATGAAAGATTTTGTAACTATTATTGGAGCTGGTCTTGCTGGCTCTGAGGCAGCCTATCAACTGGCTAAGCGTGGTATCCCTGTGCACTTATATGAAATGCGTCCCAAAGTGTCTTCACCGGCTCATCATACAGATCAATTTGCAGAGTTAGTATGCTCTAACTCTTTGCGTGCGAATACGATAGAAAATGCAGTGGGGCTTTTGAAAGAAGAAATGCGTCGTTTAGACTCTTTAATCATGGAATCTGCCGATGCTACTCAAGTTCCGGCAGGTGGTGCCTTGGCCGTAGATCGTCATGCTTTTAGCAAAAGGGTTACAGAACGTATTAAAGAACACCCTTTAATCACCGTGATTCATGAAGAAGTGACAGAGATTCCAGAAGAAGGTATTGTTATTTTTGCAAGTGGTCCACTCACATCAGAAGCGTTAGGGACTAAGATTAAAGAGTTAACTGGTTCTAAAGATTTTTATTTCTATGATGCGGCAGCGCCGATTGTAACAGCAGAGTCTTTGAATTACGATAAAGTATTTGCAGCCTCACGGTATGATAAAGGGGATGCAGATTATTTAAACTGCCCTATGACGAAAGAAGAATATGATGCTTTCTATGAAGCATTAACTACAGCCGATGTAGTACAACCAAAAGATTTTGAAAAAGAAATCTATTTTGAAGGATGTATGCCGGTAGAAATTATGGCATCTCGAGGAGTAGATACATTGCGTTATGGACCTTTGAAACCGGTTGGCCTTGTAGATCCACGGAACAATATTGAGTGGCATGCAGTAGTGCAGTTGCGCAAGGAAAATAAAGAAGCTACTATGTACAACTTAGTAGGCTTTCAAACGCATTTAAAATGGGGTGAACAAAAGCGAGTATTCCAAATGATTCCAGGGTTAGAGAATGCTGAATTTATTCGTTATGGCGTCATGCATCGTAACACTTATATTAACTCTCCAGAACTATTGAACCAAGCATTCCAACTACAATCTAATGCACGATTGTTCTTTGCTGGTCAAATGACAGGTGTGGAAGGGTATCTAGAATCAGCAGCTGCAGGTATGATGGTAGCTATTCAAGTGGCGCGTATGTTGCATGGTAAAGAATTTGTTACATTCCCTAAAACAACGGCTCTTGGTGGGTTAAGCCATTATATCAGTGCCTATGAAGGTTCCAATTTTCAGCCAATGAATGTTAATTTCGGTATTATGGAACCTTGGGGAGCTAAAGTACGTAAGAAAAAAGAAAAAAATGCATTAATTGCGCAACGTGCTTTAGAAGAATTAGATGCATTAATTGTAGCAGAAGAGTTACTGTCTTAATGAATAGTTTTGTACTTGACAGATATAGTGCTTTACATATACAAAGGCAAGAGAATTTTATAATATTTGAAATTTTATAGATAAGAAAAAGAGGAAAGGATTTGCGATGTGCAATCCTTTCCTCTTTATATCTGTTATTATTTTGATTTTATAGGCATCACTTTGTGTTGAAACTAATGAATCATTATTTTTCTTTTTTGCCTTTCCCTATAGGGAATACATGTGTATCCGTTGTTCCTTTATAATGAAGGTATAGCCAGATGCCAAAGGACACAGCCATGACAATTAAGCTTGTAACTTGCGCAGATTTAAAGCCTAATGTTAGGTTTACATAATCTCCACGTAGGAATTCTAAGAAGAATCGTAAGGCAGAGTACAAGAATGCATATAAACAGAAAATTTGCCCTTTTTTATGAGGGAACACGTTAGCCAATAGTAAGATAACAAACAAAATAATATCTACTTGACCTTCCCATATTTCAGCAGGCCATAAAGGTTGATTACCATAAGTGCGGTATGCCAAGGTAGTTTCTGGATAGAGAATACCGAAGTTTCCCCCAGTAGGGTGACCAAAGGCATCACCATTCATGACATTCGCCATACGTCCCACAGATTGACCTACCATAAGGGCTGGTGCAAATAAATCAGCAAATGCCCAAGGGTCAACATGTTGTTTTTTTAAATAATAAATTCCAGCAATAGCACCTAACAATACGCCGCCTTGGATAGCCATACCACCTTGCCATACGTATGGAATTTCCAATAAATGATTGTGATAGTATCCCCAGTCAAAGAAAAACACATCCCATAGTCGAGCACCGATGATACCAGCTATAGCAACAGTAATGGTGAAATCTACCATATATTTTTCCCATCCCCGGCCATCTTTTTTCATGATGAAGTAGCCTACAATGGCAGCACTAATAATACCTAAAGCGAGAAGTAAACCGTAGGCTCTTATAGGAAAACCTCCGATAAAAAATAAATATTGATACATAGTACCTCCTGATATTTCTATTACATATATTTTTAATATTCCTACTTTTGTAGTGTACCATAAATTTTAGAGAAATAGTATAGTGTTCCCAATATATAGGCTGAATGTGATATAATATAAAGGTTAAAAGGAGCGCTTATGAAACACTTACAATTTATGAAACATATGGTGCTAGGAATATCGGCATTTAGTTTGTTTGCTTCTTATCCAGTAGCAGAGGCAGCAATCCATATTCCCTTTCCAGCACTTTCCAATACAACAACAGCAGTAGAACCTACACAATATGTAGGCCCTATGTTGTATACTCCAGAAAAGCAAGAAGTTACATTACCTATCACCATGGTATTTGATCCTATAGTATCAGAAACGGCGTATGATAAAAAGTATGTACAGAATGGTACATCAATTATGTCTCCCAGCTGGTTTGAATTGACTACGACTGGTCTAAAAGCTAGTTCTAAGCTATCCCATGACTATGTGAATAGTTATAAGGAAAAAGGCTATCGCGTATGGCCTTTGATTACAAACCAATTCGATCCAGATATGACTAGTAAAATCCTTGCTAATGAATCTATGTGGGAACGATATAAGCAAGGCCTCATTAATTATGCTACAGAGTATGGTTATGACGGATATAATTTTGATTTTGAAAATATTCATTATAAAGATAAAGCACAGCTAACGAAGTTTGTTGATTTTCTGGCAAAAGGGTTACGAACGTATAATCTACATACATCAATAGATGTAACGGGTTATTCTAATAGTGAAAACTGGTCTTTAGTGTATGACCGTAAAGCTTATGCTGATGTAGTAGATTATGTGGTACTTATGGCGTACGATGAAACTTGGGCATCTAGTGATATAGCTGGACCAGTCGCTTCCTATCCATGGGTTAGAAAGCATACAGAGCAAATGCTTTCTGAAGTACCAGCATCAAAACTCGTACTGGGTATTCCATTCTATATGCGTGAGTGGTCTGTACCAGTGAAAGGTTCTTGGGAAGGAAAAGCAAAAAGTAAAACACTAGCCATGTCCAAAGCGTTGGATTTAGAACGTGAATACAGAGATGTGATGCGCTGGGATGAGCGATTAAAAGGTAATTATTTGACATTAACAAAGAAAAATGATGTCTATGGTATATATGATGAAAAGAAACCATATGAGGGGACACTGACTAAAATTTGGTTTGAAGATCCACAGTCCTTAAGTTATAAAGTGGGTCTTGTAAAAGAATTACAACTTGCAGGAGTCGCGGCTTGGCGTAAAGGTTTTGAAGCTAGTGATGTATGGCCGGTGCTGAGTTTTGCTCTAGATAGTGCTAATATAGATAGTACTGAAAAGGGGAAAGCAATTTCAGACAAAAAAGATTATAAAAAAGAAGTAAAAAAACAAGAGAAAAAGAAAAAATCTAAACATACAGATACTTCAGAAGTGACAAGGGTTTCTAAAGATGGTAAAGAAATTGTGTTAAAGTTTAAGAAACCTCATAAACACTCTGATGAAACAGGTGTTGTAAAGGTTACAAAAGAAAAAAAGCCTTTGCCTAAAGACTAAGATTTGGAGTATACTTAGGAGTATTAATACATACAATTGAGGAGGCATAGCATGTACGAAAAATACGTGGCACAAGACATTGAAAAAAAATGGCAAACATATTGGGAAGAATCTGGGGTATTTAAAACAGAGTATGACCCAAGTAAAGAAAAATATTATGTGTTAGAAATGTTCCCATACCCATCTGGTAACTTACATATGGGACATGTGCGTAACTATTCGATTGGTGATGTAGTGGCACGTTTCAAAAAAATGCGTGGATTTAATGTATTACATCCGATGGGCTGGGATGCATTTGGTATGCCTGCGGAAAATGCAGCTATTAAAAATGGTGTATCTCCTAAAGATTGGACATTAGATAATATTGCCAACATGACACGTCAGCAAAAAGAGTTGGGTTTATCCTATGATTGGGGCCGTGAAGTTGCGACTTGTAAAGAAGATTACTATCGTTGGACACAATGGATATTTCAACAATTTTATAAAAAAGGCTTGGCCTATAAAAAAGAAGCAAAAGTAAACTGGTGTGAACATGACCATACAGTATTAGCTAACGAACAAGTTATTGATGGCAAATGCTGGCGCTGTGATAATGATGTAGTGAAAAAAGACTTAAAACAATGGTTCTTTAAAATTACAGACTATGCAGATCGTTTGCTAGATGATTTAGATACATTGGACCAATGGCCTGACCGTGTAAAAGCGATGCAACGTAACTGGATCGGTCGCAGTGAAGGTACACAATTTGCTTTTTATGTGCCTAAAATTGATAAATCCTTTGAAGTCTATACTACTCGTGTAGATACTTTATTTGGCGTATCTTATGTAGTATTAGCTCCAGAACATCCATATGTAAAAGAATTGATTCAGGATGCTTCTAATAAAGTAGAGCTAGAGGCGTTCATTGAAACATTGCGTAACCAAAGTGATATTGAGCGTACTTCTACAGAAGCAGAAAAAGTAGGTATGTTCACAGGCTCTTATGCGACACACCCTATAACAGGTAAAGAAGTGCCAATTTGGATTGCTAACTATGTACTAGCAGACTATGGTACAGGCGCTGTTATGGGTGTTCCAGCTCATGATGAAAGAGACTATGCGTTTGCGAAAAAATATAATTTACCTGTGAATTGGGTCATCCAAAATACAGCACAAGATTTGGATTTTGCTTCCTTAGATACAGCATTCACTGAAGATGGTATATTGGTGAACTCCGGCGACTTTAATGGCAAGACTTCTGAAGAAGCGCGTCAAGCATTAGGTGATTACTTCACTGAACAAGGTACAGGTCGTAAAACTGTAAACTTCCGTCTTCGTGACTGGTTGATTTCTCGTCAACGCTATTGGGGTTGCCCTATTCCAGTTGTATACTGTGAAAAATGTGGAGAACAATTAGTGCCAGAGGATCAATTGCCTGTAAAACTTCCAGAAGATGTATCCTTTGACGGCGGTGCTATCTCTCCATTAGCCACATCTGAAAACTTCCTAAACACAACATGCCCTTGCTGTGGTGGTCCTGCTCGACGTGAAATCGATACCATGGATACATTTATCGATTCTTCTTGGTATTTCTTACGCTATACAGATGCTCGTAATGACAAAGAAGTGTTTAACAAAGAAATTGCGAAATACTGGATGAATGTAGACCAATATATTGGCGGTATTGAACATGCGATCTTGCACTTATTATATGCACGTTTCTTTGTGAAAGTACTACATGATATCGGTTTAGTAGAAGTGGATGAGCCTTTTAAAGCCTTATTAACACAAGGCATGGTATTAAAAGAAGGTTCTAAAATGTCTAAATCTAAAGGCAATGTAGTATCTCCAGAAGAAATCATTGCCAAATACGGTGCAGATACAGCTCGTTTATTCATCTTATTCGCAGCACCAGTGGATCGTGATTTGGACTGGAGCGACCAAGGGGTAGAAGGTTCCTATCGTTTCTTAGGTCGTGTATGGCGTATTATCGATACATACCAACAATTAGGTGCGTCTGGACATCATGATAGTTTATCCAAAGATGAAACAGCATTACGCCGTGAATTACATCGTGCTATCAAAAAAGTAACAGAAGACTTAGATGGTAAATTCAATTTTAACACTGCCATCAGTACTGTTATGGAGTTGGTAAATGCTATGTACCAATTTAAAGATAGCCATGAATCTGTGCAAAGTGATTTAGCAAAAGAACTAGTTGAAAAATTAACATTATTGCTAGCACCATTTGTACCACATATTACTGAAGAAATCTGGCATGAATGTGGATTTGAAGGCTCCGTGCATGCTGCATCTTGGCCGACTTATGAAGAATCTGCTCTAGTGGTAGATGAGGTAGAAGTGGCAGTTCAAGTGAATGGTAAAGTACGTGATAAATTGACAGTATCTGTTTCATTATCTAAAGAAGAATTAGAAGCAGCTGCGAAAGCATTACCACGTGTACAAGAGTTTACAGAGGGTAAAACTGTTGTGAAAGTGATTGTAGTGCCTAAAAAATTAATTAATATTGTAGTCAAATAAAACGAGGTTCCTATGGAAAAACGTAAGGACTATATTAGCTGGGATGAATATTTTATGGGTGTTGCTATGTTAGCAGGGCAACGCTCCAAAGATCCCAATACACAAGTAGGGGCTTGTATTGTGAGCGATGATAATAAAATTTTATCTATCGGTTATAATGGTATGCCCTTAGGTTGTGATGATGATGATTTCTCTTGGAATCGTAATCGAGAAGAAGATAATAAATATTTTTATATCGTTCATAGTGAACTGAATGCGATTTTAAATTATCGTGGTGGTTCACTAGAAGGAAGTAAAATATATGTCACTTTATTTCCTTGTAATGAATGTGCAAAAGCCATCATTCAAAGTGGTATTAAAGAAGTTATCTATTGGCGCGATGATTACAAAGATACACGAGAAGTGCAAGCATCAAAACGATTGTTTCAAACTGCCGGAGTAACTATTACGGCTTATGAACCAAGTGGTAGACAATTATCTTTACAACTATAATTGTAAAGGCTACATCTGTATATAATAAGGCTGAACTTGAGGATATATTCCTAAGTTCAGCCTTTTATGTTGGAACAGTATAATATCGAACAAAATAACGGCTAGTTCCCATTAAGGGCTAGCCGTTTGTATGTTCGATATTTATTTGTTGTTACCCATTACTTTTTTGATGGCTTTTACACTTTTAGAAGTAATATTTTTGCCAGTTTTTGTCAACCGTGTACGAGTTCGCGTGACTCTACCCATAGCAGTTAGAGAAGACTGTTTACGAGGCTTCATGTCTCTTTCGTTACCGAAGTCACCACGACGGATGCTAGTAGCCTTTACTTTTTCAGAACCCACAGATCGTTGTAATTCTTTCATAATTATTTTTGGTTCTACAGATTTTTCAAATGTATATACATCTGCTGCTACATAGCCTAATTGTGGATATGCATGAAGAATTACATGGCAGTGATGGGATACGGCTACCAAGAAGATTTCATCTTCTAAAATTTGGCAATCGATTTCCTCAACACATTGATTTGTAATTGCTAAGGCATTTACAATAGCATCTTGTAAGACAGCAGGAGATTCTATTTTTTCATCAATACATGAATATAAATCAATTAAAACGTGTTCACCTAAAACGTGCATGTTTTCACCTACTTTCATTCACAATCTATTATATAAAATATTTTTGATTTTGTAAATTTGTTATACTTTTTTGTAATAGTTATGATTATAAAAATTAATTATAGAATTTACGAAACTCTACTCCTATGGTAAGCTATAGGTAAGACATAGAGAGCTATGCCCCTTTGAACGAGTCGTTCAAATTTATAAATCATACTACATATAGTAATGCTAGGAGGTCCTATTATGAAAGCACCGTTACGTTACGATTTTGCTTCTTTTTCTACGGAAGCACAGGCTGTATGCCCTGATCGAGTATTTACAGATTTTTTACACCGCTATGCTTATGGTGTAGATGCTTCTTGTTATTCGTATGTACCACAAGTAGTGGTGAAAGTTAATAATGAATCAGAAGTGATTCGTATTTTAGCTTTAGCAAATCAATATGGTACACCAGTGACTTTTAGAGCAGCAGGTACATCTTTATCTGGACAATGCTCTAGTGAACATGTATTAGTGGTGGCTAATGATGGCTTTAAACGAATGGAAGTATTAGACGGAGGCAAAGCATTACGTTGCGATTGTGGCGTTATTGGGGCCGATGCGAATGAAAAGTTAGCTCCTTATGGACGCAAAATTGGCCCAGATCCAGCTACTATTGCAAGTGCTTTAGTAGGGGGGATTTTCAATAATAACTCTTCAGGTATGTGCTGCGGTACTGTAGAAAACTCTTATCAAACGGTGAAATCTGTACGGGTCGTATTAGTGGATGGTACAATTTTAGATACTAGCGATCCAGCTAGTGTACAAGCTTTCATGACCTCTCGTGCTGACCTTGTGAAAGGCTTATTAGACCTTCGTCAATGGATTTTTGATGATCCTGAATTAGTAGAATTAATCCAACGTAAATTTAAAATTAAAAACACTACAGGCTATTCCATTAATACCTTAGTTGACTTTGAAGATATTGTAGATATTTTAAATCATATTTTTATTGGTTCTGAAGGTACCTTAGGGTTCGTATCAGAAGTGGTATATAATACAGTAGAAGATAAGAAATTCAAGGCTTGTGGTCTTGTGTTCTATAAAGAGCTATCCGATGCGTCTCGCGCAGTTGTAACCTTAGCGAATATGGGACGTCAATATGTAGTATCTGCGGAAATGATGGATTACCTCAGTCTTAAGAGTGTACAAAAGTTAGAACAAGTACCGGACTTTGTACGTGGAGTACCAGAGGGTACTAGCTGTATTCTACTCCAATCTGAAAGTAATAATGAGCAAGAATTAGCAGAACAAGTGGAATATATTAAAGAACAATTAAAAGATATTCCAACTATCATTCCTAGCTTATACTCTACGAATCCGGAAGAATACAATTCTTGGTGGTATATTCGTAAAGGGTTGTTGCCAATTGCAGCAGGACAACGCAAATCTGGTTCTACGGTAATCACAGAAGATGTATGTTTTAAAATTGAGGACTTTGTCAAAGGTATCGGTATCATTACAGAGTTATTCCGCAAATATGATTTTATGGATAATGGTATTATCTTTGGCCATGCTTTAAGTGGCAATGTTCATTTTATCATTACTCCAGACTTGAATGATCCAAGAGAACGTGATAATTTTAGTGGACTTGTGAAAGAAATGGCAGAACAAGTAGCCGCTGTAGAAGGTAGTATTAAAGCAGAGCATGGTACAGGTCGTATGGTAGCGCCATTCGTTGAGTTAGAGTGGGGTGTGAAAGCTTACCAAGTTAACCGTCGTATCAAAGAATTATTTGATCCTAATTACTTAATCAATCCAGATGTTATCATTACAGATGATCCAGATGTATATAAAAAGAACTTGAAAGCGATGGCGGCTATTGATCCATTGTTCAATATGTGTATTGAATGTGGTTTCTGCGAGAAGAACTGTCCATCTAAAAACTTAACATTAACACCACGTCAACGTATTTCCTTGGTACGTGAAGAAACACGTCTTCGTCAAGAAGGTAAACATGCAGAAGCAGATGCATTATCTGAAGGTTATCAATACTATGGTGTAGATACATGCGCAGCATGTTCTATGTGCTCCATGCTATGTCCATTAGGCATTGATACAGCACAAATCGCCTTATCTGTTCGTAAAGTGACAGCAAAAGGTCATGGTATTGCAGAAGCGATTTATGATAATTTCCCAGCTACCTTAGCAGCAGCCCGCATGGGTGTTACATTAGGTGGTGCAGCAGGTAAAGTGATTACTAATAAGTTAATCTCTAAAATTACAAAAGGGGCTCACGAACTAACAGGAGTGACACCATATGCTCCAACTACATTGCCAAAAGCTAACCGTCATACCTTGAAAAATCAACGTAATACAGTAGGCAATGATAATGTTGTGTATTTCAGTACTTGTGCAAATCGTGCATTTAAACCAAATCAAGGTCAAAAAGACACTCGTAGCTTGCAACAAGTGATGGAAAACTTATGTAAAAAAGCAGGTTATAATGTCATTTATCCACGTCATATTGAAAACTTATGTTGTGGTTTGAGCTTTGAAAACTATGAAGACATTGATAAACGTGCATTACGCGATTTAGAAAATGCTTTATTAGAAGCAAGCTGTGGTGGTGTATATCCAGTTGTGATTGACCATTCTGCATGTTTCTCCCATGCTTTCAAACATATTAAATCTGTAACAATCCTTGATGTATCTGAGTTCTTATACACACATATTGTTCCTAAATTAGATATTGTGAAGTGTAAAGAGCGTGTTATTGTTCACAAACAATGTAAAATCAAAAAAGCTGGCAAAGAAAAATACATTGAACTGCTTGCACGTGCATGTACTGATGAAGTATTCAATATTAAATCCTTTGCATGCTGTGGTTTCGCAGGGCAAAAAGGTTTCTTTACACCAGAATTGAACCATTCCGCTACACGGGATTTAGGAGATGAAGTGAAAGAGTACGGGGCTACATTAGGAGTAAGCTCTAGCTCCACATGTGAAATCGGCTTAGGCGAACGTGCAGGTATTCCATTCATCGGTATTGCTTACCTATTAGATGCATGTTCTAAATAACTGTGTAATACATTCATACAACATGAAAAGAAAAGCAGCCCCTTTAGGGCTGTTTTTCTTATTACATTGCTATAGTAAGCAATTTATGATACAATAAAGTCATCTTATAAAGATAAGAACTAAAATCAAATAAAGAAGTCTTTGAGGCAAGGTGCGAGGGGAACCTCAATTCCTGACCGGCGGTATAATAGTCCGCAAGCTCTTGAGAGCAGATCCGGTGATATTCCGGAACCGACAGTAAAGTCTGGATGGGAAAAGACAGTATATTGATAGCTATTGTGTATGTTATCAAATATTTGGAATGCTAAAGGGACTATGTATATAGTCCCTTTTTTGTGTAGAGGTGAGCCATGACACATATGACAACTGATGAAAAATATATGGCAAAAGCGATTGAATTAGCAGAAAAAGCAAGAGGATGTACATCTCCAAATCCAATGGTAGGAGCTATCATTGTAAAAGATGGGCGCATCATTGGTGAAGGATATCATCAAAAAGCCGGCGAGCCTCATGCAGAGGTGTATGCATTACATCAAGCTGGTATGGATGCTAGAGGAGCTACCTTATATGTGACACTAGAACCGTGCTCACATTATGGAAAAACACCGCCATGTGCTAAGCGCGTAATAGCTGCAGGTATCTCTAGGGTTGTCATTGGTATGATTGACCCTAATCCATTAGTAGCGGGTAAAGGCCTAGCTATGCTACAAGAAGCGGGCATAGAAGTGGAGATTGGCGTTTTGGAACGACAATGTGTGGAAATGAATGAAGCATTTATTACATACATTAAAACGGGTAAGCCTTTCGTGATTTTAAAATCTGCCATGTCCATAGATGGAAAGATTGCTACTGCCAGTGGTGAATCAAAATGGATTACCAACGAAGAAGCAAGGCTCGATGGTCATCGTATTCGTAAAGAAGTAGATGCTATGTTAGTAGGGGTAGGTACGATTATAGCGGATGACCCATTACTAAGTTGTCGTCTTCCACAAGAAACCGTAGAAAATCAACCGCATTTATACATTCTAGACTCTCAAGGTAGAACTCCACTAGATGCAACCATTTGGACAGTACCTAATCGCAATATAACAATATTTGTTGGCGAAGAGTGTGGGCTAGAACAAATGGGAGCTTTCAGTGATAAGGGAGCAGAAGTTATTGTGACGCCATCCAATGAAAGAGGTTTAGACATTTCCTTTATTTTAGAAGAACTAGGTGCTCGTCAATGTATGAGTTTACTCATTGAAGGTGGAAGCCAAGTGGTGGCTAGTTTTGTAGAAACTAAATCTTTTGATAAATTGGTAACCTATATTGGGAATCGTATTATTGGAGGTATTGGAGCTACACCAGCTGTGGGTGGTTTAGGCTTTTCTAGTTTAGATGAAGCAGTACAGCTAGATATTGATGAAGTGATGGCTGTTGGTGATAATATGAAAATAATTAGTTATCGAAGAGGAAGAGAAGGCGTTTATGTTTACGGGGATCATTGAAGAAATAGGGACCATACAGAGTGTAAAACGTTCCCAAAGCTCACTTACCCTTGAAATTGCAGGAACTATCATTTTCGATGATTTAAAAATTGGTGATTCCGTAGCGGTCAATGGTGTATGCTTAACAGCTACTACCATAGGAGCCCAAAGATTTACAGCAGATGTGATGCCAGAGTCAGTTAAAATGACATCATTAATAAATCTTTCAGCAGGAAGTAAGGTAAATTTAGAACGAGCTATGGCTGCCAACGGTCGTTTCGGTGGCCACGTAGTGGCAGGGCATGTGGACGGTCAAGGCAAGATTATCGGTAAAGATCATGTAGGTAATTCCATTGTGTTTCGTATTGCTGCCGATGATGCTATTCTACACTATGTTATATACAAAGGGTCTATCACTGTGGATGGAGCTAGCTTGACTGTTTCCAAGGTGGGAACTGGTTGGTTTGAAATTTCTATTATACCTCATACGATTGGAAACACTATTTTGCAATATGCTACTATTGGTACTACAGTGAATTTAGAAACAGATATTTTTGGCCGTTATATTGAGCATTTTATGAAAGAAACTCATCTGGAGTCTACTAATACTAGTACAGTGACGATGGATACTTTAGTGCGTAACGGCTTTTTATAGAAAGGATGATATTTATGTCCTATACATTAAACTCTATTGAAGAAGTAATTGAAGACTTAAAAGCAGGAAAGCCTGTGATTATTGTAGATGATGAAAGTCGTGAAAACGAAGGTGATTTAGTTTTGGCTGCTGAATTTGCTACTCGTGAAAGCATTAACTTTATTATCAAAGAGGCTAGAGGTTTGCTATGCACGCCTATGTTGGAAAAAGACTTGATTCGTCTTGGTATCCATCAAATGGTAGAAAAAAATACGGATAATCATGAAACAGCGTTTACTGTATCAGTAGACCATGTGGATACGACCACAGGTATTTCTCCAGAAGAACGTGCTGTAACGATGCAAAAACTCATTGATCCAAATGCAAAACCAGAAGATTTTAGACGTCCTGGACACGTATTTCCGTTGCGTTACAAAGAAGGTGGAGTATTAGTACGCCAGGGCCATACAGAAGCATCTATTGACCTTTGTAAACTAGCTGGATTATATCCTGCGGCAGCAATTTGTGAAATTACCAATGATGAAGGCTATATGTCACGTATGGATGATTTATTGGCTTTCAGTAAAAAACATAATTTAAAGATTGCTTCTGTAGAAGCTTTAGTGGAATACAGAAAGCGACACGATAGATTAGTAAGCATTGCAGCAGAAACAAAACTACCTACAAAGTTCGGTGATTTCCGCATCATTGTGTTTAAAAATGAAGTAGATCATAAAGAACATCTTATGATTGTAAAAGGTGATGTACGTGGAAAATCTGATGTGTTGATGCGTATTCATTCTGAGTGCTTAACAGGAGATGTATTTGGTTCTCATCGCTGTGACTGTGGGGAACAATTGGAAAATGCATTGCGCTCTATTGAAGAGCAAGGCGAAGGCATCGTTATCTACATGCGCCAAGAAGGGCGTGGCATTGGATTAACGAATAAAATTAAAGCCTATACACTACAAGATCAAGGGTACGATACAGTGGAAGCCAATGTGAAACTAGGATTCCCACCAGATATGCGTGAATATTCCTTAGCGGCACAAATGTTGCGCGAATTAGACGTGAAGAGTGTTAAGCTGTTGACGAATAATCCAGAAAAGAAAGAAGATTTAGAACGTTGGGGCATTACAGTATCTAAACGTGTTCCTATTGTGATTAAAGCCAATAGCATTAATGCAAAATATTTGAATACAAAAAAAGAAAAAATGCGCCATATGTTGTAAAAAAGTATGAAACTAGCAACTAGCAATTAGCTCGCTCAGGTCTGAATATGTCTGATAAAAATAGAGGAGAATGACAATGATTCAAGAAGGTAAATTAATAGGTACAGGTAAGAAATTTGCTATTATCGGCTCTCGTTTTAATGAGTTCATCACATCTAAATTGATCAGCGGGGCGAAAGATGCCTTGTTGCGTCATGACGTGCAAGATAGTGACATTACTACTATTTGGGTACCAGGTGCTTTTGAAATTCCATTGATTGCACAAAAAGCGGCAAAATCTGGTAAGTATGATGCTGTTATCTGCTTAGGCGCTGTCATCCGTGGTGCTACAACGCATTACGATTATGTATGTAACGAAGTGGCAAAAGGGATTGCTCATGTATCCTTAGAATCCGGTGTCCCTGTTATGTTCGGTGTAGTCACAACGGAAAACATTGAACAAGCTATCGAACGTGCTGGTACAAAAGCCGGTAATAAAGGATTTGATTGCGCTATGGGTGCTATCGAAATGATCAATCTATTGGAATCTATGTAGAAAGAAGGATATCCGTGGATTTTATTAAACGTTATACAACAGCGGAAGGGTTGCGACTATCCATTGCCGTAACTACTGATACTGTAGAAGAGGCGAGAGTTCGCCATGATTTGTGGCCGGTAGCAACAGCTGCGTTAGGTCGTACTATGACTGGGGCTATGCTAATGGCTAGTGATTTTAAAAATGATGAAAATGTAAGTATCCGATTGCGTGGTGATGGACCTTTGGGCATTGTTCATGTGGATGCATTCAGTAATAACACTGTACGAGGATATGTGGACCATCCGCATGTAGATGTACCTCTATTGCGAGAAGGAAAGCTTGATGTAGGGGCTGCTGTAGGGCATAATGGAGAGGTTCAAGTGACTCGGTTTACTAAACTTCGTCAAAATTATACTTCCCAAAGCCCTATTCAAACAGGTGAAGTGGCAGAAGATTTAGCTTATTATCTAGCTATGTCTGAACAAGTAGGATCTGTATTAAGTCTTGGTGTATTAGTAGATCCAGATTATCATACTATTGTGGCAGGTGGCTTTTTAGTACAAGCTTTACCAGATGTGACAAATGATGCATTTGATAAAATTGAAGCAAATTTGAAAACCATTGGACCTGTGACTAATTATTTGAAAGCAAATCCTAATGCGGAACACTTGATGGAACGCATTTTGGATGGATTTACTGTCCAAGAAGTCTATAGTGAGCGTATTCATTTTGCATGTCCTTGTAGTCGAGAACGATTTTTTGATCGATTAGCAAGTTTGCCAATGCATGATAAACAAGAATTAGCCCAAGATGAAGTGACAGAATTAACTTGTCACTACTGTAATGAAAAATATCGCTTTTCTAAGGAAGACATGCAAACCTTATTAATCGAAGAAATACATTAATGCTACTTGTTTCTATGGAGGGACCAGTATGAAAAGTATTGAATGGAATGGATCAGAAGTTATTATCTTAGATCAAACGAAATTACCTGCATCTGTGGAATATGTACGTTGTACTGACTGGCGTCAAGTGTCTGAAGCCATTAAAATGCTTCGTGTGCGCGGGGCCCCTGCTATTGGTGTATCAGCCGCCTATGGATTAATTCTTGCCTTCCGTGAGAGCTATCATCGTGGTGGGGCTAGTGCAGAGATTTTGTCTGAATTTAGAGCTTTTGCGGAAACCTTACGCCAAACTAGACCGACAGCTGTTAATTTAATGTGGGCTATTGATCGAGTATTGCGTATTGTAGATACTTTCACAGGCGATATTGGCGAGTTAGATGCGGTTCTTGTAAAAGAAGCTATCGCTATTGATACTGAAGATGTTGCCTTAAATGAAAGCATGGCAAAACATGGAGCTACATTATTCCAAGATAAAGAAACATATCGTATTTTGACACATTGTAATGCAGGAGCTTTGGCTACAGCAGGTATAGGCACCGCATTAGGAGTGATTCGAGAAGTCCATGCACAAGGTAAATTGGATCGTGTGTATGCAGATGAAACAAGACCGTTATTGCAGGGGTCTCGACTAACTGCTTTTGAACTTCATGAAGATGGTATTCCTGTGACATTACAAACAGATAATATGGCTGGTTATGCTATGCAACAAGGTCTTATTGATGCAGTGATTGTGGGGGCTGACCGTATTACTTTAGAAGGTGATGTGGCCAATAAGATTGGCACATATAGTGTTGCCGTATTAGCCAAACATCATAATATTCCATTTTATGTAGCCGCTCCGTATAGTACATTCGATTTCTCTATGGCAAGTGGTAAGGATATTCCTATTGAAATGCGTAATCCTCAAGAGATACTGCAATTTCAAGGCGTTCCTTCGGCACCGCAAGGCATTGAAGTATTGAATCCGGCTTTTGATGTAACACCTCATGATTTAGTGACCGCTATTATCACAGAAGAAGGTGTGTTACGACCTCCGTTTAACGAAAGTATTCGCAATTTACAAGAAAAGAAAAGGAAATAGGAGTTGAACATGGTTGACGTTGTTATCACACATGTAGATGTGTTACAAGAAAAATCAATTGCAAGAGATATTGCTATTGTCATTGAAAATGGATACATTAAAGAATTTGTTTCTAATGATGCTGCACCTCAAGCTAAAGAAGTGATTGATGGTAAAGGTATGCTAGCAGCCCCAGGAATGGTAAACACGCATACTCATATTGCTATGGGCTTATTGCGTAACTACGCAGATGATTTAGAGTTAATGGATTGGTTGCAAACTGCGATCTGGCCAGCAGAAGCTAAATTGAATAATCACTTAGTCTATTGGGGTACTCAATTAGGTATTGCAGAAATGTTCCGTTCTGGTACTACTTGTTTTAGTGATATGTATTTCTTTATGGATCAGACGGCTGAGGCTGTGAAAGAAACAGGTATTCGTGCCGTTTTATCTCGTGGTATGGCTGGTGTGGCACCTACGGCAGAACAAGCTTTAGTAGAAAGTAGAGAATTATTCCTTAACTATCATGGATATAATCAGCAGCAAATTAAAGTGATGTTGGGACCTCATGCACCATACACTTGTCCAGACGGATATTTGGAAAAAGTGGTGCAATTAGGCCATGATTTAGGCGCTCAAATTCATATGCATTTAAGTGAAACAAAAGGGGAAGTGGAAAATGTTATAAAAGCTACTGGTAAAACTCCTATTGCACATATGAATGACTTAGGTTTATTTGATTTAGGTTGTTTGGCAGCCCATTGCGTGCATGTTACTGATGAAGATATGGACATAATGAAAGAAAAATCTGTTCGTGTAGCTCATAATCCACAGTCTAATTTGAAGTTAGCCAGTGGTATTGCACCGGTGCCAGAAATGCTTGCTAAAGGAATTGTGGTAGGCTTAGGTACAGATGGTTCTGCTAGTAACAATAATGCAGATATGCTAGAAGAAGTGCGTTTAGCAGCTATGCTACATAAAGCTCGTTTATACGATCCATTGGCAATACCTGCTCAAACGGCTTGGGAGCTTGGTACAGTCATGGGTGCCAAAGCATTAGATTATGATGATCTTGGTGTATTAGATGCAGGATACCGGGCAGATATTGTTCTCTACGATACATCTGGATTGCACTGGCAACCACGGTATAATGATGTAGCCTCTTTAGTCTATGCCGCTAACTCTTCCGATGCTAATACTGTATTAGTAGGTGGTAAAGTAGTGATGAAAGATAAAGAACTTCTCACCATTGATGAAGAAAAGTTGCGTTATGAAATACAACAAGCGCAGGCGATCTTTCAAGGGTAATGCTATCCATCAGTGTATCCCGGCATAGTAGTTATATATAATTCCTATGCTGTGATCATGGGTCATAGTAGGGTTCTAATAATATGAAAGTTTAATAGGTATAACCTATATAAGCGAGGTCTTTATGGCCTCGCTTTTAATTGACAAAAATTATCAACTATTATATTATAAAAATAATTGATTTAACAATTTGTAAATTTAAGTAACAAGTGAGCAAGTGCTCAATATATAGTATTCGGATAAGTTCCATTTTCCTTAGGGAAAGTGGATTTTTTTATTAGGAGGAAACTAATGCGATTGTGGAATGCAGTAGCTTGTGCCTCTGTTCTATGTGGTTTGATGGTGCTATCAGGGTGCTCTTGGACTGCTGATACGCCAACAGCAGTGACTCAAGAGACATCAACAAGAACGGAAATTGACAAGACGGGAACTTCTGTGACTATGCCAAGTCATCCCAAACGGGTTGTCATCTTAAATACAGCCAATATTGATATGTATTTGGCCGTTGAAGGAACTATTGTGGGGCGTATGGATGCTGCCTCTTTGACAGGAGAGTTACAAGAAAAGGTAAAAGACATTCCCTCTGTAGGGAACACATACAATCCTGATGTAGAAAAGATTATTAGTCTACATCCAGATTTGGTGATTGGTATGAATATAGCAAATCATATAAAACTTCGGGAGGCTTTAACATCGGCGAACATTCCTTTGTATATTAATGATTTAGATTCCTTTGAAGATGTCAATCGATCCTTGCAACTATTCGGTGAGCTAACAAACCATGAAGAAATAAGTAAAAAAGAAATACAGAAAATAGAACAAGCATTTACAATGTATAAAGTAAAAATCAAAGATAAACCACACCCTAAAACCTTGTTATTACTAGGAACGCCAGGTAATCTGAATGTAAGTACTGACCGTTCTTTTAGCGGTAAATTATTAGATAGTTTAGGGGCTAATAATATTGGTAAGTATATAGGAGGGGATGCTCCTTATGTACCATTAAGTTTAGAGTTCATTCAAGAGCAGAATCCTGAACGTATTATTTTTGTGGTCATGTATCCTGATCCATCGATCAAAGAGTCCTTTGTGAAAGAAATGCAATCAAACCCAGCGTGGCAACATGTGCAAGCGGTGAAAACAGATCAGATTCACTATGTTCCAGGTGGTTTGTTCGCATTAAATCCTGGTACACGGATTACTCAAACTCTCGAATTAATGTACAAAGCATTATATGAATAATTTTTAGGAGGTTATGTCATGAATACACTTTTAAAAGCATCCTTATGCGGAGCTATTTTCAGCACTTTATTAGCGCCTATATATGTGACACATGCAATGGAGGCAAGTGATAATTATATGGCGGTTGTTACGGCTTCGAAACAAGCAGAAACTATTAGGAATAGTTCTGCAGCTGTACAATTAATTACGCAAGATGATATGAAACGTTTAGGAGCAGATACGGTAGAAAGTGCTCTACAATTGGTGGAAAATATTAATTTATCAGAAGCAGGTATGACTGGTAATCAGGTGATGATTCGTGGTATGGAATCACGCCACTCTCTTGTGCTCGTAAACGGCCGTCGTTTAGCCGGTGAAGACGCATCTAATACGACAAATGTATACACGCTGCGCCGCATTAATTTAGACCAAGTGAATCGCATTGAAATTGTTCGTGGACCTTCTTCTGCTTTATATGGATCAGATGCTATGGGTGGTATCATTAATATTATTACGAAGCAGCCTACCGATACTACCGATATGTTACAATCTTTGGGTGTATCTAGTGGTACTAAGCACGAACAAGCATATTATGCATTGAGCAGTGGAAACCAAGGTCGTTGGAATGCAAGCTTCAATATGAATGTGACGAAAGAACGGCCTATCAATCGACATATGTCAGAAAAGACTTTCAATACGAGAACAAAACAGTTAACAGGCTATACAGAAGGATATCGTCGTATCATGTATGGTCAAAAACAATCCTATAATAGTAGTGTTATGTATGATTTTAAAAATCCTAACCTAAATACAATTAAAGTAGATTTCAGTTATTTTAAAGAAAAGCTACACACTGATAATGCTGATAAATATGCTACTGTATTTCACAAAAGTGGAATGGTCTTTGCGGCAGATTCAAGAATGGTACCTGTCAATTTAAATAAAACAGAATATTTTAACAATAAGAGTATACAAACAGGTATTACCTACAGTGGTAGAACAAATAGAAATAATTATGAAATAGGAACTTATTATAGTCAATTAGATAAATCCTATTTAATGATAGATGATCGGACCCTACCTGAGGGTGTTATTAATGTAATGATGCCAAGCAAACCACCAAAACCACCAACACCATTGAAGTTTGATTACCAATCTTTGTATCCGGCTACTGATAATGATACTGCTACATACAAAAACATTGTTCTCGAAGGAAAGGACACAATGTATGTAGGAGATCATCATGATGTAATGTTTGGCGGAGAGTACCGACGTGTTATCTATGAAGGCACTCGCCTAGGCGGATTGGATGTCCACAAAATGAAGCAAAGTAAAAAGTTTCATTATGATTCTTGGGCCACATTTGTAGAAGATTTATGGCGACCGATTCTAAAACTTTCATTAACATCGGCAATTCGGTATGAAAACAACAGTCAATTTGGGCATAATATTACACCAAAATTGGGAGTAGTCTATGAATTTGATATACATACACGGGTGAAATTTAACTTTGGAAAAGGATATAAAGCTCCAAGTATTTCAGAATTGTACTTAAATATGTTCCATACGACACCTATGGGTGTATTGAATATTATAGGAAATCCAAATTTAAAGCCTGAAACGTCTACGTCGTTTGATATAGCTTTAGAAGCAGAACGTGGTAAAACATTTGGAAAAGCATCGTATTATCATACACAAGTAAGCAATCTAATAGATACTAAACAGATAGAATCTGATGTACCTGGTGTGGCACAACGTCATCAATATTACAATATAGGGAAAGCAAAAATTCAAGGTATGGAACTAAGCATAGGTCACAAATTCACAAATCGATTCATGGTAAAAGGTACTTATAATTTAGTGGATGCTAAGGATATGAGCACCAATGAACGTTTAAGCAATCGTCCACGGTCTGTGAGCACTTTACAGTTGATCTATGATGACCATAAGTCCAATGGCTATAGTGCTGTGTTGTGGAATAGCTTTACACATAAATATGGTTTTGAAGAAGCGCGAAATCGCGGTGCTAATAGTTATAATGAATACTCTTTTAATACGTTAAACTTTAGTGTCAATAAAAAATGGAATAATGGATTATCTGCCTATGTAGGAATTGATAACTTATTAAACCGTGAAGTACATGATTTATATATTGATGGTCGCATGTTCCGTGTTGGCATGGAAATGAAATTGTAAGATAAAATCCTAGAAACTATAGGGGACTAGACTTGACAAATGTATGTCAACTGCTTATAATATCTGTATGTGCGTATATAAATTACCTGCACTTCCATTATACGTTTTGGAGGGGGGGATATAGATGTCAGAAATTAAAGTCGGTAAAAATGAATCGCTTGAAAGTGCACTTCGTCGTTTTAAACGCTCCTGCCAAAAAGCAGGTGTTTTATCTGAAGTACGCAAACGCGAACATTACGAAAAACCAAGCGTAAAAAGAAAGAAAAAATCTGAAGCAGCAAGAAAACGCAAATTCAAAGCGTAAGTCAATCTTGGAGGTACAACATGTCCTTAAAAGATCAGCTTAAAACAGATATGAAAGAAGCTATGAAAGCTCGCGAAGCGGGTAAGGTTGCTCTTTCAGTCATTCGCATGGTAAATAGCGCCATAAAAAATACAGAAATCGATAAGAAAATTGAATTAGAAGATTCAGATATTATCGCTATATTAGCGAAGGAAATGAAAATTCGTCAAGATTCTTTAGCTGAGTTTGAGAAGGGTCATCGTGATGACTTGATTGCTCAAGTAAAAGCTGAGATGGAAGTATTAGCAAAATATTTGCCTGCCCAATTAAGTGAGGAAGAAATTCGTCACATTGTGGTAGAAGCGATTTCCACCCTAACTGCACCGATTAAGATGGGTGACCTTATGCCATTGGTAATGCCAAAGACTAAGGGCTGTGCAGATGGCAAGTTAGTCAATGCCATTGTCAAAGAAGAACTTGCGAAAGTCAACTAATGAGTTGACAGACTTATTTGATTATGTTACTATAATCGCATAATATAATACTAAGTCAATGAGGACTCTAAGAAACATAGTTTCTTAGAGTCTTTTTGTTTATTATGAGGAGGTTTATCATGAGCAAAGAATTATTATACTACATTCCAGCGGGCCAATATGGTAAAGAAGGTGTTCTTGCCTTACTAGAACAACATCCAGAAATTCGTTTTGTATCTTTAGTAGGGGTTGATCTTGCAGGTAATGATACAGATGAAAAAATTCCAATGGAGCAATTCTTTGATGATTATGAATCTTTTTTTGAAGGTCGTGCGGTACAAACAGATGGTTCCTCTGTTGTATTAACTAATATTGCAACATTGAACAATGCCCGTGTAGATATGTGGGGCGATCCAAGTGTGAATTGGTTTGTAGACTATAACTATGAACATATTGATGAAAAAACAGGCAAACCAACTGGTACACTTCGTATTCCAGCATTCTTAAAACACTGTGATCGCTATGTAGATTCTCGTTCTATCTTAAAACGTAGTTGTGAGTACGTAAAAGAAGAATTAATGAAATTATTACAAACTAATCAAGTAAAAGGTATGGAATTTATTGATGCTAATGAAATTGCAGATGTTATTTTCACTTCTGCTACAGAATTGGAATTTTGGGTGAAAACACCGTCCAGAAATGTAGATGCAAAAGCGTTATCCGTATCTCAAAAACTACAAGAGCAATACTGGCAACGTACTCATGGTTCCGTACGTACAGCATTAGAAAAAGCAGTATCCTTATTGGATAAATATGGTTTACATGCAGAAATGGGCCATAAAGAAGTAGGCGGGGTAAAAGCCAAACTTGACGATGAAGGTAATGTGGACTGGGTATTAGAACAATTAGAAATTGACTGGAAATATACAAATAATCCATTGCAAACAGCAGATAATGAATTACAAGCCCGTATCATTGTTCGTGAAGTGTTCCGTGAAAATGGTTTAGATGTTACTTTTAACGCGAAACCAATCATCGGTGTAGCAGGTTCTGGGGAGCATACACATTTTGGTGTAATGGTGAAAATGAAAAATGGCAAAGTCCACAATTTGTTCTCCCCAGCGGATTTACGCAAAGAACATGCTAGCCCATTGGCATATGGTGCTATTATGGGTCTATTAAAACACTACGAAGCTATCAACCCATTTATTTCCTCCACAACAGACTCCTTGAACCGCTTAAAACCAGGCTTTGAAGCACCTGTATGTATCGTAACATCCTTGGGTACAGATCCTGCATTGCCAAGTCGTAATCGTACGATCCTTTGTGGCTTGATTCGCGATGTGGATACACCGATGGCAACTCGTTTTGAATTGCGTTCACCAAACCCATATACGAATACATATACTGCATTAGCATTGATTTATTTATCTGCTTTCGATGGCATGAAATATGTCATCACATCTGGTAAGGCACCAGAAGCGATTTTAGCTGAATTATCAAAAAAAGAAGGGGAAGCAGCTGATTATCTAGAAACATCCCGTGAATATCGCTCAGAAGTTGACGTATTTGATGATTTCACCGCAGAAGAGCGTGATCGTAAATTTGGTAAAGCCCCTGCTACGGTATGGGAAAATATCCAAGGCTATACAAACAATCCAGAAAAAGTAGCATCTTTAACATTGGGTGGTGCTTTTGAACAAGATTTAATGGATTCCTTTATGGCGGGTATTTTAAAACGTTGGACATTGGAACTAGCAAACCGCATTGTGCCAGCTAATATTCAATTAGTGCGTTCTTTACAAGCAGTTCATGACTCTGCAGATGCATTTGATAGTGCGAACTGGAATAAAGTCAATACATTGCGTTTATACTTGGCAAAAGATAGTGTAGATAGCAAATCTTTATTTACGCGCATCACTGATGCATTAGCAAAAGGTGATTATGATATAGCGTCTACATTACAAGTTGAAATGAATGAAAAAGTGCTTGAATTAGAAGCGTTGTATACAGAGTATACTCGTAATATTCTATAATAGGTACTTAGTATAAAAAAGGACTGACCACAACATTGTGTTCAGTCCTTTTACTATGATAATCTATAATCTTTCGCCAGTATTAGGCTCTTTACCATATCGAACGACTAATACTAAACTGATGACTAAGGCCAAGATAGCAGAAGACCAAAGAAATAAATCTATAGCAGATTCATGAGATACGATGATCAGTCGAATGATGGCAGTAATGCCGATGTAGATAAAGTAACGAAGAGGGAAGTGGAAGTTGTTTTTAAAATATTTTACCACTAAGGATAAGAATTCAAAAAATAGAAAGAAATTAATAATTTCTTCTAAAAATGTAATATATGCCACTTCGGTTGTGAATAAACCTGGTATGAGCGTTACAATATGAAATGCTGTATTCAAAACAGCTACGGTTAATACAATGCCGATAGAGAATAGAGTGAAGTTTAGAACCCACTGAAAAAATGTAGATATTTGTTGCAAAAAATAATTCATTTGGACCTTTCCAATAAAAAAGGGTGGAGTGACGAATCACTGCACCCTTATATACTTTGTAAGTAACAATTATACTAACGCTTTAGTAGCCGCTTCAGCTGAATCAAAGTTTACAGCAGAAGTTACCTCTGGTACGTATTCTACATAACGAATTACGTCGTCTTTGTCGATGACAACGATACCACGAGATAATAAGCGTAAGCCTTCAAGAATGAAACCATAATTTTCGCCGAAAGAAAGATCGCGGTGGTCAGATAAAGTTTCAACTTGGTCGATACCAGCAGCACCACACCAACGTTTTTGAGCGAATGGTAAGTCTACGGATACTGTCAATACAACAACGTTTTCACCTAATTTAGAAACGTTTTGATTAAACCAACGAGTTTGCGCATCACATACGCCAGTATCCAAAGATGGTACTACAGAAATAACTTTAACTTTACCAGCATAATCAGCTAATGTTTTTTCACCTAAGCCATTGTCTAATAGTGTGAATGCAGGAGCTTTATCACCTACTTTTACTTCATTACCTAATAAAGCGATTGGGTTACCTGCAAATGTTACTACACCTGTACGTTTTTCCATTGTATGTTCCTCCTTAAAATACGGAATATTATCTTTTGTATAATGACATTATAACATGGTACAATAAAATTAGTAAATAAACTTTATCGAAAAAAATCGAAATTATCATAGAATGGGGGTACTTATGAAAGGTTTTCATTTATTCCGATACTTTTTCAAAGATCATTCGTATAAATATATTATTGGAATCATATTACTACTTACTATAAATGGGCTATTCTTACTGGTTCCTTCTTGGATGGGGGAAGCTATCAATACATTATATGTTGGCAAAGATGGAATCTGGCAGTATGTATGGTGGTTTATCGTATTAGGTATTGTTATTACTGTGTTAAAATTTATCTCTCGTCATATGCTTCTAGGTTCTATCCGTAATTTTGAGTTTTATTTACGTCGAGAGTTATTTCGACATGCCTTACGCATTCCTACATCTTATTATGATGAACATGGTCCAGGAAAAGTTATGGCTTTGATGACAAATGATGTAACCTCTCTACGTGTGTCTCTGGGATTAGGGGTTATGTTATTTGTAGATGCCTTATTCTTTGGGGTCATTGCGTTTTGTATCCTTGTTCAAAAGATGTCCCTCTGGTTAGCAATGGTGACTATATTGCCGATGCCATTTATTGTGTATGGCATGTTGAAGCTTTCAAAACATTTACGAAGTCGTCAAAAGAAAGCACAAAGTTCCTACAGTGATGTGACAGAATATGCTCAAGAGTTATTTTTAGGTATGGCAGTCATTCGTGCATTCAACAAGGAGTATACAAGCTGGAAACGGTTTATAAAAGTGAATGAAAAGAACTATGAAAATAATCTAGATGTGGTGCGAATTGATTCCTTACTGACTCCATTAACGTATATGGCACCCTTTGTTTGCTATGCACTTAATATGTATGTGTGTGGTCAAGCTATCATCAATGGAGAACTAACAGTAGGCGAATTTGTGGCACTTAATGGGTATGTCATGCTTGTTATAGGACCAATCATGGCGATTGGCTCTTTAACATCTGTATTGCAAAAAGGCTTGGCCTCCTTGGAACGAATGGAAGAGTTCTTTGAACTTCCTCAGGAAGAAATTCAAGAACAAGTAGGGCACTTACCACTAGAAGATATACATATAGAAGGGTTAAACTTCGCCTATGCTACTAGCAAGGAACCAATTTTAAAAGATGTATCTATGCATATTCCAAAAGGAGCTTTTATTGGTATCGTTGGTGGGCCGGGATCGGGAAAGTCTACTTTATTTAAATTATTATTGGATATTCAGCATGCCCCTAAACATAGTATCTATTTTGGTTCTACCGATATTCAAGATATTCCGCTTAGTACATTACGTCATAGTATCGCCTATGCATCATCCACGCCTTCTTTACTAAGTGTATCCATTAGAGAGAATATTCAATTTGGTTATATCAATGGAAAAGATTTGTCAATGACTATTGAAGAAGCTGCTCAACGGGCGGGGTTATTTAGAGATTTAGAGGAACGTATTGAAGGGAATCGTAAGTATGATCACTTAGAAGAAGGTGGTACCGATGTATCTGGAGGACAACGACAACGAATTTCTTTGGCTCGTGCATTCTTTAAAGATGCTCCCTACTTGCTTTTAGATGATGCTTTCTCTGCGTTAGATGCTCATAGTTTATGTCATATCTTAGACACATTGCGATCTAATACAGAACAAACTATTATATGCATTTCACAGCGCTTAGAGGCCTTAGAAGGTGCAGATTGTATTTATGTGTTCCATGAAGGTCATATCGTTGAATCTGGTACGCATTCAGAATTATTACAACAAAAAGGTATGTATCATCAGTTGGTGATGTTGCAAAAGCGAGGAGATAGCCATGAGAACTAAACAAAAAACAGATTATCATGTGCTATTACATTTGTGCACATTTATAAAACCGTATATGTCCTATATGTGTCTTGGTGTTTCTATGTTACTTCTAGTGCTAGGAGTGCAATTAGTACGACCAGTTATTATGAAAGAATTTATCGATGTAGGCGTGGCAACTAAAGATATGGGACTCATAACGAATTATGCAGTCGCCTATATTGGATTAATTTTGTTTGGAATGATTGCATTAGGTGTTGAGAACTATGCTTTGCAAAGTTTTGGACAACGTATCATCTATGATATTAGAAATAAAATTTTTGAAAATATATTAACTATGAGTCCTAGAGAGTTTACGGCGTATCCTGTAGGAAATTTAGTGACAAGAGTTACCAATGATACAGAGTCGATTCGCACTTTATATACAGAGGTGCTCGTAAAAATAAGTAGTAGTATCTTTCAGATTATTGGTATTTTAGCGTTTATGTTCTTTATAGACACTACATTGGCTACCATAGTATTACTATTAGTGCCTGTATTTGCTGGGGTTATTTTTATCTATCGTAAGTATGCTAGAAAAGCTTTCAGAGGCGTTCGTAGTAAAGTAGCTGCATCCAATGCATCCGTACAAGAAATGTTAAATGCTATTTTGATGATTAAGACCTATGTAGGTGAAATTATCATGGAAAAAAGCTACGATAAGGTAAGTCGAGAGTTTCTAGAGGCAGGCCTATTTGAGGTAAAAACATTTGCTATTTTTAGGCCAATTGTAGATGGATTATTTTTTGTAGCTCTTATTGCTATTTTTACTGTGACTGGATATTTTGATTCTATTACGGAGGCAGGCACTGTTTTTGCATTTTTACAATATATTAATCGGATTTTTGAACCTATCAAAGAAATTGCTGAAAAATATGGTAATTTACAGTCTGCCTTAGCAGGAGCAGAACGTATTTTACCTATGTTGGAAAGTGAAACTAAGCAGGTACAAAAGAATATTGTGATACCAAAAGAATTTTCTTCTATTCATTCTATCGAGTTTGATCATGTCTATTTTTCTTATGATGGAACAGAAAATTACGTATTGAAAGATATTAATTGGTCCTTACAGGAGGGGGAATTCTTAGGAATAGCAGGTCCATCCGGTGGGGGTAAGTCCACGATGATGCAATTATTACTTGGTTTTGAACAGCCTACGAAAGGATGTATTCGTATAAATGGACATGATTTGAGCTCATTAGACGCAAGGATCATACGCCAATCAATGGGCTATGTATTCCAAGACTCCCATTTGTTTAAAGGTTCTATTGAAGAGAATATTTCTTTGTTTGATAGTTCTATTA
Source organism: Veillonella sp. 3913 (assembly GCF_003992235.1). NCBI lineage: Bacteria > Bacillati > Bacillota > Negativicutes > Veillonellales > Veillonellaceae > Veillonella > Veillonella sp. 3913. The sequence goes on along the minus strand of NZ_RQVF01000001.1, from coordinate 288,942 downwards.
CAGAAGAAATGATAAAAGAAGCTGCTAAACGGGCTCATTTAGATAGCTCTGTACAGCGTTTGGAAGAGGGATATCAAACACCTGTGGGATATTTAGGATCTTTACTTTCACAGGGGCAACGCCAATTATTGTCTTTGGCTAGAACCTTGGTACAGAATAAATCATTATTAGTATTTGATGAGGCTACTTCCAATATAGATAGTCACACAGAAGAATTATTGCAACAATCTATTGCAGATATGAAAGGTGATAAAACGATGATTGCCATAGCACATCGTTTGTCAACGTTACGTGATGCTACAAAAATTATTGTCATATCCGATGGTGAAATTGTAGAACAAGGTACCTTAGAGAAAGTGCTAGGTCAAAAAGGTTTGTTTTATCAATTATGGAATGCATAAAGAAAGGGTATTATGGAAGATATTATTTCACGAGATAATAAAAAAATTAAGCACATTGTACAATTATATAAACGAAAATATCGTACTACGCATCAGGAATTTGTAGCTGAAGGATATCGTACAGTCATAGATATGCTGCCTACTGGTACAGTACGGTATGTCATTGTCAACATAGAATCCATAAAACAGGAACAGTTAGATCCATTGCTATCCTTATGTGGTATCTATGACGTACAGATATTTTCCATTTCAGATAACTTATGGAAAGGGATTGAAACAACCGTTCATGGACAAGGTATAATTGCTGTAGTATGTCAAAAAGTACATCGACTAGAAGATTTCCGTGTAAAAGAGAATGGTCTATATGTACTCATTGATGGAGTACAAGATCCAGGCAATTTAGGAACTTTAATACGAACTGCTGTTGGTGCTGGTGTAAGGGCTATGTTTTTAACATCTAATACGGTAGATATATACAATGAAAAAACAGTGCGTAGTACTATGAGTGGATTGTGTAAATTACCGATTTATACAAATGTCACAAAAGATAGTGTAGTAAAGCTTATAGAAGAGCAAGGAATCAAATTGTATGGAACTGTTTTAGAAGATAGTGTTAACTATGGAGAACCAAGTTATGCAGGGGCCACTATGATTGCTCTAGGAAATGAAGCAAATGGTATTTCAGAGGATATATTACAGTTGGTTACACAGAGAATTTCTATCCCCATGTATGGTCCCATGGAATCTCTGAATGTTGCCATAGCTGGAGCTTTGTGCATGTATAAAGTACAAGAAAGAAAACTTTGTCTATCCAAATAGCAATAATTTTGGTAGAATAAGAATACAATTATCCATTTAGTGCGTACAGGAAGGTAACTATGAAACGTCTAATTGTGAATGCAGATGACTTTGGTTTACATCCTCTTATTAATGAAGGAATCCTAGAAAGTCATCAACAAGGAATAGTAACAAGTACGTCTTTATTGGCATCTGGAGACTATTTTGAGGATGCCTTATCATTATCTAAGACAACGCCCACACTAGGCGTGGGATTGCATGTTTGCTTGGTCGGGGGGCTTTCTCCTGTTTGTGATCCTAAGGAAATTCCAAGTCTGTTGATAGATGGTAAATTTCCTATGACACACACAGAATTTATAAAACGGCTGTATACCGGACGTATAAAAGGTTCTGAATTGCGAAAAGAAATTGAAGCACAATTTCAAAAAGTAATGTCTACAGGATTACCTATAACACATGTAGATGGACATCAACATATGCATGTACTACCACAAGTGTTGCCTATAGTGGCAGAACAAATGAAGCGCTATGGTTTAACTAAGATTCGTATGCCCGATGAAACTCCATTTTTAATGAATGGTGTGTCTTCACTAGGTCGTTGGATTGGTAAAGTAGGGCTAACGGTTATCACACAACAAGCCTACACTATATCTCGTGATTTTGGATTTTCATCGCCCCTATATTTTTGGGGTATGATGAATGGTGGTCAATTGAGGGAAGAAGCTTTGTTAGCAATTTTAAAAAAAGTTGCTAAGAAACAAGGGGTCCATGAAATTATGACACATCCTGGTAAAGATAATCATACACTCCGATCCTTGTATGATTGGGGCTATCATTGGGATGAGGAACGAGCGGCTATGACATCTGCTAGAGTAAAAGAATATATTGCTACTCATGATATTAGTCTCATCCATTATGGACAATGGACTGAAGGAGAACGTTCATGAGCACCATGGCAAAGCGAGGAATCTTCATTGGATTTTTACTCCTTATTGTGTCAGGTATAACAATTTATTTTACAATTGATTTAGATTCATTAGCTACATTAGGTACATTTAACTTTACATCTTTATTGTTGGCAATGGTAGCACTTGCTTTAGGTATGTACTTTGATGGTTTGCGGCTACAACGATTGGTACGTATGGGTGGATATAGTTTATCCCTAATTGCTATTCTACGAGTTATATTTGGTAATTATTTTATGGCTATGCTAACACCTGGTGCTAGTGGTGGTGCGGTAGCACAGGCTTTGATTTTACGGTCTTATCATGTACCTATCGGAAAAGCAGCACCTATTGTGTTAGTGCGAACTGTATTTTCTATTTTATTTTTAATCATCATGTTACCGTTTATTCTGGTAACAGAGCCTATCGATGTACCATATATTACTAATTCCCAATTGATAGGTATATCAATCTTTGTTGTGATTTCAACATTTATGGGAATGTATCTATTACAAACGCGACTTATGAAATGCTTAGTAACTTGGATATGTAAGATAACAAAAAAAGGAAACCCAAAAGGTTGGCTCATTAAGCTGGATGAATTTAATGGGGGGCTTAGTTTATTATATGCAAACCCTATGCAATCCTTTATCGTATTTATTGAGTCTGCATTGAGCTTATTATTTTTATATGCTATTGCGCCAGCATTGATGTATGCGTTTACTTCAGATATTAGTATTGTTGAAATCTTAAATCGTATGATTTTATTAAATTTAATTTTATATTTTGCTCCTACACCAGGTGGAACAGGCGTTGCAGAAGGATTATTTGTGTATTTATTTGCTTCTTTTGTGCCAATTGGAACGGTGGGGCTAGTTGCAGTGGCGTGGCGGATTGTAGCAGAATATGTTCCATTTTTTATCGGTATGTATTCCGTATTTACTCTATATGGACAACACATCGCAAGTTCCGTTTCCACTAGTAGTGAAGAGGTGTAGTTATGGCTGTGAAAGGCAAAAAAGACAAATTTTATTTAGTGAATGAAGTAATCTTACCAGAAGCAATTAAAAAAACGATCAAAGTAAAATCTATTTTACAACTAGGAGAGGCTAAAACGATTAATGAAGCTGTTGAAAAAATGGACTTAAGTCGTTCTGCTTATTATAAATACAAAGATTATGTATTTCCATTTTATGAACTTTCACAAGGTAAAATTGTGTCAATTAATGCACTGATTTCTAACGAGTCTGGTATGCTATCTAATATTTTACGGATTATTGCAGATTATAATGGCAGTGTATTAACGATTAATCAGAATTTGCCGCTACAAGGTGTAGCACATGTAAATATTTCTTTTGAAACAAAGGAATTAACATTACCAGTAGAAGATGTATTGCACGAAGTACGACAATTAGAGGGAGTTATTAAGGTGGAACTAATTGGTCAAGCCTAGTGCTTAAGGAGATAAAGAATGAAGCAAGGCGTTAAGATTGCCCTCTTGGGTTTTGGTACAGTTGGACAAGGTACAGTAGAATTATTGACTAAAAATTTAGATGTCATACAAAATCGTATTAGTGTACCTGTGACTATAGATAAAATTTATGTGAGAAATCCAGATAAATATAGTCATGTTGCACTACCTGCAACCGCTACATTTGTAACAGATTATAAAGAAATTTTACAGGATTCATCTGTAGATATTGTAGTGGAAGTGATGGGAGGGACTACCTTTGCCCGTACTTGCATTGAAGAAGCTATTATTGCTGGAAAACATGTGGTGACTGCCAATAAAGATTTATTAGCGGAAGCTGGTCCCTATTTAATGGAGCTAGCTACGAAGCATCATGTGGACTTACGCTTTGAAGCGAGTGTGGCAGGGGCGATTCCAATTATCCGCGCCTTATATGATTCCTTCGGCGGTAATCAAATTACAGAAATTATGGGTATTTTAAATGGAACCACTAACTTTATTTTGTCTAAGATGAGTGAAGATGGATTAGGCTATGAAGAAGTCCTAAAAGAAGCACAAGACCTTGGCTATGCAGAAGCAGATCCTACATCTGATGTGGAAGGCTATGATGCAGCACGTAAATTAGCCATCTTAGGTTCTATTGCCTTTAATAAACGTATCTTCTTTGAAGATGTAAGTTGTGAAGGGATTACGCAAATTGATGCTAGTGATATCCAATTTGGCAAAGAGTTTGGCTATACTATTAAGTTGTTAGGCATTGCAAGAGAAACGAAAAAAGGTCTGTCCTTAAATGTACATCCTGCCTTCATTGCAAACACTCATCCATTAGCCTCTGTACGGGGTTCTTTTAATGCTGTATTTTTACGTGGTAATGGTTTTGATGAGGCTATGTTCTACGGTCGTGGAGCTGGTAGCTTACCAACAGGTAGTTCTATCGTGAGTGACGTGATGGAAGTAGCTCGTAATGTAGTACAAGGAAAAACAGGGGAAATGAAGCAGTTCTATTATCCGCAAAAAACAATGTATAGTTCTAGTAAAATTGAATCTGCTTACTACATTCGTATGACTGTGGATAACTCAACAGGTGTATTAGCAAAAGTAGCTACCAAATTAGCAGAACAACGCATCTCTGCTCATTCTGTTATCCAACGTAAAGCAGATAATGATACTGCTACATTAGCGATAATTACTTCTAAATGTCCTCATGCGTATATTCAAAATCTAATTGATTCTTTCAACCATTTACGTGTAGTTAGAGAAGTGGGGAGTGTCATCCGCATCATGGTTGAATAAAGGAGTGTTCATGAAATCTATTACGGTGCAAGTGCCGGCTACGAGTGCTAATTGCGGTCCTGGGTTTGATTGTCTTGGAGTAGCATTAAATTTATATAATGTATTTACCTTTGAACCTGACAAAGAGGCCACATCTAATACATATACCTTTGAAGGGTTTGGGGCGGACTTATTGGAGAAAGAAGACCATAGCCAAAATCTAGTGGGAATTGCCATGGAAAGGGTATTTAAAGAAGTGAATGCTGAACCTGTTTATGGTCGTATTCATTCTAATACACAAATTCCACCATCAAGAGGTCTTGGCAGTAGTTCTACTGCCATTGTGGGTGGGTTGCTATTAGCCAATGCCTATTTACAAGAACCTTTAAATAAAGATCAATTATTGCTCATTGCCAATGATATGGAAGGGCATCCTGATAATGTAGCGCCAGCTATTATGGGGAATTTAGTCTGTGCTGTTGGTGGGAATGATACAGTATTCCATTCCCATATCGATGTACCAAGTAATTTAACCTTTGCTGTAGTGGTACCAGAAGTGATTGTAGAAACATCGTATGCGCGAAGCGTATTGCCAACGGAGTTAAGCTATAAAGAAGCTGTTGCCAATGTAGGATTTGCTACATTATTTGTAGGATCCATGATACAAAATAGGATGGATAATTTGTCTGTAGCATTACAGGATTATCTACATGTACCGTATCGTAAAACCTTGATTCCTTATTGTGATGATGTATTTACTGCAGCTAAGGATCATGGTGCGTATGGCTCTACTATTAGTGGTTCAGGCTCAACTTTAATTGCTTATTGTTCTCCGGAACATGCAGTGACAGTGGCAGATGCTATGAGTTCGGTTTTTATGAACAACGATATTGACTGTCGTCGTTTTGTGCTGCATGCAGACCGTGAGGGCGCTAAAGTTGTAAAAATTAAATATGAATAAAAAACTTCATGATTCTTTTACATTTTGTATGCTATACTAAGTATATACATTCTATAAAAAACTAAGTAGGAGGAATACATGAATCATATAAAAACAGCAGCCTTATTGGCATTATTATCAGGAATACTGATGGTTATAGGTCAAATGGTAGGTGGGCATTCAGGGATGATACTAATGTTTATTATTTCTTTAGGAATAAATTTCTATACCTATTGGAATAGTGCATCTATGGTATTGCGGGCTTATAATGCAAAAGAAATTACAGAGCAAAACAACCCTACTATTTTTCAAATTGTAAAAAAATTAGTTCATAATGCTGGGTTACCGATGCCAAAGGTGTATATTATTGAATCAGAAGTACCTAATGCATTTGCTACAGGCCGTGACCCTGAGCATGCAGCAGTAGCTGTGACAACGGGTATTATGAAACTATTAACAGATGATGAAATTGAAGGTGTACTAGCTCATGAGCTCTCTCATGTGAAGCATAGAGATACATTAATTAGTACTATTGCAGCCAGTATGGCAGGATTTATTGCTATGGTGGCGAATATGTTACAATGGGCAGCTATTTTTGGAGGCCGTGATGATGAGGAGCATTCTAATCCTTTAGCATTAATTGGCACTATCATTTTAGCACCTTTGGCAGCTAGCTTAATTCAAATGGCTATTTCACGATCTCGTGAGTATTTAGCAGATGAAGAAGGGGCGATGATGAGTCGAAAGCCATTATCCTTAGCATCCGCATTAGCCAAAATTGAGCATTATGCTAAATTTGGTGTGCTTCCTGATCAAAGCGAAAGCCGCGTATCATCTACAGCACACATGTTTATCATTAATCCTTTAAGTGGAATTTCTTCCACTATGACTCAATTATTTAGTACGCATCCATCTACAGAAAGTCGTATTCAACGTTTGCGTGAGATAGCGAGTCGTATTTAAAGGGAGCAATGCATATCTTATGTTACAGAGATCGTAAGGTTTCTAGTTGTTAAGGAGGTATACTATGGCAAAAGTGTACACGAAAACAGGCGATGCAGGTTCTACTGGTTTATATACTGGTGAACGTGTAAGTAAAGCATCTCAACGTGTTTGTACGTATGGAACAATTGACGAGGCACAAGCCTTTCTTGGAGTAGCTCGAGCGTACTCTGACAAAAAGGTAGTACAAGACACATTATTGCAACTTGAGAAAGAACTATGGATGATTATGGCTGATATCTCTAGTTTAGGGCAAGAAGCTACTATTACAGATGAGCACGTGACTAATTTAGAACAGATTATCGACAAATTTGATGAACAATTAGAGCCATTATCTAAATTTATTTTACCTGGTGATAGTAAAACATCCAGTTTCTTGCACTTAGGTCGTACTATCGTTCGCCGTGCAGAGCGAGACCTATGGAAGTTAGGAGAAACAGAAGAGATTCATATGTCAAATCTTCGCTATTTAAATCGTTTATCCGACTTGCTATTTATCTTAGCGCGCGTAGAAGATGAAGTGAAATAGTATACGATATAAAAGGAGGTACTCCATGTTGGGTACCTCCTTTTAGTATCTCTTAGATTATTTCTATCAAATCTTCTTGGATGTGCTATAATACTATGTATGTAGTTACTGTGATTAATGTTGTACTTCTTGTACATCTACAGTTTTGTTTAGCACATCTTCAGGGCTTGGATAGAAGAAATAGATCTGATCGATTTCATTTTTAAATTTTTCTCGGATGTGTACGGATAATAAAGTTTCAAACTGAATGATATCTTCCGATTCCATCACAGCGTCTTCTACCAATACAAATAATTGTGGATCTGCTTTTGGTGCATTGGGTGGTAAACGGTCTGGTGAAAGTGGAACATTTACGATAATGCGTACAGAGGCTACATAATTTCCATTTTGATCTTTAATGGCTGCACGATAGGTATTTTCCCATAGAGTGGCCATTAATTGGATGTCTAAATTTAATAATTCCATAGTTGTCTCCTTTATAATGAACGTATAGTACATATGATAACTGATAAAGGGCAACTTTGTATAGGTATACTATGAAAAATCGTATAATATTTTGTACAGGTGGTGCCCGTAGTGGCAAAAGTGAGTTTGCAGAAACACTAGCTTTATCTAAAGAAGGACAAAAAGGATATATTGCTACAGGGCAAGCTTATGACGAAGAGATGAAGCATCGTATTCATTTACATCAAGAACGACGGAAAATGATTTGGAACAATTATGAAATCCCTTGTGCCATTAGTAAAGAGATTCAACAAATTTTAGGTGAATGTTCTGTGGTATTAGTAGATTGCTTAACGATGTGGACTACTAATCTATTATTAGAAGATGGTGAATTTACATCTCAGGAAGATATAAATTGCCGTGAAAGAGCTATACTTTCAGAAGTACAAGCTGTACTTGATGTGATTCGATCCTACAAGGGAAACAATGAAAAGACGGTTATTTTTGTGACCAATGAAATTGGCTTAGGTATTGTTCCAGAGAATAAATTAGCTCGTATTTTTAGAGATATTATGGGACGTGTCAATCGAATGGTAGCAGCAGAGGCTGATGAATCATATATGACAATCAGTGGTATGACAATAGATATAAAAGCATTGGAGGTAAGCAACCATGGCTAAAAAAATTATGTTTCAAGGTACCAGTTCTAATGTAGGTAAAAGTATTTTAGCTACAGCAATGTGTCGCATTTTACATAATAAGGGATATAAAACAGTACCTTTTAAAGCACAAAATATGGCGTTAAATTCCTATGTTACCAAAGCAGGGGATGAAATTGGGCGAGCCCAAGTAGCACAAGCGGAAGCAGCAGGTTTAGAGCCTATTGTACAAATGAATCCCGTCCTATTAAAACCTACAGGCAATCAGTCCTCTCAAGTTGTGTTAATGGGCAAACCGGTAGGTGTGTATAGCGCTAGAGAATACCATACAAAATACTCCTTAACAGCCTTAGATAAAGTAAAAGAAAGTTTACAATATCTTGATGAAAATTTTGATATGATTGTCATTGAAGGTGCCGGTAGCCCTGCGGAAGTCAATTTAAAAGCTAATGATATTGTAAACATGCGTGTTGCCAAGTTAGCAAAGGCTCCTGTAATGCTTATTGCAGATATTGATCGTGGTGGTGCTATCGCATCTGTGGTGGGTACTTTAGAATTATTAGAACCAGATGAAAGAGATCTAGTAAAAGGTATTATCATTAATAAATTCAGAGGTGATGTCACATTATTACAACCTGCATTGGATTTTATTGAAGAAAAAACAGGTAAAAAAGTAGTAGGTGTAGTACCGGCGATAGAAAACCTTGATATTGATGAAGAAGATTCTGTAGCATTAGAAAGTAAATATAGAGGAGTATCTAAGGAGATTACGATTGCGGTCATGCAAACTCCTAAAATTTCTAACTTTACAGACTTTGATGCTCTTGCCTATGAACCAGATGTATCTGTTCGTTTTGTGAAACAAGGGGAGCCAATTGGTCATCCAGATATGGTAATTTTACCAGGCTCTAAAAACACATTAGCTGACTTATCGTACTTGCAGGAGCATGGCTATGATAAAGATATCCACGACTTAGCAAATGCTGGGGTACCTGTATTGGGTATTTGCGGTGGTAATCAAATGCTGGGAGAAATGCTTTATGATCCAGAAGGGATTGAAGGGGATATTCCTGAATTAAAAGGATTAGGGTTGCTTCCAACAGCTACTACTATGAAAACTGAAAAATTAACACATCAAGTTTGTTTTGATGTAAAGGATTTATCTTTCTTAGGTACTAACTTTAGTGGTGAAAATCTTGTAGGCTATGAAATCCATATGGGAGATACACAGCCAGTAGGAGCAGGAGAACGTTGTTTCCATATTCAAAAGCGTAGTGATACTAAGGTAGATGTGATCGATGGTTTTGTCACTAGTAATGGTCAAGTGATGGGCACATATATTCACGGCATTTTAGATAATGATGGATTACGTCGCTCAATCCTGAATGCATTGCGTACAAAAAAAGGATTAGAGCCATTAGATATTGTATTCCGCTACTTTGAACATAAAGAAGCTGCCTATAATCGATTAGCCAAGATTGTAGAAGAACATTTAGATATGGAATATATTCAATCATTATGGGAGCAAGACTAATGGAATGGTTTATACACCATCTTCTTTATTTTATTCCTTTAGGGGCACTTTTGTTAGATACTTTAGTGGGTGACCCTAGAAGTAAATACCATCCTGTTGTTTTAATTGGTAATTGTATTTCTTTCTATGAACATCTATTGTATAAAAAGAATACTATGGCAAGGAATCAAATACTATTAGGGATATCTACTGTATTACTAGTCTTAATGACTGTGATGGTCATTGTTACAGGGCTCCTATTTATAGGAGGGACCATACATCCAATCGGCTATTTCATAGTATCCTTATTGTGCCTATACATTGCTATTAGCCCTCGTTGTTTAGCAGAGGCAGGCATAGAAATTGCTAATTTGTTGAGAAAACAAGATATATCTGAAGCACGCCGTAAAGTGGGATGGATTGTAGGTCGTAAGACTAGTGAACTTGATGAAAGTGAAATTACTCGTGCTACCATTGAAACAGTAGCGGAAAATACAGTAGATGGCATTATTTCCCCTCTATTTTGGTTTGTCCTATTAGGTCCATGGGGAGCTATTGGATACCGAGCTATTAATACGATGGACTCCATGTTAGGCTATAAAAATGAGCGCTATTTATACTTTGGTCGTTTTGCAGCCCGCTTAGATGATGTAGTTAATTATATTCCTGCACGTATTACTTGTGTTTTATTTGTGACAGCTTCTTTTCTCTGTGGCAAAGATTGGAAACATGCCATCCGTATAGCCACTCGTGATGCGCATAAACATCCTAGTCCTAATGGGGGCTATGCAGAGGCTCCCGTAGCAGGGGCTTTACATATTCGGTTAGGTGGACAAAATGTGTATCATGACAAAGTCACCTTTCGGGCCTATATGGGAGACCCTATAACATCTATGGTAGGGAAACACATTTATCAAACTATATATTTGATGTATACTGTTTCTATCTTGGGTGTTGCGTTAACAATGGTCAGTACGTATGTAATTAATCAATGGTAGAGGTGGCAAATGAAAGGATTTTTTGTAGGACTTCAGTTTTTAACACGCTTAAAAATTGTAAACCAAACAGAGTGGAAAGTAGAAGACTTTGGAGCATCCGTTACCTATTTTCCCTTAGTAGGTCTTGTCATTGGTGTCTTTATGTGGGCTTTTTATGCCTTAGCAAATTCGTATATTCCGATATCCTTACTGATGCTTATGTTAGTTATCTTTGAATTTCTATTTACTGGTGGACTTCATGCAGATGGATTTATGGATACCTGTGATGGCTTATTTTCAGGACGAGATCGGGAACGTAAATTAGAGATTATGAAAGATAGCCGAGTAGGGAGTAATGGAGTAGTAGGCTTTGTATTTTTAACCCTTTTAAAATGGCAACTATTAGTTAATTTACCAATCTATGTAGTCCCTTTAGTCTTGGTCAGTATGCCTCTGTTAAGTCGATATACTATGGTGATTAGTATTCAAAAGTTTCCTTATGCAAGACCAGAAGGAATCGGTAAATTTTTTGCAGACAATGCTCCTAAGTATGCTTTGCCAGTAGCGACCCTATTAGCATTATTACCTATATTGTATTATGAGTGGTTATATGTATACTTATTTGCTATTGCCCTCTTAGTTAACCTTATCATTAACTCCTATGTGACAAAACATTTAGGAGGGACTACAGGGGACACGTATGGATTTGTATGTGAATTATCAGAAATTTTTATCATTTTAGGCGCAATTATTGTAAGTGTTATATAAATGAAAGGAGGAAGTAGAGTTGGCATTTTATGTAAGAACGCCAGGCACTTGTGGAGAATTTATTCAAGGCTCCATAAAAGGACAACGATTTCTAGTAACCTGTCCTATTAATCGCTATTCTTATGCCATTGGTGATGTACAATATCCACTTCCTCTTTCATCGATTTCTTTACAGTCAAAGGCCTATCAAGCTTACATCACGGTATTGGATACATTGGGAATCGATCGATATACGGCGAAGCCTGTATATTTACATTCCGATATTTTACAAGGAAAAGGATTGGCTTCTAGTAGTGCAGATATTAGTGTAGTAGCTATGGCTACAGCAAAAAGTCATGGCTACGATCTTTCTATGGAGCAATTAGCCTCTATCTGCTTATCAATCGAACCTACAGATGCTCCCTTTTACCCTGGTATTGTTCAGTTCGACTATCTAAATGGTACATGTTGTGAATTATTAGGCACATGTCCACCGATTCGTATCGTCATGTTTGATGAAGGCGGTACGATAGATACAGTACAATTTAATCATCAGCAAAATTTAGATGCTTTAATTGATGAAAAAGAAGAGTTGATGGTAGAAGCTTTAGCAAAATTTAAAGAAGGTATACATAAGCATAATATGAAACTTATTGGTGAAGCCTCTACCATTAGTTCTTTCGGCAATCAACGTATTTTGCATAAGGCAAACTTATATGCATTACATCAAATTGGAGTGGAGTGTAATGCTATAGGAACGATTATTGCTCATAGTGGAACTGTACTGGGATTGCTATTTCCCCCAGACTCACCAAGTATTGTACACTGCTTGCAACAAGTAAAGCAGGAATTGCCAAATCTTACCTTCATGGATATAGTGGAAACCACGAATGAAGGAATTACTTTCATGGAACGATAAAGGAGGTTATGATGGTGAAAAAAACGAATGTGCATGGTGGTAATGTGCATAAAGCGAGTCGACTATTAGGTACTTCCTTAGATCAGATTTTAGATTTTAGTGCCAATATTAACCCTTTGGGTATGAGCGCCAAGGGGATGGATGCTATGAATGAGGCATTTCAACATGTGATACATTATCCAGATCCAGACATGACGAACCTTTTTGCTATCACGTCCGAATTGTGGGATATGCCAAAAGAATACATTGCTTTCGGTAATGGTGCAGCTGAATTAATCTATGCCATATGCCGATTGCCAGAAATAGAAGCTGTGTATGTGCCAGCTCCTGGATTTTCAGAGTATAGCCATGGTGCTCATTCGTGTGGCCTACCAGTCATAGAATATGAATTACAATTTGATGCGGATTCATTTTGCTTTTCCTATCCTTTAACAACGATATTACATGATTTAAATCAGTCTAAGCATCGCTTAGTATTTATTGGGAATCCCAATAATCCATGTGGCACCTTGTGGAAACATGAAAGTCGTGAATTAATTGAAGTTTGCAAGAAAAATGGTCACTATCTAGTGTTTGATGAGTCATTTGTTGATTTTTTAGGGGATGACTATTCTATGCGAAACTATGTGAAAGAGTATGACAATGTGATAGTTGTACATTCTTTAACTAAGTTTTACGCAGTTCCCGGTCTACGTATTGGGGCGATGATGGCAAATCCTATGATTATTAACTTCATTAAATCTCATATTCCATCTTGGACTGTAAATCATTTAGCGCAAATATATAGTGAAAAAGCCTTACAAGATACAGACTATATACAAGAGACTCGGACAGTACTAAAACAAGAAAAAGAATGGCTATATAAGAAGATTGTACAGATGGATGTATTACAGTGCATTGAACCATCTGTGAATTATACTCTCTGTCATCTAGATGATCAGTATTCTTTAGAAGATATGATTCAGCACTTGTATCATCAATCTATATTAATTAGAGACTGCTCTCACTATACTGGGCTAGGCCCCAATTGGTTTCGTATCGCTGTCAAAACAAGAGAGCAAAATGAACAATTATTGCAAGCTTTACGAGCATATTTTACATTATAACAGGAGATACTATGATACAAATTTACTTTGTTCGCCATGGTGAAACGGATTGGAATCATCTAGGAAAGCACCAAGGATTTAGTGATATACCTTTAAATGAAAAAGGTATGGCCCAAGCTGTAGATGTGGGTGATGCCTTACGAGATGTTCATTTTGATAGAGCTATCGTTTCAGACCTAGTAAGAGCTAGGGTTACATCTGAAGAAATTCTAAAAGGACGGTATATTCCTACCACTTTTACAGAAGGATTACGGGAAATTAACTTTGGCGACTGGGAAAGCTTAACATATTCTGAAATTAATGAACGCTGGCCTGGCCAAATCGAAGCTATTTATGAAGATCCATCAGAGAAACCAATTCCTAATGGGGAGACAGTAGAAATGGTGCAAGAACGTGCCTATACTCGTTTATTAGAAGAGTTAGCGCGTATGGAGGATGGTGAACGGTTATTGGTAGTTTGTCACGGAGGAACCATACGTACATTATTATGTGCATTAACGGGTATTCCACTGAATTGTTTATGGCGGTTAGCACAGGGGAATACAGCCGTTAGTGTGGTGGATTTCTGGGGTGACCAATCTCCTTATAATCGTATTTGTATATTAAATGATACATCTCATACTCATGTGAGAGAAGGTGGTTACGGTGAGGATTGATAAGTTTTTAGCCCATAAGGCTTTTGGTACAAGAAAAGAAGTGCATGATTTAATCAAACAGGGTCTTGTAAAGGTAAATGATAGTATTGTTAAGAAAAAAGACATGCATATCAATCCTGATGTAGATGTGGTTACGGTTCAAGATCAAGTTGTACAAGCACAATTAGAATATTATATTAAATTTCACAAACCAGCTGGATATGTAACAGCTGTAGAAGATTCTACAGATCCTACTATCATGGAGTTACTTCCTGAAGAGTTTCAAACTTTGAAGGTATTCCCTGTGGGACGACTTGATAAAGATACAGAAGGGTTGTTATTATTAACCAATGATGGTCCTTGGGCTCATAAAATTATTCATGGCAAAAAAAATATTGGTAAAACTTACTATGTAGAATATAGTGGGGCTTTATCAGATGAAGGCATACAACGTATACAAGCTGGTATAGTTTTAGGGGATGGTACAGAGTGTAAGCCGGCAGAACTATCGCTTCACAATGATGAAGGAGTGATGAATGAGTTTGGTGAAATCATTCACTCCTGTGAATTGACTATTTACGAAGGGAAATATCATCAAGTGAAACGTATGATCGGTGCCTGTGGTGGGACGGTAACGTACTTACAACGCATTGCTATCGGTAGAATTACCCTTGATTCTATTGAAGAAGTGGGCACATTCATAGATTTAACAGAAGAAGAAAAAGAAATTGTTTAATCGAATCTATTCAATTTGTCATATCTATGCATTATATGGTATCATTAGTTGATGCTTTTTAAGGAGGCGAGATGATGAATGGATTAGCAACTTTACAAGGATTCCTACAAGAAGAATCATACGGGGGCGCTATTCTTATTAGTCCTATTAATCTGCATTATTTTGCTGGCTTTACAGGAACTACAGGGGTTGCCCTTGTAACGCCTAACAAAGCGTATATGATAACGGATAGTCGTTATACAGAACAGGCAAAAGAACAATGTGAAGGATACGAAGTAGTAGAATATACAGGTGATGTATATGAAACAATTAGGGACTTACTAAAACGTTCAAGTATTGGTTTAACTACATGTTGCTTTGAAGGAAACTATATGAGTGTCGATGTATTTCAGCAAGTTTGTGATACATTGAATGAAACAGAATTTTTATCCTTCGATTTTGCTAGCCTTCGTATAGTGAAACGAGAAGATGAACTGAAATATTTACGGCAAGCGTTTAATATTGCAGATGAATCATTTGCAGCTATGTTACCACAGCTAAAAGTGGGGATGACTGAAAACGAGGCACGTATTATTCTAGAAACAGAAATGTTACGACGTGGATCTAAAGAGCCATCGTTTGCAACTATTGTTGCTTCTGGTTATCGTTCTAGTATGCCTCATGGGGTCGCTAGTGATAAAGTGATGGAGCTAGGCGATTTTATTACCTTTGACTTTGGTGCTATGTATAAAGGATATCATTCAGATATGACACGCACTATCGTATTAGGTAAGGCTAGTGATGAACAAAAAGAGTTGTACTCTATTGTGTTAGAAGCACAACAACGTGGTGTTGCATCTATAAAAGAAGGTGTAACTGCTTTAGAGATAGATTCAATTTGTAGAGACTATATCAAAGAACAAGGATATGGGTCAAACTTTCGTCATGGCACAGGTCATGGGGTAGGTTTAGATATTCATGAATTACCAGTGGTATCACCAAAATCAAAAGATATATTAAGATCCAATATGGTAGTCACAGTAGAGCCAGGTATATATCTATCAGGGCATATGGGATTACGTATTGAAGATACAGTTATAGTTACTAAGGAGGGTTGTGAAGTTCTCACAAAAACTCCTAAAGATTTAATAGAACTAGATGTGTAATGGAGGGATTTATAATGATTTCCAGTAATGATTTTCGTCCAGGCGTAACTGTCGAATTAGATGGTAATGTATGGCAAGTAGTTGACTTTCAACATGTTAAACCAGGTAAAGGAGCAGCTTTCGTACGTGCTAAATTGAAAAACCTACAAACAGGTGCTGTGGTAGAGCGTACTTTCAATGCTGGTGAAAAAGTGCCAAAAGCTCATGTTGACCGTCGTCGCATGCAATACCTATATGAATCTGATGGAGCATATACTTTCATGGATAATGAAACATATGACCAAACTGAATTAACAGTAGATCAATTAGGGGATGCTAAAAACTTCTTGTTAGAAAATATGGAAGTATCCATTATGTTCTTCCAAGGTATCGTAATCGGTATCGATTTACCAGTAGCTGTTGAGTTACGTGTAGTTGAAACTGATCCTGGTATCCGTGGTGATACTGCAACTGGTGGTAATAAACCTGCTACATTAGAAACAGGTTATGTTGTAAAAGTACCTTTATTCATCGAAGTAGACGATGTATTGCGTGTAGATACACGTACTGGACAATATATTGAACGTGCTTAAACCACAGATTTGATCTTTTAACAACTAGTATAGTATTGTAATTAAAAGCATTTGTTGGCCTGTGGTAGGACGACAAATGCTTTTTTGGTAAATATATGGAAGATAATCGCTTTTTTGAAGGACTGATACAGTTCGACCATTCTGTTTATGAAATGATTGCTACCATGACAGCATTGGAAACTAAAGGTGTTGCGGGTATGAGTACAACATTTGGAGATACGGTCAGTAGCATATTTGGCAGAAAAAATGCCATGGAAGGTGTAAAAGTACAAGTTTTAGAAGATGGATCATTGCAAGTATCTCTACATATTGCAGTGTATTATGGATATCGCGTCCCAGATATAGCCTTGCGTTTACAAGAGCGAGTAAAAAGTGCTCTTGTTTCTATGGCAGATGCTACTGTGAATAGTGTGGATATTTATGTGCAAGATATAATTTTTGAAAGTACCATATTATAGAGGATTTGTATGTCAGATCATTTAGAAATTGAAATTACAGATGCCGTTATTTTAGATGTCACTGCAAGAGTATTGTCATCTTTCGATGAAATACACTCCATGAGCAAACGATTTTTTGATGGTGTTGTAGATGGTATCTCACAAAAACTAGGGCAAAAAAGTTGGCCTGGAATGAATGTTAAACATAAACGAGATAGCTTTGGAGAGGCTTTTATAGAAATTAATTTATATCTTCGTTTATATTGTGGATCTCATCCATTAGAAGTGGCACGACAAATACAACAACAAGTGCGGCAAGATTTACGAAATATGTTAGACTTATATCGTGTTCGTGTAGATGTACACATTGACGGTCTAGAAAGAAGGGAACCTAATCATGAATCATCGTAGGTTAGCAAGAGTGTTTGCATTTGAAACTATTTATGCAGATACATTTTCAGAAGAAATAGTTGAGGAGGCAGTTTTAGATACCACTAAAATGCAAGGAAAAGCCAATCAATTTGCAAAACAATTAATTGCAGGTGTGCGTAGTGAAAAAGAACAATTAGATGCAGCTTTACAAGAATTTTCTCCTAAACGTAAAATGGAACGTTTTCCTAAAGTAGAACTTACTATTTTACGTATGGCAGCGTGGGAGCTATTACATCCACAAGAGGATACACCAGCAAAGATTGTTATTAATGAAGCTGTTTTATTAGCGAAAGAGTTTGGTGGAGAGACTTCCTATAAGTACATTAATGCTATCCTTCATAATTTAGCTAAATCGAGACAATAACATGACCTATTATTTAGGAATAGATACAAGTTGTTATACTACATCTTGTGCAATTGTTGATGAGGAAGGTAGATTAGTACAGGAAGTTAGAAAACTGTTAGAAGTACCGCAGGGGAAACGAGGATTACAACAGTCACAAATGGTGTTTCAACATACTCGTGCTTTAGGTGAACTGATTCAGTCTTTACATTTGGATCAACCCATTTCAGCTATCGGTGTCAGCGGTTTTCCAAGACGAGAAGAAGATTCCTATATGCCGGCATTCTTAGTAGGTCTTAATACAGCAAAATCACTGGGACATTGTTTACAAGTTCCTGTACATGTATTTTCTCATCAAGAGAATCATATATGGGCAGCCTTACGTGAAATTGGTGAAATTCCAGAAGGTCCCTTTTTAAGTTTACACCTTTCTGGAGGAACCACGGAATTTGTTCTTTGTGAACGCATTTATAAAAGTGGTTTTAAAGTGCAAATAGTAGGTGGCTCTGATGATATAGCAGGAGGCCAGTTAGTAGACCGATTAGGTGTTTTAATGGGCTTAAAGTTTCCAGCGGGCCCAAGCATGGAAACATTAGGAAGGCGTATTAAATACAATGTAGACTCGGTGCTCCCTGTATCAGTAAAAGAATCTACCATTAGCTTTGGTGGGCCATATAGCGCTGGACAACGCTGGTGGGAATCATTACAACATGGGCCTATAGATTGGACTGATAGGGAATCATTTAGTACAGAAAAAAATGCACAAATCTTGGCAGCCTCTGTGTTCCATTGTATTGGAAATTCCCTAGAGAAAGCCTTATCTCATATTTTAACAAAACATAATATTACAACCTTAATTACTGCCGGTGGTGTCATGGCTAATACCTACTTACAAGATCGTTTAGTTCATTGGGGACACCATCATGATTTAGATGTGTTATGTGTATCCTCTAAATATAGTGCAGATAATGCCTCAGGTAATGCCTATGGAGCAAAGGTTGTTGAAGGAGAATAGAATGGATGCTTACTCCGTTGGAGAATTAAATAAAATTATTAAGCAAACCGTAGAGGGAGAATTTCTCTTAAAGAACTGTATTGTTGAAGGTGTTATCTCTAATGTAAAACGTCATAGTACAGGACATTATTATTTTTCTCTCATCGATGATACAGGCTCCATTGATATGGCTATGTGGCGTTCTAAAGTGCAACAACGTGGCTTGGAAGGTGCCCTTGAAAATGGTTTGTTAGTACAAGTACGAGGAAACATTAGTTTTTACGAAAAAACTGGTCGTTTAAGTTTTATTTGCGAAGATATTCGTATTGGTGCCAAAAGTGACTATCAAATTGCTTATGAGAAATTAAAACAAGAGCTATATGCGTTAGGGTATTTTGACGAACGGCACAAACAACCTTTGCCACCTGTACCGAGTTGTATTGGTGTTGTTACTTCTGCATCAGGAGCAGTTATTCACGATATTTTACATGTAGCATCCCATCGCAATCCATTAGTAACATTTAAAGTATTTAATGTACCTGTACAAGGACCTACAGCGGGCCCTGTTATTGCTCGTGGTGTAGCTATGGCAGATGCTGACCCAGATGTAGATGTAATTATTGTTGGTCGTGGTGGTGGCTCTATGGAAGATTTATGGTGCTTCAATGATAGAGCTTTAATAGAAGCTATATTCCAATGTACAACACCGGTTGTGTCTGCAGTAGGTCACGAAGTAGATTATACACTATGTGATTTTGTCGCAGATGTAAGAGGGGCAACCCCAAGTCATGCTGCAGAATTATCTATCTATCCACTGTTGGACTTACAAGAAGAAGTACAGCAGAAATTAGACTTTATTCACAATACTGTGCAGTATCGTATTCAAAAAGAAAAGCAACAGTTATTTTCTATTGCCAACCGCAAGATTATTGTACCTGCCATGAACTTGGTGCATCAACAGAGAAATATATTACAACGTTTTGAACACCTATTACATAGTGCAATACAAAAGAAATCCCAAGATGAATCACGTAAATTAGCTATATTAGCGACTCAATTAGATAACAAAAATCCTTTAGCTAAGGTCATTAAGGGATTTGCAAAAGTTGATCTTAATGGTACTCCATTACAAACGATTCAAAGTGTACAAATTGGCGATACATTAGATATACATATTCAAGATGGATCTGTGAAAGCGACTGTACAGGAGGTAACACATCGTGGCTAAATCTATAAAAAATTATGAAAAGAAATATACAGCCTTAGAAGAAGTAGTAAAAAAATTAGATGACGAAAGCTTATCTATGCATGAATTGTTAAAAACCTATAAAGAAGGATTAACATTAGTCAAAGAATGTTCTGATTTATTGCAACTTGTAGAAGAAGAAATTGAACAAATAATTGAAACTGTACAAGTAGATACGAATTAGGAGACAAAGTACGTTTTTTTAGGTATAATAGAATTAGAATATTTATACAAAAATTATTATCTTTCAAAGAATTGAGGATATTATGTTAAAAGAGTACTTGCAACAAAGCAAAGCAGACATTGAAAGTTATTTATCCTCTGTATTAGAATCACCTAATACGGAATATGCTCGTTTATACGATAGCATGAATTATAGCTTATTGATGGGTGGTAAAAGAATTCGGCCTATTATTACAAAAGCTGTCATTGAATCTTTAGGTGGATCTTGGGATGCTTATAAAGATGTAGTGTGTGCTATAGAATTGATTCATACCTATTCTTTAATTCATGATGATTTACCAGCTATGGATAATGATGATTATCGTAGAGGAAAACTAACCAATCATCGTGTATATGGCGATGGTATGGCTATTTTAGCAGGAGATGGATTATTAACCTATGCCTTTGAATTAGTTAGCAAACACACAACATTATCTGCAGAACAAGTAGTGCAAATTATTCATGTCTTAGCCAAAGGTGCAGGGCCTAGCGGAATGGTAGGTGGACAAGCTTTTGACCTACAATCAGAAGGAAAATTCCTACCATTGGATGAATTAGTAGTTCTTCACAAAGGTAAAACAGGAGCATTATTTACTGCAGCTGTTGAAATTGGTCTGATTATTATGGAGGCCACAACATCCGTAAGAGAGGCCTACCTACGATATGCTGATCATTTAGGTTTATTATTCCAAATTACCGATGATATTTTAGATGTAGTAGGCACACAAGAAGAATTAGGTAAAACTCCTGGCAGTGATGAACGTCAGCATAAAGCAACCTATGTATCTATTTTAGGATTAGATACTGCTAAAGAACGAGCTCAAGAGGTGGCTAATCTAGCATTAACAGCGTTACATGATTCCAACTGCACATCACCTGTTCTTGAAGGTCTAGTCCAATATTTAATGGATCGCACACAGTAGGAGACACGTATGAGTCAAAAAGAACGTCTTGATATACTACTGGTGCAACGTGGTGTATTTGAAAGTAGAGAAAAAGCCAAGGCTGCTATTATGGCGGGGCTTATCTTTTCTGGTACACAGAGATTGGATAAAGCTGGTACTAAAGTTTCAGTAGATACACATTTGGAGGTAAAAGGTAATACCTTACCATATGTAAGCCGTGGTGGCTTAAAGTTGGAAAAAGCCATCGAGTTATATCCTATCGATCTAACGAATGCCGTAATGGTAGATATTGGTGCTTCCACAGGAGGGTTTACAGACTGTGCCTTACAGCATGGAGCAGCCAAAGTGTTCGCCATTGATGTAGGGTATAATCAACTAGCCTGGAAGTTACGACAAGATCCTAGAGTCATTAATATGGAAAAACAAAATATTCGCACCGTTACTCCAGTACAATTAGGGGAACTTAGCGATTTTATTTCCATAGATGTAGCATTTATCTCTTTGGATAAAGTGTTACCTGTAGCGACTACTTTACTTAAAGATACTGGTTCTTTAGTAGCTTTAATCAAGCCTCAGTTTGAGGCTGGTAAAGAACTAGTCGGTAAAGGTGGAATAGTACGTGAGAAATCCACACATAGATTGGTGTTAGATCGTATCTTGCACATTGCTAAAGATTGTGGGTTATATTTACATGGACTAACCTATTCTCCCATTAAAGGAATGGAAGGAAATATTGAATTTTTAGGATATTTTACAAAACAAGCAGAGGGTTCCTTAGACATTACTGAAGGGCTTATTACAGCCACGGTAGAGGAGGCTCATCGATTATAGGAGGATCTATGAGAATCGGTTTCTTTCCTAATATGAAAAAAGAGAATATTCGAGATATATTATCACAAGCAATTACCTATTGCCATACATATGGTATAGAAGTCTATATGCCTAAAGAATTAGAACATCATGATGTATATGCGTTGGGGATAGAGAAATCTCACTTATTATCACGACCAGACATATTTGAACATTTGGATATGGCATTTAGCTTTGGTGGTGATGGTACAATTATTCAATTAGCCCGTCAAATTTACCCATATAATGTACCAATTTGTGGCATTAATTTAGGGGAATTAGGTTTCCTAAATCAAATAGAGCTTGAAAACTTAGAGATGGCCATTGAAAGAATTAGTAAAGGCGATTTTTATGTGGAAGATCGCATTCATTTAGTGGGAACTTTGCATACTCCAGAAGGAGAACGCGTGCTGCGTCCTGCTATTAATGATATTGTTGTATCCCGCTCAGAACCGGGTAAAATGGCTCGCATTAATTTGTCGATTAACGGTGGACATACTCAAATGTATCCTGCTGACGGTTTAATTGTAGCATGTTCCACTGGGTCTACAGGGTATAACTTATCTGCTGGAGGTCCTATTATGGCGCCAGATAATCGCTCTCTTATAGTAACACCGATTGCCCCTCATTTATTGCAGGGCGTATCTTTGGTGCTAAAAGAAAGTGCAAAGATTGATATTACTATGCCAGAGCGTCAGAAAAATCTACATATCTCTGTAGATGGCACTTTTGATTACGAATTTAGTAATACTGACTCTTTACATATTGAAGCACATCCACAATATTGTAAATATGTGCGATTTAAAGATCAAAAATTCTTTGCTACCTTGTTTAAAAAGTTGACCGCACGATCTAAGGAGGTTCTATGATTCCTCTACACCATAGTGTAGAATTTCAGCATCACTTATGGTTGGACGCCCTAGTTACAGCTAGAACTATTGTAGATATTACTTGTGGCAATGGACATGACACAGTATATCTATTGTCACATTGTCATGAAAATTCTCATGTATATGCTATTGATATACAAGAAGTAGCGCTAACAAGGACGAAAGAAAAGCTTTTGAAAGAGCTTCCACAGGCTATAAAACAAGTGGATTTCATATTGGGGTCACATGATAGTGCACTGGAAACACTTCCTGTATCTACTATCGATTTAATGGTAGCTAATTTGGGGTACTTACCGAATGCAGACCATCAAATTATGACACAATCTGTATCAACAATTAAAGCTTTATCAAAGGGATTAGAAAAACTTTCAGTACATGGATTATGTACCATTGTAGCGTATCCTGGAACAGAAACTGGTCGTAAAGAGGCAGAAGATTTAGAAGACTATATAGCTTCTATTAGTCAAAAAGATTTTCACTGCAGTACATGGCGACCATTAAATCAAGCGAATCAACCGCCTATTTTATATATTATTCGTCGGAGGAAATAATGAAACGTTTTCGTTATAATAAGATAAAAGAAATTATTCAAACTAAGGCTATTGAAACACAAGAAGAGTTAGCGCAAGCCTTGGTAGAAGAAGGGATTACCGTTACACAAGCAACAGTATCACGTGATATTAAGGAATTGATGTTAATTAAAGTTCCTACAGGGGATGGACGATATCGATATGCCTTATCTCCAGAAGAAAATATTATGTTATCTAGAACACGCATCAATCGCTTGTTCCAAGATTCTATTTTGCGTATTGACCACGTATTGAATCAAGTCGTATTACATACATTACCTGGTTCTGCGCAATCAGTAGCCTTTGCTATTGACCATGCAAAATGGCATGAAGTTATAGGTACGATTGCTGGAGATGATACAATTTTATTGATATGTAATTCTGTAGAAAGTGTAGAAATGGTATTGGACCGTATTCAAGACTTAATGAGGGATTAATATGCTAGTACGCATGGGGATTAAAAATTTTGCCCTCATCGAACATATGCAGCTAGAGTTTGCCAAGGGCATCACAATTTTTACTGGAGAAACAGGTTCTGGTAAATCTATATTGATGGATGCGTTTTCTATTCTATTAGGAGAAAGAGCTAGTAGTGAATTTATTCGTCATGAGAAGGATTCTTTTCTGATTGAAGGCGCTTTTGATATTGCAGGAGATACAGCATTACAAGAGTTATTAGTAAATAAAAATATTTTAGTAGAAGAAGATACTTTAATTTTATCTAGAACTTTTAATCGAAACGGTAAATCACAAATTTTAGCTAATGACCAAGTGATTCCATTGAAGGCATTACGTGAAATCGGCACCTATTTAGCAGATATTCATGGTCAATATAGTAACCAACAGCTCTTATTACCGGATACACATCATATCTATTTAGATACGTATAATGATGATGCCACGAAGGCTTATGAAAATTACGTAGTAGCCTATACTGACTATGCCAGTGCAAAGCGACAATTAGAAACATTGCGTGAAGAGTCGGCACAAAGAATTCGTGAATTAGATATGTTGCGCTTTCAGATTGATGAAATTGAAGAAGCCCAATTACAAACTAATGAAGATACAGCTGTATCTGAAGAATTAGAGAAATTAGATAACTATGAGCATCTTCAATCTACAATTTCTAGTTGTTATGATGGTATCTATGGGGGTAGAACTCCGCTTATTGATGGCTTGAATAGTATAACTAATGAAGTGACTGATCTTGTAAAATATGATAAGGATATGGAAGAAATAGCTGAGTTATTGCGATCTGCGTATTATCAATTAGAAGAAGCTGGACAAGCTTTAGATAGATACCGTGATTCCATTAGCTATGACGAAGAACGCTATTATTACTTACAAGAGAGAGATACGCTTATATACAATTTAAAACGTAAATATGGAGATACTATTGAAAAAATTTTAGCCTTTGAAGAAATGGCACAAACGCGATTAGAATTACTAGAATCAGAGGAAAGTGAAGAATCGCAGTTAGTGGAACGCGTGGAAACCTTACAAACACAAGCGGTACAAGCTTTAGAAAGGCTTACAAAAATACGTTATGCTCATCATAAAGAGATTACTGATGCCTTACAGCAAAACTTAACTCAATTAGGTATGCCAAAGGCAAAGTTAGAATTTGTCATAGAAGGTACTGAGATTTTATCTCCTTTGGGAGCGAGCCGGATAGAGCTATTGTTTTCTGCCAATGCAGGGGAAGCTTTATTACCACTACATAAAGTTGCCTCTGGCGGTGAATTAGCGCGTATCGCCTTAGCTTTTAAATCCGTATTTAATAAAGCAACTCGTAAGACATTAGTATTTGACGAAATTGATGTAGGTATTAGCGGTGATATAGCCTTACAAGTGGCTAAACAAATTCTACAGTTAAGTTCTGGTAATCAGGTATTCTGTATTACTCACTTACCACAAACAGCAAGCGTGGCAAAACAACATTATCATCTACACAAGGTAGAAGAAGAAGGTCGAACTATTTCTAAAGTTACCATCCTTTCAGAAGAGGAACATGTTGCACAAATTGCCCGTATGATGTCAGGCCAATCTTTCTCAGATACAGCCTTAGAAACAGCAAAAGAAATGATTCAATACTTTCAACAGGAATTACTCTAGGAGGAACAATGAAAGTTTTAGTAAATGGAGCAGCTGGCAAAATGGGCCGTGAGGTTCTAAAAGCTGTTCATAATGATACAGAGTTAACCTTAGTGGGGGGGGTAGATCCTAGCCATGGAGGTAAAGATGTTAGTGAATTTATGGGCACTAGTCCTTTAGACTGTAAAATCTACAGTCAATTAGAGGAAGCTATTGAAGCCGTACATCCAGATGTGATTGTGGACTTTACAACGCCAGCCATTATTTTTGAAAATGCAAAACTTATGCTAACAAAAGGAATTCACGTTGTGATTGGTACAACTGGTCTTACAGAAGCACAGCGCCAAGAATTAGATTCCATTGGTAGAGCACATAATGCGAATTGTTTGGTAGCTCCTAATTTCTCGTTAGGTGCGGTGATGATGATGAAAACGGCAGCCGAACTAGCTCCGTATTTTCCAGATGTGGAGATTATTGAATTACATCATAATCATAAATATGATGCACCTTCTGGTACAGCTGTATTAACGGCTAAATTGATCAATGATGCAAAACAAAAAGCCAATGTGAAAGCTGCTGAAGATTTAACTCGTGAGAGTCTACCAGGTGCTCGAGGTGCTAAGGTGGATGATGTGACAATTCACAGTGTCCGTTTGCCAGGTTATGTGGCACATCAAGAAGTTATTTTTGGTGGATATGATGAAACATTGGTGATTCGTCATGATTCATTAAGTCGCTTATCCTTTATGCCTGGTGTGGTATTAGCTTGTAAAAAAATCAAAGATTTTGCAGGCTTAACTTATGGATTAGAACATTATTTATAATTCTATATTCTATATAATTCTTGCTAAAGAAAAACTTAAATAGTATAATACATATAACTATACATTAAGTTATTAATATTAAGGAGTCACTATGAGAAAACCTCATTTAGCCATATTAGGTGCTACTGGTGCAGTAGGACAAGAGTTTATTACATTAATTGAAGAACGTAAATTTCCTTATGAAAGCATTAAACTATTAGCATCTGCTCGTTCTGCGGGTAAAGTATTGACAGTAGATGGAAAAGAGTATGTGGTGGAAGAGGCAAAACCAGAATCTTTTGAAGGTGTAGATATTGCTTTATTTGCAGGAGGTTCTATTTCTAAAACATTGGCTCCAGAAGCTGCTAAACGTGGTGCTATTGTTATCGATAACTCCAGCGCTTTCCGTATGGATCCAGACGTTCCATTAGTAGTACCTGAAGTAAACCCAGAGGATATTGATACACATAAAGGTATTATTGCTAATCCTAATTGTTCTACTATTATCATGGCTTTAGGATTAAAGCCATTGCATGACTTATCTCCTATTAAACGTGTTGTTGTCAGCACATACCAAGCTGTATCTGGCGCTGGCAAAGAGGGGATTGAAGAATTAGATTCCCAAGTAGCTCAACATGTTGCAGGGGAAGATATGGTAGCTAATTTATTACCTACAGGCTCTATGGACAAACATTATCCAATCGCTTTTAATTTAATTCCGCAAATTGATGTATTCATGGAAAATGGATACTCTAAAGAAGAAATGAAAATGGTATTGGAAACACAAAAGATTTTCCATGATGACACTATTGCTGTAGTACCGACTACAGTACGTGTACCAGTATATCGATCTCATTCTGAATCTGTATTAGTAAAGACAGAGTCTCCAGTATCTGTAGAAGATTTCAAAGCTGCTTGTGAAAAATTCCCTGGTTTACGTGTGAACGATAATCCAGCAGCACAAGAATATCCAATGCCTTTATATACATCGAATCAAAATGATTGTGAAATCGGCCGCATTCGTAAAGATTTATTTAACGAGTATGCTATGAATTTTTGGATTGTAGGAGATCAAATTCGTAAGGGCGCTGCATTAAATGCATTACAAATTGCAGAATACTTGGTAGAATATCAATCTTTCTAATTATATATTTCAGGGGGTGCTAAGATGACAACATTTGGAAATATCTTAACAGCAATGATCACTCCTTTTACTGACGATGGTCATGTAAATTTTCAAGAAGCACTACGTCTAGCCGGATACTTGTTGGACAATGGTTCTGATGGCTTAATTGTATGTGGCACTACTGGTGAAGGTCCAAATATTGATGATCGTGATAAACTTGAGCTATTTACATTAATCGCTAAAGAGTATGGTCATCGTGCTACCATTATTGCGAATACAGGTAGTAATTCTACTAAAAAATCGATCGCTTTAACGAAGGCTGCTAGCCATACTGGTGTTCATGGCGTGATGGCTGTAGTACCATATTATAACAAACCCAATCAAGAAGGTTGTTATTTACATTTTAAAGCAGTTGCAGACAGTACTGATTTACCCGTTATGCTATATAATGTACCGGGTCGAACAGGTGGTCGTATAGAACCGAAAACAGTAGCTAGATTAGCAAAGGAATGCCCTAATATTACATCTATTAAAGAAGCTACAGGTGATATTAGTATTACTCAACAAATTCGTGCATTACTACCAAGTGATGATTTCATGATTTATTCTGGTGATGATGCATTAACATTAGATGTGATACAAAATGGAGGAGCCGGTGTTATTTCTGTGGCCGCACATATTGTAGGAAATGAAATGCAAGAGATGATAGGATTATTCAGACAAGGAAAGGTAAAAGAAGCAAGAGCTATTGAGCTATCCTTGGTACCTATCTTAAAAGCTATGTTTATTACCACAAATCCTATTCCTGTAAAATATGCGATGAAGCAATTAGGATTTACAACAGGGCCATTACTATTACCATTATGTGATCCATCTGTAGAAGAAGCGCAGATCATCGATGCAGCTATAGAATCATATAAACAATAAAAATTTAAAAAGAAAAAGATAGTAGTCTTATTAAAGACTACTATCTTTTTTTTTAGTATATTAGATTAAATATGGTCACGAATGAGCCCAATCACTCGACCTTCAATCACACAATTACGTGTGATGATAGGCTCAAACTCTTCGTTTTCTGGCATTAAACGAATATGGTCAGACTCTTTATAAAAGCGTTTTACAGTGGCTTCATCATCAATTCGAGCAACTACGATATCCCCATTGTTGGCAGTGGATTGATTGCGAACGATAAGCAAATCACCTTCATACATACCGATATCGCGCATGGATTCGCCACGAACACGTAATAAGAAGCATTCAGAGCTACCTAATAGAGCAGTAGGTAATACGAACTCATCTTCACGGTTTTCAATAGCTGTTACAGGAAGACCTGCTTGTACAGTTCCAATCAAAGGGACACGACGAAGGCCAGCCTCTAAAAAATTAAATTCAGGGCTTGACGTAACTTCGTGAGTTTCTTCATCCATTTCTAAAGCAGGTACATCAGGCATATTTACAACGGTAATAGAGCGATTCTTATTAGCATCACGAGTAATATAGCCAAATTTTTCTAATGTATTTAAATGACTTTGAACAGTAGAAGTGGAGCTTAACCCCATATGATCGCCAATTTCACGAACACTTGGGCAGCGATAGCGCTGTTGTAAACTTTCAATAATAAAATCTAATATTCTTTGTTGTTTGCTATTTATATCAGTGGCAGGACGTCTCAAGGGAATAACCTCTCATTCTACAGTATTATGGAACTTAATTTATATACACCTATTATAAATTTAATATCGAAAATTGTCAAATATGCGTTCTAAAAAATTATGCTTGACCGAACATTTGTATGTGTGTTAGAATGTGAACATAAACAAACAGATGTACTATTTATTTTGTTCGATATTATTAGAGAGAGGTATATATTATGAATAAATTATTTTCTATTTTAGTAATGGTAGCTATGGTATTTGTAGTAAATGGTATGATTAATACTACAACATTAGAGATGGATACTCAAAATATTAAAGCTGTACAAGTAGATGCTGGGGACACCTTATGGAGTATCTCTCAAAAGGCATTGGCACAAACTGAAGATATTGATATTCGCGAGTATATCGTAGCGATCGAAGAAATTAATCATTTACAACATGGTAAGGCATTACGTGCTGGAGAAACTTTAATGATTCCTACACTGAAAGAAAAAACTATGTTCGGTTTTATTACAGCTTGGGCAAATAATTAAATTATAGCATGTGTATGTTCGGTAAAATATTAAAATATATATATTGAATGATAGAATAAAAAGACTGTATATCCTATGTATTATTCATAGGGGTATGCAGTCTTTTTGTCTGTTCTTTCTCATGTTTTGGAGACAGAATTGTATCTGATTATTTTCTGTATTATATAGTCTATGTACGATTATATAGAGATTCAATATACATCATTTAACTCAAGTAATATGTAGTTAATATGGTGCTATTTAGACTTGAATATAGAAGATATAGGATTATCTACAAATTTATTGGCTTCATTAATGTATCTCCGTACCATATTGACACTATGATGACGTGTTTGTTTCATTATATTACGTTCTTCTACGCCATAATGGGCGGCTGTAGTAGCAAATCCATGACGTAGACTATGAGCTCCATATAAGGATGGATCTGCACCAATAGCTGCTATATAGTATTTTACAATATCAGCAATACTTTTATCACTGATAGCCGTTTTGCGTACACTCATACTTTTCGTAAATCCCCGAAAAATAGGTCCTGTTGTAATAGGCACAAAGCGAAGCCATGCTTTGACAGCCTTTACGGCACATAATGAGTCATTTTCGATGTAAGGTATGGCAACAATAGCACCTTGTCCTTCTTGGTCGGCTTTTGAACTGGATACGAAGATTTCTAGACCTTGTGGCAAAAACTTTAATGATTCTACAGTTAAGGCAGATAATTCGCTACGTCGAAAGGCTCCCATAAAGCCTAATAATAAAATAGCTTTATCACGTAGTTTTTGTATAGGTGCTATATCGGCAGTTTCCATATATTCTATGATATCCATAAGATCATCCAGTAGTACAGGAGTTTTACCTTGCTGGTAAGTACCTAAGGATCGACGAATACCTCGCATCGCTTGTTTAACGATAGGAGCACTACAAGGATTACTTTCAATACCAGAAGCATTAAAGTTTTCCGATAAGGCGCTAATACGACGTGATATAGTATTAGCCTTAGCGTAATCAGCTAAATCATTAATATAATTGACAATAATTTCTGGTGAACTAGGAAAAAAGGATTCTTGTTTATGTCGACACCAATCCACAAAATCCATCCAATCAGATTCGTAGGCATCTACAGTATTTTCTGCTTTGGATAATAGAATACTAGACTTAGCCTTATCGCTAAGCTTGGAGTTGTTCATAATCTCTTTATAATTGCGTAAATAGAAGTGTGTATTAGATTGACTCATAAGCACCTCAAATGTACTATATAGAGATATTGGTACCTATATAGCTATTTTAAACCAAAAAATTACTTCCGATAATATATCGTTATCGGAAGTAATTATATCATAACCCAAAACAAATGGCAAATATGCTGTATTATAAGCTTTTTAAGAACTCTTTCAATATATTCCAAGTAGTAACAAAACTTTCTAGCTCCATACGTTCTGTAGGTGCATGTAAGTCATGAATATTTGGTCCAATGTTAATAGCATCTACAGGGCCTTGTAAATTATCTAACATGTAGCCAACTTCAAGACCTGCATGGATTACATTGAACTGCAAGTCTTTAGTGCCTGTTACAGATTCATAAGCCTTTTGATAGGCTTGTTGTAATGGACTATCAAATGTGGGTAGCCACCCTGGATACGGGCTTTCAAGGGACGTCGTAGCACCATGAGTTTCTACCAATTTCGATAACCCTTTGTAATGAGTCTCTAAATTCTTCGGATCGGTACTGCGTACTTGCATTTTAAGGTATACTACATCATCTGTCATACCCAAAAGACCAATATTATTAGAGTACCATACTTCATTCGGATTTCCAGGAGCATGTTGTAACACCCCTTGTTCAATTCCTTGAATAAGAGCACATAGTTTTTGTACAGTGTCACCGCTGAAAGCTCGTTCCATGGTGATAGCATCTAAATCTAATTCCACTAAATCTTCACGATTTATTTTAGGAACAACAGATAAAGAAATTGTCATATTTTCGTTAGCCTTAGCATAGTGAGCATTCCACTTATCTTGTTCTTCTTGTAAAAGAACTTGCACATATGGCACATCTTGTAAATGTAGATACACATCAGCATAGGCACGTAATGGGATTGCATTAGGCGCACTGCCACCGCTTACTTCTGTAATACGGATATTGTGTTCTCCAGTAATACGTTCTAACACCTTAGATAGAATGTAAATGGCATTACCCCGCCCTAAATGGATATCACAACCAGAGTGACCACCTTTTAAGCCTTCAATGGTAATTCTGCGCTTTGTCATTTCATTATTCACAGATACTTGTGCAATAGGCAATGTTACGGTAGAACCATGACCGCCAGCACTGCCGATGGTCACTTCATTCATACATTCTCCATCCATATTGATGAGACGTTTGCCTTGTAAATGACTGTAATCTAATGTTTTTACACCTTTGAAAGTAGTTTCTTCTTCTACAGTGAATACTACCTCTAACGGAGGATGTGGAATCATTGTAGATGCTAAGATAGCCATGCCATAGGCTACAGCAAATCCATCATCTGCACCTAAGGTGGTTCCATTAGCATGTAAGATACCATCCTCTACACGCAAAGCGATAGGACTGTTAATAAAGTCATGCTCCACAGACTCTAATTTCGTGCACACCATGTCCATATGACCTTGTAAAATCACTGGTTCATGATTCTCATAACCTTTTGTGCCAGCTTTTTTAATGATTAGATTATACTGTTCATCTTGGAATACATCTAAGCCCAAGTTTAGCGCCCAGTTCTTTATATAGTTAGAAATAGCTTGTTCATGCCCAGATTTTCTAGGAATATTAGCGATTTCTTGAAAGTAATGCAGAATATTATCCACATTATATTGATTCATGATAGTTTGTTCTATTGACACTTGTTCCTCCTAGATTAGTCAATATTTGGCCAACCTAATTCTTTACCGCCCATCAAATGTGCATGTAAATGGAATACAGTTTGACCTGCTTTCGCACCTGTATTTAATGTTAAGCGATATCCATCAGCAGCAAGACCTAATTCCTTTGCAACCAATTTAGCAAAGGGTAAGATACCTTCCACATAGGCTTCATTATTTTCATTTAAATGCGCAATATTAGACACATGGTTTTTAGGAATGATCAACACATGCACAGGTGCTACGGGAGCAATATCATGGAATGCTAAGAATTTATCATTTTCTAATACAACCTTAGCTGGAATTTCTTTATTAATAATTTTACAAAATAAGCAATCTTCTTTCATGGGAGTCCCCTTTCTTATCTACTGTATGATACTTACATACTATGATATTAACTATATCAAAAATATTCTATATAGTCTATTATTTCTTTCTAAAAATATTACTAGTTTCACCATCAGATGTTTTCCAATAATCCCAACTGCTAGATGATGAGCCTTCTAACAAATTCGCTCTAAATCTCCACTAGTACCACATCGCTATGTACTTCTGTTACAACTCCACTTACAATGTCTCCTACATTAAAATGGTGATTCTGTTTAGGAATTTTACTATGTACATATTCGTTAGTTAAGCCATAATAATAAAAGTCATCGCTTTGTTCGATGAGAACCTTCACAGGTTGGTTAAGAAAACGATTGGCGTAGGCTTTAAAGCCTTCCTTACCAAGTTGGTTTAATAAGGCAACACGTGTTTTTTTCACTGCCTCTGGCACTTGGTCTTCCATCTTAGCAGCTGGCGTACCTTCTCGAATAGAATATGGGAAGGCATGGATATGCGTAAAACCAACTTCTTTGACTGTGCGCATGGTTTCCTCAAATAATTCGTCTGTTTCCCCTGGGAATCCGGCGATAATATCTGTTGTAATGGATAGATTCGGAATGCGGCTACGTAAATACTTCACTAAATCTTTGTATTGTTGCAAATTATAGTGACGGTTCATCGCTTTTAACACTGGATCAGATCCTGCTTGTAATGGCAAATGTAGGTTAGGGCATACACGAGGGTTCGTTGCCATTAACTCGATTAATTCTTCCGATACTTCTACAGACTCAATAGAACCAAAACGAATGCGCTCTAAGCCATCAATGGTCAATAATTCACGCACAACGCGGCCTAAGGTTGGTCGCTCTGGTAATTCAATACCGTAGTTACCGAGGTGTATACCTGTGAGGACAACCTCTTTATACCCATAGGCAACCAGGCGTTTTGCTTCTTCCACAATGTCTTCAATTTTTCTAGACTTTAATTTTCCTCGTGTATACGGAATGATACAGAAGGAACAGAAATTATTACATCCTTCTTGTATCTTCATGAAAGCCCGACATTTTTCAATTTCATTGCCAAATAAAGGCATTTCTTCAAAGGTAGACTCTTCCATCACATTACGAACGATGGAAATCTGTTCTTCTGTAGATGGAATATTTTCTACTAATTCCACGATTTTATTCCGGTTTGCCGTACCGATGACAAGGTTAACCCCATCGATAGCAGAAATTACTTCTGGCGCTAACTGAGCGTAACAACCAGTTACTACGATAAATGCTTCTGGGTTACGGCGCTTTGCTTGTCGGATTAATTGGCGTGATTTTTTCTCTCCCATATTGGTTACAGAACAAGTATTAATCACGTAAATAGAGGCTTCTTCATCGAAACCAACAGGAGTATATCCTGCTTTTATAAATAAACCTTTCATGGCATCCGTATCATATTGATTGACACGACACCCTAAGGTAGTAAATGCAACTGTCTTCATGAGACTCCTAATCTAGTAATTCATATTGAATCATACTCACAGCACTTAAGGCTGCTGTTTCAGCACGCAATATAGTGGATCCTAGGCTAACCTTATGGCCTCTACACGCTTCTAATAATTCCATTTCAGTAGGACTATAACCACCTTCAGGACCAATGCAAATGGCTATGGTATGGTATGAATTAGTATGTAACTGTGTTTGTAAAATATCTTTGATCGTCTTGTCATCTTCTCGTTCATAGGCACCTAACAAGAGAACTCCCTCATCAGATTGTAAGGTTTGCAGTACCTCTGAAAGTGACTGTTCTACTGTTAATGTAGGTACATCAGGGCGACCACATTGTTGGCTTGCTTCTATGATAATTTTTTCCCATCTATTTTTCTTGGCGTTTAATTTTTTAGCATCATATTTAGCTACACAATGGACCGAAGATACACCATAGATGTGATGAACGTTTAATTCCGTAGCCTTTTGCAATAAAAACTCGAACTTATCGCCTTTCAAAAAGGATTGAATTAACACTACTTTCGTAGCTGTTGTAGGCACGTCAATGGTACGTAATCGTTTCGCCATATATATATCTGATTCCTCAGATATTAGCATAAATTCACCTGTATTCCCTTCATGATTGCTCACAATAAACGGTTCCTCTTTAGAATGGCGCAATACATGAAAGAGATGATGTGCTGTATCTGTAGGTAACTGGATACTTTCATCTATAATGCCATCAATAAATATTTTTTTCATATACTTCCTATCTTATGCCAAGGCAAAGGTATGCCAAGGACCCTCTACCATTTCTTCCATAATAGTCCAGTGGTTAGTAATATACGGCATAATTTCATCATACCGATCGTCCACAATACCACTTATTATTAGTATACCATTATCGTGTAGTTTTTCCCTAATCATAGGCAATAAAATTTTTAGAGGATCTACTGTTAAATTCGCTAGTATAAGATGAGCTTTACCGTGAAAGTCATCGCTTAAATTGCCATGAATGATGGTTGCCTCAATACCATTATTTTCACAGTTTTCCTTGGCCTGTATAGCTGCCTCTTCTTCTAGGTCGATGCCCACTAGGTTAGGTATCCCTAAATGATGGGCTGCTAGTAATAAAATACCTGTACCAGTACCAATATCTAGGCAAACCTGTTGGCTCAAATCTGTGGGAATACGGTGTATATATTTGCCTAATAAAGTGGCGCAGTTTCTTGTAGTTTCATGGTCTCCTGTGCCAAAAGAAAGCTTTGTATCCATGGTCATTACCACATCTTGTTCTGTAGCGAGTGGATCTGTAGAGACATCATAGCTTTGCCAAGCGGGACAAATCACCAAGTCTGGTAACAATCTCGTAGGCATAATATATTGTTGCCAACTATGATACCATTGCTCATCGTCTACAGTTTTACTTACCATATCACTATAGGAAATATTAGCAACTTGTAATGCTGTTTCTATGATCTGTTTCCACTGCTCCTCATCTTTGTCTATGCCTAAATAGATGGTCACACGGCTTAAGTTGGGGTTATTTTCTATTGTTTCTTCTATGTATCCATTACTCTCTATATCATTAAAAATGGCAGCCATTTCATCAATGACTGCCACTTCTACAGTAATGGATATTTCTATCCATTTCATAGATGACTCCTTACTTACCAAGGTTTAATCTTGGCAAAATAACTGTTTCACCTTATCACTTAAATTTTCTAATATGCTTTTATTCACTTTCAAAGTATTTACATCTTCTTTGTTTTCTGCAGCAAACTCAACTAATAATTGACGTTGTTTATCTGTCAATTTTTTAGGTGTTTCCACAGTGACAACTACGTGTTGATCACCACGTTGGCTTGGTTGACGTAAATACGGAACACCTTGTCCTTTAATTCTGAAAGCAGTACCAGTTTGTGTACCTTCAGGGATTTTTAATTCTACTTTACCTTCTAAAGTAGGAACTTGTATAGTAGCACCTAGTGCAGCTTGTGAGAAAGAGATAGTTTGACGTAATACAACATCGTTGCCACTACGTTCAAATTCTTTATCACGAGACACAGAGATATACACATATAAATCGCCCTTAGGGCCACCTAATGTACCAGGCTCCCCTTCTCCGGATACACGAAGACGTGCACCATCATCGACACCAGCTGGTATTTTGATTTCTATATCACGACGTTTGATTGCTTGTCCTTGTCCACGACATACTTTACAAGGTTTTTCAATAATTTTACCTTGTCCACCGCATCGAGAACATGTGCGCACCGTTTGCATACGTCCAAATGGTGTATTTTGAATGACAGCTTCTTGACCGGAACCATGACAGTTTGGACATGTTTCTACTTTAGAACCAGGCTCACCACCTGTACCATGACAATGATCACACTCTTCATGGCGCTGTACATTGACTTTCATCGTTGTTCCAAATACAGCATCACGGAAAGAAATGCGTACATCTTGGCGTAAATCGGCACCACGCTCTGGACCACGTTGACCACGGCCACCACCGCCGCCGAACATGTCAAAGATATTACCAAAAATATCTTCAAATCCGCTGCCACCGCCGAAACCGCCAAATCCGCCGCCACCAAAACCACCGCCAAAACCGCCAGCGGAGTTACCTCCGCCAGCAGTGAAGGCATCATGACCGTATTGGTCATATTGTGCTTTTTTAGTGTCATCAGATAATACTTCGTAGGCTTCATTCACTTCTTTAAAGTTCTTTTCTGCCTCTTCAGGATTATCACGGTTTACGTCTGGATGGTATTGACGTGCTTTCTTACGAAATGCTTTCTTAATTTCATCTTGGGATGCATTTTTGTTGACGCCAAGGACGTCATAATAATCACGAGCCATTATCTATGTCCCTTCTTATTATTTTTTGTCTTCGTCAACTACTGTGTAGTCAGCGTCTACTACATTATCATCTTGTTTAGGAGCTTCTTGTCCACCTTGTTCGCCTTGAGCTTGCGCTTGTTCGTACATTTTAGAGGACAATTCGTATAAAGGAGCTGTCAATGCTTCGCTATCAGCTTTAATTTTTTCAATATCGCCAGATTCAATAGATGCTTTTAACGTTTCTGTCGCTTTTTTAACAGCTTCTAATTGTGCTGCATCAGCTTTACCTTCAAAGTCTTTCACTGCTTTTTCAGCTTGGTATACCAAGTTATCAGCATTGTTTTTCACTTCTACTTCTTCTTTTTTAGCTTTATCTTCAGCTGCATGTGTTTCAGCTTCTTTTACCATGCGTTCGATTTCTTCATCGCTTAAACCGGAAGATGATGTAATTGTGATTGCTTGCTCTTTACCAGTACCAAGATCTTTTGCTTTTACATTAACGATACCGTTAGCATCGATGTTGAATGTAACTTCGATTTTAGGTACTCCACGAGGAGCTGCTGGGATACCGGACAATTCGAAACGGCCCAATGTTTTGTTAGATGCTGCCATGTCGCGTTCCCCTTGCAATACATGGATATCAACGGAAGGTTGGTTATCTGCTGCTGTGGAGAATACTTGAGATTTAGATGTAGGGATTGTTGTGTTGCGGTCGATAATTCGAGTGAAGATGCCACCCATAGTTTCGATACCTAAAGACAATGGAGTTACGTCAAGTAACAATACGTCTTTTACTTCACCTACTAATACACCACCTTGAATCGCAGCACCGATAGCTACACATTCGTCAGGGTTGATATTTTTAGTTGGTTCTTTACCTAATTCGCGTTTGATCGCATCTTGTACTGCAGGAATACGAGTAGATCCGCCTACTAACAATACTTTGTCAATTTCAGAAGCAGATAAACCAGCATCTTTCATAGCTTTACGAGTAGGTTCGATAGTTGCTTCTACAAGGTCACGAGTCAATTCATCGAATTTAGCACGAGTCAATGTTACGTCTAAATGTTTAGGACCTGTTGCATCAGCTGTAATGAATGGCAAGTTGATTTGTGTGCTAGCCACTCCAGACAACTCAATTTTAGCTTTTTCAGCAGCTTCTTTTAAACGTTGGTCAGCTAATTTGTCATTGGATAAATCGATACCAGTTTCTTTTTTGAATTCGCTGATTAAATAATCCATAATGCGTTGGTCAAAGTCGTCACCACCTAAATGGTTGTTACCAGATGTTGCCAATACTTCAAATACGCCTTCACCCAATTCAAGGATGGATACGTCGAATGTACCACCACCAAGGTCGAATACAAGGATTTTACCGTCTTCACCTTTATCTACACCGTATGCCAAAGCAGCTGCTGTAGGTTCGTTGATGATACGTAATACTTCTAAGCCTGCTACTGTACCAGCGTCTTTTGTAGCTTGACGTTGAGAGTCAGTGAAGTATGCAGGAACAGTGATAACTGCTTGTTTTACTGGTTCCCCTAAATGAGCTTCTGCATCAGCTTTAATTTTTTGTAGAATCATAGCAGAGATTTCTTGTGGTGTATAGGATTTACCTTCTACATTCACTTTGTAATCTGTACCCATATGACGTTTAATAGAAATGATTGTGTTTTCAGGGTTAGAAACTGCTTGACGTTTAGCTAATTGACCTACTAAACGTTCACCATTTTTTGCAAAACCTACTACGGAAGGAGTCGTTCTAGCTCCCTCTTGGTTTGTAATAACAGTTGGTTCGCCGCCTTCCATTACTGCGAAACAAGAATTTGTTGTACCTAAGTCAATACCAATTACTTTTGCCATTTAACATGACCTCCTAATACTTCTTCTAATATGTTAATTATAATAATTAATTATCCGTTATGGACTACTTTCACCATGGCTGGACGTACCACGCGGCCTTCTACAGTATAGCCAGTTTGTAATACTTCACACACAGTGTCATCTTCCATATCTTCAGCTGGCACACGCATGATAGCTTGGTGGTAATTTGGATCAAATGGTTGACCCACAGCTTCAATCACCGCTAATCCTTGTTTTGATAGGCTTGCCATCAAGCTTTGTTGAATCATTACAAATCCTTCCATGAAAGCCTTCGTTTCTGGCGTTTCAGGTGCTGAAAGTGCCCTTTCAAAATTATCTAATACTGGGAGTAAACCTTCAATAACATGAGATTTAACAAATACCCCTAATTGTTCTTTTTCTTGGTTTGTACGACGTCTGAAGTTTTCAAAATCTGCTTGCAAACGCATGTATCGTTGCTCCCATTCTTTCGTAGGGTCTACTGCTTCAGGAGCTTCTTCTTCCAAAACTTCCACTTCAGGAGTGACTGTTTCTTCTTGTTTATTTTCTTCCATACTTCACCTCTTTACAGCTTCTTTTTCTGTTCTTGTAATTCTTCCATGCACTTATTAATATAGGCTAGGATACCCATAATACGGCCATATTCCATTCGTGTAGGCCCTACAATAGCGAGGGTACCTACTTGATGAGGAACATTGAAACTTGCTTGGATAACGCTGATATCTTTCACCAGTTCGTTGGAGTGACCTATTTTTACATCGATAGGACTACTAGAGTTTGGCGTTAATAATTGGGTTAATTCATCTTGTTGTTCCAATAAGGCTAACAGTGGTTGGGCCCGTTTAATATCGTTAAACTCTGGTTGTTCTAATAAGGATGTAGTTCCTATTGTATAGAATAGTTTTCGCTTAGCAATGGCTCGATATAATGTGTCACAAAAAACTACATACGTTGTATCTTGTAAATCTAAAGTTACCCGCATTTTGTCTAAGTTTTCTTGCGTGATATCCTGGATGGATACATCATGAAGTACACTATTAAAGCGATGTGCATGCATAGCTAATTCTTCTTTATTAATAGGTTCTGTAAAATAAATTGGCTCATTATCCAAAGCACCTGTATTCGTTACCACCACCATGACCGCTCTATGTTCATCGATAGGAAGAACATGGATATAGGTTATAGTAGATGAATCATGGGCGGGAGCTAAAAACATACTCACATTATGACTAATACGAGAAATAAGTTTTGCTATTTCTACAAAAAAATCATCAAGTTCTTGTTGATGAGTCTGCCATAACTCTTGAATTACAGGAATATCTTCAGCAGCAGCGTCTTCAAACTCCTGTAAAGTGTCTACATAGTACTGGTAGCCTTTTGCCGAAGGAATCCGACCTGCTGATGTATGAGGTTGTTCAAGAAAGCCAAGATCTTCTAAATCAGCCATTTCATTTCGTACCGTCGCAGGACTGATGCCTAAATCATAATTCTTTGCGATGGTACGAGAACCAACAGGTTCCGCTGTTTTAATGTAATCTTGAATGATAGCACGCAGAATGCGCTCTTTCCTTTCATCCATAGTATCACCTCGTTATTATTAGCACTCACTAAGGTTGAGTGCTAACTACAAGATATATAGTATCACATTTACAACATATGTCAAGTGAAAAATTGGTGAAAGTTCAGTAAATACCGTATTAGTCAAAAAAACAAACTTTTTGATTGTCTGGTTTGGTGAGGTATTTCATGGTCTGATTCGGGCAAAGGGAAGAGCACGGCACATTCCTCCGCAAACTGATACTTCGTTAGGTTTGCTCCGGAACATGCCGTGCTCTTCTAGGGTTGTCATCAATTAGCCCATTAGCTTAACATATCTCACCAACGCATCCAATCTGGTGGAAGTTTGAGGGCGAGCGTTGCTGTGATCCTCTACGTTAGCTCTTACATAGTGCATTATATAGACATACCTCACTAACGCATCTACTCGGTGTGAGATTTAATCGATGTATACTCCCTTTTATAATTGTATCGTCATAGAATTGATAGTATAATGATATTAAGATTAAATATTGGTAACTATTAAGATATTAGGCTTTGTAAGATGCTAGGCCTTAGCTTAATCTTGTTTTAGATTAATGATTTCTATAAAGGAAAGGTAGTATATGAAATTTATTGTATTACAACGTGATGACATTGAAAATTTTGTACATGTCGAGCAAGCACAAGTTCATGATTTAATAAACGAAGATCATCATAACGAATTAGCACACATATTGGACTATGCAAAACACGGAGAACAATTACAGTTCATAAAAAAAAGCAGTACGCTCCTACCTAAAGGACTACGACTGCTGTATATTCCACCCTTGGAAGAACTTGGTATCACTACAGGTGAAACTTCCATATCATTAGAATGGACTGGACTTGAAGAAGATACGTTATACATCATTAATGATGAAGAACCGCTTAAACTACGTATCACTAATCCAAAAGCTGGGGTGTACTATAAAACTATCCGTTAATTTACTCTCATTACCTAAGATATCGCATTTGATGTAATATAATACATAATTCCTATGTTTCCATTTATAAGAATTAGTAGTAATTAAAATTGACATATATTTCTTCATTCAGTATAATAGAGGCAAGATTAGTGCAACAATCCCTACGGGGACCTGTGCGGAAAGTAACCTCCTCTATTATATAGAGGGGGTTATTTTTTTGAAACCATTTCTATCAATCGTTCAACAGATAAAACTATTAAAGGATAGAGGTTTACTAATAAAAGATATAAAGCATGCAAAAAAATACTTATTAACCCAAAACTACTATAACATTATTAATGGGTACGGTAAGTTTTTTCCGAGGAATAAAGAACAATATACCAATGGCTCAACATTCGATGAAATTACACATCTTTTTGTATTCGAACGGGAAATAAAACATGCATTTTTTGAAGCTATAATAGCTATGGAAACTCATTTAAAGGCAATTTTATCACATAGATTTTCCCAACTATATTCTACAATTCCTTATGCATATTTAGATATAAATTGCTACGACAAAACTCGCTCCCTTGAATCTATTAAAAGTATTTCTAGAATATCTCATGTAATTTCTAAGTATAAAACTAAACCTAATAATAGCATTGCTCATTATATTAACACTTACAACGATGTTCCTATCTGGGTACTAATAAATTTTTTAGATTTTGGTTGTTTGAAACATATTCTAATAAATAGTACTAAAAAACTCCAAAATATAATCTCTAAAGACTTATTCACTTTTATTGAAGAGCATATTTCTACCACAGCACCATTTCCTCCTGAGGTTATGATATCATTTGTTGAAAATATAAATGATATTAGAAATATTTGTGCGCATACAAATCGTTTACTTGATTCAAAATGTAAACGAGATTCTAAATATTGGGCTCCTTTGCATAAAGCCTTTAACATTAAGCACAATCAATTGAGAAACTCACCATATTCTGTAATGATATCTTTACACTGTTTCTTAAGCCATCATGAATATGCAACTCTTCAAAATACTATAAGAAAACAATTTAACATCCTAGAAAAACGACTTACATCTATAAGCATTAATGATATCTCAAAACGATTAGGTTTTCCAAATGATTGGCATCATAATACACCTAACATAACAACAAAATAATATCTATATTCATTAATAAGACCAGTACAAGACATCAAGCATGTAACTCGTACTGGTCTTTTTATGTGTTATCGTACTCATATTCTCCTTAGGAACGCCATTATGCGTAACATATCTTGTGGCCTCCTTACTACCTAAATCACGTATACACAAGAAACGAGCAACATGTAGTTCAGTAAAACTGTTAGGCGACTCCTTAGTAGCAAACTCTACTAATTTTTTCCCCTTGAGGAACACCATTATGCGTAGCAGATCTTGTGGCTCCCCTTACTACCTAAATCACACATAACTAGAAACGAGCAACATGTTCCGGAGGAAACCTAACCACTGTATCAGTTTCTGGAGGAATATGTTGCTCGTTTCCCTTTGCTAGTTAGTCAATAGCCACAAGATTACATAACAGAAGAAGTGACGACTTCAAACATTATGAAATACCGTTTGTGAGGAGTATACCGTGCTCTTCCTTTTAATATATTTAGTTTAGTTAGCCACAGGCTACATAGCATCACAAGTGACGTTTTACTGGAACGGATTCCCCAATCGTTGTAATACATGTTCAAACTTCTCTTTTGGCTTCGCATTAGTGCTATACCATTCTAAAAGCTCTGAGATTTTCTGCTCTGCTTCTTCCGGGGATAATCCTTCTAGCAAGGTAATTGCTTTTCGAGGTAAGGCACCGCTTGTGCCACCTGCTACTAAGGTAAAGCCATTTGGTTTTCCCACTAGGCCGATGTCTTTAATCATGGATTCAGCGCAGCATCGTGGGCAACCGCTGATGCCGATGCGAATTTTGTTCGGCATATCTTTGCCGTAGTGTTTTTGGTCTACCATGGTCGCCATCGGAATGGTTTCCATAAAGGCATGGCTACATCCATCTGTACCTCTGCATGCCACGATGGAGTTCACCGATTTATGTTGTACTTGCACCACTCCATCTGGTAAGTGTTCTAAGATGGATTCTTTTTGTTCTTTTGTAATGTCATAAATTTGAATGCCTGTAGGAACGATACGGAACTTTCCGCTATGTTCTTTCGCTAGGCTAAAAATTGCCTCCATTTGTTCGTATGTGAACTCACTGAATAAGGCATGTAAAATAACTGCTGTTTTCATAAAACTCTCCTAAATTAACTGTATGGGCGTACATTCCTACTTAGGACGTAAGGAACTGACTAAACACATAATTGCCGTGCTTGGCCCCTTCCTTAGTGAGACGATATGCATCATCTTCATAAACAAGCAATTGTTTACGTATTAGATCTGTTACAACAGATCCATATATATTGTGAAAGTCTAAATTAAATCGACTTTCAAACAAACTAGGTACTAATCCCCACTTCGTGCGCAACGCAAGAAAGCTAAAATCTTCATAGTCACGAGGGCTAGTGATGATTTCTTCCTCAATGCATGGACTTTCACCCATTTCAATTTTATGGATGTAAGGCACCACGTAAGGGGTATTCTGAAAGCGCCGATTCCCAACAAAGGAATGAGCACCAGCACCAAAGCCGATGTAATCAGCGCCATGCCAGTATTTGATATTATGACGACTGAAAGCTCCATCTTTACCAAAACTAGCAATTTCATATCTATCGAACATCTGTTTTTCTAACCCTTCTACAAGGTAGTCGTACATCTGTTCGCATATATCTTCAGACGGTAATATGACCGAATGATCCATAACTTGGCGATGTAATAAGGTACTAGGTTCCACTTGCAGGCCATAGATAGAGATATGATTTATGGGCAAAGACTGAATGACTTCTAGATTATAAGAAATATCTTCCAATGTTTGTCGGGGTAAT
This sequence comes from Veillonella sp. 3913, assembly GCF_003992235.1. Taxonomy (NCBI): domain Bacteria; kingdom Bacillati; phylum Bacillota; class Negativicutes; order Veillonellales; family Veillonellaceae; genus Veillonella; species Veillonella sp. 3913. The sequence continues at coordinate 244,144 of NZ_RQVF01000001.1, read as the reverse complement.
CCATAAATTTGATCAATGCTAATATTGCGGAACCCTACCTCATAGGCATCTAGAACTGCTTGTTGTGCCATCTTTGCCGTATGGGTTCGGTGCAATACACGCAAATGGTCATCACGAAATGTTTGCACACCAAAGCTAATGCGGTTAATTCCTAGTTCATGCAATTGTTTCAGGTATTGTGCATCCACTTCACCAGGGTTAGCCTCAATGGTAATTTCTACATCACTGCTAACCGTATATGTTTTGTACACTGTCTCTAATATACGATTCAATTCCTTGATGGACAATACAGTCGGTGTTCCACCGCCGAAGTAAATCGTATCGAAAGGCTCTGTTCCTAACAGGGATTGACTAGATTCAATCTCTTGGCGCAACGTATAGGCGTACACATCAAAATAGTCTTCTAATCCTTGGTACGAAGGGAAATCACAGTAGGTACACTTTTGACGGCAAAAGGGAATGTGGATATACATTCCCCTGTGACCTACTGGAATACGAGTGGTATTCATTAGTTTTCTACTTTCAAAATCGCCATGAATGCTTCTTGTGGAATCTCTACAGACCCTACAGCTTTCATCCGTTTTTTACCTTCTTTTTGTTTTTCTAGCAATTTACGTTTACGGGAAATATCACCGCCGTAACATTTTGCCAATACGTCTTTACGCCAAGCTTTTACCGTTTCACGAGCTACAATTTTTGTTCCTACTGCCGCTTGGATTGGAATTTCAAAGTTTTGACGTGGAATCAATTCTTTCAATTTCTCAGCGAGGGCACGGCCACGTAATTGAGCCCGATCTTTGTGAACAATAATACTCAAGGCATCGACAGGATCTCCATTTAATAAGATGTCCATTTTCACCATTGGAGATTGTTGGTAGCCAATCAATTCATAGTCCAAGGATGCGTAGCCTTTCGTAGCAGATTTCAATTTATCGAAATAATCGTAAATGATTTCCCCTAGCGGCAAGTGGTATACGATAGATACACGGCTTTCATCAATGTATTCCATGCTGATGTATTCCCCACGTTTGTCCTGTGAAAGTTCCATAATGGCCCCCACATAATCTTTAGGAACGATAGTGGTAGCCTTTACATATGGCTCTTCTACATAGTCAATTTCAGTTGGTGGCGGTAATTTAGCAGGGTTATCCACTTCGATGACTTCCCCATTTGTTTTGTATACCTTATAGTTTACGCTTGGAGCAGTCGTAATCAAGGATAGATTATACTCCCGTTCCAATCGTTCTTGGATGACATCCATGTGTAATAGTCCAAGGAAACCGCAACGGAATCCAAAACCTAGTGCCAAGGATGTTTCTGCTTCGTATTCTAAAGCAGCATCGTTTAAATTTAGTTTTTCTAAGGCATCCCGTAAGTTTTCATAATCTTTGGAATCTGTTGGGTATAGACCACAATATACCATGGACACGGCTTTACGGTATCCTGGTAATGGTTCTTCAGCTGGATTATCTGCTTTTGTGATCGTATCCCCTACACGACAGTCACGAACATTTTTAATACTTGCTGCCACACAGCCTACAGAGCCACATGGTAATTCTTGGACTGGCAACAGATGCGGTGTAAATACACCTAATTCAGTGACCTCAAAATCCTTAGAACTGTGCATCATACGGATGGTATCTTTTACTTTCAAAGAACCTTCTTGTACACGCACGTATGCAATGGCACCTTTGTAGGAGTCAAAGCGAGAGTCAAAAATTAAGGCACGTGCTGGTTTATCAGAATGATCTGGTGGTGCAGGAATTTTCTCTACAATCGCTTCTAAGATATCCTGAATACCAATGCCAGACTTAGCACTGGCCAGAATAGCATCGGATGCATCTAATCCAATAACATCTTCAATTTCACGTTTCACACGTTCAGGATCTGCACTTGGCAAATCAATTTTATTAATGACAGGAATGATTTCCAAATCATGTTCCAATGCTAAATAGACATTGGCCAAAGTTTGTGCCTCAACACCTTGTGCAGCATCAACTACCAACAAGGCTCCTTCGCAAGCTGCCAAGGAACGTGATACTTCATAGCTGAAGTCCACGTGACCCGGTGTGTCGATTAAATTTAATGTATATTCTTGTCCATCTTTTGCAGTGTGCAATAAACGAACGGATTGGGCTTTAATCGTAATGCCCCGTTCCCGTTCTAGGTCCATGGAGTCTAAGACTTGGGCTTGCATTTCTCGTTTCGTCAAAGACCCAGTTTCTTCGATTAAACGATCCGCCAGCGTGGACTTACCATGGTCAATATGAGCAATGATACAAAAATTACGAATATGTGATGTACTCATGACTTCCCTTTCTAACAAACAATATCTATTACACCACCACCAAGAACTCGACTTCCTTCGTAGAATACGACAGATTGCCCCGGTGTAATGGCGCGTTGTGGTTCCGTAAATTCAACTTTCATAGTACCGTCCTCTGTGAAAGTAACAGTACATGGTGATGGTTTCGCGGCATACCGAATTTTACCTTCTGCTTGTAATGATGTGGGCACAACTCCGTCTAGGAAGTTATAGTTTTTACACAACATCGTGCGAGAGAATAAACTTTCATTAGGACCTACGATAACCTCACTCGTTTCGCCATCTAATTTCACAACATAGAGAGGATATGCATAGGCAATGCCCAAGCCCTTACGTTGTCCAATTGTATAATTGTATAATCCATTATGCGTGCCTAACACCTCACCATTTTCATGGATAATACGCCCTGATTTAGGTTTCGATTTCGATGTTTTTTCGATAAACCCTTGGTAATTGTGATTCGGCAAGAAACAGATATCTAAGCTATCTGGTTTATCCCATACAGGCAATTCTTTTTCATGAGCCATTTCGCGAGTTTTCGTTTTTGGTTGATTCCCCAAAGGAAAGACTAAATGTTTTAAAATATCTTGAGTTAATGTGTACAATACATAACTTTGATCCTTCGTTGGATCGTCACCTTTATGTAATTCATACCGCTGTGCTGCCTCATTGTACATAACCTGCGCATAATGACCTGTCACCATGTGTGTAGCCCCTAAGGATAAGGCACGTTGTAATAACAAATCGAATTTAATATTGCGATTACAGAACACGCATGGATTCGGTGTACGACCATTGGAATATTCCGTGATAAAGTAATCTACTACATTATCTTTGAAAATATCTTTCGCATCTACTACATGATGTTCAATGCCAAGAAAATCGCACATCTTCTTCGCATCCACCACAGCTTGGGGAATTTCGTCTTCCTCCGTGTCGCTGACCCACAAACGCAAGGTAATACCAAATACCTTATACCCCTGTTCTAATAACATTGAAGCGGTTAAAGAACTATCTACGCCACCGCTCATAGCTACTGCATATACTTTGTCCATATTATCTCCTACCATCAAATTGATACATCAAAACAGATTGAAAGTCTGAAGATGTATAATTGAACAAAAAATTATACTTATACATATCAATATATTATATCGTATTTTAGGGGAGTGTGACAATCACTTAAACGTATGATAGCTCAAATCGGTTATGATAACTAATAGAAAAACCACTTATATAGAAAAGTGGTTTAGAGATTAATATTATGTTTTTCTGCGTACTTTAAAGTTTTATAATATTTATAATATGATTCTATCGCTTTTTTAGGAGCTTTGTCTGTTAGTTTAAACTTCACTCGCCCTCTTCCATCTCTATATTCCGTATACCATTCTTCATTTTCTAAGAAATACGGCATATCCATCATAGTATCATCCCTCCATTTTTTAGAAAATGTACTTAAAATTCTAATTCTTTTAACTTTTCTCTCGCTTTATTAATATCTTGTTTTCTTAAATTGAAATTAAAAATTGAACACATATATAAAATTGTTCAAAATTTTTTTAAAACTTAAATTCCTCTTGAAAGCATCCACTGGAGACTCATATCCCAAAATCTTTCTGGGTAATGTATTTCACTAAGCTACAGAATTGTTTAGGACACTTTCGGGAACACTTTTTATGGGAGTCCCTTTAAGAATGCATCGTCGCAGTAATCCATTATGGAGTTCATTAGAGCCACGATCCTAGGCAGAGTTAGAATGGGAATAATATACCTGTATGCCCAATGCTGCCAACTTTGAAATACTAGCAAATTTTCGACCGTTATCTGCAGTAATTGTATGACATACTTTGAGCAATGGTAATTTGCTTTGGACTGAAAGCAACCATTCTTTCAAGTTTTCTTTCCCATCATCAGCTTTTGCTGAAGTACATCGCAAAACCACATATAAACGGCTTTTTCGTTTTTCAAAGGTAAGTAAAATATTACCTTCTTTATCTTTGATACCACGAACACTGTCTAGTTCCTAATGACCGAACTCAGTCCGTTCATCTACACTAGCTACTCGTTAACCAATCGATCTTCCTAATGCACGTTTATCTTTTCTAGTATGTAACTTCTTAGTGGATCTCTTTAGTAATAGCACCAGGTCTAGCCCTTTCACATTGATGAGACCTAATCCTAGTTAGTTATAAAATGTTTTTGTACATACCATCTGAGATGAGAAAAACAAGTGATTAGTTTGACATCTATATTAGATAGCAGTATATTATAGATAAATAAATTACTTAGATAGCGTAATATTTTAAAGAAAGAGGTAATGTCTATGAAGTTAATCAAAGAGTTTTTTGAAAGTCTCGAGCCTGTAGAAGATTTAAAATATAAAAAAGAATTGTTAGAGTTACATAATGAAATTGAAGATAGTTTATTAAAAGAGTATTTGAATGAATCTAGTAGTTTATATATCTGTGCTGAAGGTGGTCGAATCGTAGACCATTATTTTGACTGTATGTCTAATTTAGTATTCAAAGATTATGACACATATGAGTCATTTATTGAAAAGGAAGGAAAAGACAAAGACAAATATGTCGAATTTAAAGCTGTTGAATTTTGTTGGTGGTTGTATAAGTATATTATTGGATTACCTACTATTCAGGATCTTCGGGAATCATTATGTTTAACAAGAAAGACGGCTGCCTCCTTCCTTATGATTCCTAGCAGAAGTTTTGAGAATTGGGAATACGGAAGAAGTACACCGCCACTCTATGTAGAAAGATATATCTTTAAAACTCTTCTTTATAGAATTGAAAGAATGTGTCGAATGCGTGAACTGTGGCAATTCAGCTTCGATTTGGACCTTATGCATAAATGGTCAATTAGATTATTATTAATGACGCCAGAAGACATAGAAGAGTATATCGAAAATAAAGGCTCTATTGTGCCATTCTTGTCGAGAAAACTTGCAAATGCGTAATCTATAATAAGAATACCGATTTGCAATGATTAGTAATTTCTTGAATCGCGCGCTCTCTCTGTCCACTTTAGGCATGTACTGTCATAGAATCAGTACAGATAAAAAATAGAAATAAAAATAAGTCAACGAAAGCTGAAATTGTTTTTATAGATGCTTTGTCAAATGTGGGGGCTACTCATATAAAAAGTTCTTAGCGCTAGCTATCTAAATAGCTAGTGCTATTCTTTTGGCTTATTGTATATATCTTTCTATGTTAGGTATGCTGTATATCTTAAATATCTTTCTAAAGGCTAATCTAAGCCCATATGCACGCCGTAGGTCATCGGATATACGTAATATTTCTAACAGCTTTATTCGCTCGCTTTCAGTTAATTTACCTGGGTTCTTCATAAGAACCCTTCGGTTATATTTGAGTGTTCTAGAATGTGCCACTAGCCTCTTTTGCTCACGCTTGCGTACACGCTCAAGAGCCCAATCGACCAAGCGACACACATGATAACGATCTGCTACAATATGCGCGTGAGGGAACACCGTTTGCATCACTAACCTAAATAATGGAGACATATCCATAATGATGTATTTAACCTGTTCTCTAGCCTCTTTAGAAAAGGTTTTGAAGTATTGGATAAGAGCTTGCGTATTTCGTTTAGGTAAAATATCTACGATAGAATGATTGTTTAAATCGGTTATGATAACTTGGTACATTTGACCTTCGGCATTCCCTTTATATTTATCGATACCCAGTACAGTAGGCAATTGTGTAGGCTTTGGAATGGCTAATTTAGAGCAATACCGAATGACTGTAGATACAGAGACGTCACTGCGTTTAGCCATCTCAGTGTAGGATCCTTTTTCACCTAATTGTCTAAATAGATACTCCATATTAGTTTTACTGAGTCGCAAATAGCGGCAAATAAAAGGGTTCTTTTCTATGAAAGTATGATTGTATTCCTGGCACTTGTAACGTCTCTGTAAGTAGGTAGCAGTCACTCTGTGATGCTGTGCAGTACCAAACTTAACCTCTCTCGGACGTTTACCTTTAGACTTTCTAGTGCTTGCTCCACAATGTGGACATACTTGCTCAGCTACCGGCATCTCAAGTGTATAGTGAATAGAACCATCTTCATTAACTTTCATATATTTAATATGTTCCTCTTTAATTTTAAAGACAATTTCTGTATAATTGACGTTAGACATATATGACTCATCCTTTCTTAATGGTTTGGTTGCTTTTAATGATACGGTATGAGTTTGTATATGTCTATTTTATTGCAACAAAAAATGTTGGCGACTACTCTTATATGAGTAGCCCCAACATTTATTATAGAGCCGATTTTTATATTTCCTCGTCTTTTTCTATGATGGGACTTTTGCAACAGCCCCTTTTTCTTTTATAGAACTTTTGCGTCATATACTTCTTCGGGCTTGGCGGCTAATAGTCTTGCTGCCATATCTTTTTTCATCTGAACCAAAGTAGCCTCTTCTTCTTCACTTCTATCTTCTTTTCTTGCTAATTCAACAAATTCTTTTAATACAAAGCCTGGTTTTATGGTTATAACAACTGTTTTATCTCTATATTTGAATTTAAAATAATATCTTCCATGAGGACTTTCTAAGATTCCTTCAGCTTCTTTTAAGTTAATGTCAACAGAAATTCTACCATCTGTTACGCATCTTGTTACCATTTCAAAAGCATCTATCCCTCCTGGTCCCGGAAATGCTGTAATCAGATATATCTCTCTTCTTTCTAATAATTTCCCATCATTTAAAAGTGGAAATGCTCTGCTCATGACCTGAAATGCATGAGCTACTCCCCCAGGATAACCTACGCCATGATAGTTTAGTAAATCATCAAAGCTATATTCTAATTCTTGTCCCTTTTCTAATACTTTTATTTTATTCATTCTTTCTCCTCCATTTAACTACTTACGCAATATTGTAGCAACTTCATCATCTGATAATGTGTAATCATATACATATTCAAAATATTTCTTTAACTCTACTTCCATGTCCATGTCTGAAAATAATTGTGGATACTGGATTTTTGCAGCCCATTTAACCATAAGCGGAGTTTCAACCCCGGGTGGATCCCACCTATAAACACCTATAGGAATTTTATATACTTGTTTATTAGCTACAGCATTAATTATTGACCAATCTCTACCTTCCTGCTTATTTTCAATAAAGTCTTCCGGCATTAAGTCTGACTGATTTCCTAAATAAATGATATCAGGGTTCCATAGTAGCATCTGCTCCATGTCCACTTCAGCTAATTTACCTTCAAGCTTGTGGGCCGGATTATAAGCTCCACTTGGGTTCATCCAATGGTTGTATTGATTTACAGCTATTTTCATGTCACTATAAAACTCTACAACTTTTGGTTTATCTTCATCTTTTATTTCAGCTAACTTTGATGCTACTTCATTAATTCCTTTGTCCATATATTCAACTAATAAGTCGCCACGTTCTTTCTTTTTAAGTACTTCAGATATTATTTTTATATTTTCTTTTATACTGTCAAATTCTGCCCTCTTTAAAGCTACTACCTTAAGTCCTGCCGCTTCCATTTTTTCAATTTCTTTTTTACCATTTGAATAAATAAACACAACATCTGGCTTTAGCTTCAATAACTCTTCCACGTTAACAACTGAGTCTTTTGAAACCCATTTAGTATTCGCATTAGCTAGTTCTGGATACATGTTTTTTAAAACACTTTCCTCAAGGGCCTTAATAGAAGATGGGTTACTTCCTACAATTTTATCTGTCCTTCCATCAATTGCATATATTATAGACGGAAAAGGCTTATCTACCGTTGCAATTCTTTCCGGTGCTTTTTCAAATTTAATCGTTTTTCCTCTAACATCAGTAACCGAATATCCGCTTTGATTGTTTTCACTGGTTTCATTTTTATTGCTTTGAGAGTTGCCGAAGCAAGCATTTAAAATTAAGACTAAAGCTAAAATGAATAATAAACTAATACTTTTTTTCATTCTTCTTCCTTTGAAAATTATATACTTAGTGGATAAACTCTAAACAAATCTGCAACTTCTTCTCTTAATATATGAGGTCTTTGTCTAAGAGCTTTACCAACTTCTATCTTTCTTTCTAAATCAACCTGATTAATTCTTTCTTTTAATTTGCTTTCTTGTTCACCCCTTTCTTTTGCAGAGTATGGTTTTTGATATAGGGTTTTAATTGCTTCATTAATTTCATCTCTTGAATTAAAGGTTCCAAGTACAGAATCTATAAAAGGAAAGGACAAAACATATGCATATGCCGCCTGAACCAAAGTTTGGTCTTCTTTTATACGAATAGCGTTAAAAATATCTTTATAAAACAACAAGTCTCCTGTTGCCAGCGGGTTCATAGCTATTGTACCTATCTTTTTTTCATAAGTCTTCATTATTCCTTTTAATCTGTATTTGGAATTAATTATATTAAAACCCTGTAAGCTATAATCAAATTTATACTCCTCTATCATCTTAATTAGTTCTTTATTTTTTAAGTGTGAAGAAAAAGTAATATGCTTAATAAGCCCTTCTTCTCTTGCTTTTTCCATCTCTCTTATGGCTCCATAGCTTTTAGCTCCTCTCCATTCTTCAAAAGATTTTACACCCCAAAGACAAGTAAAAGAGTCAATACAACTTATTCCTAAATTCTTCAAAGAATTTTCAAGGTTTTTTCGAAATGTTTTAGAGTCTCCAGCATGCGTCTTTGACATAATATAAAATGGTTTTTTTTGCTTCTTCATTTCTTTTATTGCTGTACCTAATATAAGTTCTGAACAATTATTTCCATAAGTATCGCTGGTTTCAAAAAAATTTATTCCTTGTTCATATGCATAAAAGAAATTTTCTGCATGTTTATCTATATCTTCTGGATTCTTTAAGTGATGACTTCCCATAGATATCCTTGAAATTTGTATGTCTGTAGATCCTAATTTTCTATATTCCAAATCATTAACCTCCTTTTATTGGTTCTCAATAGTTTTATATGGTGCTATTGTTTTGTATTCAATTTCTTCTGCTTGAAAATTTAAAATTTTAACTTTAACCTCAAAATACTTTTGTAAGTTGCTTTCAGTAATTGTTTTTGAACTTTCATCAAAGGTTTTTTTGTAGTCACTACCGATAAACAAGGTTTTGTCAGATATCTGCAATGCATGACCGGGAAAATGAGTGTTTATTATGCAAGCAGATTTTTTATTTACATTTATATGTTTAATTGCTTCTAATATTCTAATTTGATTCTTCATATCCAGATTTGACTCGGGTTCATCTAAAATAAGCAGTTTTGGATTAGAAACAAGAGCTCTCGCAATCATAACCATTTGAAGCTCTCCCCCGGATAACTCATCACAGTATCTATTTGATAGCTTTTCAACTCCTAATTCTTTTAAAGCTTCATAAGCTTTTTCATAATCTTCCTTCGTGGGTATATGGAAAAAGCTGTTTTCCTTGTCTAGGCCCATCACAACCATTTCTAAAACCCCATAACTAAAGACACTCTTCTTAGCTTGAGGAACGTAGCTTAAGTTTTCCCATAATTCTTTTTCACCATATTCATTTACATCTTTGCCAAAAAGCAAGGCTTTTCCCGTGTCCCATTTTAAAAATCCCATAAGACACCTTAACAAAGTAGTTTTGCCCACCCCATTGGGCCCAAGAATGGACATTACTTCTTCTTCTCTTAAATCAAATGAAATATCTTTTAAAATTTTTTTCTTACCATATGAAAAAGTACCATTTTTAACTTGTAGTATCATCTTCTCTCACCTGAATTTTTTCTAAGTATAGTAGCGAATAATGGCGCTCCTATAATAGCTGTTAATATCGAAATAGGAATTTCATTGCTTGTAACTGCTCTTGCAAGGGTATCTATCAACAATAAATAAATTGCACCCATAACACAACAAGTTGGAATAAGGTACCTATTATCATTTCCAATAACCATTCTTGCCATATGGGGAATTACTAAACCTATCCATCCTATAATTCCACATACAGAAACTGTAGTTGCAGTTATCAATGTTGATAATAAGATAACCCCAATACGTAATTTTTTTACATTAATTCCTAAAGACCTAGCCTCGTCAGAATCTAGAGATAAAAGATTCAATTTCCACCTTAAGAGGAAGAAGCCGAAAATACAGGGTATTATTATTATTGAACAAATAGCAACATCTCTATAGGATACACTTGCTAAACTTCCCATCAACCACATAGTAATAGTTGGAAGCTTGTCTTCTGGATCTGCTATATATTTAGTAAATGATATTAAAGCATCAAATAGTGACTTTACAATTACTCCAGATAAAACTAATACATACAAATCTGTTCGTTTTTTTACCCTAGATAGGTTTAAAACTATATAGACTGCTAAAAGCCCCAAAAACAAAGAAACCTGCTGGGTTACTATCATGTCTTGAGATAATAATATAGATAAAGCTGCCCCAAAACCTGCTCCTGAAGACACTCCTAGTAAGTCTGGGCTAACTAATGGGTTTGAAAAAACAGTTTGATATGCTGCCCCTGCCAGCGATAGCCCAGCGCCTACTAAAACTCCCATAAGTATTCTAGGTAGTCTTATGTCAATCACTACGCTTGCTACATGTGCATCTAAGCCACTAACATCTCCAGTTATTGTTTTGTATATAATCATAAATACTTCATGGGGGCTAACTGGATATCTTCCTAAACAAATAAAAGTTAGTATTAAAAGCAATAACAATACAGAGAGAACCAATATGCATAATTTTTTATTTTTAAAGATGCCTTTTCCCATTTATCCAGCCTTTCTAATTAATAGTAAACATCTTTTGATATCATAAAACCTTTTAACATCAAAATAAAGTTAAGAACTGATTTACTTTAAATTTGTATGTGATAATCTATATCAATTATATTTCCTATGCCCTGTATTGTCAAGCCAAATTTCACTCCCGTCTTCCGTCGAAGTACTATGAAAGTTCCGACGTTTTAAATTTCTAATAGCCTATTTAATTTTACGCAATTTTTTTAAACCCTTTATTTTAAAGGCTTTTCTTGCACAAAAAATATTTCAAAAAATTTGATTAAATTTTTAAAGTATGTTATAACCATAGTACTTCATAGTACTTTTATTTTAGAGGTGGTTATGGCTTATTTTTTGAGAAAAGAAAAGAAGAAAAAAGGGACTTATCTTCAGATGTATGAATCATTTTGGGATAAGGATAAAAAGCAACCGAGAACAAAAAATGTAAAATCTTTTGGTTATGTTGAGGATTTGATTTCAGGTGAGATTCCGGATCCTGTTAAATTTTACAGCGACTATGTAAAAGATCAAAATGAAAATAGAACAAAAGCTCTTTCTGAAGAATCACGTCCTCGTGCATTTTTTACCCCTGTTGAACTTAATATAGGACACTTCTTGCTCTACTCATTAATTGATGAGCTTGATGTTAAGGAAACTATTGATATAATTGCTTCTCAAATGCGTTTTCAGTTCTCTGTATTTGACTTAATTACTCAACTTATTTATGCAAGGGTTATATCACCATGCTCTAAGTCAAAGGCAGCCTCTCATGTCTTTCCATACCTTTATGGCAGCTCAACAATCTCTGAAGACCAAGTATATGACGGGTGTTCTTTCATAGGAGAGTCTTATAAAAAGTACATTGATTTATTTAATCACTCTTATGAAAAATATTTTAAAAGAGATTTAAGCAATGTATTTTTCGATTGTACTAATTATTACTTTGAAATTGATCTTCCTAGCGATGACAAGCAAAAGGGACCTTCAAAAGAGAATAGGCACTCTCCGATAATAGGGCAAGCTTTACTTTTAGACACTGATCTGGTACCTGTCTCCATGCAAATGTATCCCGGAAATGAATCGGAAAAACCATATATCAGAAAAGTTATTGAAGAAATGAAGCAACGACATAACGTATCAGGTAAGACCATACAGGTGGCTGATAAAGGCCTTAATTGTGCAAGAAATATTTATACTGCCGCTAAAGAAGCTAATGACGGCTATATATTCTCAAAATCAATACATGGTAAGAATCTAAGTGAAAAGGAAAAGAAATGGATTCTACTTGAAAATGACGCAAATGTCTTTTCTAACTACACTGATGAAAAAGGTAATATATCTTTTCGTCTTAAATCATGTATTGACAGCTTTGATTACAGTTTTAAAGAGATTGATCCGGAAACAGGAAAAGAAAGTGTTACAAGGTTCTCTGTAAAGGAAAAGCGTATCGTCTCTTATAATCCTAACCTTGCAAAGAAACAAAGGCTTGAAATAATGAAGATGGTTGATAAAGCTTCAAAGTTTTCTACATACAAAAATATAGCAAAAGATGAACTTGGAGATTGTGCTAAATATGTAGATATTATAACTAAAGATAGTGCAGGCAAGACAATAAAGCCTATAATAGATTTAAATAAATCTAAGATTGATGAAGACCTTAAATATGCAGGATATAATCTTTTAGTGACATCCGAGATAGATATGGAGCCTTTACAGGTATATAAAACATACCATAGCCTATGGAAGATCGAGGAATCTTTTAGACTTACAAAATCATACCTGGATGCAAGACCTGTTTATTTACAGAAAAAAGAAACAATCTATGGGCATTTTTTGATATGCTACCTTAGCTTGTTTCTTTTAAGAGTATTAGAAATCAAGTGCTTCAAGAATAAAATAAACTCTTATGACTTGATCAACTTTATGCGTGATTTTAGGGTGGTAAATAAAGGTGATAATACATATATCAATATATCAAGAGATCAGGCTATTAACGAAAAGATTAAAAAACTGGTTGGTTTTAGTAACCTTGATGCCCTCTATTTAACAAAAGCTGAAGTCGACAATTTCTTTCAAAACTGCATGCTCTTGGATAACTAGAGTACTAGGTTTTGAGAGAAACGACGGAAGTCAGGTAGTATAATAGAGACATATCAAATGAGAGGTGTTCCGATATGTCTTTTAAGCCAAATCAAAATCAGCAGATTACCCTGCATGACAGTTTTATAAACCAAACGCCAAGAACACAAAAGATGATCATGAATTCCTGGTGTAAAGATTTTGCCGATATTGTCTTTCCGGCAATTAATGAAGAACGTTTTTCTGTACTTTATAGTTGCAATAGCGCATCAAGGCCAAATACACCTGTTAATTTTACGGTTGGTAGTCTGATACTCAAAGAAAATAACGGCCTTACTGATGATGAACTTGTTGAATCTATCTGTTGTGACGTCCGCTATCAGTATGCACTTCACACCACACATTTAAAGGAACAGCCTGTCAGTGACAGGACGTTCAGCCGTTTCCGCGAACGACTTTACAACTATGAAATGGAAACAGGCCGTAACCTCCTTGAAGAGGAAATGATGCATCTGGCAGATGTATATGATAAATATATGAACCTCAATTCCAATATCAAGCGCATGGACAGTCTGATGATCGCATCCAGATGCAAACGTATGTCTCGGCTTGAAATCATATATCAAAGCACTTCCAATGCCATTCGTCTGATCCACAGACTTGGTAACGAGGAATTGATCGCTGCTGACCTTATGCATTACCTGAATGAAGATGACTACAACCGGGCCATTTACTATTGCAAGAGTGACGATGTCATGCCCCGTTTAGAGAAAGCACTTCAAGAGGCCGAAAAAGTCAAAGAACTCATGTCAGATGAATCCTGGTATGAATTTTCTGAGTATCAGCTGCTCATACCTGTTCTTGCTGAACAGAGCAAGAGCGATGTGGACGGAAAACTCTGCCCAAAAACAAAAATGAAATTACTGCATCCAGTCTTCAGAATCCATCGGATCCGGATGCAACCTATCGGAGTAAAGCGGGCAAAAATCATAAAGGCTATGTCTGTAATCTTGTTGAAACGGTTGGCGAAAATGGTGACAGCCTCATTACCATGACTGGGTATGAGCAAAACATACACAGTGACAGTGCCTTTTTCAAGGAATATCTTGAACGTCGTGCAGAAGATGCCGAACCCGAAATCATGATTACCGATGGAGCTTATGGCGGAAACCTGCAGATGCAAACCTCAAAGGAAAAACTACGCAGTTCATGTTTCGGCCACCATGGCAGAAAGAGCTCGATACATGGAAAAATTATCCACAGACAAATATATACAATTGACGAAAAAGCGGAACGCAGTAGAAGGAATTCCATCCGTACTGCGCAGACGTTTTCGTATAGATGATATACCGACATTCGGATACCTGAGGTCTAGGCAATTCGTTCTGCTCAAGATCGGGACATATAATTTTAACAAGCTGTTAAGACATAACCGACGCATAGGGGGACAGTCTGCCCAAAATCTGGCAATAGCCTAGAAAATAGTGGAAGATACCCCTGCATATAAAGCAATATCATAAATAATACAATAAATTTTCACTCGAAAATAATTTAGGAGAGGAAAGTGGGCGTATAAATATCTGCTTTTGACACCCTAACCAAAATATATCTTTAGGCTTTTTTTAATCAGCATAAAAGATCATGATAAGAAAATCTGATTTTTGCGGCCGGAATTTAATTCTAAATAATAGCGATAATATCTGAATTCTCTTTTATCTTAAATTTATTAAAATATGCCTTTTCTTTAGGAATCCATTTTTTATTATATTCCTGCAGTTTATCGGCTCCCTCCCTAATGAAAAGTCGGGTTTGCTGCCTTTCCACTGTGATATCCAAAAAGATTTTAAGATCATAGATTTTAACAAATCTTGGATGCAGAGAATAGCTTCCTTCTATCACACTGATATTTGAATACCGCTTTATACATTCTCCGGATTTTGGAAAGTCCATTATTTTACAATCAAAGGGACGGTATAAAATATTTTCCTTGAAAATCAGTTTATTAATAACCTCATTTTCAAAGCGTTCATAATCTATATTTCCTCCGATTTCAAGAAGCCTTCCCTCTGTCCTTTGATGTTTTTGAAGATAAAAATCGTCAGTATGAAAAACTGTGGCATTATATTTTTCTTCAAGTATATCTGCAAGAGTGGTTTTACCGGCTCCGCATCTTCCGTCTATACCGATAATTAAATCGGATTTTTTTAGAATCATTGTATCTATAACCGAATAAATATCTTTTATAAGCATAATCATATACCGGTATTCCTGAATTTTAATAATTTTGCTCCGGAAAGTGCAGTGATTATCAGCGGAATAAGTATTAATTGAATTATTATACCGGGTATTGCATTAACAAATGCACCCGCAAGGAATGCCGACAGGGTAAAACCTGTTCCCTTTACATTAAGTAAAACAAGCTGTGATAATCCCCATATCACCCTTCCTGCAATCATTGCGTTAATAAGTGCATAATAAATTTTATATAATCCCTTTAGAGAGGATTTAAAAAACAGATGTCCTGATACACTGCCATAGGCTGCCATTTCAAATGCCATTGATATTGCAACAGGATAGACGGGCGGCATCCCAAAAAGGAAGGAACGAAATAAAGGAAGGATAAAGCCCAGTGCAAAACCGTACTTCCGTCCGCAAATAAATCCGCACAGCAACACCGGTATATGCATCGGCAAAAGCATACTGCCAATAGCAGGTATTTGTCCGGTAAGAAATGGAAGAAAAAGCCCTATAGACAGTAGCAATGCACTTATTGACAGTTTTTGTATATTATTTTTATTCATAATTACCTCTTATAAGATTATAGCATATTAAATATATAATATTTCAAAATAAACAGATGTAATTTATAATGTGAGTATTGGGATTTTTAATTTTAATGGGTGTCCATTTTCATTATATAACTAAGAAATATCTTGTTTTACTAAGTTGGCAAATGCTTTAACGACTTCCCATTCATCTTCGTGCAATCGGATTTGATGACCTTGTTTAGCCTCGCTATATCCTTTACGCCACCCAACTTTACGGCCTGCACCTTCTCGTGCTCCACCTCTAGGCATCCTTATCACCACCCATGAATTTAGCTATAATTGTAATTGCATAGCTAACAACAAAGCCATTAATCCATGAATTCCAATCTAACCCTGTGTAAATTTTGGCGATAAACACAACAATTACTAATACTACGTACACTTTCAATATTGTTTTCATACTTTTCACGTGTCACAACGGATATATATTGAGAGATTTCTTCTAGCAGTAAGGCTACTATCGAACCGACAATCTCCATCCATTCTTTCTTTCACATCGTCCCCCTTTCCATACTAGTAAAAAAATATTCTACCCTCTATGTTTTAATATTTCTTCCGCAGCCCCCAAGATTCCTAGCATGGAGTGTTCAAACACAAGTCCGCCTTGCATAAAGATGGTATACGGTGGTCGTACAGGTCCATCTGCACTTAGTTCAATGGAAGATCCTTGTACAAAGGTTCCACCTGCCATGATAATTTTATCTTCGTAGCCAGGCATATCTCCTGGGATTGGATGTACATGGGCATCTACAGGGCTATAGGCTTGCATACCACGGCAGAAGTATTCCATTTCTTCTGGTCCATGTAAGTTAATAGCTTGGATCAAGTCAAAACGTGGTGCATCGACTTTTGGAAATACCTCATATCCCAATAAGGTTCCCACCGCTGCTGTATAGACTGCCCCTTTTAGAGCTTGTAATACTACATGTGGTGCTAAGAATAGTCCTTGGAAGAATAAGCGATATCCCGGTGCGTAGGATCCCATATGGTCTCCTAAGCCTGGAGCTGTTAACTGATACCCCACTTGTTCCACTAGGTCATCTCGACCTACCACGTAGCCACCGGTAGGCGCAATACCGCCACCAGCATTTTTAATGAGGGAGCCTGCCATAATATCGGCTCCTACTTCTAGAGGCTCTCTAGTTTCTGTAAATTCACCATAACAATTATCCACAAAGGTTATGGTCTCAGGATTCACTTCTTTTACAGCTTTCACAATGATACCAATGTCTTCTACAGATAAAGGTTCTCGCGTACTATACCCTCTAGAACGTTGGATGACCACTACACGAGTGTTTTTTGTAACAGCTTGGCGAATGCCCTCTAAATCGTAAGTGTTATTCACCAAAGGAACTTCTTTATAGATGAAACCTTGCTCTGTTAATGATCCTGGCACATGGCGTGATGCACCAATGACGGATTGCATCGTATCATATGGTTGCCCTACAGCATAGACAAACTCTTTTCCTTTCGCCCCGTTTCCTAAGATAGCTTGCAATGTGGTGGCTAATGCATGGGTGCCGGACACAAAATGAGGACGGACGATGGCACGTTCTCCTTTAAATACGTGAGCAAATACTTCGTCTAGTTTCTCACGACCCACATCATTGTAACCATAGCCACTGGTGCCATTAAAATGATAATCTGAAAGCTGGCATTCTTTAAATGCTTCCAGTACTTTTTTTGTATTATATAACGCCACAGGCTCAAATTTTTTGAACTCTTTTTCAGCTAACTCAAGAGCCTGTTGACGGATTTCTTCTACAGTCATTCTATTCCTTTCTATGTATAGAAAACTCAAAACTAGTTTTAACCAGCTCCATAGCTTCCTCATAAATGCTTTCTTCACTGCGATTCGGAGTGATAGAAATCCACTGAATATATGGCATCCTTTTATACCACGTAATTTGCCGCTTTGCAAATTGTCGTGTATGTTGTTGGACTAATTCAATAGCTCGTTCTTTTGAATATTCCCCGTGAAAGTAAGGAATAATCTCTTTATATCCAATGCCTTTGAAAGCCTGCGAATCTGCTTTTACCCCAGCATCTAATAGGTGTTCTACTTCCTCGAATAAGCCATCTCGAACCATATACTCTACTCGAAGATTAATCCGTTCGTATAGTTCTTCCCTGGACCGTTCTAAGCCGATGACAGGACCATGAAAGACTAATCCTTCTTTTGATGGCGTTAATAAGGCATGTCCCTCACCAGCTAAGACACACTCGATCGCACGGTATAGGCGATGTTTATCTTGAAATGGTAAGGTAAGACCTTCTTTTTCAGCCAATTCATTAGCATAGGCTTGCAAACCTTCTAATCCAGAGGTATCAAAAATGTTATCTAATTCAAGGCGTAAACTTTCATTGCGAGGCACATCTAAAAAGTAATATCCTTCGAGCAAGGATTGCACATACAGCCCTGTCCCACCGGATAAAATGGGGATCTTACCATTTTTGTTAACAGCATCTATGACAGTGTTAGCTTGTGTATTGAACTCTGCCACACTATACGAGTCATTAGGCTCATGGGTATCGATGAAATAATGAGGCACTCTGTTCAATTCTTCAAGGGTAGGTTTGGCAGTGCCAATGGTCAACCCTTTATAGATTTGGTATGCATCCCCAGATAATACGGGAGATTGTAAGGTTTCTGCCATCCGCAAGGTAAGGGCTGTTTTCCCTACTGCGGTAGGCCCCAAAATAGTGATTAACTGATTCATCTTACCTCCTTTCATAGATACCATAGGCAATGGAACTATATTTACCACCTACCATTTCTATAGGTGGTATGTCTTTGAATAGACGACTGCCTTTGCGCTCTTTAATGACCAAACGTTTCGATTTTTCCAAGCCGAGTTCTACAATATCTGGATGTATCTTAGATTCTAGTAAATGACCACGCCACTGCTGAAATTGAGGACTTTCATAAACAGGATTTTCAAACATAGGGTCCAAATAGATAACATCATACCGATTAGGTTCTATCTGGTTTAAAAAATCCTGATAATTGCAAATGACCAGTTGAATACGGCGCAACGACTCTGTTACGCTTGGATTCTTATGTTGAAAGTGTCGAAATCCATAATTGGTGATATACCCCAAGATAGGATGTCCTTCAATAGCCGTATGACGTGTTAACTGTGGACAACCATAGCTGATAATAGCACTATCGGATCCTAAGCCGGCAGTACAATCTAAAACAGATGTGGCCGTTTCATAGCCGATAGCTCGCAGAAGATGGTCTGTATGTCCACGGTCGATTTCTAACAAGCGCAAATGTGCCATAGATAGATGAAATTGATGAGGTATTCCCTCTTTTGTTACAAAAGAAGGACCTTCCTTGGTCACTACTAAGGCACCCGCACAATGATGTGCATCTAATAATTCTTCCACGGACTGATGCTTACGCGGCACATAGGGCATTTGCAGGAGTTGACTTAGATCCTTAGCCTGTTCAATGAGATATGCATTTGTCTTTGAACTTGTGCTAATAAGATACATATTAACTCCGTAAAAATAATTTTCCTAATTCGTCTGGTGTAAATTTAATGATCGTAGGTCGTCCGTGAGGACACACATAGGGCTTTTCTGTGCTGAATAGGTCTTGCAGTAAAGCATCAATTTGTACCAAGTTTAGATTATGCCCCGCTTTAATGGCACCACGACAGGAAGCATAGGCCAACATTTCATGTCGTAATTGCGCTGCACTTGGACTTTGATGATCATGCATATAGGAAAATACGTATTGTAAAATCTCTGGAACTTTACTTTCAATAATATCCACAGGATGACCATCAATACGTAAGGAAGTGGGTCCTCCTTGGTCTACTTGGAATCCTAAGTCTAACAATGCATCTCTCTGTTCTTCCGCCAATGTTAATTCTTCCTCGCTAACATCCATGTACATAGGCATTAATAATTCCTGCATAGGAATGGACTCGGATGATTTGCATAGTTTGTCATACCGCACACGTTCGTGCGCTGCATGTTGGTCGATAATGTATAAATCATCGCCTTTTTTTGCCAAAATATAGCAAGAGGCTACTTGGCCCATAGGAAGTAATCCGTGATTAGCTACTGTTTTACTAGCATTAGTATCATATGAATTACCATGATCAGTATCATAGGAACTATCTATACCAAGAGCATCTCCAGTACGAGAATCACCTGCTAGACCTTGTACTGTACTTAAATATATCGATACGGATTCATTTCCAGCATGGTTTATATATGGCTCTACAGAACTTGGTACTAAATTAGGCCGTGATTCACGGATAGCTCTGAACCGATCTTTATCCTCTTGGGTATAACTTTTAGGCACAAAGTTTTCATTTACATCTAGGGTTTTGTTAAAGTTACCTTGCTCATACACAGTGCGCTGTGGCGCTGTATATCCCTTTTGACGGATTGTATCCACGAGAGCCTCTGTTTTTTCACGCATCACTGTAAATCCTTGGGAACGTCCAGTGAATACTTTATCGTAGTCGATGGCTGTAGCAATGGTTTCTTCTTGCTGGCTAGTCCTGTGATGAGTCGGATGTTCTAAGGCTTGTAAAATACTGTTATACACTGCTTTAAAAACCGGCTTATCGTCAGAGAATTTCACTTCACTTTTTCGTGGATGTACATTGATATCTACGGTCCCTGGAGGTACTACAATTTGTAACACTACCAAGGGATAGCCACCCTTCGGTAATAGGGCATGGTACGCTGTATCGATAGCCTTGTAGATAGCTTTGTCGGAAATAACACGTTGGTTTACGATGGTCGTCTGCCATTGACGGCTACTTTTTAGTACCGTTGGCTTGCTGACCACACCTTCCACATAAATACCTTCCGCCTCATAAGCAATGGGAAATACGTCTTCACTGACTTTAAATCCATAGAGAGCGGCGATAGTATCCACCATCTTATGATTCCCTGGTGTCATGATGGTAACTCGTGTATCAACAATACATTTGAAAGCAATATGGGTGTGGCTCAGTGCCAGTTTGCCAATCATATCTTGAATCTTATTCGCTTCTGTACGAGTAGATTTTAAAAACTTTCTACGAGCAGGGGTGTTATAGAATAAATCTTTCACCTCAATGGAGGTGCCCACTGATGTGCCACATGGATCGCAATCTACCATATGACCACCTTCGATATAAATCCGTGTGCCCATAGTATCCGTTTCCTGACGAGTCCGTAAGGTAAACTTAGATACAGAAGCAATGCTGGCAATCGCTTCACCACGAAAACCTAAAGAGGCAATATCGTATAAATCGTCGGCACTGCGAATTTTACTAGTAGCGTGACGCAATACGGCTAGCCGTGCATCTACTTCGGACATACCGCACCCATTATCGGTGATACGCATGTATTCGATGCCACCTTCTGCAATTTCTACTTCAATGGAAGTAGCCCCTGCATCGATAGCATTTTCTACTAACTCTTTGATAACAGAGGCAGGGCGTTCTACCACTTCGCCAGCTGCTATCTGATTAATAGTCGTTTCATCTAGGACATGAATGGTTGGCATTACTTGCCACCTCCTTGTTTCGCCTCTTCCTGTAAACGATATAATTCACTGATGGCCTCTATGGGTGTCATACTCATTATGTCTAGCTTTAATAATTGATCCAGAACAGGTTGTGTAAATAAATCACCACTCCCGAATAGAGGGCCTGTAACACTTTGTTTTTCTTTTTTCTTAGGCACTGCTTCCGATACCACTTTTCCATCTTCCAAATGAGATAGAATTGCGTTAGCTCGATCTAGAACAGCCTTAGGAAGACCTGCTAATTTAGCCACATGGATACCATAACTGCGGTCTGCTCCACCTTTTACAATGCGGCGCAAAAATAGCACATCATTGCCTTTATCCTTAACCGCCACCGTATAGTTTTTCAGTTTACTATATTGGTCTTCCAGTTCAATCAATTCGTGATAGTGAGTAGCGAACAAACTTTTACAGTGAATGGTTTCACAAATGTGCTCCACCACGGCACGAGCAATACTAAGACCATCAAAGGTAGACGTACCACGGCCGATTTCATCGAGGATGACTAGACTGTTGCACGTTGCATGTTCTAGGATATAGGATACTTCTTTCATTTCCACCATGAACGTACTTTGGCCTGTGGAAATATCATCGCTGGCACCGACGCGGGTAAAAATTCTGTCCACAGGAGCAATGGTGGCTTCTCTAGCAGGAATAAATGAGCCAATTTGCGCCATAATCATGAGCAAAGCCACTTGACGCATATAGGTAGATTTACCTGCCATGTTAGGACCTGTGATGAGGATAAACTCCTCTTCGGAATGGTTCAACACCACATCATTAGGAATGAACAATTCCTGTTTCAGCAAGGTTTCAATCACTGGATGGCGACCATCTTTGATGGAAATCGCCCCATTTGTAACAATAGTAGGACATACATATTTATTAGTAAAGGCCACTTCCCCTAAGCTCAAAATCACATCTAACTGTGCAATGCCACGAGCCGTTTCTTGAATCTCTTTAATATGTGCTTTAGCAATCAAACGCAAGTCTTGGTACAAAGAATATTCCAACTTTTGAATCTGTTCTTTTGCATTGAGCATTTTTATTTCAAACTCTTTTAGCTCTGGCGTAATATAGCGCTCTGCATTGGTTAAGGTTTGCTTACGAATGAAATAATCTGGTACGAGACCCACTTGCCCTTGGGATACTTCAAAATAGTATCCGAATACTTTATTGTATCCTGTTTTTAGGCGAATCCCTGTAGCCTGTTTCGCCTCTTCTTCTAAGCGATGTAGCCACTCTTGACTATTGGTAGCCAAAGAACGCAATTCATCTAATTCTGCACTGTATCCATCACGGATAACATGACCATCTTTCAACGCCAACGACGGCTGATCCACAATAGCGCGTGTTAATAGGTCACATAGGTCATTATGGGTGTGAATCATACTATGACAGTCTTGAAGAATATTAGAGGTACAATGTTGTATTACCTCTTGAATCATCGGTAAGACCCGCAAAGATTCTCGTAAGGATGTAAAATCTCTAGGAGACACACTCCCCGTTTCTACACGGCTTAGAATGCGTTCAAAGTCATAGACAGAAGTTAATAAAGAACGCAGTTGACTACGCATGGTCGGATTATCAATAGATTCACCTATGCCCATTTGACGGCGTACGATGCGATGGATATCCATTAAAGGATGCTCAATCCACTGTTTCAACATGCGAGCCCCCATAGGGGTTAATGTTTTATCTAGTACATCTAGGAGCGTACCTTTTTTAGATCCATCTCGAACATTTCTTGTAATCTCCAAATGGCGTAAACAAGATGTGTCCAATATCATGCGGTCTCCCACAGATAGTTGGTGCACATAATTAATGTGAGACGTATCTGTTTTAATAATTTCTTGTAAATAGAGAATGACATAACCTAAGGCTTCTAATACATCTTCTTCTAGCAAGCCGGCGTCAGAAAAATGTTCACGACCTTTTAGACGAATATTGTCTATAGTTTCTGTAGGCGTGAACGGAGACAAGGCTATGCCTGACATTTGACGTGTCAAAAAATCTTGGATACTAGTAGGTAATTCACTACTACCAGCTAGGATAAGCTCTTTTGGTTGGTACATAGTGAAAGCATCAAATAAAGAACTTTCACTAGAACTATCCATACGTTCCCAAATCACTTCACCAGTAGTGATATCTGTGAACAACACAATGCGCTGCCCCCCTGTTTCATAGGTCAAGGCTAAGAAATTATTTTCCCCATCTTTTGTACCGTTTTCACTGAGTACTGTACCTGGTGTGATAACCCGGATCACATCACGTTTTACGATTCCCTTTGCCTCTTTAGGATCTTCCACTTGTTCACAGATGGCTACCTTGTATCCTTTACTGATGAGTTTTTCAATATAGGATTCCGCAGAATGGAAGGGAACGCCACACATAGGAGCTTTATCTTCTTCACCCGCATTGCGACCTGTTAAGGTTATATTCAATTCTCGTGATGCGGTGATAGCATCGTCATAAAAAAGCTCGTAAAAGTCACCTAACCGAAAAAATAATAGTTCCTTCTCATAGCGAGCTTTAATACTAAAATACTGCTCCATCA
Source organism: Veillonella sp. 3913 (assembly GCF_003992235.1). Lineage (NCBI taxonomy): Bacteria > Bacillati > Bacillota > Negativicutes > Veillonellales > Veillonellaceae > Veillonella > Veillonella sp. 3913. The sequence continues at coordinate 220,048 of NZ_RQVF01000001.1, read as the reverse complement.
TAGGCGTTTGTTTCTTGCCCATCCTGCTAACTCCTTTCTATAGTACAGTGCCGTATAATACCCACGTTTGCCCTTTATCGATACGTACATCGATAGTATCCCCAATTTTTAAGGTCTCTTGTTTAGGGAATAGGACCATTTTATTGCCCGATGTACGTCCAAACCACATGTTTTCATCAGTACGGCTCGGTCCTTCTACGATGATATCGTAGACCTTGCCTTCCATGGCCTGATTCAACTCGAGGGAAATCTCATTTTGCACATCCATCAAGGCTTGTAAGCGAACACGTTTCACTTCCTCTGGCACTTGCTCTTCAAATTCCGCCGCTGGAGTACCAGAACGTTTGGAATAGATGAAAGTAAATGCCATATCATAGCGTACATCTTTCAATAATTGCAATGTTTGTTGGAAATCTTCCTCTGTTTCTCCAGGGAATCCAACAATAATATCTGTAGTGATAGTAACTCCATCGATTTTTTCACGGCAATATTGCAACAAATCTTTATATTGTTCCACAGAATAATGACGATTCATGCGTTTCAAAATATTGTCAGATCCAGACTGCACTGGTAAATGCAATTGTGTCACAATATTAGAAGAACGACCTAAGGCATCTACCATGCCTTTCGTCATATCTTGGGGGTGGCTTGTCATATAACGAATACGCTCGATACCTGGAATGCCATCTAAGGCATCTACTAAAGTACCAAAGTCTGTACCATCTTTAAAATCCAAACCATAGGAGTTTACGTTTTGTCCCAACAAAGTGATTTCTTTAAAGCCCTTTTCACCTAGTTCACGCACATCCTTCACAATGGACTCTACAGGACGGCTAATTTCACGGCCCCGCACATGGGGTACGATACAGTATGTACAGAACTTATTACAACCATTCATAATTGGTACCCATGCAAAGAAAGTACCATTTGGTTTCGCCGCTAGTTCTGGTAATACAGTGTTATCCATTTCTACATTGACTTGGCGTTTTTTCGTACGTTGCACTTCTTTTACCATTTCATTGATATGTTGGATATTATGCGTACCCAATACAATATCAATATGAGGTGCTCGTTTGAACATATCCGCTTGGTTCTTTTGTGCCATACAGCCAGTGATGGCAATGATTAAGTTTTTATTCTTTTCTTTCAAATGCTTTAACTCGCCAATACGGCCATAAATTTTATTTTCCGCTGTTTCACGAACGCAACAAGTATTTAAAATAATCAAATCCGATGAATCTACATCTTCTGTAGGTACATATCCAACAGACTCTAATTGATGTGCCAATCGTTCTGAATCACTTTCATTCATTTGGCAACCATATGTATAAATATAGTATGACTTCATATTACTCCTTATGCTTGTATTTTACTTTTGATGGCTCAATGGTGCCACCTACCTTAATGGCAAGCCTTTCGATAGACATGCCTGTAATATATTCAATTTCTTGACGTATCGTTTTTTGCAAGGTATCCATGATTTCCTTTACCACGAATCCTAGCATAACGGTAACGTCAATTTGTAAGATTAAACCATTAGTGACTTCTTTACTTTTCTTAATGTCCATACTGCGTACATCTGTCACACCTGGAGATTTTTCAATGCTATTCCTGATGAGTGCTTGAATCACTGCATCTTCAAAAACTAGTTTACCATAATAGCTAAAAGCTGGACGGATAACAGATTTTTCCCATCCTTCATCTTGTTTCGAAGATAATCTAGTTCTTCGCCAGAAAGATTTAATAGGGTCGATTAAAAAGCCTTTAAAATGAGGCTTCAATTCAACAGTTGGAACGGGAATAATATGCTTTCCTTCCTTTAATCTAGCGTGTTGTGCTTTTTCAATATCTTTTGGGGTGGCTACATCTTCAATATGGATATAATAGGACGGCCCAGGGATGCCGAGGGCTTTCGTGATTTTTCCAATCATATTTTCCGACGTACCTAATATCATAAGGCGTTCTGGTTGAATTTCATCTAGCGCTTTTCTTACGCTTTCTACCTGTTTTTTATCCTGAAAGATAGCACGTCGAACTGCTTTAATGCGATTTTCTTCTTTTTTTGCAGAAAAACCACCTACAATACGATTATTATGAATTAAAATTCCATCATCAATGATACAAGATGCGTGATGTTCATGTGCCACCACCAATGCTCTATGACTTTTACCTGTTCCGCTAGGGCCAATAAATGCGATTACATCCATACTACACCTCTATGCGCCTTGTAAGGCTTTCATAAAATTAGCTACCCACTCATGTTGTATTTCGTATTCTCCAAGACCGATACTTTCAGGGAAACGATCTTGAATGCCATGAAAGTCGGATCCACCAGATATTAACAATCCACGAGTCTCTGCAATCTTGCGATATTTAGTACTATCCTTGGTGGAATGACTAGAATGATACACCTCGACACCATCAAATGGTAGGTCTAGTAACTCATTCACATAGGTATCATTCTCTACTAGTTTCGGGTGTGCAAGTACAGCTATACCACTAGCACGATGAATCAAATCAATAGCTTGTTGAGGCTCATACTTTTCTTTTGGTACAAAGCAAGGACCATTTGGGTTTAACATCGTATCAAAGGCTTCTCCTACGGTTTCCACATACCCATGAGCAATAAGTAATTGCGCAATATGAGGGCGTCCAAAGGACACTGCATCAGTGAATGTATTTACTAATTCCTCGTAGGAAATATCATATCCTGCGTCCGCACATTTATCTACCATTTTATGAATTCTAGAGCGTCGTACTTCTTTAAAATGAGAAATATAATCCTGTAGTTCTGGATGCTCTAAGGAAAACTGATATCCCAACACATGAACTTCTTTTTCATGGTAATAGGTACTAAACTCGCAACCATGAAAGATTTGAATCCCTGTTCTATCATTTGCCGTTAATTGCGCATAGGCTCCTACTTCATCGTGATCTGTAATAGAAATAGCTTGTAAATGTTTTTCCTTTGCTAATGCCACCAAATCTCTTGGCATATATGTACCATCTGATACATTCGTATGCATGTGGAAATCGACTAACATAGACTTTCCTTTCTTAACGATTTTGTTCTTTCATACGGCGCTGAATATCACGTTTTGCATCACGCTCCGCCATATCTTGTCGTTTATCATAATTTTTCTTACCTGTTACAAGGCCAATAGTGACTTTAACATATCCATGACTATAGTGAAAGTTCAAGGGAATCAAAGAATAACCTTTTTCTTTTACTTGCCCTAATAATTTATGAATCTCCCGTTTATGCATAAGCAATTTACGTGTCCGTTCTGGCTCATGATTAAATTGATTGCCTTGCTCGTATTTACTGATATGTACTTGGTATAAGAAAAGTTCACCATGTTCAATGCGGCAAAAACTATCTTTTAAATTGATGCGACCAGCTCGAATGGATTTCACTTCCGTTCCCGTAAGGGCAATCCCTGCTTCATAGGTTTCATGAATGTGAAAGTCATGCCTAGCTTTGCGATTATCTACAATTAATGCATTGTTATCTTTCGCCATTACCGTTTCCTCTGTTTCTTTCTTTTTTTATGATTACTTTTTTTGTGTATCGTTTCATAAAATGCTGTTTTCTTTTTTGTATCCAACTTGCGTAGCATTCGCTCTACCGCTTTCGTGGTACCTGTCGTTTCTATTATATCATGAGTTTGTCTATCTCGACGTTTTCGTTTCTCTTCTTTTTGCTTCTTATAGGATTTTCTATTTCCCCGTTTCGGTTTTGAAAGTGAGTCTTCACGACCTTGCCCTCGCCGTAAGTATCCATCAATGGATTCCACTTCACCAATGACAAAATCGATTTGGCGAAGCTCTGTATCAGCTTTAATCAATGTTACTGTCACCGGTGTACCTAAGTGATATTCCTTTCCACTTCGTCTACCATAGGCCATATAATGTGGCTCGTCAAAGACATAATGGTCATCATCCATTAAATTATACGGTACCAAACCATCTACCCCATTATTAAGTTCAATAAATAAACCAAAGGCAGTAATTGAACTTACATGTCCCTCGAAACTTTCACCAACATATTGCGCCATATACTGAACCTTTTTCATATCCAAAGTTTCCCGTTCTGCTTCTGTAGCGATTTGTTCACGCTCTGAGCAATGACTGGCACTATGTGTTAAATAGGACTCATCAGCAATCGGCGTGAGCCGTTTTGGTTTGCCTTCTAGGACATAGCGCAATAGCCGATGAATCATTAAATCTGGATAGCGGCGAATAGGTGATGTAAAATGGGTATACGTAGAAGATGCCAGACCAAAGTGTCCCATATTCTCAGAACTATATTTTGCTTGTTGCATAGAACGAAGGACCATGATTTGTACCACAGGTTCAATCTCTGTACCAGACACAGATTGTAATAACTCCTCAATATGTTTAGGCTCAACCTTAGTCGGCAGTTTTACAGGATATCCTGCATGGTGTAATACTGTAATGAGTTGTTCTAACTTCGTATCTTTTGGTTCTTCATGAATACGATACACAGAAGTATCTAATCGTTCACTAAGAAATGTAGCTACCGTTTCATTGGCTAATAACATACATTGTTCGATTAATTTTTCTGCAATGGTTCTATCTTTTCGTACGATTCGTTGCGGTATGCCGGTAGCATCTAAAAGAACCTTATATTCTGGGAATTCAAAACTTATGGCTCCTGCTTGTTGACGCATCTTCATTAATTGGTATGCCAATGTTTCTAGGGTCCGCACCATTGCCATGAGTGGTGCCAAATCATCAGGAATGATATTTTCTTTTAAAGCTAAATAGATTTCCTTATAGCTACAACGACGAGTGATATGAATAATGGATGGCTTTATGGAATAGTGCAATACCTTACCTTGAGGACTTACTTCCATAATACAGGACATGGCATAGCGATCTTCCTTGGCTTGTAAGGAACAAATACCGTTTGATAGCTCCACTGGTAACATAGGGATCACACGATCCACCAAATACACACTGGTGCCACGGCGGTATGCCTCTTGGTCAATGATTGATCCAGCTGGCACGTAATGGCTGACGTCTGCAATATGAACCCCCAATTCAATATTGCCATTGTCCAATACTTTCGCATGCACAGCATCATCTAAATCTTTCGCATCTTCTCCATCGATGGTGATCATTTCTTGGTGGCGCAAATCTAAGCGGTCTGCATCATCAGTAACTGCGAAAGAAATCTTCCGGGCCTCTTTTTGCACATCTTTTGGAAACTCTTTTGGCAAATTAAAGGTAGCCATCACTGACAAGACATCTAAATCTGGGGTAGAACTATCCCCTACAATTTCTACAATTTTTCCTTCTGCTTTACGATTTTCTTCTGGCCAAGCAGTTAATTCTACCACTACGGTAGCACCACTTCTAGCATCTAAAGTAGCTTCTAAAGGAATATAAATATCCTCACCTAATCGTTCATTATGAGGTGTAACAAATCCACTTGTTTTTAGACGCTCAAAAACACCTACTACACGATTCGTATTTCGAGTCACAATACGATGGATAATACCTTCAGCTTTTCGCTCAATAGTTCCTTTTCGTTTGATTATATATTCTACTTCATCATCATGCATGGCTGTGCCTGAGCAACCATTGGGAATGAATACATCTTGTAAGTGTCCCTCTGTAGGTATAACAAATCCAAACCCTTTTTTACTAGCTTTATAGATACCTAGTAATTTCCTATTTTCTGTTTTTTGATAGGTTGCATATTCACCATCTTTAATGCAAATAGAGCCTGCAGTTTCTAAATCATGTAAAATAGAAAAATATGCTTTAATTTCCTCATCTTTATAGCCCAAGATGAAAGGAACATCTTCTATATGATAAGATTCAGGCCATATATCTCTAAAAAATTGTAAGATTTCGTCTCTCATAGTACCTCAATATATCTATAAAAAAAACCTACCATAGGGTAGGGTTTTTTGTGTATTAATAAGAACTTAACACTAAATCTAATGCTAAGCTAACCAAAATGAATAGTGTCGCTAACACAACTGTACACCGTGATAAGAATCCATCTACACCACGTTCTTTCCCACCGAATACGGAATCAGCTGCGCCAGAAACAGCACCACCCATACCTGCACTTTTACCGGTCTGTGCTACTACTACCACAATTAAAAGAATAGAAATAATAATTTCAACAACCATTAGAAAATCTCTCATGAATCTCTTCCTTTCTGTATTAACGGTTATGCCCGAAGTAAACTTCCATTTTTTTCTTTACTCGTTGCAATGCATTATCAATAGATTTTATAGAACGATGATGTTCTTCTGCCATTTCTTGGTAGGATTTGGCATCCATATATCCACGTAATACATCCCATTCTAGAGGGCTCAGAACAGCCTCCATCACTTCTTTAATAAGAGCGTATTGCTCTCTATTAATAACTACTTCCTCTGGGTCTAAATTTTTTTCTGTTTCCAGTACTTCTATTAAAGTTCGCTCTGAATCATCATAGGCTGGTTTATTTAAAGAGATATAGGAATTCAAAGGAATATGCTTTTGACGACTAGCCCCTTTGATAGCAGAAATGATTTGTCTTGTAATACATAATTCAGCAAATGATTTAAAACTGACCTCACGGTCTCGATTATAGTCTCTCGTTGCTTTATACAAACCAATCATACCTTCTTGAATAATATCTTCTTTATCAGCACCCATTAAAAAATAGGACCTAGCTTTAGAGCGTACAAAATTTTTATATCGTTGAACAATATAATCAGTAGCAAAATGATTGTTTTCACGTTGATAGATATCAACAATCTCTTCATCAGATAATGATGAAAACCTTTCAAACTCAGCTACTGTTTCTGTTTCATATGACATAGGATTCCTCCTGTGACGCTGTACTAGGAATGATATTTAATAGTATACACTATCTTTAAAAAAAAGTACATATTACATTTGACTTTCACAAGATATATCTATATAATTATAAGACAATAATTACATATGGGGACGTAAAGGTTTCGACAGGTATGGATGTATCTTAGAAAGCGAGCTGGTGTCTCACTTGACCATAAAACAGTGAAACTTAAATTAAACGCAGAAGAAAATTTTGCATTAGCTGCATAAGCTACGTCACACCTTCTCTCGCCCGTGGAGAGGGATGTGGCGTCAAACTACGGGCTAGCTAGTTTTATCCGCTCAATTAAAGCTAGTTAAATCTCATGAGCTAGAATAGCTTAGGTTGTTGATGTCCAAACACTATTCGAAGTTAAAAACATCAACTGCGCTCGGAGAGGTCTAGGGGGCAACATGTTTGGACAGGGGTTCGACTCCCCTCGTCTCCACCACAATACCAAATGAAATAACCGCTTATTCATAAGTGTTCGTAAGTGTTCACGAATACGATGAATAAGCGGTTTTTTAGTGTTCTATACTATTTTTAATGTTCGTAAGTGTTCGTATAGTTTGGGGGATTTTGCCCATTTTTTGCCCATTCAAAATCCACAAAGTGCGTGACGGGGTTCGATATGAGAATACAGCTTTATTAAGCCATTTCTAGTGAGAATAAGTTGATTTGTGTATCATTTTTATTTAAAAATGGGCAAATTTCGCTAAAAAAATGGGCAATAGGCCTTATAAATGCGATAACTATGCGTCTTCCGAGATTCAATGGTAGTGTCCACTCTGTGCACTATATAATATTAATAAAAATCCCTTTATATAAACAAGCCTACCGATCTATTGTAGTCTGTAGGCTTATTACTATTCTTCATCAATTTGACATCACCTTATTTTTTCAAACTTGATTAATTGAAAAATGCACGCAATTCATGGATAGCTGTTTTAGTTAATTTGTAAAACTGCGTGCATTTATTTTAATCCATTATAATGTATTATTTCTAAGGCTATACCAAGGTATCTCCCATGCTTTTATTTTTCCAAAACTGACGGGTAGTTGTCAGCAATTATTTTTAAACTTTTATAAAAAGAAAAGAACCCCCTACAACTAAGGTAAGGGGTTCTTTTCATACGATTATACATTGGATGATTTAATTGTATCACAAATTTAAGAAAAATCAAGTTTTATTTAATGGATAAGCCAACAAGTAACAAGCTGCTAATCAACACCCACGTATTGCGCTGTCTGTGCAGCCGTCGTTCCGTTTGATGATTGCGCTTGATGTCTTTGCTCAACATCTCTAATGAGTTGTTCATTTCGTTCAAGTAAGCGCTCTGCTTCATCAAGTCGTTTTGTGCCTTGCTCAAAACTTTGGCTTGCTCGTTGTTGATATTCTTGAGCTCGGCTAATTCGTTCGCCTGCTTCACGGTTAAGGCTTGTACTTCTGTCAATGGAATCCTTGACTGTCTGATTAAGTTCAAGGCTTTCCCGTTGTTCGCTTTTAACTCGTTCCAAGTGGTCAGTGGCACGTTGATAGTCTGAGTCGTTACCTCCATCGAAGATAAACCATCCGCATGCAATGATAAGGATGGCCAACATAATATACACAGTGCCAGAATACCGAGTGAAATACGTTTTAAGTCTGTCATGCATTAAATCCCTCCTTGGTAATCCGTCACACCTCTTGCAATGGCCCTTACAATCTTATCAAGGTTAGCATTCATAAATTCCAAATCATCGTCATTATCGATGAAAGCCATCTCAACAAGAACTGCCACTGCATCTGTATGTTTCAACACCCATAAGCCGTCGGACTGTTTAACGCCACGGTCAATAGTGGTAGTGCTCCGAATAATTTGTGATTGGATGTAGTTTGCGAGTCTCTGCCCATTGAATGACTTATACCAAGTTTCCGTGCCACGTGCAGTATGATCATTACATGCGTTGCAATGCAAAGATACAAATAAGTCAGCACCCCATTCATTGGATGTGGCGCATACCATATCAAGGTCATCATTTTGCATGATTTTAACTTCACACCCTGCATTAGTTAAGTAATCAGCAAGCATTTCACCAGCTTCTTTTACAATGTCACATTCTCTTGTTCCTTTGTTAGGGTTAACCGCCCCGCTGTCTATTCCTGGGTGGTGCCCAGGATTAATGAAAACTCTCATTTTTTATCCTCCTTTTCTAACGGATCAGGAATACCGTCATTATCTCTATCCACCCATAGGGCTAGGAACCCTACGAGCGCTGTCAACACCGACGGAATAAAGATGTGGTCGATAATGTTAATGCCGACCGCAATTAGCTTTCCCATGTCATCTGATACTTGCCCTTTGGTAAAGGCAAGCACGTACTCAACGACCACTAGCAATATAGGCACTAGCATTACCAGCACCAATAGCCGTGTCGCCAATACTCCAGTAGGATGTATATTGCTTATTCGGATATTTTGAAATACACCTTTAGCCTTATTAATTAACTCTTCTTTAATCATAAAATCTCCAATCTCATATGTTGGCCACGTTCATATAAAGCCATTCTTGGGATATTTCTCACTACATCTTTTGCCTTATTAATCATTACAATTTCGTTTAACTCTATTGTCGCATCCTCGCTCTCTTAATTCGTCGATTCTGTAATGTGCTGATTTCACGGATGCCTTTAACGTTGCTTGTTCCTTTGTCAAAAATACCATTTGCTCTTGCGTATCCTTAATCGTTTCCTTTAGGTCGCTAATGCTTTTCGTCAAGTGTTGCATGGCTTGAGTATTCATCTTCACGGTGTTTTCCGCCATCGCTCCTTGGATTTCAAGCCGTTTTTGGAGTTCGTCTTGCTTGAGTAGGAAATCATTCTTGACCTTTTGGAGTTCCATTTCTCGTTCGGTTGATACTTTTGAATCATACAACCAAACCACCATCTTGGCGATGGCAAATACGCCGCTTATCAGCGTTACAATTTCAAGTAATCCATAGTTCATTCTTTAGCCTTTCTTAATCGTCGAAATAGTTAATTGTCCTTGAAATGGGTCGTTGATTTCTTTCGTTGGCGGATCGTCCTCAGTCACCCACGTACAAACACCCAAACGCAATATCCGTGTAGGGATTGCGTTCCTTGCCTGTGTTCCTTTTCCTTCAAAATGGAAACGAATTAACCTCAGATTATCACTGTCTCCAAACATAACGGAACCTATTCGCATTCCGTTATCATCAACAATATCTGCATATACTGACCCTATCGGTGTAAACCCTTGCGGGATAATTTGATGTCCTTGGAAAGATGTCCCGCTAGCATTGGGTTTTTGCACAAGTAACCATGTGCCTCCATGACCATTTACATCTGACTCACGCTTCGGCAATTTAGCGAAATTTTGGTCATTTGGCGGGGTTATGGAAATACTAGCCCATGAGTCACCTTTAGCTCCGACAACAACGGTATTTCCAATCCTCGTAAATAGGAAATGACTTTCACCATTCATCCAAGAAGCTCCCTTAGGAGTTTTGTATGTATACTTCTTTTGCGTAGTAGGTTCTACAGCACTACCACCACTTGATGTGGTCGATGTGGTCGGAATTGTAATAGTATTGCCACCGCTAATACTTAATTGACCATTAGTATAAGATAGAGTTTGAGGCGCACTATTGGCACCTACTGGACCAGGTGGACCTTGAGGGCCTACATCACCTTTAGGACCTGGTGGACCTTGAGCGCCTTGTAATCCTTGTGGCCCAATAGGTCCTACTGCACCTGGCGGTCCTTGCTCTCCCTGTGGCCCTCTTGGGCCCACGTCACCTTGAATGCCTTGCAACCCTCTAGGGCCTTGCTGTCCTTCTAATCCTTGTGGACCTCTCGGACCTACATCACCTTGTTCGCCTTTAGGGCCTGTTAATCCAATTAGCCCTTGTGGGCCTTGCTGACCATCATCACCCTTAGGGCCTCGCTCCCCTGTGGCTCCTTTAGGTCCTACTGGACCTATCGGACCTTCTGGACCACGTTCACCTTGAATGCCTTGGGGTCCTTGCTCACCTTTGTCGCCTTTATCACCTTTAGGTCCACGTGGACCAATGCCCCCTGTTCCCGAATAGTCAGCGACCCTAACGACATCGTGCTCTTCACTATCAATAATGCGCACTACGTCATCCATTCAATCGCCCCCTATCTGATACGCTACCTTTAACTAAGATGTGACCTTTTAAAATTTTATATTTAGGCTTGTTATTTTGATCATACACAAAAACATCATAGACGTGTCGCCCCTGCGGAATGTCTCCTCCTAAAGTGAGTTTGAATGTACTTACTGCATCCTCGCTTACATTCTCTACCTTGGTGATATTGAACTTCGCCACGAATTTCTCATCGTTAGTATCTACCCGCACTACAGCGAATAGATCCTCTGCTTTAACTTCTTTGTTATATTCAAGTAAGAAGGAGCAAGGAACGCCCTGCTCCATTAAAATATTATGTGTTTGAATTGTCATCTTTCTTACCTTCTTCTTGCTCTGCATCATGTAATGCATCTAGCAGCACATTTTGCACGCAATCTTCTACAGGGCAACGACCGTTTTCTAAAAGTACACTTCCGCACCATTCACAATATTTATCTTGCATCGCCAATACCTCCTATTTCAATTCTTTAATCTTCTTGATTAAGTCAATGTCAATTTGTTTGAATTGCGCCTTGATGTCGTCAGTGGGTAAGCCTTTCATTTGCTTAGTCAAGAATACTTCTTTCAGCTTTTCACGTTCAGCCTCCGCCTCTTTCTTCAAGGCTTCAATTTTTTCTTTTTTTGTTGGCTCAATGACTTCTGGCACGTAATCAACAAATTTTCCATCGATGTAGCATTTGTAATCGACAAACTGCGATTGCATTTCATCCCCACCAGTGACATACGTATGATTTGGATAATCTCGTTTAGCAAGTTCGAGACATTCCTCCTCTGTCTCTCCATGCACGCCAATTAATAGAGACGTGATTCGCTCACCTTTTTCATTTAAAATAAATACATATTGATTTTCCATTTCTTTATTCTCCTTTCAACGAGGTAATCAAAATGAAATTAATTCAAAAATTAAAGGGCGCAACTAAGCGCCCTTATGTTGTTTATTCTGTAGTTGGCTATTATGCCACCTACGATGAAGCGGTGGATGCACTCCAACAAATTCGCCAGTCCCCAACCCTTACTAATGTCTATGAAATGTGGCTACCATCGCACGCTAAGAGTGTAAGCACTAACACCCTTAACAACTACGGTTCTGCCTTTGCGCACCTAGTGAGCATTCACGATGTTTCCATGAGCGACATCACATATTTACAATTGCAGTCAATTATTGACAATATGCTTAATGGCGGTCTTTCTTACAGTTCTTGTAAGAAAGTTCGAACTCTTATTAGTCAACTATATGACTATTCAATAATCAATGGATGGTGCACCACCAACTATGCCAAATTCCTAAATCTAGGGAATAACAAACCAGTACGACCGCATAAGCCATTCACTACTCAAGCAATCAACCGCTTATGGCGGTTAGAATCACCACTGCATGACATTCCGCTGATTCTTTTATATACAGGTATGCGTGCATCGGAATTAATCAACCTCAAGGCTCGTGATGTTAATCGCAAGCAACGTACGCTCCGCATTACATCGGCTAAGACGAAATCAGGTATCCGCACGATTCCAATCCACGATCGAATATGGCCTATCATCGCAAATAGGCTTGATGCGATCTACGTCATTCATGAATGCCGTACCTATTCATCACTTAGCCGTGAGTTTAATAAGGCAATACATGCTATTAATGCGAAACACACCACCCATGACTGCCGTCACACCTTCGCTACACGTTTGGATAATGAAGGTGCCAACTACAATGCTAAGCGCTTACTGCTTGGTCATGCTAGCAGTAATGTAACAGATGGCGTGTACACCCATAAGTCACTCGATCAATTGCGTAAGGCAATTAGGGCGTTGAAATGACCAAGGGGGAATATTACAGAATGTAACATCTACACGAGGATCAACAAAATCGTTTCCTTTGTCATTTAAAACGGTATTTAGCATCCTTGTAAACTCTCTTGGCAAGACTTGGGTTAATACGTATAAGCATTACCCACTTGTTACTGAATTAACAACAACAAGCTTTACAGTAAGTAGCGATGATGCAAATCTTCCAAAACTCCATTGGATTGCAATTGGCAAATAACCAAGGGGGAAAAGCTAATGTTGAAGTATCCTCCAGGATATTTGATGATTTTATTAATTTCCCTATAACATTTACAAGAACGCCAATTGTTACAGCTACAAATACGGCTGAAACTCTTGATCGAGACGAATGGACAACAAGCGCAATTTCTGTAATCAGTTTAACGAAGTTTAAATACCAAACTGCACAAAATGGCGTTTCCAAGTTACAGTGGATTGCCATTGGTAAGTAATCACCAAGGGGGAAAATTCATTCCTGAAACTGCAAATATTACATATTCCATTAGATTCACTAAAGTATTGGCTGTACTGCCTATGATGTTAGATGAGCCAACGGCATGGCACGAAATGATGGCGCGGCCAAAGTCTATCACAACAAGCAATTTTAAGATTGTAAGCGGAAGCAACAACACTAATTATCCTAAATCTCGCAATAATGGTTGCTGGATTGCGATAGGAATTTAACTTCCGTAAGCTAGCCATGTAGTTAGATAATTTCTATTGTCGTGGGAATACATGGTGAAATTAGTCAATGTGGCGTTTTTGTAACTTGGAGCATTAACGCCCCACCCTTTTGTCAATTGGATGCCTAAAATTTTATGAGAGAATGCAATAGGAAATGTTACTAAATCCTCGTTTCTTTCTTGGCGTTTTCCCCCTTGGAGACTAATATCCGATTACGATATATTTAATATCCGCTGTAAAGGCATCGCTGATAGCATCCGATGTAACTTTCCCTCTTTTAAGATCGGCACTTTGGAAATATGCTGCTAGCCCGCCACTAGATATACCACTATGATCAATCGTAACACCGCCCCATAAAACTTTACTCTTAAAGGAAATCGGATAATTAATATCTACTTTAGTATCGTAAATACTAGCAGTAGTTCCCCCTTGGATAATTAAACCGCCAAAAGCTTCGCCAAAGCAGATGTACCAGGCATTTTCGTTACTAAAATCGTAGCGAACTCCTTTAGATTTCAGAATGCTAGGAACGTCTATATTCACGTCACCAATCAATGATTTTACAACCGACAATGTAGGCGCCAACAAGGTGTTAGAATCGGACTTGTTGTTTGTAATCAGTTTAATCAGTTCCGTTGCATCACCTTTTGTGACATTAATTCCCTCGTTATGTTTGGCAATACCTGTAATCGTATTTTCCCAATCTCCAAAGTATTGCCATGCTCCCCAGGCAACATAGAACGTACGGCTGGCCTGCTTAATCGCTTTACCTTGACCATGCGAGTAAAACGTTTGTGTGATGACGTTACCCTCTGTTTTCGTAACGTGAATCTGCCCGTATGGATAGATTTTACTGGATGATGGTGCATTGCTCCAACCAAGAACACCTGCGTTGCACTCGTAGATGCCAGGCTTAGTAAGGTCGTTCCAATTACGAATGTTACTTGGAATGGTTGTGCCTCCTGCGTACTTCTCCAATCCGTGAGCATTAGCATCTGCCTTGTGTGTATTAATTAGAGTTTCCACATCAGCCCTAGAAACTGATACTCCTAAATCGATTTGTGCTGCTACATTCGTGGAATCGCCAACTGCTATTGCAACTTGTAACGATTGCATCGGAATCGGACTATTTTTATCTGGAATATATGATGTTAATCCGCTAGCATTGGAATATGCAATTAGCTTTTCTTGGCCATTTTGTCCATTTTTTGCATACACGCCAACTTCACGCCAGTAAAATCCAGTATTCACGGTTTTATTGTCAAATTCAAATTTGAATACTCTTGTACCATTTTCGCCGTTTGACATATTTGTAAGGCTTACATTCAATTTTGGGCTAACAATATTTGTCATTCCTTCAATGGATGATGTTAAATTGCCATCGCCTAATATTGCCTTAGTAACGATCAATTGGTCACTTTCTCTACCGCTAGTAGATCGTATAATCATTTGGTTGCCTTGCTGTGTTAGTCGCAACCCTGGAAACTGTGCCATGATTACCTCCTTTAACTAATAACCGTATTTTCAGTGATCGCCAATGCATTCACTGTTTTTAATTCTAACGAAATCACTTCATTGCTAAGTGATGAGTCAAAGCCAATATATGTGCTTTCCGAAATGCAAGGAAATATACCTATTTGAATATCATGTGATAAGCTTGATACTTCAATTGTTCTATAAGCAATGTGTGCTGGCTTGTATGTATCAATCGCTTCTTTCATTTTCGCTAAATCAAAACACATTTCCTTATTAAATTCAAGGTCCATCGCATAATGCTCATTGAATAAAGATATTCTTGCGGATTCATCTGAAATGTATTGATTGGCAATATATTCAAGAAATTCTTTAGTGCTACTAGAATTATGATTCAATCGTTCTATGATTCTCGCTCTTCTTACATCAATACCATCTGCAGATGTGTCAATTCCGATGAATGTATCCCATAACTTTATACCGTCAGTTGCATTCTGTATGTTGAGTTGAGCCAATATTTTCAACAATTTAACCCTAATTCTTTCATGCTCACGACTGTCCGCATCATTTGTTGTTTTGAACAATTCATCTTTTGTAATAAAAAACGGTAGATACTTAAGTATATCTACCGTCTTCCAACGAATAAAATTATCCATTGATTGTCACCTCATTGACTCGTGGGAGTTGATCATCTGTAATTGTGATATTAGTTGTGCCACCATTCACTCGTAAGTCGGAATAATCAATAATCCCTGTTTCTGCATTGGCCAATAATGCTTTCCCTATATTGGCATAGGAAATGTAGTTCATACTAAATGTTTGGCGTTTAAACTCTTCATTCAGTATTCGTTTGACCGCTTCATTGTTAGCTTGTCCTTTTGTTACCCTAAATGAGATGTTTACATTCATAATCGTTGGTGTAGTCACTGTTACCGTAGCACCAATTGGCGCTTCTTTTGCAATGACTGCTTTTACTCGATCTAATAACGATGTATTTGCAGATTCGTTATTCACATCTACTAGTAGCACCTTAACCGTTCCAGCACCATTCCATAGTGGTAATACTTTTACTTGCCCTACACCGTTGACGGATTGAGCCCATTGCATGTAATGGTATACATTACCGCTGGTGGCTGGCTGTCGTACTTTGAATAGCAAGCGTTGTAGTAAATCCGTATCGTTTTCTTCATCGAATCCATCATAGCTTACTTCTTCGTTTATTACTGACTTTAATCCATCAACGTTTGTAATAATCTCCGTAATTGTATTAGCATTCACATTACTATCTTTACCAATTTCTTCGGATTCTACATTTGCTATTGCATCACCAGTATTTCCAATTGTTACCGTTTCAATAGTTTGAAATAATTTGCCTTCTGCCGTGCCTACTGTTACACCTTTAGGCACTATAGTTCCTGCCACACCTGTTAGCTTAACTACTGCTTTTGACTTTGTAGCCTTCTTCCTAATTACTCCATGTGCTTCTGCATGCATGGTTAGATACTGCCCCCACGATGTTTGTGGAAATGCTGCATCCAGTATTAATTGCATTTCTGCGTAACTCTTTTCAAACTCTACAGCATTGGCACTTAATGTATCAAATGCGAATGTTCCCTCATGCGTTGACATGCCATTTGTATCAATTGTTTTAAAATCTTGAAGTAATCTTTTTAATACATCTTGTCTAGTTTGTATTTCAAACATTATACCTCCACTCCAATCGTTATATGACCATATATGGTTTGTAATGCTATATGTAACACTACTTGCTTATGTTCTTGCGTGAAATCAACTTCTTCTACTTCGATAATATAAGGATTTACCAACAATGCTTCCTTCACGTATTCAAATAAGTCAAAGTGGCTGATAGAATCATTCGTAACTTTCCCTATGAATCGTTCTAGCTCAATACCATAGTCATCAAAGTATGCTCTAAATCTATATCGTTCTACTCTAAGAGTTTTCCACACCCATATTTCAATCGCCTTATTTCCTGTTACAATTTTGGGCTGTTTATCTTTTCCATAGATAAAATTATCTCTGGCGAAATCCCAAGCATATTCCTTACATAATGGTAAGTTTCGTTGAATATCTGCCGTGGCAACAGTACCACCTTTAATAAATGGATTAGCCATTGCCGTCCAACCTCCTGCATTTACCATATACAAAGTATTGTTCTGCTGTAGAGTTATCATCTCCTACAATGGGGATCAACATAACCTTATCGCCTGCATGCCATGTATCAGTCATAATCCTTGTTTTCGTATAATCATTATGAATATCATGCGTGTGGCTTTGGTATTCAGCAGCACCTACTCCACCTGCACGTGGTTGTGTTTCGCTTATAATATGTCCTTTAGATTCTCTATAATGACCTTGCAACCAATACTCATCTACCCATAAGAACGACTTATTCAATTCCATTCCATTATAAGCAACAACTAAGTTAGGTGGCGGTGATACGATGGTTCCTATTCCTGGCATAGCTTGTCTTCCAGCTGTACCACCAATATTGTGCATCAAGTCAATCACCCCTAAATAAGGATCATTGTTTTTGCTTGCCATTTGTATTGCCACCCCCTTGTTCTTCTATATATTCCAATGTTAAATCCATAGTGTGTATATTTCCTTGAAATCTATGTGTGTCGCTTTTAATGTAGAACTTTCCTCGTAGCTGTTCTTCTTCTACCATAATGGAATATCCTGAAATGCACTGAATATTCCCTAGTGCTGATATGCTAGAATCATTTTTTACGCCCTTTGGTTTTGTCTTGGCCATAGAAACATTACTAACTGTTTTCCCTTTTGGTTTTGGTTGTTGCTTATATATGTCCTGGAAAATTCCGTATCTTTTAATGGATTCCGCATCACTTTCTGTGGATATTACATTTCCAGATTCATTAACGGTTTTTACACGATTCACAATATCTTCAATTGATTCTGAATGTGATGAGTTTATTACGTTGTAAGAATCGCTGGCAATAAATCCATCTATCAATGTTCCTTTTTCTACTAAATGTATGCCATCTAGTAAGTGCACAGCCATAAAATCTTTCTTTGTATCTGCCTTGATATTGTCATATAACATTTTCATGACTTCGGTACAGCTTTTGCCATCTGCCACAAAATTTACGACTGTCCCTATGTTAGGTAATGCTGTAAATGGAATTTCTACTTCTGCAGATAGTCGTCTGAATGCATCGACTGCCTTTACCTGGTTAAATACTAAATACACCTTTGACTTTGCTAAGTAGATCATTGGGTCGTATGCAGTGATAGCCATTGTGAATGCATTTGTATCTCGTTTTCTAAAGAATATTCTACCTTCAAATATTTTATGATCATCCACTGTGATTGCAATCTTATCGCCAAGATGTATTTGATGATTGTAGAAACTCAAGTCTTTAGGATTATATGCATAAGTCAATTCAACTTTTCGTGCTGCTTCCTCTTGACTTCCCGACCAGGTGAAAGACTCTACTAAATGGGTCATATCATGCGTGTGGCCATCATATGTAATGTGCTCAATTAAGGTGTTCATAATGGTATTACCTTTCCTTTAATTGTTGCGCTTCTTTTACTAACTTTTATGGCGGCATTGATTGGATTTACTCCACTTTTTACCATAGCTTTATAGGCTTTAATAGCCTTCTGCCCTTGTTCTGCAATTGGCATCACTTTTGATACCATTTTATTTGCTGTATCAAGTAGGTGATTTCCTTCATAAGCAACCACGTCTTTTTCTTCTGGCGCTTCTGCGATGCGACTGTACAAGCCTGTTGTGTCATTCTTTACTTCGGATGTAGGCCTTACATATCTGTATTCTTTCAAGGAAATACTATAGTACACATCACTTGTTCCATCATGTTCATCATAATTAAATGATTCTATTGTGCACGGCATTGAAATAGCCGTGTTAGAGATAACTATCTTACACGGCCTTTTCATAGTTGCAAATCGTTTAATTTTCCTCACTAAATTGTAAGGCATCGTATCATTTGTTTCTGACCATTCATATTTTTGTGCAGGAAAAAAACCATCAAATGAAATAACCTCAAGGCCTCTATTACCTATCATATTGATTTCACCAATGGCATTGATTTCTATTGTGCTATTCTTGTATGTAATGCCTGCTTTAAATGACTCTGGGGTCACTGGCATGACTACCTTTTCTCCTGCACATGATAGAGTGAATGTACAACCTTGTGGGAGTTCTTTACCACCAAAAAAGGATAGGACTGTATCAAAAAATGACATTATACGGCTCCTTCCATTTTGTTAATCGACCGAATCGACATTTCATAATGAATATGCTCCATAATTTCTTTGGCCAATTCTTCTACACTTTTACCATCGTTACGTACATTCAAGTTTTGGATGGTGAGTTGTAATCCACCACCTCCACCATTTCCACTTCGTTTCCCCTGATCATACGCACTGCGTAATGATTGTGCATGTGGAATGACTTGTGATCCACTAGGCAAGTTGATAATTTCTGCACCTCTATCGTGGACCATGGCGGGACCACCACCCCAATTGTCTGTACCACTATATAATAGTGGAATGTTTAATGGTCCAAATGATTTTCCACCAATTCCAGGAATCCAATCTGGTGTTGTGAATGAAATGCCGTTGATAGATGAAATTAAACTATTGATAGAAGCTCTAATTCCTTCAATTACTCCATCTAAAATACCTGTGATTCCTGTAATAATTCCTGAAAATACTCCTACAACTCCGCTCCATGCTAATGCCCAATTACCAGTAAATACTCCTGTGATAAAGTCGATGATTCCACTCAATATTTGTGAAATCCCGTCTATAATGCCTGTAATGGCAACCACTAACCCTGTAAGGATTCCTTCAATCGCCGCAACGGCAAGATTAAACCCAATCACTAAATGTCCTATGGCCACAGCTAATGGACCGCCAATAATTACGGCAGCAATGGCACCTACCGTATACATGATGAAATCTAACACGGGGGACAATACTTTTCCGATTCTTTGTAAAGATGCCATAAGTCGGTCTATGCCTTTACCAAATGTTTCGGTTAGCTTAGTAACGAATGGTTGTAGGTGTGTCCATATTTTAGCGACTACATCTCCTACATATCTAGCCAACCCCATGAACCCTCTACCGAATGATTCTAATACTGGTCTTACTGTATCCCAGTTCTTCCAAATTGCAATACCAATCAATGCAATAGCACCGACTGCCAATCCTACGGGACCTGTAAATGCCATTGGTAATAATCTAGCAATCCATGGAATTACTCTTCCTGCAACACTTCCTAATAGGTTGTACGCCTTAATGATACCGTGAATGGAGACCTCTAACAGTTTGTTTTGAATCGGTGAACCCGCTAACACCTTGCCAATATCTGCATACACTCGCATTAGACTTCCTATACCGCTCACGGCTGGTCCCAATATCTTTGTAAGTGCCGTAAATCCTACAACGCTTAGTCCAATATTGACAATCATATCTTTTACCGCTGGATTTAAATTTTTAAACCATGTAGCTAATGCGCCCAAGGAATTGGATACACTTTTAATCTTAGGCTGTAGTACCTCAGCAAATGAAATGCCTAATGCTTCCACCTTACTAGCTAAGTCCTTAAATGTCCCTAACAGGGTTTGTTTCATTAAATCAGCTTGCTTTTTAGATGAACCGCTAGCGTCATCCATCGCTTGACGCAACTCATTATAATCTTCCGTACTAGTATTTAATACGGCTAACAGTGCGGATGCAGATTCTGTACCAGCAATATCTCCAGCTAGTTTAAATTTCTCTGCCTCTGTTAGCCCTTGCATCTTCGAACGCAATTGATCATATACATTTCCAAGACCTACAAACTTACCGCTACTATCTACTGCATTTACACCCAGCTTAGCGAGTGCTTCGCTTGCTTCTTTTGGTGGGTCTACTAATCTGCTTAACATCATCCGTAAGGCACGACCACTTGTACTCGCTTCTATGTTATTATTCGACATAATCGCCATAGATGTGGCAAGTTCTTCTACTTGGATACCTAGTGCAGCCGCTGGAGCACCTGCATATTGCATGGCCACTCCAAAATCTGCCATGCCAAGCTTTGACTTGTTCGCCGCCATCTGAATAACGTCAGCCATTCGTTGTGAGTTCTCTGCCACATTGCCAGTCATTAGCCCCCACGTATTCAATGCTCCAGCAACTACATTAGATGTTACTTCTAATGATTCTCCCGAAGCTACTGAGGCCTCCACGATTGACGGTAGAGTTCCCATAATTTGATTGGCATTCATACCGCTAGCAGCTAATCCATCCATAGCAACTGCCGCCTCTGTTGCACTAATTGGGAAGTCAGCACCTAACCCTTTTGCAACATCACGCAAGCGCTCTACTTCTTCTGCGGTAGCACCTGCCTTTGCACCTGCCGATGTAACGGCGCTGTCAAATCCTACAAATGCATGAACTGCAGCAGCTCCAGCACCAACAATAGCAGCACTTACAGGCATTAGCTTATCTCCAATGCCTGTAATACCTTCTCCGACTTTTTGTACACGTCTACCTGCGCTGTTAGCAGCGACTGCCGTATCTTGCATACGAGCATTAATACCTGAAAGCACGGATGTTACACCGTCTTGCAGGCGCATGACTAAATCTATTACTTTACTCATTTTGTTTCCGTGCCTCCTCGTATAATCGGATTTCTTCATCAACAAAGGCACGAAGAATTGTTTTTTCTCCATGCCCCATTTTAAATACATCCGACGGTTTCATATGATGATTGGCAAATAAATAAAATGCCAAGTTCATATCACCATCGGATGTTATTCGTTTTTTGCTTCTTCAACAATATCCTTAACCGCTTCATCGCTGTAGCCAGATAACTCAAATACTTTTGTTGCTAATAAGTCAATCTCGCCTGGCTTGAATAACTTTTTGATGCAGTCTAACTTATTGGTAACTCCAAATTTTTGGTGTAAATCACGGTCACCTAAATCTGGTGTCACAATAGTTTTAGATAATACGATACATGTGAACTCTCCATTATCTACCACTTTATGTTTTCCCTTACCAGTAGTCGCAAAATTACGTGCTTCCTCAATTTGTTGGAATGGTAATTCTTTTAATTCTACTACAAATGGCTCGCCCAATAATTGTGTTAAACGTGGCACCTCTAATTCTGCTTTAGATTCAGTTGTAATAATTCCAATATCTGCAGATAACAATTTTTCTAATAAACTCATCTTCTATTCTCCTTATGCTACATCTATAATATCAAAATCTGTGAATGTGAAATCTGCGGATTCCTCAATAATACTTCCTACTTTCCAGTTCGCCAATGTGAGGGAGTCAAATGTCACATCATAGATGCTAATAGTTTCTACGCCCACCGCATCAGGGTCATCCAATTGTGCCACCACATGACATACCGTAGCACGACCCTTCTTGATGTTATCAGCACATTTTTTAATTAATAATGAGGATACTTTGTTCATAGTGATATTGCCACTCCCCTCGTAACCTACATATTTGTACTGTGTTGACATGGTTTTTGCCTTTTTAACTTCCTCTTTTTTTAATTTAGTGACAGCTTTAAAGGCTGTGACTTCTGCAACGAGGTCACCATCAATCCATACTTGACCGTGTGACCCTGTCATGACCTGTTGTGGTGCAAAATTCTTCATAGTCCCTCCTTATTAAATAGAAATAGGCAATTGGATGTCTTCCATTGCATCTAATGGTCGTACTTTTGCTTTCAAGAATACAATTTTTTTCGTATCCAAGCGTTTGACTTCTTCATCGGACATCTTAGCCAATTCTTCTTTAGTATACAATCCATGAGATAGTTGATATGTTCTGACTGCTTCCGTATCGATTTCGCATGTACTGTATCCTTTTTGAAGTAATCGTTCGTTTTCCAATTGCTTAAAATATCCCATAATGGCTGAAATCAATAAGCACTTGTTCTCATAGTCATTCGTATATTTACCAATATAAGAATCTTCTGCCGTCTTTTTGATGTCGTCGTACATCATGTCCATGATGTCAACGATTTTCATCGTTTGGAATCCTTCCAATTTGCCTTGGCTCGTTGTTACTAATGAGTTAACGGCACGGCTCATTTTGAACTTTTCACCATCAAACCAAATGAAGAATTTTCCTTCATTTACCATTTGATTCATTTCGTCTTGTGTATAACGATCGCAATCAATGACTTCATTCAATGGTGCATATGTTGCGGATTGTGTCATATTGGTTCCAGCAATTAAACCTGCAATGCGTGCAGTATACTCTGCTGGCTTATATTCTCTATCAGCTGTCACTACTTTTGTGTTAGCAAAGTTTACGACCCCCTCATAGTCTCCAGGGTGATTAGGCAATACTACTTTAACCTTTTTAAATTTATTTTCTCGTGCTGTTTTAACCCATGTTCCTAAGTATTCTAACTGAGCCGTTTCGATTGTTGGAATTGCCAAATAATCGAATCGTTCCGTAAGCATTGCTTTTAATGGATCTTGGAATTTGTCTGCGCCACCACCTTGTGCAGTTTCCATCATATATACAACAATTTTCAATGGTGGTTTATTGTACCCTTTTAACGCTTTCAAAATATAATCTTTGTTCTTTTCACTTAATTCAGATGGAATATCATCCACTGTGTATACAGTGAATGGATTCTTCAATGCTTCATGTTCATCTGTTTTTTGTCCTAGTTTAGTGATTGCTATTTTTGTATCTTCAAGAATTAATCCAACAATACCACGTTGTGAACGTTGGATTGCCTCAATTCCCGCTTCCACAAATTTGACAACTACACTAGGCATTCCTAATTTTGCCATTTTTTCCCTCCTCAGTTTCTACTTCATATCTAACTTGAACTGTATCCATGGATTCCCCGTTCTCTGCTTTTTCTTCAAGAACTCCAGTTGTATCCATGTACGAAATTTCAATTGTGAATTGCATGATGTCGTCATCTTCACCAATTCTATCCCCATGGATGTCTGTAACATCAAAATACCTATCCTCTATATGTATTCCTCGTTGAAATAACAGTAAGAATCGGTCAGTCATCTCCAGATAGTGGTCTTCGTTTTTGTTATCTTCATCAGAAAAGTACGTGCATATGATTGATAGATTTCGTTTGATGTAGAATTTATTCTGTAATTGTGAGTGCATAAGAGATTTTATGAAAAAACATGGTTTTTCAAACTCTTCTCTTACTTCATCGGAATACACTTTGGTATCAAACTCATCCCCTATCATATTTGCTATACGTTTCCACAATTTTACTTGTGATACTCGTTTAGCCATTATAACTTTCCTTTCAATTGCTTAAATAGGTTTTCGGCAATATTCTCTGTGAAACTATCTTTCCTTTTATCTATTGTATTTTTGAAGAAATATGTTCCTTGCTTATATCCTAATACCTTGCCAGATGGGTGGCGCATGACATGACCACGCTCTACCAAATGATAGTGCGGCGATGTATTTCGTATAGTTGCTTCTTGAGTTGTATCAGTTGAGCCTTTCATGCTCATTTTCCAACTTTTAGAGATTTTCTTTTTCTTGCCACGCCCTACTGGTGATGCATCTACTAATTCCTTTCGCATAGCATTCGCTTCTTTACGCAAGGCTTTCTTCGATTCTTCTGGATATTCCTTGATGAAAGAATCCATTTTAGAGATAAACTCTTCTATCTTCATTTCTTCTTACCTGCCGTATGAATACTGCACATCAACTCCAGTTTTACATGACCCATATAAGGGTCTACCACTGTATTGACTTTGTATGTTGTGTCTTGGTACTTGATCAACATCCCTGCCGTAATCCCTTTACGATATCGTATTGTGATTTTATGGACTTCTTCTAGCTTTTCTTTATACACTTCCATATATTGACGTCCACGTAATGGTTCAATTCTTGCCCATATACGATTAGGGATGGCTCTTACTAACACTTGTTTAGTAATACCATCCTTTTTTTCGTCTTTATATTGAAATACATCTACTTGCTTATTTAATCGTCCAATTCCATCCATATTAAGCATGAGTATTCACCTCATCTGTCTGTTTCTTAACATCTTCCATTTCCTTAGCCGTCAAATAGGCTTGTGAAAGTGCAATGTGTTGAATAATAGGTGTTAATGTGTATGGCAAATCATGTACGAAAGTTTTTGTGGAGTTAATATCTCGGTTTTCGTACCAATGAGCCACCATATATGTGATGGCTCTATCGTACAATGGATCATTCTTATATGGTTTTCCTGTCATTTGTTCAATGTAAATTGTCGCTGCGATAATTGACTCTTCCAAATATTGGTCATCGTCTGTGATGTCTTCATCAATTCGCAAGAACAATTTTAAATCTTCAAGAATAACCATCTAAAGACCTAGCCTTTCTTAGCTAACTTAACTAAAGAATGATACTGAACTGGTTTACCATCGCAAATCATTGTAGATTTACGTACGATATCGTCCGTTTCATTGTCTTCATATGTTTTAATGCCTACTTGATAGTTTGTATTCAACACATAATCTTCAAAACGGAACATGAACGCTACGATGTCTCCAGCTTGCGCTACATCAAAGTTTTTCAAGTACGGTACTAGTAATACAGTACGTCCCAAGATAGTACGTTCTACCTTGCCACCGATGCCAAAGTTAGTACGTGCAATCGGTTGACCTGTTGTATCAACCATTGCAGCAATTTCCATGAATGTTTTCTTGGACATTACCCAAATAGTACCTTGCTCGTACTCTACAGGTAATTCCGCTTCAGCTTTTACCAAAGTAGCATAATCAAAGGCTTTCACATCGATTTTTACACCTTCAGCAGCTTCTTTTAAAATGCCTGTAGGTTGACCTGTACCAGTACCATTAATGATGGCTGTTTCGATGGATTTTACCATTGCTTTTGCGATGTTCGCCGTCAACATAGATTCAAAAGCAGATAATGCCATTACAGATGTTTCCAAGGAGACGGATACACGGCATTGCAATTTGAAATGACTGAATGTTACATTGCCTACTGGTGCTTGCTTTTGGCGGTCAGAACCTTGACCTTCGTTTACCCAGGTTGCTACTGGCACTACATTAGATGTAGGGATGGCTAAACCAGATTTAAAGGATGTATTCGTTACCAATGGTAATACCATGCCTACGCTTTCCATCTTCTCAATGATTTTATTCAATGTTGTTGGAGGAATTACGGCACCAATATCTGTAGTTAATGTGTTTTGATTGGCACGGTATTCTTGTGGAATTGGTGTGCCTTTCACCACATAGTTCATGAATGCATTTCGATACTCTACAGAATCATAGATATCTACCGCTTCACGCTCTTCTTGTTTTGGTTTTTCTACTTCTTTTGTTCCTTTTGGTGCTTTCTCTAAAATTTCTACACGGCGACGAATTTCTGTTTCTTCTTGCTCCAATTCGCCTAATTCTTTTTCTAATGCATCGAGATCCAAGTTGCGTTGCTCTGTATCTTCTAATAATGCACGAATTTCTTTTTTGCGTTGTAAAATAGCTTTTAATCTATTCATAATAGTTCCTTTCTACATAGTTCTTAACTTCAATAACAATCGTTTTCGTTGTTCCTTTTCATGAGCCCAATCACGTGCGCCCCGATCTCGAGATGCAACAGTGGTTCCCTCATAGGCTGGGTTATCTACAATAGATACATCATATACACGGTCTACTTGTTCTATGTATCTTGTGTATATTTTATTTTCCCTATCCACCGTTTCTGATTCCTTTGCCACTGTAAATGCAAATGACATTTTCGATAAATCTCCACGCTTGATAAGCTCATATACATCATTCCCATTTGATGTATTGGCCATATCCGCTTCCACTTTCAACCCTCTACTATCTGTAGCAAGTCGTAATGTACCACTTTGCGTTCTAGCCATCATCATCCCACCATGATTATAATTCAATACACAATGTGTAAAGTCAGTATTATCAAAGGCTCCACGTGCAATGACTTCTTTGTACGTATAGCCACTATAATCAGAAACATACATAATGGTTTCTTCTTCGAATACAGCAGCATATCCCTCAATCATTCTTGTTTGAGTTTCCTCCGACGCTTCCAATAGCATTGCTCGTATCTCCATCGTGCGGTACTCTTTTCCCTTTTTCATTCCCTTCACCTCCCTTCTCATCATCTAATTGATACTGTGTTAAATCAGAGTATTTTGTGAAGTTTAAGCTTACTAGCCTATCGTCTCCACCTTCAACTCCTTCATAACCAAAAATTTCACGAATTTCATTGACTGTAATAGCTCCAGTAGGCAGCAATGTTTCGCATACCTTGATACGACTAGCAACACTCATGTAGGAAAGTCGATTGCTTTCCATAATGATTTCATTTCCATGACCTTTTTCTCGGCTCGTAAATAGCTTTTCTGTAAATTCTTGTGTCAGCTTAATTGCGATTGGCTCTAATACAGATTCATAGAATGCAATATATTCGTCTTCGGTGTAGTTTCCAGTTATAATCTTTTCGTTGATACCAAAATGCTTATATACTGTATCCCTTGCGAAGTCCATTTGACCTTTATTAAACGTGCTAATAGTTGTTGTTAGCTGTTGAAAGCTCGCCTTATTGTCTAATGTGGCAATACCCGACCCATTCTTGCTACTGGCATAGGTTTCCGTGAACCGCTTCCATGCTTTTTCTTGATCATCTTCACGCAACGTGCCTTCAAAGTTGATAATTCCTCGAAGGGCACTACCATTCTTTACAGAATTGATGATAGATGACTTGACCGCATGGAGCATGTCTAAGTCTTCCTTAATCGCCTTGGAATTATCTTCACCGAATAATTGATGTGTAGAAAAATGTCGCTTGATGTGGATGACCGCATCATATCGTACAGTAATACTTTTCCCGTTCAGGAATTGGAATTTTACGTACAAATCATCGTTGCTATCCGTTTTTATTTCTACACTACCGAAATCAACAGGATATAGTGCCAGTACTGCTCCATTTATATCACGTTGAATATAAATAAATGCGTTATTGTAGTTGTAGTACTGCGCCACAACCTTTTCTAAGAACTCTGTAGCCGTCATCATCGGATTCGGTCTTGTAGATAGCAAATAATTTAGTGTGGCGTTTCCTTCAACTGTTCCATGGGCTGTTTGGCGTACATGCTTTAATTTCATTTTCCCAAGATGTCTTGCGATAGAATCCGTACAATCTCTAAAGGTCGCATCATCATATGGTACTCCATGAAACGGTGTGAATACATTCGTATATCCATCTAAGAACTCTGCATTCTGCAGTCTCCTTGGTTCATCTATAAAGTATCCAAATATTTTATTGAATAGCCCTCTAACATTCATTGTCTCACCTCCTTTAAATGATGTTGTGGTAATCTTCCTGGCAACGTTCATATTGCACGTAGGTATTTAAGAGCGATGCGAAACCATCTATTCGTTTCTTTGCATGAATTGATTTGACTGGTTGAATATTTCCATTCCTATCTATATCAATCTCTACATTGGCCATACACCACTTTAGAACAGGGTTATTACCGTAGTTAATACGATTACCCTCTAACTCTGCTCCAAGTGCCTTCATGGGCCCGCTAAGCGTTTTTTTACCTTGTATAACCGCTTCCATAACGGAACGTCCGAACTTGTTTTTCATATCTTCCACCAAATACGCAGCGCTCCATCCGTCATAGCCACATTTATACAAATAAATATCGTCTTCTTGTTGTAGCTCTATGAACCAATCCACTATCAATCGGTAATCGATTCTGTTACCTGGTGACTTACGAATGAATCCGCGCTTATACCATACATCGTAAGGTACTTTATCTTCCGCCACACGTTTATCAAATACCTCTTCTGGTATCCAATACATCTGCTTTACATACTTCACAGGATCATTAGGTACCATAAATAGCATAGTGGCACACGTAAGGTCTGTTGTGGCTGATAGGTCAATGCCACCAATGCCGTACCGTGGTTTTAGTATGGATATATCAAATTCGCTTGTGTTGTTAAGTTGTTCAAACGTAAGGAATACTTCGCTCGATGTTTCCCGAACGTTGAAATCCTTGGTCAAAAGGTTTGTGACGTAGATAGGATTGTTCTGTGCCGTCTTAACCTTATCTGCCAATTGCTCAATTTTTTTGATAGTGCCTAGACCAGGGTTCGCCTTTTGCCAACAACTCGGGTCAGTCCATTCTTTCCGTTTGTCTAACTCATAGACGATTGGTAAAATTCTTTCATTTTGGTATCCTTCTGGGTCATCATAGCCATCGACTACTTGGCATGCTTCGTCATATTTGATATCGTAGATATTTTCACGCACCGTCCCTGCCGTGGATGTAATCACCGTCAATGGTTGTTCCCTGGCACTCATTCCGTCCACGATAACATCATATAAATTTTTATCGGTGATGGCGTGCAACTCATCAATTAGGGCGCCGTGTACGTTCAATCCGTCAAGGCTATTCGATTCCGAAGACAGTGGTATAAACTTTCCTTCATTGGTGCTACTGATAATTTTATTTACCCGAATACTACATACCCTACTTAGTGACTTAGATTTTTTAATCATATTAGCTGATTCTTCCCATATGATTTTGGCTTGGTCACGTTTCGTAGCAGCGCTATAGATTTCTGCACCCATTTCACCATCAGCTATCAGCAAATATAAACCAATCGCAGCAGATAACGTAGATTTTCCATTTTTACGAGCCACAATTAAAATAAGCTCCGTGTATTCACGAAGCTTTGTATCTTTGTCTATAAAACCAAACAGTGCACTGACTAGTGCTTTTTGCCATAATTCCAATATAACAGGCTTACCCGACCATTTCCCCTTTGAATGCTTACAAAACATTTCTATAAAGTCGACTGCAAGCGCTGCACGGTCTTTATCATAGATGTATTGCCCTGGATTCTCTAACTTTTCTACTAAATGCTTATACACACGTCTCACTCGATCCGATGTGACTACCTCACCATCCACGATAGCGTTGTAGTATTCTCTAATCGGGTTCATCGATTGCTCACCCGCTTCAAGAACTCTTTAAATTCGTCATCCTCATCAACTGGTGTAGTACGTGGCAATTCAGCAAGTAGAATTTTTACAACCGCCGTATAGTTCTTCATCAACTGGTTATACGCCTTTGATTCAGTGCTTTCTTTTTTGCCATATTGGTTATTTCCATTTTGATATTCTTCAACAAATCCGACTTTTTCTAGTGCTGTTTGGAGCTGATCCAGTTGAAATTCCATGTGTACGGCTTGTTCAATGGCTTTTTTTATTAACTTCTTTTTTTCCAGTGATAAATCTTTGAAAATCTTGTTATATTCAGATATTCTCTTCTTTTTTGCCTTAGCCTTTTCATCGTTTGTCAACCTTCTCACGCTCCTTTCTTGCTATTGTTAACTACACCCCTCACGTGCGAGGCCTGTATGTTCTACGAATCTGCGGCCCCGGTGTGCAGTTTTTGATTATTTAGGCTGCTTTATGGGGGGGTGTTCTCATCAGTGTTATCAATATCATTTATCAAAATTACATCGCCATTCTCATCAAATGAAACCTCACGCTTGCGTGCTCGTAGTAACCTAGCGCCACTAGTCAATACTTCATGCTTGCTGTAGGTCTCCATCTCATGATGTATAGCATTATGGCATTCTATGCACAAGAACATAAGGTTATCCCAACCATAAGCAAGATTGTCATCTTGTATCGTCATGGCATCCATTGGCTTTTTATGATGCACTACCCATCGTTGCCGTGTGCCATCATCCTTAGTGCCTGTTTTATATCCCCCACACCGTTCGCATATATGTAGCTTTGATTTGGCATAGGCTTTAGCGCATCGTCGCCAACGCCTAGAGTTATAGAAGTTTTTAAAAATACCCTCGCTCATTTTTATAAGCATACCCCTTTTTTTGAAAGACACCCTTATTTCAATACATCGCTAGGACCTTGTTTGTATCGTCCCGACCGCTTCACTATGTTTGTATTCTTCTTGTTGATCAATGACGATGCAGGAGCATATGACTTGCACATACCGTCAATGTGTATCGCCTTGGCCTTACACCATCCCTTACAATTATTTAAGCATTGTTTTTTGTTGCAATGTACATCCGTCATATTCTCACCTCTTTTCTAAGATAAAAAGGACATCTAATGATGTCCCTTTAAACAAAAAATGACATCGCAGCATTTGATGTCATTTTTTGTGGTTTTTATATTTTTATGAAAGTAGGTTGATTGTTAAACCTTTACACTAGTATTATATCATTTCATTTTGCCAACTATGCCAACTCTTGCCAACTCTTCTTCAAATTTTTTTACAGCAATAGGATGTATTTTTTTTCTTAGCCATTCACGGCTAACTCCTATCATGCTAGCGATGTCTCGCCAGTTTTCGTGAAATAAATACCGTTGACGAATTACGATAGCATAGGTTTGATCTGGCATTCTGTCTAGCACATCATTAATAGTTTCTAAAAAATCATATAATTCTTTTTGTAACTCAATCAATTCCTTGCGCCTTTTTTCGATTCTGTAAATCCTATCCGCAATGTCGCTAGGTGTTCCGCCGTCGACATGACATGCTGAATAATCCGTGGCTCGTAATCCATCTATTTGTGATTTCATTTGTTGGAGCTGTTTATACACATAATCTATGTCTCTATTTAAATTTTTAATCTTCATTAACATTTCATGTATTGTCAACGTATCACCTCACTTTATTATTAATCCCTAATGAAATTGCCGTCCGCATCATATAGAACTCGGTAAGGACAATCCTCGGTCTCTTCATGGATCATTGGCACTGACATATTAATCAATGCACATTTTAATTCGCATGAATTGTGGTCTTTTCGTTCGCATTTGATACAGTTCGCTTCAAATGCCTTTTGCGCCAATGTTCTAACCCATTCATCTTCTTCACTCTCTTTTTCTTTACGAGTGAATACATTAGATGGCACCACCTCAATCGTTTTATCACGAATCAACCGCAACATTTGTGCCCTCTGATTATCATCTAAACTTTCCATGATTTCACCAAATAGCGTGTTGGCATGTGTGCTAATTGTCGATGCCTTTTGCTTTTGTGCCCCATCTAACTTTAGGCTTTCACTTATGTTTCTTGTTTCACTAGCCATTAGTGCTAGTATCAATAGATGGGTTTTGTTTTGCTTGTTTAAATATTTCAGCTTCATTCAATCAATCCCATGTTATTGCTTGACCATAATAATCATATAGTTCCCAATATTCATATTCACTTATCACTGGTCTTAGTTTTACCAATAAATCCCATGCTTTATCCATTAACACCTTGAACTTCTTATCATGTTTACCTTGCCAGTATTCCATCGTCAATGTGAGTTCATTGAGTTCCTCTTTTGCTTGTTTAATTTCTTCTTCCGTCATTTTTATACTCCAGTACTTCCAAACCTACCATGACCACGTTTTGTTCCAGATAATAATTTCACCTCTTCAAACTCTATCTTAGGAATTGGTAATATGATTCCTTGGGCGATTCTGTCGCCTTTTTTAATCAGTGTAGGGCAAATATCATTGTTTTCATATAGTGCATGAATAGTACCTCTGTAATCACTGTCAATTACTCCCACGCTATTGGCCATTCGCAAAGGTGTATTTTTTCCTATACTTGAACGAGGAAAGAGTAACATTACATGCCCCTCTGGCACTTCTAAGGCTACTCCTAAATCGATTGCCATTACTTCTAATCCTTTAATATCTACTTCCTCTGCACTGTAGAAGTCAAACGCCCCTGCTCCATCAGTTGCATATGTAGGGATTCTACCATTTTGATGTGTTCTCTGAATTTTTACTTTCATTTTTCCTCCTTTTAAGATTGTGATATCTTTTATTGCAACAGAGATTCGACAATCCCTTTACACTCAGATGACATACAGCGCAGCATAAGCAGTCGTCTCTTATTTTGATTATTTAAATATTTAATCGCCATTACTCTATATCCCTGTCGCTTACTGTAAACAATTCAAGATGTAACTTTAATAGCTTTATACAAGCCGATAATCCATCCATAAAGTCTTCCGGTTCCACTAGAATATCTCGTTGCAAACTTTCAGAACTAGTGAGTTCTGCTTCTACTTGCTCTAGTAAGCACACCACACCGGCGATACGCATATCATTATCTATTTGGGACCGTTCTGAATCTAATATGTCAAGTAATACTGCTTTCGCCGCTTCTATTTCTATACGTAATTTTGATGTCGTCGCTGATAAATCTGCTATGTCTACCACGTTCGAATCTCTATACTGTAGACAGTAATTTGGTGGGAATTGTATGTGCTTAATTTCCCCCTTCATAGAATCCAATACATGAAATGACATACGAATAACCCAGTCAAATTGTTTATTTTTATATTCTCTTATCGTTGCTTTCACCATCGTTGTCAATAGTATTTTCATTCGTCCATCTCCTTAACTAGCCACTCCAAATACTTCATCGCTTTTTTTGCATCTTGTACCGCATCATCCTTTTTGCCTAGCCGATGTAAATATTTCATAGCATTCCCTTTTAACCACCCTTGAAATTCTTCAGGGGTTAGAGTGGCTTTAATTACATCAACAGACTCAATATCTAATCCACGCAATTTATAGTGCTTAGGACTATTTACCATGTCTTCCGCTTCTTGTGTTTTCTTTGCTGGATAGCTTGCTAATACTTCACCCATTCTTGATGTTTTCATTTTATTGCTCCTCTTGCTGCTTTTCTTATTTTGTACTGTTCTTTATTGTATTGTGATTCCCCTATTTTTCTACATTTTGGTGAGCAGAATCTGCAGCGTTTATCGGTTCCCAAAAACTCAGCTCCACATACATTACATGTGCATGAAGTGTTTTTCGCCTTCTTACGTTTAGGCTTATGATCCGCCCATCTTATACTATCTTCTTTTCCACCTTGTTTTTCTTCCTTTTTGTAGGCACGCTCTTTTATTTCCGTTTCAGTTAGTTCCTTTGGCCACCCTACACCTTTTGCACACGATCTGCACCGCATCATCGTATAGTTAGGCGGTGTGAATGTCTTATTACATCCCTGGCATTTCCTTTGCATGTTGATTCTCCCTTATTCTTCTTAAAATTTCTTCATAACTTTCAATGATTACGTCAGCCACTATTTTGGCTTCATCTTCTGTCATTTCTACATCTTTGAATAACTCACTGCAGTGTTTGTTCCATAAGTAGCTGAACATTGGCAAGTTCATTAATGCTCACCCCTATCTACGATTCCATGCCCTAACCATTGCCAAATACTGTGGTTCATCTTCAAACGATACTATGGCACTACATTTATCACACACCACCATATTATGCTTGGCACCTGTTCCAACCCCTACAATGGTTCTTACTTCTTTGTTATTACAAAATGGGCACGGCAATAGTCCATGCTTGTTTTTTTCTTTACGCATCATATCTCCTTCTCTAAGATTACTCATCGAATAGATTTTCTTGCGCCCTTCTACCTTTAATGTACTCAATCGTTTCAAGGATCATAGTTTGAACCGATTCTAATTCATTGTCATCTATTCCTATCCACTCTGTTGTAAATTTAAATGATTTATCTTCTGTTATTGCTTTTCCATTGAATCGAATGTGCGATGGTATTCTAATCTCTTTTCCTTCCATCTTTGTTGAAATATACTTTAATTCTAGTTGTCTTAGTAATACCTTTGCCCCTTTGAATACTGATGTCCCTGTGATGTCTTTGTGGTGATTATGGATAATTTTTTCTAAGCCTTCCCATGCATCATATAGGGACTGTCTACCTTCCTCTTTAAGGCGCATGACATATCCACACCGAGTACCTGTGTCACTATTTTTGATATACTCAAAGACCTGCGTTTCTCCTACGATTGAAATTTTTCTGATAATCACCCAATCACTCCTTCCTTGCCTTATAACTTTTACACGTGTCGCATTTTGCGGCCAACACTACATGCATTCTCCCTACCATTACATTGTGAATATGGTGTGGACATTCCATTGTGGTACGTACGATGCCTTTGTCATTCATTCCATGGCTGTGGATACACGTCTTGGCTTTCTTATGTTCTTTTTTTCGTCCCATACTTCACTCCTTAAAATGGTATTTCGTCTCTGCGTTCATCTGCAAATGAATCAAAATTTTCATTCCCCTTGTTATTAACAAACGGTGCTACCATGACGTTCGATGCTTGCACATGCCAGGTGTAAATAGTCCGACCATTCTTTTCGTATGATCCTGTACGCAACTCTCCAGTTACTAGCACCGCATCACCTTTTACTAATGCCCCAAGTTCTTCTGCCTGATTCCATGCATTCACTGGAATGTAAGATACGATTTGTTTTTCTTCAGATATTTTCTTATTTGCAGCAACTACAAAATATGCCACTGCCTTGCCTGTGCTTGTATAACGCACTTCAGCACTTTTTACCAAGTGCCCTGCTACTGTTACGTGATTGACATTTTCCATCTATGCCTCCTGGTATCTAATTTAATTAATTTGTAAAATCTATATGGATATCCCTCCAAGTTTACTCCCTCAATTAGACTATCTTTGTCAAGGTAATATCCATCTGGTACGTGAATATCATCACGCCACCGATTCGATGCCAAAGTTCTTGTACTTTCTTTTGGTTTCTCTAAATTCGTACTTGCGTACCACCTTCTTTTGAATACTTCCACTTTCTCATAATTCTCTGTTTTCGTTTCTTTCAATAGATATGATGCCAGTGCCGTGGCATCTTCTGCCTTGCCATGATACACCCTCATATCTACGTAGCCATGTGACCATAATGCTTCTATCATTTCTGTTGTGATTGGAAATGCATTGTTGATTAGCATGTGAAAGTGTACTCTATTCACACCTTCTACCACATATATATATTTGAGTGTTTCACCATTTTTCTTGTAGAGTCGCTGCATTCTCTTTATCATGTTCTGCATGCAGTGCCTAGCATCTTCAAATGTCACCTTTTCTTTGAATGTAAATGTTAGGTACCAATCCATAGATATGAAATTTGTATCTATCAAAGCACATAATTTTACCTCTGCCCGTTTAGCATTATATTTTTTTATCGCTTCGGGGCTGACATTTTCTTTTTTTCTTCGTCCCTTTCCTTTTACGTAGGATCTACCCGTAAGATAATCCCATGTGAATTTTATATTTCTTGTTGTAATGGTCTTTCTCTTACGCATAATATTTCCTTATGTCTGAGTTAATAATATATACTATCAAGTTATAAATTAACGGCTTACTACCGCTATTTATAGATGTTTTTGTAGACATATGGTATACTGTATGTGAGTGGTTTTTTATGACCTTATGTCTGCAAGCCGATAGAGCACATGCGTGTGCTCTATTTTTTTTGCCTAATTAATTGTTGCAATACTTTTTGGATTTCTTTTGCATTGGATCCGTGCGCCCTGGTGTGATGACATTCCCAACATAAGCAACATAGATTATCCAAATCATTGGTGCCGCCTGCTGACCGTGGTACAATGTGATGAATCTCTTGGTATGGTTGATAACAAAGTATACATCTATCTTCATCCCGCTCTCTCACTTGTTTACGCACACGGTTTAATTCTCTTTCATATTTAGCCCCTTTCTTTCCTTGTTTCTTTAGGGGAGTATACCGCTTTAATGGCGTTCGTGCCCTCAATCCTTTTCTTGGTCTCATTCTTTTATTTCACCTCGTTCCATTCTCGTCCCAATTGTGCTTCTACAATACGCAACTCTAGTTTCCTCACATTGATAGCTTCCTGGGCGTTAATATATAGTGCTTTGGCAATATCTCGTTCTTGCCGTAATTCACTGATAATAGGATCCCCCAGCACGATGTCATTAATGACCGATACTGGAGTCTTCTTTTCTCGCTCACATAATACTAATTTTCCTTTGGCCACTTTGTATGTGGCTTCTTTTTTTGCCAAGTCCATTCCTCTTTCTTTGGCAATCCGTAGGGCTTGGTTCATCCCTCTACGTAATTCATGTAATTCAATGAGTAAATCGCTCATTGCTTTGGCATCCGAATTTTAATTACCTGCCCTGCATTAAGTGTGTCCTGGATTTTATTATCTTGTTTAATTTGATAGATTACCTGTTGTGCATTCACCGATTCCCCCATCAAATCTTTCACAATCGACCATAATGTGTCACCTTCTTCTACCTGGTACATGATCGTAATAGTTTTTTTCTGTGTTTCTACTGATGTACTTTCACTGAATACTTGTACAATCCCCATAATCAACACCAGTACGATAATAATAGCTCCGATGATTCTCCCCCATCGTGGCTTAAAGTTATTGCTTTTCATGTGTATTCCCTCCTTCTTTATATGTGCAGTGTGTACTGCCCCTTGATGTGTATCTGTATCTGCAATGTTCGCAGTGCTCCATGCAGATTGTTCCTTTATGCAGTGAACATCGGACATATGCCCTTGTCCTTTTATTCTTTTCATTGCAAATTATACAGATTGTCTTCATTGCATTCTAATACTCTTGAGATACGCTTCAAATGCATCTACTCTTACCAGTTTTGCCCTTTCATTGATTGTAATTATGTACTCGTTCCATGGTTTAGTTTTTTCCATAGCATTAATTAACTCAGATGTCTTTGTTCTTCCTAAATCAAATAGTGTCGCAACATTACCGACCCTGGCATATTGTTGTTGTAAAGGCTTAACCTCAATTACTTCTACTTTCATAATTACGATACCCCTCTTGCACCCATTACATATTTAGCTTCTCTAAGATATGCATTTTCTATCTTTTTGATGAGTTTCTTATATTCACTTTTCATTTCATTACTACAAGTCATCGTTTCACATTTATTCAGGATTTTCAGAACCTCTATTAAGTTCTTTTGATTTTCTATCATGCAATAAAATGAAACTCTTGCAGTTTCTTCATTACATGACTGCTCTTCCCTACTTTTTTCTTTTGTCTCACAAGCCATATTTCCACCTCCTGCTTTTTCTTTCTGTGTTATAATCACCATGAAAGGAGGTGATTACATGTCCAATAAAAAATGTTTTCAATCTTTACCCGATTCTATTAGTCGCATTAATGCTGCAACATCACTTTTTAATGAATTATTCACGAGCATCCAAAAAGTTTCTCAGCCGGTAGATTTGTTTCCCACTAAATTAGAGGATAAACTCTTTAAGTCCTTATCTTATTTTTTTGAACATTCCTCTACAATTCGACTACAACAATTATTAAATTCTTTAGAATTAGAACATCTATCACAAGAACTTCAAAGTTGTGATGCAGATTATTTACATGATTTTATAGATGATATTATAGATATTCCATCTGATTTGCTATGCGAACTATCTTCTTATACCTCTCAAATAATGACTGATTCATCACCAGAGGAGATCCTATTCCCTAGCAGTTTGCTAGAAAACTTTTCTGAAAAACTTCAATCACTGTATAAATCTAATAAAGCTGCCTTTATAACAAACTTAGTGACTATTATCTCTATAATAGTTGTTGCTTGTGCCGGGTATGTTGCTCATCAAGATGCTCAACAAGCCCACCTCGATGCTCTACAAGCTCATCAAGATTTTATAGATTCACAAAATAAAGGCAAGGCTAATAGTAAGTGCGAAACAACAGCTAGTGATAATAATCCATAAAACATTAAGTCACTATTAGGGGTATTTAAAAATGCCAATCCATATCCCAATATTGTGACCACAATTTGATTTGCTATCATGTATAAATCTTTTTTTGTAATGGGCCTCTCTTTTAGAGGCTCTTTTTCTGTATCCACCTCTCCACCTCCTTTTTACATCTATTTTTTATTAACTCAGTATGTCTACTTTCCTTTTTTTATCAATATTTCTATGATTATAATGAGCATGCATAAATAGTACGGCCACCCTAATAATAAATTGAGTATCTTATTCCTTATGTCATTCACTATCGCCTTTTCTAAAGCTTCTTTCAGAACTTTATTATCTTCATCCAATCTAGTCACCTCATCTATATGTTATAATCACACTGAAAGGGGGTGATTCCTATGAAAAATAACGAAAAAAACAAAACAGCTCTAGAGATATATGTAAAGAATCGTGAGTTGATAGAACGCGTTATAACTTTACCTGCCAGTAAATTTTTAACAACCCACTCATCATTATTTAATGCTTGTATTTCTTCGGCACCTCTTTGTTCAGCCGCTTACAAAGTTTACGAGCAATTAAACTCCACACATACCACTTTTTATTCTTCTATGTCTTTTTTAGAAATCCACCAAATAATAAGAAGAATGGAGAACTATGAAACACTAACTAATGCTATTTTTAATGCTGTTTCAACCTATCAAGTGCCAGATATTATCGACTTATCAGCTTTAAAACACGATATCCCACCTATTAACTCACTCAAAGTATTGCCTCTTAATACAAATCTGAACCCTTCAGAATTAAGTATTTTGGAATGGTTAATTAAAGATAAAAGGTTGCTTGACTGGTGTAAAACACATTTTCCTAAACTTTCTAAAGCAACTATGGAAAGTGTTATTTCTTATATATTCTCTAAGTTCATTACCGCATTGTTTGAAAAACTAATAGAAACCTTTATTAAATTTTAGATTCTAAAACCTCTAATGAAATAAACAAGCATTCTATAAAAAACAATGCAATCATTGGGTAGGTGATACGTGTTATATCATCGACAACTAACAGTATCATTAGTAAGAATACGCATCGTAGTGTAATTCTAACTAATTTCCATCCCTCACCTTTAGTTACGGTCCTCTCTTGTAGGGGCTCTTTTTCTTTATCCATTTGTCATCTCCATATTAGAATTGCTCTTTACTTTTTCTTGCAATTCAAGTAACTCTTTCATCTTCTTAATCGCTTCATCTAATTCGGTAGTATCCACTGAAATAGTAATGATTAATTTACCTTCTTTCTGCAACATGTTATATTACCTCCTTCTGAAAATCTGCTTCACCTGGTTGTAAGTGCACTAAACTCTTACTTTCTTGTGCCGATTTTTATAGTTGAAAGGTCGTATTCCTAGGGGCATGCTTGTTTTTGGTCGTAGGATGCAAAAGCTAAGTTCGCCTCTTCCTGTAATGTGATGCATATTTTGTTTATACTCTTCATGCCTTATGTTCAAACAATGTTCCTCCGTGTTACTACTGAATGGCAATTCAACGAATCCTATTACTGTTTTTCCACGGTATATCATCCCTTTCCGTGTTTTCATCCCCTTTACCTCTTACACCCACTTTGTCGTGGGTCTTTCTCAAAGTTCCCTAATCCGTACAGCAAATTTGCCACTGTGATTGATGTGACGTAATCCTGTGCATGATCCTTTGAGCCTGTCGCAGTGGCCAATGCAAAGCTTTCTTCCGCTTGGTCTAGCGCGGTTAGATAGTACTGTTCAAAATATCGATTTTGAATTGGTGTTAGTTCTGGTAGCATGTTGTATTCCTCCTTACATCTCGCAAAGTCTTGCATCGGGATCAAAGTCACCTAATTTTAGATAGGCTCTTGCTTTTGCTAATTCAGCTTCGCCCATTTCAAAATATTTGTGGTTTTTAGTTTTATGATATTTCCTGCCTAGTTCTATTGAATCATCAATGGCCTTGATGTGTAAGGCTTCCAAATATGAGTTTTGTTCTTCTGTTAATCCTGGTAGCATAATTCCTCCTTCTGAAAGTCCGCTTCACCTGGTTACTTTATGAGTTAGATTTTTGTTTTTAGACAATAAGTCAAGCATGCTTGACTTTTGAGCTAAAAAAAATAGTCCCTGGATCACTATTTAACGCATCTGCCAACGCAATTAATGTAGATACCTTTATATCGGATTTGCTATTATTTTCAATATCGATAATTGTCGCCCTGGAAATTCCAGCACGATTAGCAAGTTCTTGTTGCGTTAACTTTGCTTTTTCTCTAAATTCTCTTAATCTATTCAAAATATACCTCCTTTAAAATGTCAAGCATGCTTGACTACCTTATTGTGCATAGTATACATCAATAAAAAAACGATGTCAAGCAGATTTGACATAATTTTTCCTCAATGGTAAACTGTAGTTGACATTAATATTTATAAAGGAGAACACCATGAGACTGAGTCAACTATTAAAAGAATATAGAAGAGAACATAAACTCTCGCAACAACTTTTAGCCGATAAAATAGGTGTTTCAAAACAATACATATCAATGTTGGAAAATGAAAAAAACTCCAGAAGTGGAAACCCTATTGCTCCTTCAGTTGCTACTATGAAAAAAATTTCTGAAGGTCTTAATATACCAATTAATACGTTATTAACACAATTGGATGGTGATCAAGTTATTGATTTTACATCTAATAGCACCAATATGTCGTCTATTTCCAATAATATAAATTTTGCTAATAATAGTGCAATCATAGATACTTGTCAGAATTACTCATCCTACACCTATATTCCTATTAGTGTTTCTGCTGGAACCTTAAAAACAATTGAGGGTCTTTCAGAGTTACCCACCATCCAATTACCTGATTGTATGATGGGTAACTATGCTGGCAATACTGATGTGTTTATTATGCATGTTAATGGGGATAGTATGAACCGTTTATTTAATGATGGTGATTCAATTATGTGCACACCGCTTCCTTCTTTCTCTCATATAGAAAATGGTGATGTAGTGGTCGTTGAACTACATGGCGAATATACGGTAAAACATTTCTTTAACGATCAAACTAATAATCGTGTTATCCTTCGACCTGATTCTACTAACCCTATTCATACGGATATAATTCTTTCCTATGAACAAGCTGAGGAATTGCAACTCATTGGCATTGTTGTCATGTGCTGTAAATACATTTAGTGATGCACTACCACCTACACCGCTTAACAGCAAACACTTATAGCTCAAACCACTTCATTTACCAATGATGAATATGATAAGCGATTTAACTATAGTAACTTTTTTAAATTTTCTAAGAGGAGTAATCTCATGAGTAAAGATATTATAAATCAAACTATAGGAAAAAATATTAGTTATTTTAGAAAATTAAAAGGGCTAACTTTATTAGAGCTAGCTAATCAATTAGGTTTAAGCGAAGGAACTGTGCAGCGCTACGAATCTGGTAATATTACAAACGTGAGTATCTCAATAGCGGTAGAGTTTGCTAAAGTTCTAAATACAACCCCTCAAGTTCTTATGGGATGGGAACCTATCACCTACACCGCTAAACAACAAACTCTTCTTGCTGAAACCGCATCATTTACTGATGAACAATATGATAAACTCTTTGATTATATTAATTTTATTAAACTTTCTAAATCATCATAGATTTAAAAAAATGTAAAAAGAATCCCTCACTCTAATAGAATGGGGGAATTGCTACACAATATTTGAAAATTATTACAAAAGAATGGATGTGTATGATAATGTCGATTGAAGAACGAAAAAGATAATGGAGGATATGTTTTTATGAATACAATTTATGAAAAAATAAAGGCAAGGCGAATTGAATTAGGATTAACGCAAGATGAGTTGGCAAAACAAATGGGATACTCTTCCCGTTCAACAATTAACAAAATTGAATCTGGATTAGTAGATATTACCCGCAACAAAATTGAAAAATT
Source organism: Veillonella sp. 3913 (assembly GCF_003992235.1). Lineage (NCBI taxonomy): Bacteria > Bacillati > Bacillota > Negativicutes > Veillonellales > Veillonellaceae > Veillonella > Veillonella sp. 3913. The sequence continues at coordinate 177,418 of NZ_RQVF01000001.1, read as the reverse complement.
CGCAACAGTTCTAAATGTTCCTCCCGCTTATTTACTGGGATGGCGTGAAGATATTTACTTTGCAGATCAACTTACTGCATTAACAGGTCATTCTATACAGTCTAATTCAATTCAAGATACATTTGCTAATCGATTAAAAATAGCAATGCAACGAAAACATTTGAGCCAAACTGATTTAAGTAACTTGACTGGTATTGGAAAGTCCTCTTTAAGCACCTATTTAAAAGGAGATTATAAACCACAACAATCCAAGATAGATTTGCTCTCCTCTATTTTAGGTGTCACTTCCGCATGGCTTATGGGGTATGATTTTCCCATAGATTATAATGTTAATAATACAACATTCATTGAAAATTTAACTTTAAAGCAAAAAGAAGTATTGGAAAATATCCAAGACTTCAATAATGAACAGTTGGATAAGCTGCTTGAGTATATTTTGTTTTTAAAAAGTAGATAAGGTAACTCTATGAATTTGTTGGCTCCAACAAAATGGAAACAAATCAAGTTTATAAAAAAAAGAACCCCCTACTCCAAATGGATCAGGGGAAGTTCTACTCAATTTTTAAATTATTAGAATAGAATGGATGTGCATTACATGTGGATTGAAGAACGCAAAGATAAAAATGACAATATTTCCTATGCCTATATTGAGCGGTATACGTGCCCTCTTACTGGCAAGAAGAAAAGGGTTAGTGTTGTGTATCCTAATAAATCACGTCTTACACAAAAGACTGCTCAACAATATCTACAAGACCGTATCGATGAAATCATTGCAGGTTATTCTACCGCAATTACATTGAGTGAGTTATTAGATTCCTATATTGAGTACCACAGCAATTTTATTAAGGTTTCCACTATTAGGAACCTACATCATGCACGTGCAGGGTTATTAGCTAGCATTCCAGGTGAAACGCTTTACCAGAATCTTACCGCTTCCATGGTGCAGCATGCAATTAATGTGTACTACGAAACGCATGCATATAGCACAACTAAGCAACTCTTGCACCTATTTAGGTCAGCATTGCGGTATAACTTCCGTTTAGGTGTAATTAAGGATATCAGCATAATTGAGCGTTTAGAATTAAAGCGCAAGCCAATATCTATGATTGACATTGATCGTGCCAAAGATAAATTCCTAGAACCAGAAGAATTGAAAGAAGTTATTTCCTTATTGGAAATATCTAATCCCGTTGTGGCTAAATTATGTGAGTTTCAATCTCTTACGGGCTTGAGGTTTGGGGAAATGGTTGCGCTGCGTGATTGTGATTACGATAAAGACAATCACCGCATCCACGTAAATGGCACTTTATGTGTTGATAAAGGAACTACATCACAATTATCTCGTACAACCCCTAAAAATGTCTATTCAATTCGCTATGTAGATTTAGACTCACGTTCAGAATCTATCTTAGAATCTTTCATGTTGTCCAACAAAGTCCGTGAGCTTTGGAAACATCAAAAACGCAATAACGATTACATTTTTACTACAGAAGGTGGCTACCCTTTTGACCACCATTTTGTTAATAAGGTGTTGAAAAAGTTAAACTATCACAAGCATTTGAGTACACATATATTTCGACATACTCATATTAGCTTATTAGCGGCTGCCAATGTGCCACTTAAAGCAGCGATGGCACGTGTTGGCCATAATGATCCTAGTACAACCTTGGGTGTCTATACTCATGTCACCGCTTCCATGAATAAAGAAGCTGTAAATGCTATGGAATTGGTTGCGGAGAAATTGGTTAAGTAGATGTCTATCTACAATAGAATGTCCACTGGAATGCAATATGAGTAAAATTTGGCAAAAATTGCCCTTGCCCATTTTTTGCCCATTTTTTACTTACTAATTATATAAACCATTGATATATTAGTCTTAATCGGCTCTAGTCCCCTCGTCTCCACCACAATACAAAACAAGATAACCGCTTATTCATAAGTGTTCGTAAGTGTTCACGAATACGATGAATAAGCGGTTTTTTGTAATTAAATGCTATATCCATCTTTCAACAGACGAAGTAATCCTTGTACAGAGGTACTTACCTCATCAATTTTAAGAGTGCTTGTAGAACCATCTTTACGAATACGTAATTCTACTTCGCCAGATTCGATAGTATTTTTACTTACCGTGATGCGTACAGGATAGCCAATCAAATCTGCGTCTTTAAATTTAACACCTGCACGGTCCTTACGATCATCCAATAGTACATCAACACCAGCTTGTTTCATCTCTTTATACAAGCGTTCGCTCACTTCCATCAAAGCATCATCTTTCGCATTAATTGGAACGATAACAACCTCGAATGGAGCGATCGCTACTGGCCAAATGATACCATTTTCATCATAACTTTGTTCAATAGCAGCCGCCAATGTACGTCCTACACCGATACCATAGCAACCCATTTGGAATGGAGTTGGACGGCCACCTTGGTTCAATACTGTGGCATTCATAGATTCAGAGTACTTCGTACCCAATTTGAATACTTGCCCCACTTCGATGCCTTTGTCGATGCGTAGTTGACCACCGCATTTAGGGCATGGATCATCGAGAGTAATCAAACGGATTGGTGCCACAATGATATCATCCATATTGAAATCACGGTTAGGATTGATATTGATATAATGCGCATCTGTTGTATTAGCACCGCCACATACATTATGTAAGTTCATCACAGTTTCATCCACTACAATGGCAAACTCTTCTGATTGTGAAAGTCCCACTGGGCTAATGAATCCAGCTGTTAAGCCTACACGTGTTAAGTCTTCTGGGGTTGCCATTTCTGGTTCAATGCCACCTTCTACAGCTCGTTGTACAGCGATTTCATTCACTTCATGGTCACCGCGAACAATGGCAAGAATAACTTTACCTTCAATGTTATAGACTACTGCTTTAATTGTTTTTTCCAATGGCAATTGTAACATATCGGCTACTGCTTGAATTGACTTAGCATCTGGTGTAGATACTGTTTCCAATGCCTTAGCTTCTTCTGTATCCACTTCCAATGCTTTTGGTTGGCCAATTTCAATATTTGCAGCATAATCACATTTTGTGCAGTGGATAACATCTGCCTCACCGGATTCCGCCAAAGCCATGAACTCAAAGCTACCGGAACCACCAATAGCACCATTATCTGCTTCTACTGGTTTACATGTTAAGCCACAACGTTTGAAAATTTTACTATATGCCTCATACATATCCCAAAAAGACTTGCTCATACCTTCTTCATCGATGTCAAAGGAATAGGCATCTTTCATGATGAACTCACGGCTACGCATCAATCCATAGCGTGGGCGACGTTCATCGCGATATTTATTTTGAATTTGATATAAACTTAAAGGTAATTGACGATAGGAATTGACTTCCCCTCGAACTAGATTAGTTACCATTTCTTCATGAGTTGGTCCTAAGCAATATTCACGGCCATGACGGTCGGAAATACGCATCATTTCTGCACCGTACGCAGCCCAACGACCAGATTCTTCCCATAATTCACTAGGTTGAAGAATGGGCATCATAATTTCTTGGCTGTTAATTGCTTCCATTTCTTCACGGATAATAGCATTAATTTTATGGATACTGCGCCACGCTAATGGTAAATAGGTGTATAAACCACCAGCCACTTTACGAACAAAGCCAGCGCGCAACATTAATTGTTGGCTAATTACATCAGCATCGGATGGCATTTCCCGTAATGTTGGTGCATATAAGCGACTTGCTAACATAACATACTCCTTTATATTCTATATGATTCATACTCTTAATTATCTTCTAATGTTAAAAGATATTGATCGATTTCAGCAAATAAGGTCTCTACCAATTCTTGTTCTGGTACAGTTTTTAATACTTTTCCTTTGCGGAAAATAATACCTTGTCCTTTACCTCCTGCAATACCAAAATCAGCTTCTCGTGCTTCTCCAGGTCCATTTACTACACATCCCATAACAGCTACACGGATTGGGGCTTTTATAGCCTTCAATCGTTCTTCAACAATGTCTGCCATATTGAATAAATTGACTTGACATCTGCCACAGGTAGGACAAGAAATCATAGTCGCTCCAAAGGTACGAAGTTCCAAGGAGCTTAAAATAGTTTTTGCCACTTCTACCTCATGGATAGGGTCGCCTGTTAAAGACACACGTATTGTATCACCGATACCATCTGCCAAGAGTGTTCCAATACCGATAGCCGATTTAATCGTTCCTTGTTTGATAGTGCCAGCTTCTGTGACACCTAAATGCAATGGATATGGTATTTTGCTGGATAATTTGCGATACGCTTCAATCATTAAAGGTACATCTGTGGCTTTGATGGAAACTTTCATTTGATCATATTCTAAAGATTCTAAGATACGAATATGTTCTAAAGCGGTTTCCACCATACCATCAGCAGTAGGGTGTCCACCATGAGCGTCTAATACATGTTGTGGTAAGGATCCAGCATTGACACCTATACGAATAGGAATCAACTTCGGCTTAGCTTTTTCCACAACTTTTACCACATTATCGATACTACCGATATTTCCTGGATTAATGCGAAGCCCATCGATCCCACTATCAATAGCTTGTAGTGCTAAGCGGTAGTCAAAATGAATATCCGCAATTAATGGAATCATGGCACGTTCTTTAATATCTTTTATGGCTTTTGCTGCTGCCATATCAGGAACAGCTAAACGAACTAGTTCACAACCAGCGGTAGCCAGACGATTGATTTCTTCAATAGATTGCTCGACTTTTACAGGATTTGTAGTAATCATCGATTGGATACTGACAGGTGCGTGATTCCCAATATGGACGGTACCCACTTGAATACCCTTTGTCGGTTTACGTTCTATCATAGTATACCTCTAAAATAATCGTAGAATATCTTGGAATGTAGAATATAGAAACACTAATAATAATAAGCCTACCCCAGTCATTTGAATATATTGCAAGGCCTTTTCTGGCAATTTGCGACCCGTAATGCCTTCTAGAATCAACAACACCAAATGTCCACCATCAAGTACGGGAATTGGCAATAAGTTGATTACGCCAAGATTTAGACTCAATAAAGCAGTGAATAACAGCAAACTGATAAAACCATGTTGTGCTACTTGCCCCGCCATTTGTGCTACACCGATAGGACCAGCTACATCGCCTTTACTGTGTCCTGTTACAATATTCCATAAACCTTGTACCATATCAGCAAGAGTAGATCCAGTGTGTGTTAAAGCGTGCACTGCAGATTCACCAATACTATACTCTTTTACTTCTAATACTGGATTAATTCCGATGACAGCTCTATCACCAGATTCACGGGGAATGACAGTGGTAGATATACTCTCTCCATTTCTATCTAATGTAACAGATACTACATGATTACTATGGCCTTTCAGAGACTCTGTAATATCCTTCCATTCTGTAATGGATTGACCATTGATGGATACAATTTTATCTCCTTTTTGGATACCAGCTGTAGCTGCTGGATTTCCTGCTAAGGTATCTCCGATAATTGGTTCATGAGATGGAATTGTGGTGCCATGAAAGGCGAATACAAAAAAGTATATCACAATAGCCAACAAAAAATTAAATGTAGCACCTGCAGCGATCACGATAAATCGTTGCCATACAGGTTTGCTGTTGAACCCACGGTCACCTGCATCTTCAGAAGGATCCATACCAGCAATTTTGTTGAATCCACCTAATGGCAAAAGACGTAAAGAGTAAAGTGTTTCTCCTTTTTGTTTTTGTATAACATTAGGGCCAATGCCGATAGCAAATTCATCAACACGCATGCCGCAGGCTTTCGCCGTTAGAAAATGTCCTAATTCGTGAATCATAACAATCACACCGAATACAAAGACAGCTCCTAAAATTGTAATTAACATGCACTTCTCCTTTGTATTTCTTTAGTAGCTTCTTGTCTAGCCCACGCATCCATGGCCAGTACATCATCAATAGATGTAGGTACACCATTGTTCATGCGTTCAATAACGGTTGAAACTACTTCATATATATGTCCATAAGTAATTCGTTCATCCAGTAAGGCATAGACCGCCATTTCATTGGCTGCATTGAATACAGCAGGTGCATAACCACCTTCTTTTCCCACTGTGAAAGCGAGCCGTAAGGCAGGAAAATCATCCCACCTAGGTGCCATAAACTGAAGATCTAAACCCTTAGTAAAATCTAAATGTTCCATTTGTAATGGATATCGTTTTGGATAGGTCATCGCGTATTGGATAGGCTCACGCATATCTGGATTCCCTAATTGTGCCAAAATAGCTCCATCTTTCATTTGAATCATAGAGTGTACAATACTTTGGGGATGTACTACTACATCAATATGATCGTAATCGAAATCAAACAACCAATGAGCTTCAATCACTTCTAATCCCTTATTGAATAAAGTAGCTGAGTCAATTGTAATTTTATTTCCCATATTCCAAGTAGGATGTGCCAAACAATCCTTTGCAGTCGCATTATATAAATTTTCTGACTTCCAATGACGTAAGGCACCACCTGAGGCTGTGATAATTAACTTCTCAACATTACTTCTATCTTGACCTTCTAAACATTGATAAATAGCACTATGTTCACTATCAATAGGTAAAATCGATACACCATGGTCTTGTGCTGCCTTTGTAATCAAAGAACCACAAGCTACTAAGGTTTCTTTATTCGCAAGACCAATTGTTTTCTTAGCTCGAATCGCAGCCATTGTAGGTTCAATTCCTGCAGCACCAACTACGGCAGTAACCACCATTGTCGCTTTTGGCAAGGTAGCTGCCGCAATCAAGGCTTCCTTGCCACTTACAATCTCTGTAGGTCCTTGATAACGATTTTTCAGTATAGAATAAGCACGCTCATCTACAACACCCACCATAATCGGATTAAATTCTGTAATTTGTTGTTCTAGCAAATCAATGTTGCTATGTGTTACTAGTGCCACTGCTTGAAATTGATCTGGATGTTGACGAATGACATCTAACGTTTGTGTTCCTATAGACCCGGTGGAGCCTAAAATACTTATAGCTTTCATAAAGGTCTCCTTAAGATTAAATCTTTACAGCATAAGAATATATGCTAATACTAATGGTGCCGCAAATAGTAGACTATCAAAACGATCTAATACACCACCATGACCAGGCAATAATGTACCGGAATCTTTTTTATTTGCTTCACGTTTTAATTTAGATTCAAATAAATCTCCTAGCGGTGCTAATATGCCGACAATTATACCTATTCCAACACCAAAATTTATTGGTAATCCTAAGCAAATAGAGCCAATCCATCCTGTCAAGACACAGCCAATAAAACCACCAATGAAACCTTCTAAGGTTTTATTAGGGCTAATGCTAGGTACGATGTTTCGTTTACCAATGGAGCGACCCACAAAATAGGCAAATGTATCACTGGCCCAAATAGAGATTAGCACAAGCCAGATGACAGCCATACCGAACCCATCTTGATCAGCGTAATAGCTCGTATTTTCATAGATTTTATTATCACGTAACACCATCAGTGCTATAAAGCCACTTGTGACATACAACAAGCTACTGATGGTAGATTGTACTGCTGGAAGCGTTATTTTTCCGTTGCAGAAGGTATATTCAATGACCATAGCCAACATCACCAAAACGCCTAGAAATATTGCTAATGGATAGTTACCAAACACTAAGGAACCGCATACAAGAACAATATAAATTAGTCCCCATAATGGTAACAAACGGCGTTTCATATGACGAAATAAGCTGACACACTCTACCCAACCAACGAAAGCCAACACGGACATCACAAGATTAAAAAATAGACCCCCATAGGTGATGGCAACCGCCAACAAGACAACGCCAATCAAAGCTGTGATGAGACGGGTTTTTAACATATTATTTCTCCTCTTTTAAACCACCAAATCTACGTTCACGTTGTTGGTATGCCAAAATGGCTTCTTCCAACACTTGTGGTGTAAAATCTGGCCAATGTAAAGGGGTAAACCAGAACTCTGCATAGGCAATTTGCCATAGTAAAAAATTACTGATACGTGCATCATTGCTTGGTCGAATCAGTAAATCTACACGGTCAAATTCTTGTGTATCTAAATAGGAAGAAATCAATGTTTCTGTAATATCCTCCTCAGAGATGATACCGCTTGCCACATCCTGGACAATCCGTTTTGTAGCTCGAGTGAGTTCGTCGCGTCCCCCATAGTTGATCGCTAATTGCAAAGTAATTCCTGTATTTTCTTGTGTCAAATCCTCAGATTCTTTAATGATTTTTTGTAACTCTTCAGATAGCTTAGTAATATCGCCCAAAAAACGAATGCGCACGCCTTCCGCATGCATTCGCTTTACATTTGAAAGTAAATACTCTTTAATAAGACCCATTAACAGGCTGACTTCTTCTTCTGGGCGTTTCCAATTTTCTGTAGAAAAACCATATACAGTCAGTGCTTTCACACCAAATCCTTGGGCAGCTTTCACAATGTCCTTTAATACTTCCGCACCTGCGCGATGCCCCATACTTCGTGGCATGCCTTTCCGCTTTGCCCATCTTCCATTACCATCCATGATAATAGCAATATGTTCTGGAATATTAGTAGGATCTACAGTCGGTCTCTCTTGTTGTTTACTTTTCTTCCATAAGTTTTTTAGCATATTGTACCTCATTCGACACTGTCACATGACTGGCTACCATAGGGTGAAAGAGAACTATCTCCCATGTACCTTCCGTTACTTTGACACGGCCTACATAACATTCTTCGGAAGAAATGGAAAAGAAGCGATTATAGTTCTTTTCTATTTTCGTAGTAAAAGGGATAGAGGCAGCCTGCAAAAGAGACTGTGCAAGCTGCCATGGAAATCCCAAAATAGATGTATGTTCCATTAGACAGACATAACATCCTTTTCTTTTGTATCACGAAGTTCATCAATTAATTTGATTTTTTTGTCGGTCAATTTTTGAACTTGATCTTGTCCATCTTTTGACACGTCTTCAGTAATTGTTTTCGCTTTTTCTTCTTTTTTAATTGCATCATTAGCATCACGACGAATGTTACGAATCGCAACTTTAGCGTCTTCTGCTTTTTTGCTTACAACTTTTACCAATTCTTTACGGCGGTCTTCCGTCAATTGAGGAATCGCCAAACGAATAGAATCACCATCATTATTAGGATTTAATCCTAAGTCAGATGTTAAGATTGCTTTTTCAATGGCACCAATCATTGTTTTATCCCATGGAGCGATTAAAATCATGCGAGGATCTGGAGCAGATACGTTCGCCACTTGATTAACAGGTGTTGGTGCACCATAGTAATCAACCATTACAGAATCTAATAGAGATGTATGAGCACGACCTGTGCGTACAGAGGCAAATTCGTGTTTCAAAGATTCAATTGTTTTGTCCATGCGCGCTTCTTCGCGGCTAATAATTTCTTTAATTTCCATAGTGTTCACCTTTTATTTTACGATAGTACCGATGGCTTCTCCTTTGGCAGCACGTGTAATGTTGCCAGGAATATCCATACTGAATACAACGATAGGAATATGATTATCTTTACACAAAGTAGTAGATGTAGCATCCATAACTTTTAATTCTTTGCTAATAACATCCATATATGTTAATTCATCAAATTTTACAGCATTAGGATTTGTTTTAGGATCAGAATCATATACACCATCGGCAAATTTTTTCGCCATTAAAATAGCATCTGCTTCGATTTCAGCAGCACGCAAAGCAGCTGTTGTATCTGTAGAGAAGTACGGATTACCAGTACCTGCTGCAAAGATAACAATACGGCCTTTTTCTAAGTGACGAATGGCACGACGACGAATATATGGTTCTGCTACTTCTTGCATTTCAATCGCTGTTTGAACACGAGTTGCTACGCCTGCATTTTCAAGAGCATCTTGTAATGCAATAGCATTCATCACTGTTGCAATCATACCCATATAATCAGCAGATGCACGATCCATACCTTTAGCACTACCGGATAGACCACGCCAAATATTTCCACCACCTACAACGATAGCAATTTCAATACCACTTTCTTTGGAAAGTGCAGCAATTTCCTGTGCCAATGGTTCTACCACTTGTGGGTTAATGCCAAATCCTTGATCACCTGCTAAGGCCTCACCGCTAAGTTTTAATACGATACGTTTAAATTTACGTTCACTCATGTCCTTCTCCTTATGACGTTTCTAACAAATAATTCAAAAATAAGAGAACACTTGCGGTGTTCTCTTATCTCCGTACTTATTTACCTACAGTAGCCATAACTTCTGCAACGAAATCGTCTTGTTTCTTTTCGATACCTTCGCCTAAAGCATAGCGAACATAACGACGTACGTTAATGTTTTCACCGATTTTAGCGATTGCTTCATTGATCATAGCTTGTACAGTTTTTTCACCGTCTTTAATGAAAACTTGTTCTAATAGGCAGTTTTCTTTATAGAATTTTTCAACGCGGCCAGCTACCATTTTTTCAAGAACTGCTTCTGGTTTTGGTTTACGGCCAGCTTTAACGTCTTCTTCAGCTTCTACTTTAGCTTGTTCCATCAATACAGCTTTTTCGTGTTCGATTATATTAGCTGGAACATCTTCACGTTTTAAGTATGTTGGGTTAGCTGCTGCAATTTGCATTGCTACATCTTTACAAAGAGCTTGGAAATCATCAGTTTTAGCAACGAAGTCTGTTTCACAGTTTACTTCTACTAATACGCCGATACGTCCACCACCATGAATGTAAGATGCTACTACACCTTCAGCTGCAATACGACCAGCTTTTTTAGCTGCCGCTGCTAAGCCTTTTTCACGAAGGAAGTCAACTGCTTTTTGGATATCGCCATCAACTTCTACCAATGCTTTTTTAGCATCCATCATACCTGCGCCAGTCATGTCGCGTAATTCTTTTACTAAAGCTGCTGTAATTTGAGCCATGATTTTTCCTCCTATAAATAATTAAGGTAAGACCTTAGCCTTACCTTAATTTTACATCGTTATTACTTATTTATCAATTAAGACTATGTCTGTATATATTGTTAAATAATCTTACAGATTCTTAAGCTTCTTCGGAAGCAGTTTCTGTACCGAAAGCGTCTTGTTCACCTTGACGACCTTCTAAAATAGCGTCAGCCATTTTACCAGCTAATAATTTAACTGCGCGAATAGCGTCATCATTTGCTGGGATAGGGAAATCAACTTCGTCTGGATCACAGTTAGTGTCCACAGTAGCTACTACAGGAATACCTAATTTTTTAGCTTCTGCGATAGCGATTTTTTCTTTTTTAGGGTCAATTACGAAAAGTGCACCTGGCATTTCTGGCATATCTTTAATACCGCCAAGATATTTTTCTAATTTTTCCCATTCATGACGAAGACGAATTACTTCTTTTTTTGGAAGAACTTCGAATGTTCCATCTTCAGCCATTTTTTCTAATTGTTTTAAGCGTTTAATACGAGCTTCGATAGTTTTGAAGTTAGTCAACATACCGCCCAACCAACGTTCGTTAACGAAGTACATATTCGCACGAAGAGCTTCTTCTTTTACAGCTTCTTGAGCTTGTTTTTTAGTACCTACGAAAAGGATTGTTTTGCCTTCTTGAGCTACTTCACGTAAGAAATCATACGCTTCTTCTACTTTTTTTACAGTTTTTTGAAGGTCAATGATATAAATACCATTACGTTCAGTGAAGATGAATTTAGCCATTTTAGGATTCCATCTTCTTGTTTGATGTCCAAAGTGAACACCAGCTTCTAATAATTGTTTAAGTGATACTACTGCCATGTTGGCACCTCCTGTTAAAAAACCTCCGCAACTCTCATCCCTCAGCAAACGCGAAATTGCGCACAGAACTGATAGTCTAGTTGCGTGTGTATTCATACTTGGTTAGTATAGCACAAACTGTTGAGTGAAAGCAAGGGGAACCTTGCTTTATATCAATATATCCTTGCATTAAGTTAATATTTACAAGAACAAAGTGATAACATACGATTAGTAATCCCAACCGAACATATGGAAGAGTCTATCTTTAATATGTTCTTCTTCGGAGTCCGGGATATAATTACCATAGTATTTACGTTCTATACTACCATTTCTGTAAATTAAGTTACCATGAACGTCATAATAAGAAGTTGGTATAGAATACGTTCCATAATTATGAAAAGACACTGAATTTACATAATATTCATTCGAGTAATATTCTACTGTTACTACATCTGGTTTGATCTCTCCAAATCCACCTAACCATTGAGATCCCAAAGGTGTAAATTCTCGCTTAAAAACACCTCTAACAACTCGATCCTGAGCTTCACCTCTTGCATATACTTTAGTTCTATCCAGGTATGTTTTATAGTATTTATTTTCAGAAATCAGAATCCATCGTTCTCCTGCTTGTGGTAAATGTAAATATCCATCACTCTGTTTTGTCACCTGCGTATTACTATCAGGAACTCCCAAAGCATTATCTAATTTCTTCAACGTTTTACTTAACCAACTAGCTTCTACTGTAGCAGTACCTGCATTCACGGCAAATACGCTAGCTAATACAAGAGCGATTGCTGTTCTTTTTCTCATAGCACACCTCACACTTATAAAAAATAACTATAATGACATCTCTATCATACTCTATACATATATGCAATAGCAAGCATTGTATGATATTTAAGCATATGGATATATCATACTGGTTGTACTCCTAATTAGAATGAGCATACACTTTTTTATCACTTTCTTTCACAGTGAAAGTGATATTCCGTATTTGATATGCTTCATTAGGACTCTTAGCATTATCGATGTCTACTTTCTTTTTGATATTGGCCGCCTCTTGTTCGTTAGCAAATGTAAAGAAAGAGTCGTCCGTTTTATACATAATAGAGTTGTCATCGTTACCACTGACAAGCATCAACTTACCATTTTCTTTCTTAATTGTGTGGGTAGCGCCAAACGCAGCATCATAAGCTTTACCATCTCTGACTGTCATTAACATATCTTCTTTTATTTCATCATAATAAGGCACCCATTCATAAACGTCGTCATAGATAGGTACTACTCCATTTTTATTTGGTCCCTTTGCAATATCTAATTTCGTAATTCTTGCATGATCAGTACCATATTCTCTTTCGTTTACCAGCTGATGTTTCGCATATACATTACGCATATAAAACTTAGATTCAGTCATTTTATATACATGGTCACTTACCTTTTCAAACGTTATTTTATAAACAATCCCACCATTATAGCCGTTGTCTTCATAAGGAGGGTTATAATGATACCATGTACCCGACAAATCGGGATTGTCTCTGATTGCTGTATCAGATGTGCACCCTATGAAAGCTAATCCCATCATCATTATGCCCAGTATAATTAGCATACATTTCTTAATATTCATTCTATTGACCTCGTTTTCGCCAAATCATAAAGGCAGCAAGCACTACACCTAATCCTACCAATCCAATCATTACATTTCTAATAGTATGAGATGCTTTTAGAAACACAAATCGAATATTTTTATCTTTTTCAAAAGTAATTGTATTACCATTTACAACTCCATCAGTTTTGAAATCGGTTTTAATATCACCATCTACTGTAATAGTTGTTGTTCCATAGGATTTTCCCATAAAAAACATATATGCATTATTTTCTTCACCATAAGGATAGATAACATGTAGCGCTTCAGGTCTATCTATGACACCATAAATAATTCTATAACTGTTAGTTAATTCACTTTCATCTGAAAAAGAAGCTTTAATTTTCCAATATTCAGACTTAGCATCTGTTTGATTATTCAAAGCCTTACCAGCTTCATCAACAGCCTCTACCTTAATATGTTTTGCACTAAACTGTTTCAAAGCCTCTTTCTCTTTATTTTGTTTTTCCTCAAATGTTTCATCACCTATATGCTTACGGTCATAAATAATTTTATTTAGACTGTCGTCAAACCCAGCTTCTAAATCCGTTTTACTTAAAGGTTCAGGAGTATGCAATTGCGCCTCCCATTTCCCGCTAAAGTCACTATCTACTTGTATAGTAGAGTCCATACTTGCACAACCAGTTAGCACTAATAGTGCGCATCCCAGTGCCAATAGTTTCCATTGTTTCATCATGCACCTCAAAAAACAATCTTCTCAAATGGTACTCTTATGTAAATGCACTAGTTGCATTACATAAAAACATATTTACTATCTATATAATACATCAATTGCATTGCTATAATCAATTTATCTATACAACAAAACAACCAACTCCAAAAAAGAGTTGGCTGTTTTATCTCTTATTTATAATATATCAATTTTCTCTCCCTCTAAGGCTTTGTTGATGCTCCGTACGGCGCAGAATTTTCCGCACATACTACAAGCTTCTTTATGCCCCTCTTCTGGGGCACGGCTTTCACGGATGCGACGAGCTTTTTCAGGATCTAGTGCTACTGCATATTGTGCTTCCCAATCGAGTTTTTGGCGCGCCTCTGCCATACGGTCATCGCGATCTCGTGCATTCGGAATCCCTTTTGCAATGTCTGCGGCATGCGCAGCAATTTTGAAAGCCATAATGCCTTCTTTCACATCGTTTTCGTCAGGTAAGGCTAAGTGTTCCGCTGGTGTTACATAGCAAAGGAAGGCTGCCCCATGCATGGCTGCCACGGCACCACCGATGGCCGCTGTAATATGGTCATAGCCTGGTGCAATATCTGTTACTAATGGTCCTAACACATAGAACGGTGCCCCATCGCAGATTGTTTGTTGTACTTCCATATTGGCTTGTACTTGATTTAATGGCACATGACCTGGACCTTCCACCAACACTTGTACTCCACGTTCACGAGCTCGTTTTGTTAATTCCCCAAGTCGAACGAGTTCCTCGATTTGACAGATATCTGTAGCATCAGCCAAGCAACCAGGACGGCATGCATCGCCAAGAGAAATGGTCATGTCATATTCTGCACAAATGTCCAAGATTTCATCATAGTATTCATAGAACGGATTCTCTTGACCAGTCATGGACATCCAAGCAAAGACTAAACTACCTCCACGGCTCACGATGTTTAGTTTTCGTTTATGACGTTTAATTTGCTCCACTGTGTGTTGTGTAATCCCACAGTGTAAGGTAACAAAGTCTACACCATCTTCTGCATGAAGACGGATAGTAGAAATAAAGTCCTCTGCAGTCAATTCACCTAAATCCTTCTGATGATGAATAACGCTATCATAGATTGGCACGGTGCCAATCATAACAGGACATTCCTTTGTCAACAGCCGGCGAAACACTTTTGTATCCCCATGCGTAGACAAGTCCATAATAGATTCAGCACCTAATGCCACTGCATGATGAACTTTTTTCATTTCTTCTTCGTAGTCTGTACAATCTTTAGATGTTCCTAAGTTCACATTAATTTTTGTGCGCAACTTCTGCCCGATTCCTTCTGGTTGTAAAGATGTATGATGCTTGTTGCAAGGAATTGTTACATGTCCTTTTGCCACTAACTCTCGTAATACTTCAACATCCATGTTTTCTTTTTCTGCTACCACTTTCATCGCGTCGGTAACAATGCCTTTTTGGGCTGCTTGCATTTGTGTGTAAAACATAAAAAGCTCCTTTCATTACAAAGGAGCCTATTATGGGTACTCTATACACAAAAAGGTATCGACATTATATCGATACCCACATATGTCAGCGTGCTTCCTACGCGGGCATGATCCCGATCAGGTCAAAAGGTCAGGTACTTCATAGTCCTTTCTCAGCCTATTACATAGGCTCCCTTGCAAATCTAAAATATTTACTTACTTATAGTATATCATGGAATGGTGGAATTTTATAGAAAATTATTCTTCCTCATCCATGATGGCATTATGATACACATCTTGTACATCGTCCAAGTCTTCCAGCATGTCTAGTACTCGTTGCATATTCACTGCGTCATCACCGGTTAATTCCATATTAGTATCTGGAACCATTGTGATTTGTGCCATATCTGTAGCGATGGATGCTTCTGCTAGGGCAGCTTCTACGGCATCGTAATCATCTGGCAATGTGTAGATAACGAATACATCGTCTTCTACTTTGATGTCTTCAGCGCCAGCGTCAAGAGCCAATAATGTCAATGTTTCTTCATCATTGCCTTCTTGGGGAATCACGAATACACCTTTGCGTTTAAACATCCAGTTAACAGATCCACTTTCACCTAAGTTACCACCACGTTTGGAGAAGGCATGACGGACATCAGCAGCTGCACGGTTACGGTTATCTGTCATCACTTCTACAAGGATGGCAGCACCGCCTGGGCCGTATCCTTCATAGGTAATTTCTTCGTAGTTGTTCGCATCACCAGCACCGGCACCTTTATCGATGGCACGTTGAATATTATCCTTAGGAATGTTATTTTCACGAGCTTTTTGCAACGCCAACTTCAAGCGCATATTACCGGTTGGATCTGTACCACCAGCTTTTACAGCCACTGTAATTTCACGACTAATTTTTGTGGTAATTTTTGCTTTTAACGCATCATTTTTACCTTTTCTATGTTTAATATTTGACCATTTAGAATGTCCTGACATTGTGTCCTCCTATTTATTCCACCACGCTTCGCCTCGCAAGCGGTCTAATATAATTGATACGGCACTACGAACTGAAAGGTGATTGTACTCACCATGTCCATAGATGGGTTCTAAGATATAATCGAAATCTTCCATTGTTTCTTTCGTCATACCATACCCCGTTCCAAATAATACTACCACAGGACGGCTCTCACTTTCAAGTGATTTACGGAGCGATGCATAGGTAATGGTATTATCATAGGTTCGTGCATCCGTAGTACACACGATTGGCGTCTGTCCTTCTAATTCCCTCACCATATCGATGGCTTGTCGAATGGAATTGACAAGTTCCACATGTTTGAAAGCATCTTTTCTATCCGGATTATAAGTACTGCCAAATCCCGTTTTCCAATGACTCATTACAGTTTCTGCCAATTCACGTTGGCTAGGTACATTGTGAATGATGAAATACCGTTCCACATCGTAAGTTGTAGATGCTCTGGCAATATCATGGATATCGTAGTTCGTGATGGCCGTCGTGATCACCTCACCATGTTTATTCATAATGGGATAATGAACGAGGCCGATATATAAATTCGCCATTTATTTCCTCTTTTCCTCTGTGAAAGTAGACTGTCCTATCAATTTTGAAAGTACTTGTTGTTCCTCTTCAGAATCCACTCTGTCTAGTACTCTTTTTAGAGCCTTAATTTCATCTACAGTTAATTCTCGTTGCAACAAATCATTTCTCAGTAAAGCAGTCCGTTTCAATGACTCTTCTAATCGCCACTGCTCAATATTTTTATGATGACCACTTAATAATATATCTGGCACCATCATACCTCTGTATTCTTGGGGTTTCGTATATTGTGGACATTCCAATAAAGGATAGTAAAAGGAATCCTCTATGGCTCCTGAGGTAGCGCCTAAGACACCGGGAATCATGCGCGCCACTGCATCGGCTACTACCATAGCTGGTAATTCACCGCCCGTTAATACATAATCTCCAATGGATATAGTTTCATCCACTAAGTGTTCTTCTACCCGGTAATCTACCCCTTCATAGTGTCCACAGACAATGACAAGTTGATCATAGGTGGCCAATTCCCTTGCTTTTTCTTGTGTAAATGGTCTCCCTGTAGGCCCCATAAACACAACATGGCGTTTGTGACTCTCCTTTGTACAACGATGTTCTTCTATGGGAATCTGCAACACATGCTCTACAGCCTCAAAGAGAGGAGGTGCTTTCATGAGCATGCCAGCGCCACCTCCATAAGGAGTATCGTCCACTTGACCATGCTTGCTATGAGAAAATTCTCGTGGATTTGTCACTTTCATTTCTAATCGATTTGCCTGTAAGGCACGTTTGATGATGGAATGTGTAAAAAAGGCATCAAAAAACTCTGGGAATAGCGATATAATATCTATTTTCATGGACTATGCACCTCCTTTCTATATATCCTACAAACAACTATTTTACAGGTCAAGGTAAGTCTTATAATGTATATGTATCATAACTATCGAGATTGCTAGGTGCTCTAACTATATATTTATAATACTATTTGTCACCGTCATATGAGATAATAATCGATCTGTTTCATCAAAGATATTAATCATCCATACATGATTTCGACCACCTTTGTGTAATAATTGACCACGTGCTACGACATATCCTTCACATCGTTTCGGTTTCACATGATTAGCCGTTATCGATTGACCTACAGCTACTTTTTGTTCAGACGAATCTAAGTCCACGCTTTTATTGCTCGATGTTGATTCTTGTGCCAATATAGCATTAGATGCCATGCCTGCTAATGCTTCTCCATAGGCTAAATACACGCCACCGTTAACGAATCCAAAGGGTTGTGCATGAAACGATGAAAGCTTCATAGTACTTTGAAAGGCCTGTTCAGTACAGTGAAATGTCTCTATCTGTAATTGTTCTAATAAAGAGGTTTCCTTCATACTATGTCCTTTCTACTGTGTGAATCAAGTCTTGTCGCAATATTTTTCCCATACTATTTTTAGGTAATGCATCAAAATATATCATTCGTTTCGGTACTTTATACTTCGCTAAACGACTGAGTAGATATTCTGATATATCTTCTTCGGAATGGTTTGTTACCACGCATAATACAGGTACTTGCCCCCATTTAGGATCTGATACTGGGATAACTGCACATTCTAAAATACCGTTCATTCCATATAAGACATCTTCGATTTCCTTAGGGTAAATATTCTCGCCCCCAGAAATGATGATATCCTTTCTACGGTTCAAAAGATATAAAAATCCATCTTCATCTACGTAACCAATATCATCTGTATTAAAAGCTCCTTTAATAGGTTCTTTATTAAGGTATCCTTTCATCAGCATCGGGGATGAAAGCCACACTTCTCCTACTCCTTCTTCATCAGGATTGCGAATTTCAATACTAACACCCTGTAAAGGATAACCTACAGAGGCTAATTTATTCGGATACTCCTGTATACTAAAGGTAGTACTTTGAGCAAAAGTTTCTGACATGCCGTATGTCTTATAGACTGGTAAATTTCGTTGTACGCACTCTTGTAACAGTGGCATAGGAATGAACTCGCCACCTAGCAAGATAGCCCGTAAAGCGGGTGCTTGTATCCGTTCTACTATGCGTTGTAACACTGTGGGCACCAAAGATACCATGGTGACTTCTTTTGTTTTCAATTCCTCTAGTACGACTTGTTCCGAGAACTTCTCACGAATTGTTGTTCTTGTGCCATTATATAAAGTACGCAAAATAATAGATAAGCCGCTGACATGGAACATAGGAAGTACTACAAGCCAATTATCCTCTTTCTCCACACCAAGCACATTCGCAGAAGCTTTCACATGAGCCTCAATCTGCAACCATCGCACAGGGACTGATTTGAATTTGCCTGTTGTAGCACTAGTGTTGATAATACAAAACACTTTTTCATCAGATGGATTCCAGCCTAGATTTTCGTCATTATGCATAGGAGAAATAGCCTTGAAATTAGTGTCTATACATGTAGAAAAGCACAAATCCTGTCGGTCCACTTGATTATGGCTATGCTCACAAGTAGAAACATCTGTGATCTCTATGTCACAAGCTCCCTTCTGTGCACGCCATACCTGTGCCATTTTTTCTGACATTAACAAGGTACGGACTCCTGTACTTTCCAGCTGTTCAGTTACTTCTCGTTCAGTCAGGTTCGTATTCAGCAACACTGTTTCTATACCCAATGCAGAAAGAGCAAATAGGTGTATCGCCATGGATACTGAATTTTCTGCCCATAAAGCAATACGACTCTCCCCTCGAAGATGAGGAGCGAGTCGTTTTGCTGTAGCTATTGTTAGAGTAAACACATCACCATAAGAATATTCATTTAAGAAAAGCCTATCTCTATGGGTGTGTGCTCGTTCATATAACCACTTCATAGCCTAATCCATTAAGGGAATTTAGGGAACTGTTTGAAATTAGGTTTACGTTTTTCTTTAAATGCATCGCGACCTTCTTTACCTTCATCAGTTGTATAGAACAATAAAGTCGCATCCCCTGCAAATTGTTGTAACCCAGCTAAACCATCTGTATCCGCATTGAAGGAAGCTTTCAAGAAACGAAGTGCCATTGGAGATAATTGAAGAATTTCTTCACACCATTTTACTGTTTCTGCTTCTAATTGATCAAATGGCACTACTGTATTCACAAGACCCATATCTAAGGCTTCTTTTGCAGAATATTGACGGCATAAGAACCAGATTTCACGAGCTTTTTTATGGCCTACTAAACGCGCTAAGTATCCAGCGCCATAACCAGCATCAAAGGAACCTACACGAGGACCTGTTTGACCGAATTTTGCATTTTCAGAGGCAATAGAAAGGTCGCATACGATGTGTAATACATGACCACCACCAATAGCAAAACCATTAACCATAGCAATAACAGGTTTTGGAGTAATACGGATTAAATGTTGCAAATCCAACACGTTTAGACGAGGAATCTTGTCATCCCCAACATAACCGCCATCTCCACGAACACGTTGGTCCCCACCAGAACAGAATGCTTCTTTATCTTCTCCTTGACCATGATTAGCACCAGTCAAGATGATAACGCCCACTTTTGCATCTTCACGAGCAATGGTAAACGCATCGATTAATTCCATCACTGTTTTGGGACGGAATGCATTACGCACTTCTGGACGATTAATTGTAATTTTAGCAATCCCATTATATGTTTCATAAATTACATCTTCGTAATTACGATCTAATACTTTCCACTCGAATTGACTCATAGTTACCTCCAAAATGATTAGCTATTGTCTATAAACTCTAAAGAATATTATATCAAATCTAGTAATAAATTTATAGCACTTCTACAGATTTGGTACAGCACGATGTGCCATAGCCACAGCAATTTCATCTAAATGTAATACACCTACGCCCAAATAAATCGCTACACTTAGATGTTCTTGGCTTCGTGCAATACCTACTTTTCCTCCTACATTAAGGCCTACACATTTATTTTTAAGTTGTTCTAAGGCTTGTGCCGTAGCACCTACTACAGCACCTTTGCTAACATGATTATCTTGAATCAACTCTTGTCGATCCGCTGCTACCACAGCTCGTTCAATGATTTTAGGAATAATCTCTGTGAAAGTTCCACCAAAATCTACGGCGCAACTACGAATCCCTAGTGCTTCAAACTCTTTCCGTAATGCCATCTCTTCGGCACGACTTTCAGAGATAGCCACATGCAATGCAGCACGCCCAACGCCAATACTTGTTTTTTCCATACCCTATGTCTCCTGTTAAGAACTTTATATATTCTTAAGTATACCGTATATGAAGTCATGTTTCCATATTATTTTTACTAGTGTTTAGATTATATATTTTATGGACAAGCACTCCTTCTCTTGTAGATATTAAACAAACAAAATAGCTGCACAAGATACACTTCTTGCACAGCTATTCAAAAGGCATCGTAAATAACAGAATTGGATATAAAGGATAGTATCACCAAGTAACCCTGTAATACATATACGTTACCTTAAAATACATTACTGTTAGTTACCTACAGCATTTACCATGGAACGAACATATTCATAAAGTTTTTCTTCCCCCTTAGGGCCCCACTCTCCAATTTGTTTCACAATAGCACTACCTACGATGGCACCATCAGAGACATTTGCCATCGCCTTCGCTTGGTCAGGTGTGGAAATGCCAAACCCTACGGCTACGGGAATGTCTGTATATTGACGGATTTGTTGCACAATGCTAGCAATATCTGTTTTGATATCACTGCGCATGCCTGTCACACCAAGAGAAGATACACAGTACACGAAACCTTCTGCGTCTGTCGCAATGTCTTTGATACGTTGTTCCGACGTAGGGGCTATTAAGGAAATCACGGATACGCCATGAGCCTTTGCTTGGTGCGCTAATTCCTGTTTTTCCTCAAATGGACAATCCGGTACGATAACCCCTTGGACTCCCACTTCTTCGCAACGTTTCATGAAACTTTCAACACCGTACACATAGATAGGGTTCAGGTAGGTCATGAACACTAGAGGAATTGTCAGCGCCTCTGTACCGGTGCGTAAACGTTTTACCATATCAAAGATATCATCTGTCGTGATGCCTGTAGATAGGGCACGCTCACTAGCATCTTGAATGACAGGACCTTCTGCAACAGGATCTGAAAAAGGAATGCCAATTTCAATCAAACTGGCTCCCGCCTTCGCCATAGTACGAATGTATTTCTCTGTGGTATCAATCCCTTGGTCACCAGCTGTAATAAAAGGGATAAATGCTTTCTTGCTGAAAGCCTCTGCTATTGTTATCTTATTCATGTAAGTTCACCCCTCTGTATCTTGCCATAGCTGCTACGTCCTTATCACCACGTCCGGATAAGCAAATGATGATACTTTCATCAGGACTTAACGTAGGTGCCAATTGCATAGCATGAGCTACAGCATGAGCACTTTCAATAGCTGGAATAATGCCCTCCATACGAGACAGATATTCAAAAGCATCCACTGCCTCATGGTCTGTTATGGGCACATATTGAGCACGGCCACTGTCATGTAAATAGGCATGTTCTGGACCTATTCCTGGATAATCTAAACCTGCTGAAATAGAAAATACAGGTGCAATTTGTCCATAGGAATTTTGACAGAAGTAAGATTTCATACCATGGAAAATACCTACTGTACCTTTTGTCATGGTCGCTGCATGTTCTTCTGTATCAACTCCTTTGCCAGCCGCTTCACAACCGATGAGTTGTACGTCTTCATCCGGAATGAAGTGATAGAACATACCAATGGCATTACTACCGCCACCAACACAAGCTAATACGGCAGCAGGTAATTTACCTTCTTTTTCTAAAATTTGAGCTCTTGCTTCCCGACTGATAATGGACTGAAAGTCACGTACCATCATAGGGAACGGATGAGCCCCCATAACAGATCCTAATACGTAATGGGTGTCTACCATTCGATTGGTCCATTCCCGCATCGTTTCAGATACAGCATCTTTCAATGTACCAGTACCAGATGTAACAGGGTGTACCTTGGCACCTAATAGCTCCATACGGTATACGTTTAAAGCTTGTCGTTCACAGTCTTCTTGGCCCATGAAAATTTCACATTCCATGCCCATTAACGCCGCCACTGTAGCAGTGGCTACACCATGTTGACCGGCACCCGTTTCTGCAATCACTCTCGTTTTACCCATTCGCTTAGCCAATAACATTTGACCTAACACATTATTTAATTTGTGGGACCCTGTATGATTTAAGTCTTCCCGTTTTAAGTAAATTTTAGCTCCTCCCAAATCTTTTGTCATTTGTTTTGCAAAATATAGTAAGGAAGGACGTCCGGTATAGGATACATGTAAATCTTCTAATTCCTTAACAAATTCAGGATCATTTTTATACGTTTCATAGGCTGCTTCCAGTTCAATGATGGCATTCATTAGTGTTTCTGGCATGAATTGTCCACCAAATTCACCAAAATAGCCATGGCGATGTGTTGTCATAGTCTATCTCCTTATCTGTTTGTTACTATCTTAACGATCTGTTCCATAGTTTTCATTTTCTTAGCATATATTTGTTACCGTCTCAATAATCTGTGCCATAGATTTAATTTTCTTCGCATCTTTTTGTCCATTTGTCTCTAGACTACTACTCATGTCTAATCCATAGGGTTGTAGTCGACGAATGGCTCTAGATACATTGTGTAATCCAATGCCTCCTGCTAAATAGTACGGCATACGTATACCTTCTAACAGTGACCAATCTACCGTTTGACCTGTACCACCTCTAGTTGTCTTAGAATAAGCATCAACTACTAGTCCATCGATAGGCGCTTGTTCCCATTGCATAATATCCTCTTTTGTTTGCACTTGAACAGCTTTCCAGATTTGAATGGATCCTAATTGTTCCTCCTGTAAGTGGATTCGTAATGATTCAATATAGGCGACAGTTTCATCTCCATGTAGTTGCACTACTGAAAGTGGTACTGCCTTTGCAATCTCCACAATAGTAGGTATTGTTTCATTCACAAATACGCCTACCTGTGAGCAGCATTTGTTACCGCTTGCAGTGTGTACACTATCTTGAAAACTTCTCGTAATGGATTGGGCTTGTTCTACCGTCACTTGTCGTTTGCTGGGTGCAAAGATGAATCCAACGTGATCTGGTCGTGTCTCTGCTAAAACAGGAACGGTATCTTCTTGAGATATGCCACAGAATTTTATTTTCACTTCGTAGTTCTGTTCTGTAACAGAATCAGTTTCCAATAGTTTTAACTTTTCTAACTCTGACAGTAGTAAACTTTTTTCTTTCAAAGGTATTAGACCGCTTTTCCTACTTGTTTCTTTATTTTCTAACAAGCCTCGTTCCATACGATTATATACAGATGGTTTTGTTCTAATCGGTCCATACAATTCAGCTAATTTAGCAACTTTATCTTTAGTTCGCATAAAGCTTTCACCCATAAGTGCAGCGTGAATCTTATTGTCTCGTAACCGTTGGATATCTGCGGCTGTATCTAGGCCACTTTCAGAAACGAATATCACTGAATCATCCACTAGCTTTCGTAGGCGAATGCTATTGTTCACGTCCACCGTGAAATCTTTTAAATTGCGGTTATTGACCCCAATAATACGGGCCCCTATATTCACCGCTCGCAACACTTCCGTTTCATCGTGAGCTTCTACCAAACAAGATAGACCCAAACTATTTGCCAACCTATGAAAGCGTGCCATTATTTCATCATTCAATATAGCGGCTATGAGTAATATAGCTGAGGCACCCCACAATTTTGCTTCATAGATTTGATATTCATCGATAATAAAGTCCTTCCGTAATACAGGAATATGTACCGTTTCAGCAATTTCTTGTAAATATTGCGGGCTACCTAAAAAGAAATCTGGTTCTGTCAACACGGAAATAGCAGCCGCCCCTGCCATTTCGTACTCCTTGGCTATCTCTAAATAGGGAAAATCTTCTGCAATTATCCCTTTTGATGGAGACGCTTTTTTCACTTCACATATAAAATTAAAATCTAATTCTTGTAATGCCTGTTCAAAAGGAAAGTCCTTCGTAATAGGCATTCTTTCTACTTGCTGTTGCAACTCTGACAAGGGTAAATTATCTTTTGCGTCATAGACCCGTTTTTCAGTAGCTGCTACAATCTTATCTAATATCATAAATAACTCTATTTCTATCCTATTATTCTGGAATAACCTTATTATCATAGTATGTATATGCCAAAATACTTTCCGTAGTATTCATATATCTAAATGATATGGGTAGGAATTACTATATTTGTACTATTTAGTTACCAAGATACCTAAATACGTTTTAGAATCTACTATTCCTAAAGGATATCTCCCGCTTTATAAATATATTGACAATCACGGCCTATTAAGCATTTTGTGATGCTTTCACAAATTTTAAAAGTGCCTTTGCTCCAGCACCAGAATACAATAACTCTTGCACCGTTTTAAAAGCATTCTCTAAGGTTACCGTTCCCTCTTTGGCTAAATAGTATGCCATCCCCGCATTAAGTATCACTGCAGTAGCACGACCACTTCTATCTTTTCCTCCTAGTAATGTACGTGTAATCTCAGCATTCACCTGTGCATCACCGCCCACAAGTTCATCTGCTGTAGCATAAGTGAATCCATAATCCTTTGGATCTAGTTCATAGGTCTTGAACTCGCCATGGTCAATTTCACATACTGTCGTAGTCCCTGTGGCAGTAATTTCATCAAGTCCGTCACTACCATACACCATGGCACCACGATGCACACCTAAGTTAGACAAGACCTGTGCCAATGGTTCCACTAAGGACCGATCGTACACACCCATAAGCTCTACCGTAGCACCCGCAGGGTTTGCCAAAGGCCCTAAAATATTAAATACTGTTCTAACACCCATAGCTTTTCGTACAGGTCCAGCATATTTCATAGCTTCATGGTACACAGGGGCAAACATAAAGCAAATATTCGCTTCCTCTAAGACCTTTTTATTTTGCTCTCCATTGAGTTCCAATTTCACTCCCAATGCTTCTAGCACATCAGCGGCACCGCATTTGCTGGATACACTACGATTCCCATGTTTAGCGATAGGAATCCCTGCAGCCGCTAGTAGGATCGCTGACGTTGTAGAAATATTAAATGTACTACTACCATCTCCACCAGTACCTACAATTTCTACCACTGTATTGTCATGTGGCACAGAGCCAGCTTTTTCCCGCATCACTTCTGCAAAGGCTGTAATCTCTGTAACGCTAGGTCCCTTTGCTTGTAAA
Organism: Veillonella sp. 3913; assembly: GCF_003992235.1. NCBI lineage: Bacteria > Bacillati > Bacillota > Negativicutes > Veillonellales > Veillonellaceae > Veillonella > Veillonella sp. 3913. Next base: position 151,108 of record NZ_RQVF01000001.1, on the reverse strand, counting down.
CCTCCTAAGAAGGCTGCCATAGGCACTTCCTGTACATCGCCGCTCATAATAGCATTCATGGTTGCTTTTGCCACTTCATATGGCATATCTTGTCCCTCTGTAACGAGGCGTATGGCTTGTTGAATCATACTCTATATCTCCCTTATATAATCTTATGGTATTCCAAGAAATTCTTAACCATTTGCATTCCTTGCGGTGTCAAAATAGACTCTGGATGGAATTGCACACCATAAATTGGATGTGTTCTATGTTCCATGGCCATAATTTCTCCATCTGCTGTGCGAGCTGTTATCACCAGTTCATCTCCTAGGGTATCTTCTAAGACCGCTAAGGAATGATACCGCGCTACGGGGAATTCTTGAGGAATATCTTTCCATAATATGGATGGATAACATTGGGTCGCCACACTTTGTTTACCGTGCATCACTTCTTTTGCATACCCTACGGTAGCTCCAAACACTTCACCCATTGCCTGATGGCCCAAACAGATGCCTAAAATAGGAAACTCGCCTTGGCATGTTGCTAATAATTCTTCGTACACGCCTGCATCCTTTGGTCGTCCCGTTCCTGGTGAAAGAATGACACAGTCTGGTGCAAGCTCTCGAATCTCTTTCACTGTCATTTCGTCACTGCGGATGACTTTAATGTCTTTCACTAGAGAACCGATTAATTGATATATATTGAAAGAAAAACTATCGTAATGATCGATGAGTAATACCATGTTACACCTCCTGCGCCAATGTGATGGCTGTCACCATAGATTGTGCCTTATGGATCGTTTCATTGTACTCATTTACTGGTACACTATCTCGCACAATGCCACCACCAGACCGAACAAAGACACGACCCTCTTTTGCCATAGCCATACGAATGCCAATACACACATCCATATTGCCAGAAAAATCTAAGTACCCTACAGCACCACCGTAAACACCACGTGGGCTTTTCTCTAATTCTTGTAAAATCTGAATGGCACGAATTTTAGGAGCTCCCGATAAGGTTCCTGCTGGTAAAGTAGCGCCAATGGCATCTAAGGCATCAAACTCTTCTCGTAAGGTCCCTTTCACAGTACTTGTTAAATGGATGACATGAGAAAATCTTTGTAATTGATGAAGTGCTTCCACTTGAACAGACCCGAATTCACAAACTTTACCAATATCATTACGACCTAAGTCGACCAACATATTATGCTCTGCCAATTCTTTTTCATCTTTACTTAACTTAGTCTCTTGCGCTCTATCTTCCTCTTCATTCTTGCCCCGTGGTAATGTGCCCGCAATAGGGAAAGTGTAAACACTTCTATCTTGTAGTTTTACCAATGTTTCCGGAGAGGCCCCTGTTAATTCTACAGATTTACCACTCATATAGAACATATATGGCGATGGATTCATCGTTCTTAGTACACGATACGCATTGAGTAAACTGCCCTTGAACTTCGCCTCTCTACGATTGGAAACGACGGCTTGGAAGATATCTCCTTCCGTTATATAATATTTTGTTTTTCGCACCACCTCTTGGTATTCTTCGGACGTAAACTCAGAGGTGAATTCACTTTCCAGTACACCACGTTCGATATCAGCTTCTTCGCCATCTTTCACCAAGTCTGCCAAGGCTTGTAGTTCTAATTGAGTTCGCTCATAATTCCGTTCTATATCGTCTGTACGTACATGACCGATGATATAGATTTTATTTTTATAATGGTCGAAAGCAATGACTTTATCGAAGAGCATAAGATCTACATCGTTCACCATACTAGTATCTGTATCGCTAATATGTTGATCTAAGGTAGGCTCAATGTAACGAATGTATTCATAGGCGAAGTATCCCACAAATCCACCTGTGAAAGTTGGCAATTCTAATACTCTAGGGCTTTTATATTGACCCAAGATGTTTCGAATTTCTTCCGCTGGATTATGACATGTGAACGTACGTGTCATATCTCCTTTGATCGTCATCGTATGGTTTTTACAAGTTACTTCTAACAATGGATTATAACCTAAGAAAGAATATCGCCCCCAGTGATGGGTGTTGTCAGCACTTTCTAATAAGAATGTATGAGCGCTCACCTTTTTTAAAGCTTTCAGTACAGAAATAGGTGTGCGAATGTCCGATAATAATTCCACGTACACCGGTACGATGTCGTACCCTTGTCCCAATTGTTTCACTGTTTCTAATGATGGTTTCATAAATCCTCCTGCAATAAAAAAACTCGCCCTAGACTATACGTCAAGGACGAGTTCATATGCCAAATAACTGCACTACTGCGCAGAAAGATTCATATAAATCGCGGTACCACCTTGTTTGAATGCATGCATTCCCCTTTGCAGGATACTATCATATCCCTCACGATTAACGCTCATGACACGTTATGCTATACTAGGACAATTGTCCGTTCCCCATACCCTCAGTAGTCCATTTAATAGACTGCGTTCTGCGGGGCTCTCAGCTACCCCCACTCTCTGGAAGTGCACGTTCTATTTTTATCTCCACCTCATCGGTTTGTTAGGCGAGTATTAAATTATGTAACAAATATTATCATACTAAGATACATTTGTCTACTGAATGTTAACATTTTTCTATATTTTTTATAGGAATATCCTGTATAACCTATAGATACTCCCTATAGATATGGAAATACTAACTCTAAAAGCTATTTATCTAATATCTACTTTTTACATTTTCTAGCATTAGAAACATAACTTGTAGATACCATAATATAGTAGTTGTAAACCCTTATATTATCTCATTGATCCTATATCTTATACTAATCGCTTTAAAATATCCACCTCTACCTGTCCAGGCGCTGATGCTTGTCCCAGTGTGCCAAAGGTCAAGCAATTACCAAACACATTGCCACAGGTCCGTGTCATCTGTCCTAATTTTCCCATAGACATAGTAATACGTGGTAACTGTGGATATCTTTGTGTTAATTCTTTTGTAAATTGTAATGCTGAAAGTACATCATCACTCGTAGTTGGCATCAATGCAAACTTAATCACTGAGGCTCCTGCAGATATCATACGCTCTGCATAGACATGTAATATTTCTAGGTCTGGCGTACTTTGAAAATTATGATAACTCATCACTGTTTGTATTTCTTGATGATGAGCTTCTTTAATAATTTGTCCCATTGTATCTGTATAGGCGAACAACTCCACATCGACAGCTTGCACTAGGTTTTGATCTACAATTGCTTGTAATAGGTTACAGTATTTCTCATTACTTAAGGACGTTTCTCCGCCCTCAGCTAATGTACGCCACGTAAACAACATCGGTATCTTTTCATATTTAGAATGCACTTCTTCTACCAAGTTTACTATTGTTGGTATGTACTCTTCTTCAGATATATGAGAATCCTTCATCCACATATCAGGGCGCAACTCGATAAGGTCCACCTTCGCTTGCACGGCTTCTTGTACTTGTGAAAGTATATCTTCTATCGTTGGACCTACAATAGGAACGCAGATGGCACATCGATCTCCTTGTATAGGGCATTGTCGTTGTTTTGATTTCATTGTATTCCGCTCCTAATTATAATCTATACATATACACATTCATATAGTGCTACCATTATTTATTTTCACAGTCAGAGCATGTGATATCTATTATATCGAATCATTCTTAACGAATAGATTGTCATACTCACTATGTATGGTAACTAAAGATCCTCTAAAATAACTTCTATCAATATACCCAATGACTAGGTTATCCTTAAACATCTTTATGGTTGCTACTAATATACCACATAAGCATAACACAATAAAAGCCAAATCATGATGAGAGTTCATTCATGATTTGGCTAATATAAATATTTCGTCTGTATCTACACATCATATTTTGTAGTATATAAACATGCACTACTATTGAAACAACTATTGTTTTACTTTAGATTCAGGTGGTGCTGTTTTCACTATAAACGCAAGGGCAATCACATGACCTATCCACACGGCTCCCATAACATAAAATGCTACAGGCATATTGCGCATACTATAAGCTCCAATACCCAGTAAAATCGACACGGACACTAAAATATTAATTTTAGTGCGCAGTGGCATGCCACTTTTATTTTTAAACGGCTCTACGTAATTTGCATAAAGCTTAGAGTTCACAAACTTCTCATGGAATCGTTTAGAACCTCTAGCAAAACAAAATACAGCAAATAAATAAAACGGTACCGTTGGTAATAATGGTAATACAATTCCCAATGATCCTAAGCCAAAGCTAATAGCACCTAATACAATCCAAATATAACGAATCACACCCGTTGATTCTTGTACTTCTTTTGTTACTGTTTCTTTCACTTGTCACCCCTATATAATGTATATTCTAATACGTTTATTCCATATTTAAAATCCCTATTCCAATAGCCATTCTATCACATTTTTTTGTTGTATTCCCTCATAAGATGCATTGCTATTAATCTCATCCAAAGTAAGCAAAAATTTCGGATGATAGTCTTTCACCTCAAATAAAGGCGTTAGTTCTCTGTCTAATGTGGTAGGATCTAACACACTTTGACTCACTTGATAATACTCAAATAGTCCATGTTTCTGAGCTATAAAATCTATTTCACCATTTTTTAGGATACCGACATGAACCGTATAGCCTCGGCGCAATAATTCTAAATACACCACATTTTCAAGAATGTGACCTGTATCTCGTCCTGTATTAGGTACGAAAAATCTTCTCAGCCCAGGATCAACTAAATAAAATTTAGAATATAATCTAAGCAGTTCTTTCCCTCGCACATCAAATCTAGACACTTCATAAATTAACAATGCATCTCTCAGTGCTGCTATGTACCTTTCTACAGTACGACTATCTACCTTTCTACCCATACTAGTAAGAGAATCAGCTATCTTTTTAGGTGTTAATAAACTTCCCACGTTGGCTGCAATATACCGAATAATACTTTCTAATATTAAAATATCGCTTCCCTTTAAGCGCGTCATAACATCTTTCAACACTACAGAATTGACTATACCTTCTAAATAGGTACGTAGCATTTCATCATGCCCAGCATATTCTAGTGTCCCTGGAAAACCACTTTGCTCTATAAATAGACGATACAAACCATTCAAAGATAGATTCGTTGTCTCTTTGTGTGCTTCAACAAACTCTTTAAATGATAAAGGTAACATATCTAGCTGAACATATCGACCCGCTAATAGTGTAGCCATTTTTGAAGACATAAAGTACGCATTAGATCCTGTAATATAGATATCTACATTATCTTTAATATAGAAACTATCTACCACACGTTCGAACCCTTGTACATGTTGGACCTCATCCAAAAATATATACATTTGTTGATTAGGAATTATTTTGGACTTTATGTATTCATACAACTGTATATAATCCGTTAAGTCCCTGTATTCCAAATCTTCAAAGTTAATGGCGATGATTTGATTTTCTTTTACCCCTTCTTGTAGTAACTCTTGTTGAAAGAGATAAAATAGAGTTGATTTACCACATCTGCGCACGCCAGACACAATTTTTATAACGCGTTTTTCTCTGTGATTTCTCAGAAACTGTATGTACTTTTCCCTATTAATTAGCTTCATGTCTACTCCTCTATCATTTGTGATACCTTTCAATACAATGAAAGTGTTATTCATACTCTCAGCATATTGCAAAAATACATTACAATGCAATCTTTATTATAATTTTAACTAAGATTGCATTTGATTGCAATCTTTATTTTAAATAAATTACTTTTAGTATTCCAATGTAATTTTCATACTATAATAGGTAATCTTTGCATCTCAATGCAATCTTTTTTCGCAATGTAGTCACTGTATCTCGATGTAATTTTGGATACGCTGAGAATATTCCTTGCCTCTAGATAGATCGCAGTCCTATACTGCTATACTGTTGAACAGAGCATGGTAATAGAGGATAGCTAACTTACATCGTTAACTATCCTCTATGGTATATCATTATGTACTGAATGCCAGTCTATCTTCCTATGTAGCTATACACAGGCATAGTCCAATATCTATAAGAATTCTATTCCATTATCTTAGAACTTGTACGTACCTTGGATACGAGTGTAGTTACCTAATTTAAAGTTTTCTCCACCGTATAATGTATCACGTTGTCCAATACCTTTTGCATCGAATGTGTAGAATGCTTCTACTAAGAAATCTTTCGCTGGTACATATCCACCACCTAATGTGAAGCTACGAATACCATCTAAGTAACGATCTGGTACAGCTCCTGTGCCATTACCACCTAAGAAAGCACCATGTCCGAAGTATTTGTAGTCAATAAATGCATTCCAGCTGCCAGGACGATAATAATCAGATTGGCCTACATCGAAACGAAGTGCCCAGAAGTGTGGAGTACCACCTGTTCTATGACCCTTCAATTCAAATTGAGGATTACCTGCTGGATTATCATATACTTTACCTGCTGTAGATTGATAGATACTTCCACCATTCATATAGCGAGCAAAGTCTGTTCTATTTTGACCATAGTCGAAAGATACAGCTGTATTATCACCAATTTGGTATTTTAAGCCTAAACCAAATACATTTGCTAAACGACCAAAACTGCGAGGCTCGTTTCCGCTATCGCTTGTATAATGTACAGTATGATTTTCATGGCCTGTAGAGCGTAAGTACCAAGCTGTGACACCTAATTTATTATTTACTTGTTGACGATATTGGATAAAACCAGCACGTTTAACCGCAGGAATCACATCACGTTGGATGATAACACCTTCTGTTGGAATCACTTTACCAGTTGCATTGCCTAATGCTTCACGAGGAAGTTTACTGTAGTGGTCAGCTCGTTCTAATACAGAGTTTACTTTTTTGAAGAAGTTTACTAACAATTTAGGATATGGTTTAGATCCTGTCACATTCAAATTATCATCTGTCAAAATATTCATTTCGATAATTTTCTCTTTTAGAGTTTCGATTTGTTTTTCATCAAATGTGTATACACCATTACCATCAGCAGTATGAGCTGTACCATTAGTATTTTGTGGCACTTCTCTATCCGCTGTTGTTTTATACGCAGCTACAATAGCCTCTTTATTAGCATCGAACCATTTAGAGATGTATTCTCTACCACCGTCTTTTAGTAAATCTTCATTAGTGAGTGTCACTTTAAAGAGATCTAAGCGGCTGTCAATACCATTGTTTTTACCATCGTTAGGAGTTACGTTCAAGGTGCGTGGAACATTTGGAGTTTCTCCTACTTTTACTCGGATTGTGTTATAACCATAATAATCTTCTGGATCTGGCTCTTCTCTATAAATTGGTTCTGACCATAAGGTATCAAACTTCAATGCAGGTATTTGAAGAATTAATTTATTCTTATCGCTGTTGAAGTCCGCACTATACGCTTTGCTTGCCAACTCTTGCATGTGTTTTACTACTTCGAATTGTTTTTCTACAAATGGTTTGCGAATTTCATCTTTTACTGTTTTTTCAGTATTTGCCAATGTTTTTTCTAGAGCTTCTTTTTTCGCTTTATCATCAGCCGTAGCAAGACGCAAGTTTTCATATAATGGTTTTAATTTAGCACGTTCAGCGTTAAGCTCTTTTTCTAAATCATCTTTTTTAGTTTCTAATGCTTCTTTTTCAGGCCCATCTTCTGCAGCATAATAGGCTTCAGAAGCTTCATCATATTTAGAACTTATTTCTTCTACTTTTGCATTGACTACTTCGATTTGGTTATTGATAGGTTTTGATGTTGCTTCAATATTAGCTTCTGTTGCTGCAATTTCTGCTTTGATAGTTGTACCTGCAGCTGCAATTTTATCTTGACCAGCTTCAATAGCTTTTTCTTCAGCCTCTTTAATTTCTTTCAATTGATTATAGAATCCAACTGTATTGACGGATTTATCTGTGGTAATTTCTTTATAGGCATTTAAGTCTGCCCCTAAGAATTCACCAACCGTTGGAGCTCGTTTAAATGCATTATAAATCGCATGTGTATAAGCAGAGTCTGTTACACCTGTACTATAAGAGAAATCACCATAGCCTACACGGACTTGTTTTGTATCATTTGTCCAAACACCGCGAATACCATCGTATTCTTTACCAAACCAATATCCTGTGACACCCATTGGTTCCGTCATACGACCAGCTGTTAAGTCCCATTTATTGGTATGTTTAGTGACTGTCGCTTCATCAATACGTTGATGATTGAATCCTTTTGTCACTTTTAATTGGTGATCAGTATCTACACCACGTTGACCACTGGCACTAGCTATCACGCGTACATCTACATCTTTGCCAATACGTGCATCAATACCGGCTCTCACTCGAGATGTGATGCCATGGTTATTTTCATCACGAAGGTTATCTGCTGCATCATCCTCAATATAGCTTGTAGCTGTTACACGACTAGTTGGGCGGTCAAAGCCTAAATGGCTATCCCAACGATTTCTAAAATCACCAACAACCTCAACGCCGGCTTTTTTATCTACATTAAAGTCACGATGAATGAAAGTATTCAAATGGTCTACCACTTGTGTTTTCACTTCCACTTTCGCCATATTTGGTTGACTCTTATCTGTAGTCGCATCCGCACCAAATTTTAAATTAATACCCATACGGAATTGTCGAGTAGACAAAGCACGATCATCATCTCGATGGTTGAATAAGTTGTTAATACCAAAGTATACACGGGAATCTTTATTGATTTTCTTTTGAACGATCATATTCCAAATGCCATATGTTTTACGTTCATACATATCGCTAGTACGACGGTCAGATCCAGAATAGGAAATTTCAGATTTACCTTCTATTTTCTTAGCTTTTCTTGTAACAGGATCAAGTACAATAGCTTTTGTAATTGGATCTCTTTCATAGGCTGTACCAGACGTCATATATCCGCCACCGCCAGATACGGAGTTACTATCTAACATATTAATGTAATAGTCACTCCAAAGGCTACCAGACCAACCAGTTTTTTCATCTTCATAGTCAACGCCAATACCAATTTTATGTGCCGGTTTATCTAACAATTGACGTGGCATATCTGGATTGCTCTTATTCACTGCATGCAAGAATGTATATCCAAAACGAGCTTTCCATTTATTGGAAAGTTTTTGTTTTAATTCCCATTCAAGACCAGTAATTTCGGCTTTACCAATGTTTTTAAAGCTGTAAACCATATCTGGTGCATATAAGAATTTATAGATACCACGTTCAGTATTTTCGTTCAAATCTGTGTGGAAATCTAACACATGGCCTGTATTATAAGCAGTAATATAGTTTTTAATATTATTTCTAAATACAGTCAATTTACTGTAAGTATTTTTATTTTCCCCTTCAATGGAGACATCAAAATTTAAGGATTTCTCTGGTTTTAAGTTAGGATTTCCTTGCCAGTACCAACCTAATCGTGCTTGACCACCATTTAAACTAAACGCTGTTATATGGGATGGGAACATTTCCCAGTTATAAAATAACTCACCCATCCCTGGTTCTACATAGCTACTACCTACATTTGCTTTGAAACGACGATGTGTATTTCCATTCAAGTTATGAGTTAAACCCATATTAAAAGATAAGTTAGAACCAAATAAACTACTGTGATCAAAACGAGCAATTGGAGTTAACATCGTATTTTTATTTAACTGCCATGTATCTTGCACAAATAGATATTGTTTGTTAATCGTACCACTACCAACTGTTTGTTTATTGATACGTTTATCTGCTTCTTCTTTAAAGTTAGCCCCATTTAGCTTTATAATTTTACTTAATTTAGGATTAACAGTATTATCGTAATAATACAATGGTAACTTTTCTACATCGGAGCTAAAAATTTTATCTCTCCAACTAGTTGCTGTCGCATTATTTTCGTCAATTGCTGCCTTATTTTCCGCCATTAATGTCGCACCAAACTCCATATATTTGGCATAGGCTTCAGGATATTTTTTCTTTAATGTATTAGCTGTAGTACCACTAATCCAAGTTTGAGAGTTAGACGGATCACCTTCTGTCAACTTCTCTTTATAATTCAAGAAATCTTCGTAGGTAAACTCAGGTACTTTACTGTTTGGATTGGATTTATCTGTGTTGTACCACTCTTTTTCCTTATTTCGTTCGATAATGCCATCTTTGCCTTTACTGAAAGAATAGTCATAAATGTTAGATTTTGGATTACCATTACGATCTACAGATAAGCTCTTATCATAATCCCATGGATCTATATCACGCACATAGGTATGCGGTGCATTTTTCAAACGGCTACCTGTACCTGTTTCACGAGACATACCAACACCATAGGATACTAGGTGATTATCGTTAGCTTGGATATCTCCAGATACTCCAAAATTCCATTGTCTGTGGTCAATATTATCTGTGTATTCTAAAGTGTTTTTACCTTCATAGGTACTTTTTCCATAGTCACTGCTCAACGTTAAATCGTTTTCATTGGTACGAGTATAGTTAACTTCCGCTTTCCAATTGGAAACATCGTCTCTACCTTCATAGGTCAAATTCATTGTATTACGATTTAGGTCACGTTTATAGTGCATTTGTGGCACCATGAAAGAATCACTATTTTTCACATAGCGCTCTAAATCTTCACGATAACGATCTAGCTTCATACTGATCGTTTGATTATCTTTCACATCTATAATACTAGCCACACCTACATTAGCATTTGTACCATAATACCGTAAAGAATTTTTTAGGAATCCATGGTCAACAGTATCATCAGCACCTAGTGCAGATTGTCTAGGACTTTCACTAGCATAGATTGGCATAATATCTCGTTTACTACCGAAGATATTCACTTTAACCTTACCGATTTTACCAGAGTCAGCTCGAACAAATACATTATTGAAAGGTAGAATATCGCTATTCCCTTTTTCACGAATACCTTCAAAGTTAAATTGTAAACCTGCTTTATTGCGTGGTTTATTCGTGATAACGTTAATAACACCACCCATAGCATCAGAGCCATATTTTGCACTAGCAGCACCTTGTACGATTTCAATATGGTCTAGATTTTCTGTTCCTAAACGTTGCAATTCATCGCCTGCACCTTGGTATTTCGCCAAATCACCCATCACAGGCTGACCATCTACCAAAATTAATGTATGACGAGGTTCTGCACCACGAATAGATACACCAACTCGACCCATAGCATCTACAGTACGACTCACACCAGTTTCACTAAATACGATATCCTCAGCAGATTTCGCTTGCTTAGCTTCAATATCTTTTTTAGTAATAATTTGCACTTGTTGCGAATTATACTTCGCCTCTTCTTGTGCACGATTCGCTGTAACATATACAGACCCTTCTGCATGTGCTACAGTCGGAACTAGAAAACTTGCGCCCCCAATCCATGTAGCAATGGCACAGGAAAGCATAAAATATTTATTTCTTGCTTCGCTTTTCCTTGTCATTGGTATCCTCCTATTAGAACAAAACTCTCTTAGTAATGAGAAAATAAGTCAAATTACTACAATTGTACCTTGTATTGATAATCTTTTTCTACTCCAAAAAGCTCCTAACTAATCCATTGCGACATTTTAAGAATTATTTAATTAATTTTTTGATTTTTACTCTTTAATAAATAAATTCCCATAAAACTGCAATAATTGTTCATTTTAACAAAAAAATATTGGTATTATTTTAGCTTTGTCTATTGAATAGGTAAGATAGGATAGCTTCATAACATATAGAAAAGCTATAACTAATTGAGTATATACCTCAAATAAGTTATAGCTTTTCCTATAGGTATTTCACTTTTTATTCAATAAATAACTGTTATATATACACTTAGCTATCATTGCATGTAATTTCAGCAAAATACTATGTTGTTGTTAATTAGAATTTGTAAGTACCTTGGATACGAGTGTAGTTACCTAATTTAAAGTTTTCTCCACCATATAATGTATCACGTTGTCCAATACCTTTTGCATCGAATGTATAGAATGCCTCAACTAAGAAGTCTTTACGAGGAACATAGCCACCACCCAATGTAAAGCTACGGATACCATCTAAGTAACGATCTGGTACAGCACCTGTACCATTGCCACCGAAGAAGGAGCCGTGAGCGAAGTATTTGTAATCCATGAAGGCATTCCAACTACCAGGTCTTGTGAAATCAGACTGTCCAAGATCAAGACGAGCTGTCCAGAAGTGTGGAGTGCCGCCCATGGAGTGGCCTTTTACTGTAAAGTCAGCTGTACTACGAATATGGTCAAAATTAGTATGACCGTTCATATAGCGACCAAAATCACTGCGATTGAAACCATAATCTAAGGAGATAAGAGCATTATCACCGACCTGATATTGTGCACCAATAGCGAAAATATTAGCCAATCGTTTTGTCGTATACATATCATTGGTTAAATCAGGAACTTCCGATGTTACCTCTCCGTAAATAGGATCATTTAGATCGATATCCCCAGCCCAATCTTTATTATATCCCGTAATACCCGTATGAGTTACCATCTTAGTTTTCGCATGACCTGCTTGCATAGAATGAGCATTATTGTTCAAGGAACGTAAGAACCATGCTTGTAAGCCTAAACGAGGGTTAATTTGTGTTTTATATTGAGCAAATAATGCCTTATCGATTGCTGGAATTACATCTCGTTCCAACTTCAGGCCTGTCACTTTAATTGGTTTTCCAATTACTTTTTCGAGAGCTGCACGTGGTAATGTGTTACCTTGTTCAGAGTCTTGAATAGTTACTTTTAATTCCTCAAGATATTTTTTCACAATATTAGTAACTGTACCCTCACTATAATAATTTTCAATAGAACTAAAATTTGCCTCTTTTAATTCATTAATAACGTTTACATCTTCGATTTTATATGAAGATGTAGTGTAGTCATAAGGACCTACTTTCTTTATGCCTACTACACGCTTAAATTTATATTTATGTATAGGACTATTCAATGTATTCAAAGGTTGGTTCTTTGGTAGAACAGCTGTAATCTTAGCCCCCTCATTGTAATTGGTCATTTCTTCCTTAATGACGGAAGCTAAGGTTTTATCTCTAGTATCAGTTTGATACACTAATGTGCCGTAAAAATGAGATTTAGCAGCCCATTCAGCAACAGCCTTATAACCTTCCTCTAGTTTCTCTTTATTATTTTCCAGATAGTTTCTATCTAATAAAGATGGATTTCCCAATGATTCTCCAAATTTTTCGTTAACTTCATTTTTCAATGTACCATTTATTTCACCGAGTACTTTATTTTTTTCTTCCTTATACAATTTATTTGGATCATCTTTTTCAATTTTTTCAGGTCTATATTGATCGCTTTCAGCATACGATGATATATCACCCGCTAAATATCCCACATTATGATTTTCATCCTCTACTTCATATACTACCTTAACCTTGCCAGCCGATATAACAGGATTATAGCTTATATATTTATGGTTTACCAACTCTGGATATGCTTTATTGATGATATTTGCCATACGTTTGATGATTTCAGTTCTTTTAGCAATTTTTTCTTCTTCTGTTGCATTTGGCATCGTATTATCTACATCACTTAATTGTTCCATAAAGTATAGGTTTTCATTTTTCCCTTTAAATTCTTTTAGGTATATATCCATGAACGAGCCTTCTTGTGGAACCTTTTTACCATCAACTTCTTTTACTGGTGTCTTCCAAATATTTCCATAAATTGCCGCTATAGTCTCACTATCCCCATAAATTTTATTTAAACCAATAAACTCTTCCAATGTTGGAGCTCTAAAATAGGTAGAGTACGTACTATGGTTATAGGCAGAATCTGTAATACCCGTACTTGCTTTAAAGGACCCAATACCGGTACGGAATTGACTTCTTTGGTCCGTCCATACAGCACGAACTCCATCAAATGTTTTATTGAACCAGTATCCAGTAGCACCCATGGATTCAGATAAGCGACCAATCGAGAAATCCCAATGTCCGCCAGAGTGGGTAACATCTAGATTTTCTAATCGTTGTTTATTTAATCCTTTAGAGTTAATTGTTGTGTTTGCTGTATCTATAGAGTGAGTACCACTAGCACTAGCAAGAACTTTTACATTTGTATTATCATTAATTCTTGCATCTACACCAAAGCGTATACGTTGTTCTAAACCATGTTCTTTTTGATCTTTTAGATTATATTCAGCGTTACCAACATAGGATGTGCTTGTGTATAAAGATTGTGGACGTTCAGAACCACCATGTGCCATTAAGCGTGCACGATAATCGCCAATAAATTCAGTTCCTTTTTCTTTCTTAGCATCAAATGGTCTTTCTAAGAATTGATGTTCACGTCCCATATCATCGCCATTCACAGTAGCTATAGCTTTATCTACATGAACTTTTGTAATAGAAGTTTTACCATTTATACCATTTGTTACTGCAGGATTTTGCATCTTCGCATCTTGAGCTTTACTATCTCCACCTGCACCAAATTTAAGATTTACACCAAAACGATATACGCGAGATTGTGTTGCTCTATCATCATCACGATGATCAAAGATATTGTTAATACCAAAGTATACTAAGGAATCGTTGCCAAATTTACGTTGTACCATGGCATTCCATGTACCGTAAGATTTTTCTTCGTACTCATTAGATACATTATAGATGGCACTATCGGAATCAATACCACTAATCCAGTAGTTGGATCGATTCTTTTGTGTATTACTATCAAGCATTTTATGATAATAATCTGCCCACAATTGTGCATTCCACTTCTTAGTTTCATAGGTAATACCAAAATCGATTTTGTTAGTTGGGCGGTCTAATAAATGTGCAGGCATTGTAGGATCAGATTGATTCAACGCTTGCAAACGAGTCCAGCCGAAACGTGTACTCCATTTAGAACCAAATTTATGTTTCCATTCTAACTGTACACCAGTAATTTTTGCTTTACCAATATTTTTAAAGCTATAAATTAAATCTGGTGCTTGCATCCATTTATCTTTTTTTGATAATTGTGGTGCCCAGTCTTGTAATTCTCCTGTAAAGTATACGGACATATAGTTACGAATACGATTTTGGAAAACGCCAATGCGAGCGTAATCATTTTTACCTTCCCCTTCAAAGCTAATGTCAATATTTTTAGACGTTTCAGGTTTTAAGTTTGGATTACCTGCCCAGTACCAGCCCATTTTTGCAACACCTTGCGCTACTGGATTGGATGCGAACATTTGCCAGTTATACCATAGTTCACCCATACCTGGCTCAGAATAACCAGTGCCAATATTCGCTTTCAAACGACGATGAGCATTAGAGTTTACATTATAGGTAGCACCAAAATTCCAAGATACATGAGAACCAAATAAATTACTCTTATCAATACGTACAGTAGGTTGTAATAACAAGTCTTTATTTACTTGCCATGCATCTGCTATGTAGTAATTTCTCTTATCAATACTACCTTCACCTTCAGTAATACGTTGTTCACGTTCACGATATTTTTCTAGGAATTTAACACCTTTAAATTTTGGCGCTTTAGCACGTTCTGCTGGATCTAAAGATTCTCCTTGCATAAAGTATTTCACATATACCGATGATCCATTTATATCATTTTCTTTTTTTAATGCATCGTTGAAATCTCGAATTTTCTCCCAATGTTCGTCATCTACACCAAAATCTGTTAAGTTATTATACCATGAGGCTGGATCTGTTGGTTTAATAGGGTCGTCTAATTTATGGTCACGGAAGTATTCGTAAGTAATCGGCGGAATATCGCTTTCGTTTTCTGCTCCATAGTATTCATAATCTTTATCCCAAATTGGCAATCCATCTTTACTTGGTTTAAATTTGTAATCGTGAATATGAGAATAAACACGTAAACTATTATCACCAGGTCTACGTTCTAAACGGTCTACACCTGCTACTAGTAAATTTTTATCGTAGTCCCATGGATCGATATAACGAGTTTTTACGTTAGGAGAACTTTTAAGTCGGCTACCTGCTCCCGTTTCGTGAGTTTGTGCAATTCCCCAACTCAAAGTATGTTTATCACCAATGGCAGAGTTAGCATTGAAACGGATATCTGTTTGACGATGATCTACATCATCAATATAACGTAATTCATTTTTACCTTCGTATTGGGAACGACCAGTATAGTTAATCAATGAAATATCATTTTCATTGATGCGAGAATGATTCAACTCTAATTTCCAATCACTAGCACCACCACGACCATTCCAAATCATGTTCAATGTGTTACGGTTACTATCACGTTTAAAATGACGTTGCGGTTCCATAGGAGATGTACTATGTTTTACATCACGTTGTAAATCTTCCGTAAAACGATTTAAACGTAATTGTACATTATGCTCTTTATTAATATCATAGATAGCATTTAACCCAATATCAGATGTATCCCCATAGAAACGAAGCACATTTGGTTTAAATTCGCCTTCTAGTTTATCACCAGTATCTCTTCTTTCTTGAGATGCATATACTGGTAAAATATCACGTTTACTACCAGAAATAGCTACACGAACTTTACCCATTTGTCCAGAAT
Organism: Veillonella sp. 3913; assembly: GCF_003992235.1. Taxonomy (NCBI): domain Bacteria; kingdom Bacillati; phylum Bacillota; class Negativicutes; order Veillonellales; family Veillonellaceae; genus Veillonella; species Veillonella sp. 3913. Next base: position 134,652 of record NZ_RQVF01000001.1, on the reverse strand, counting down.
CGGCACGCAAGAAGAAATTGGAATTACCATATCCAGTTTCTCCACCTTTAGCGCGAGAGCCTTCCCCATTGATTTGGATAGTTGGTTTTTTAGCTGCTTTTTTAGTGATGATATTCACAACACCACCAATAGCATCAGAGCCATATTTCGCACTGGCAGAGCCTTGAACAATTTCAATACGCTCTACATTTTCTGTACCAAGGCGCATTACTTCATCCGCTGCGCCACTAAATTTAGCTAAGTCGCCTAGTACGGCTTGACCATCCACTAAGATCAACGTATGACGTGCTTCCGCACCACGAATAGATACACCCACACGACCCATAGAATCTACAGTACGAGATACACCGCTTTCAGTGAAAATGATATCTTCTACTGATTTAGCTTGCTTTTGTTCAATGTCCTTTTTAGTAATAATGCTCACTTGTTGTGAGTTATATTTAGCCTCTTCATGAGCTCTATCAGCCGTAACATATACAGACCCCTCAGCTTGTACTGAGTTTGAGTACATCAACCCTGGTAGTGCTATCCATGTAGCAATCGCACAAGATAGCATGAAGTACTTCTGTTGCTTTCTACGATTTGTCGTCATTGCAATCTACTCCTAAATACTAATCATAAAATTAACACAAATAATAACACAAATGACAAAAAATATCATTTTGATTTAATTTTATACCAATTTTTCTATCATATCTACTCCGAAACGTTTTCAATTAGCCCATTCCGTTATATTTTTTGCAAATAATTCTCACATTTTTCATGTGTATAACTATTACTTTTGTTTTTCTTCTTTTACATTCCAAGTATATGTAACATAATAAATGCCTAATGAGCACCATAGATGTACTCATTAGGCATTAAAAATAGTTTCTTATACTATTGTATAGATTCATACAAATGTATGAGATACTTAGAATTTATACGTTCCTTGAATTCTTGTATAATTTCCTAATTTAAAGTTTTCTCCACCATATAATGTATCACGTTGTCCAGTCGCTTTTGCATCAAATGTGTAGAATGCTTCTAATAACAAGTCTTTACGTGGAACATAGCCGCCTCCAACAGTAAAGCTACTAATACCATCTAAGTAACGATCTGGTACAGAACCACTACCATTGCCGCCAAAGAAGGAACCATGATCAAATCGTTTGTAATCGATGAAACCATTCCAACTACCTGCACGTTTATAGTCGGATTGACCAATATCAAAACGTACTACCCAGAAGCTTGGATTTCCTCCCATTGAACGACCAGTTGGTGTAAAGTTAATACTACCTGGAACATAGTTATACACAGTGCGTCCATTCATATACCGTCCAAAATCAGTTCTATTTTGACCGTAATCAAAGGATACGGATGCATTACCTGTACTATATTTTGCTCCAATACCGACTACATTAGCCACACCTTTGAAAGTGGTACTTGATGTACCTAAGCCACTAGCAAATTGTACTGTATTTGTATCATTACCCATAGAGCGTAAGTACCAAGCAGTCAAACCTAATTGTTGACCTACCATATGGCGTAACTGTACATAGGCCGCTCGTTTAATCGGTGGAATGACATCACGTTGTAATACGATACCTTCTGCTGGAATGATAGCGCCAGTATATGGAATGAAAGCTTCTCGTGGTAATTTACTATGTCCATCTGTGGCTTCTAAGGCACTTACGATTTCATTGAAATATTGCGCTACAAGATATGGATACATACCTGATTCATATGTTTTAGCAATAGAAGATTCACCAGGAGTACCGATAGCAAGATAATTCATTTCATAAAGTTTATCGCCTATGTTATCTAACAAGCTACTCTCTGCCTCAACTTTTACTACCCCTGCATTAAATGAGTTTTTAGCAATAGCTTCTGCTTGTTCTTGATAACCTTTTAGGATTGCTTCTTTATTCGCTTTAAACCATTCTTTTAAAAACTCTTTTTTATTATTTCCCAGAACTTTCATATCAGTTAATTTTAATTTAAAGATAGGGTTATCTAGGTTTGCACCACTCGGACTGATTGCTTTAGTAAAGGAACTTTCCTTATCTGGCCCATCTACTACAGGTTGATCATCAGGTCCATATACTAGTTCTCCATCATCATCATACTTATAGCTTTTTTCTTTACCAGTTAGTCTATAAGTTATTTCTGGCATCTTAATTGGAATCGTAATTTCTTCTTCTGCTTTTTTAGCTACATTATATTTTTTAAAGCCTTTATCATGTCCATAGGCTTTTACAGCAAGCTCTTGCATGTGAGCAACAACACCATATTGAGCATCAATATTGGCATCTAATTTAGTAGTAACTTCTTCAAGTTCTTTTGTTTTTGCATCAATATCTTTTTTGTATTGCGCTTTCTTTTCAGGCGTATCAGCAATGTAGTCATTGTCCATATAATCTTTTAAGGTAGCAATTTCACTAGCAAATGTTTCTTTTTTCTCACTTAGTGATTTATAATCCCCTTGTAAAGCTTTCAGCTGTTGATAGAAGTTGATAGTATTTGGTGCATCTTTCACAACTTTTTCAACTTTTGCACCACCTACTAATTTTTTCTCTTCTTCAGAAAGACCCGTGTAATCAAAGGTTGTTCCTATGAATTCATCAACAGTCGGAGGTCGTTTAAATTTAGTGAAGATTGCATGGGTATATGCAGAATCTTCAATACCTGTACTATGACGGAAATCACCGTAACCAATACGTAATTGGTCTTTATCACTAGTCCAAACAGTACGTAATCCATCAAACTCCTTATTAAACCAGTATCCGGTCATACCAAATTTCTCAGTCAATCGACCGACACTGAAATCCCATTTAGCATGATGGTTTGTGACATCTATTGTTTCTAAACGGCTATGAGAAAGTCCTTTAGATCCTGTTGTCACATGGGATGCATCCACCCCCTCTTGACCTTGTGCTGTAGCTACTACTTTTACATTCGTATGATCTCCTACACGAGCATCAACACCTAATCGTAAACGACTATGGAAGCCATGTTCATTTTTATCTTGTAAGTTTTTCAATGCACCATCGCTAATTGAGCTGACTGCTGTCACACGGTTCGCTGGGCGATCGCTACCTAAATGACTATCTCCACCAAAGCGAATATCTCCCACTACGGTAGCACCTTTTTCTCGATGTTGATCAAATTGAGACTCTAATACAGATGATGTTAGAGATCCTTGAGCTTTCGATACAGAATGTTCCGTCATTGGAGTTGTACCATTATTCACTGCTACAGTCTTAGTATCAGTATGTTTGGAACTACTAGATCCATCGGAACCAAATTTTAAGTTCATACCGAATCGGAACTGACGTCCTTGTAAGGCACGGTCGTCATCACGATGATTAAATAGATTGTTCATACCAAAGTACACAAGGGAATCTTTATCGATTTTTTTCTGTACAATCATATTCCAAATGCCATAGGTTTTCTTCTTGTACATATCAGCTGTTTTTTTCGTATTGAACTCGTATGTGATAATAGACTTATCATTATTAGCAGGGTCCACTTGTGATGTAATGTAGTTACCACCACCAGTAACAGAGTTACTATCTAACATACCATAATAGTAATCAGTCCAAATGTTGCCACTCCAGCCACTTACTTTATCTTCTAACTCCAATCCTAAATCCAATTTATGCATTGGTTTATCCAACAATCGTTTCGGCATATCTGGATTTGTTTTGTTCACTGCATCTAAATATGTATAACCTACTTTCAATTTCGCATGGTCATTCAACCGTTGTTTCACTTCTAGTTCAACACCATTGACACGAGCTTTTCCGATATTGCGGAATGTATAGAGCATATCTGGTGCATGAGCATATTTTGTAGCACCAAAATAAGTACTTTCATCAAGATATGGATAGAAATCCATTAAATGTCCAGTATTAGCAATGGTCATATAGTTACGAATTTGATTGCGGAACGCCGTCAATTTCATATAGGTATTTTTATTTTCTCCTTCAAAGGAAATATCTATATTTTTTGACGTTTCCGGTTTCAATGTAGGGTTGCCAATCCAATACCAACCTAAGCGAGCACGTCCACCTGACAATGGAGCCACATTCGTTACCGTAGGTCCAAACATTTCCCAGTTATAGTATAGTTCACCCATACCTGGCTCTGTGTAACTGGTTCCTACATTGGCTTTCAAGCGACGATGCGCATTTCCACCTACGTTGTGAGTAACCCCCATATTGAAAGTCATATGCGATCCAAACAAATCACTATGGTCTAAACGTACAATTGGTTGCAACAGAGTATCCTTGTTGATTTGCCATGTATCTTGCAAGAAAAAATGCTGTTTCCGTAATCTTGCACTACCCATGGTTTGTTGGTTAATGCGTTTATTGTATTCATCTTTGAAATGACCGCCATTAAATTGAGGTCGTACGATTTTGAAAGATGGATCTTCCATGTAATAGAATAAAGCTAAATAATCTTTATTAATGACAGGTGGTTTGACCCCATCAATGGTTTCAGTTCCTTGATGACCTGGGCCATACTTAGCAATCAGTTCTTTATTGTATGGAATTTCATTTAATTTATCATTAAATGCCTTGAATCGTTTCAATGCTTCTGGGTTACGGGATTCCATATTGTTTGGCGTATATCCAGAGTTATACACAAGTCCATGGAATGCGGCTGGATCTAATCCTGCTTCTGGATCTAGATAGTTTTTAAAGTCTTCGTAGGTGAACTCTGGTACACTTGTTTTATCTGAACCATCATAACCATACCACTCTTTTTCTTTATCCCACCGTAATACGCCTTCTCCATTTTCTTTGAAAGAATGACGATAGATTGTACTATCTGGTTTTCCGTGTTTTACAGCTAAACTCTTATCATAGTCCCACGGGTCAATATTACGTACCCATGTATGAGGGGCACTTTTTAGTCGGCTACCTTCACCACTTTCAGTAGTATATCCAAAACCATAAGAAAGTAAGTGATTATCATTAGCCTGTGTGTCTCCAGTGATATTAAAGCTCCATTGTTTATGGTCCACATTGTCCACATAGTTTAATGTGTTTTTACCTTCATAATTGCTGCGACCATACTCACTTGTTAAGGTTACATCATCTTCTTTCGTGCGAGTATAGTTTAATTCAACCTTCCAATTGCTTTTTTCATCTTGTCCTGCATAGGAAAGGTTACTTTTATTTCTATCTAAATCACGTTTGTAATGAACTTGTGGTTCATCTTCAGAGTTTGTACGTTTTACAAAACGTTCTAAATCTTCGTTATAACGGTCTGTTGTAAATGTAAACGAATTATTTTGATTCACATCATAAATCGCAGACAATCCTAAATTGGAGTTTGTCCCATAATATCTTAGGGAGTTTTTAGGAAATTGTTCATTGACAGTAGCATTTCCAAATGGAACTTCTTTTCTTTCCCTCGCAGCATATACAGGAACGATATCACGTTTACTACCATGAATATTAACACGTAATTTACCTTGTTGACCAGAGTCAGCACGCATAAAGAAGTTACTATATGGGAACAAACCTTGATCGCCACGGGAACGAATACTTTCACCATTGATGCGGATATTCGCATTTTTATTTGGTTTATTCGTAATTACATTGATAACACCACCAATGGCATCGGATCCATATTTTGCGCTCGCAGCGCCTTGGATAATTTCTATACGTTCTACATTTTCTGTACCTAGTCGTTGTAATTCATCACCTTGACCTTGGTATTTTGCAAATTCACCCATCACTGGCTGCCCATCTACAAGAATTAATGTATGACGAGGTTCAGCACCACGAATCGATACACCGACACGACCCATGCTGTCCACTGTACGACTCACACCAGCTTGTGTAAATACAATATCTTCCACAGATTTAGCCTGTTTTTGTTCAATATCTTTTTTAGTAATGATTTGCACTTGTTGAGAGTTATATTTTGCTTCTTCTTGTGCACGGTCTGCTGTAACAAACACAGATCCTTCTGCCTGTACAGGTGCTAATCCACCAAATAGATACCAAGAACAAGCCATCCAACTCATGACTGCACCAGTAAGTAAACGTTTCTGATACGGCTTAGAATAATGCATAGCATTCCACCATCTTCCTATAAATACAAATAAATTTGATAATATTAATCATTTGTATTATAGACCTAATCAAATATCACATCTACTCCATATGGATTTCAAATGCTCCATTTGATTCACGAATTGTAAAATTATATTTATATTTTAGACGATGAGTTCATGATAATATACTTTAATCATATCTAACTTTCATGATTATATGTTTATATTTCATTGACACTTATCACAGCTAGGAATATAATAATAAATGAGTATGAATAGGGAAATAAAGATTCATGCTTTTGGGTATATTCTAGTTTTAGGTAAGGAGAATTATTATGAAATTCTTTTCTAAAAGCGCTATGATTGCGGCATTAGCAGTAACTGCAGCTTTCGGCGTTTCTCAATCTACTGATGCGGCGTACATGTTAAACTCTGAAGTAAAAGATGCAACTCCAGCATTACAAGAAGCTGCTTCCATTGGTGTTCGCACATATGAAAATCCAATGATGAAAAACGCAATGAATAAAGATGCTATCGTAGTTATGTCCTTTGGTACTACTTTCAAAGATACTCGTGCAAAAACAATTGATGCTACTATCAATGAAATCAAAGCACAACATCCAAATGTTAAAGTTGTAACTGCTTTCACATCTCATATTATTATTGATCGCATTAAAGCCCATGAAGGTATTACATACCCTACTCCAGAAGAAGCATTAGACCAATTAAAAGCTGATGGATATACTCGTGTTGCTTTAACAACATTAAATATGATTCCAGGCATGGAATATAACTATGCTGGTGCTGTATTCAACCATCATAAACAAGATTTCAAAAAAATGACATTAGGTTTACCTTTAATGTACTGGATGGGCCAAGAAGAACAACGCGATGATATTGAACAAGCATTAAAAGCATACTCTTCCCAATTCCCTATGATCCAAACAAAAGATTCTGCTGTATTGATCATGGCTCATGGTACTCCAGATCCATCTAATGCGTACTATGCAGTAATCCAAGATCGTATCGATTCCATGGGATTCCAAAATACATACCTTTACACAGTTGAAGGATGGCCAAACCTTGAAACAGTAATCCCTCAATTGAAAGAAAAAGGTATCAAACACGTGACATTAATGCCATTAATGATGGTGGCTGGTGACCATGCAAACAACGACATGGCTGGTGACGAACCTGATTCACACAAAAGCATCCTTATGAAAGAAGGCTTCACTGTAGATACTTACATCCATGGTGCTGGTGAAAACCAACTAATCCGTGATATCTTTGCTGAACGTGCTTCCGAAGCATATGATGCATTAGTAAAATAATTGCAATCACAATAGTATAGTATTAAAATTTAGGGGGATACGTTTCGTATCCCCTTATTTGAAAGAAATAAACAATGAAAACATATTTAAAAATTTGTAGTGCTGTTCTACTCTCCACTTCTTTGTTACTAGGTGGATGCGCAAAAACAGGTCCTACTACAACAGAAACAACTCGCACAGTCTCTTATCAAGATCAGTCCTATACAATACCTGCTAACCCATCTAAAGTTGTAGCATTATCTAATTCCATCTCTAAAATGATCTATGCTGTAGGTGGCAAAGCCATCGCTCGTGTTGAAAGTAACGAAAAATTACCTAGTGAAATTGAATCATTACCAAGCATAGGCCATACAGCCAATCCTAATATGGAACAATTAGTAGGATTACATCCTGATTTAGTATTAGGTTTACCTAGCCAACATGAAAAATTTAAAGGGCAGCTAGATAGCAACAATATTCCATCTATTCTAATTAATTACGATGGCATCAATGATAACATTCCACTATTAACATTATTGGGCAATATTTTCCATACAGAAGACAAGGCCAAATCTGTCATCGAAGATTACAATAAAAAAATCGATACAGTGAAAGCCTCGATTCCAAAAGACAAACCAGTCAAAGTTGCTGTATTACGAGCTACTGGTAAATCGGTAACAGCAGAAACTCCACTAGCAATCACGGCATCTATGGTTCGTGAATTAGGCATCACCAATGTAGTAGAACAACATTTGAAAGACAATGTAACATCTAAAACAGTACCATATTCCTTAGAAACATTAACCGTAGACAACCCTGATATCATTCTTGTGGTTACCATGGGTAAAAAGGATGAAATCAATGCAACCTTTGCCAAAGAAATGACTAGCAATCCAGCTTGGAATCAATTACAAGCTGTGAAAAATGACAAAGTCATCTTCTTACCATCCCAATGGTTCTTATTAAACCCTGGACTAGAAACACCAGAAGCTATGGCTGAATTAGTCAATATTATCTATGGTGTGAAAGTACAATTAGATAAATAATACCATAACAATTTTTAAGGGAACCCTTCAATGGGAACTCTAAAACATAAAATGACTACACTAGAGTATATTTACTCCGGTGTAGTCATTTTTGCTATCTTTTTGATTCTTTAAAGGTTGGAGAAACTAGTATTAGATATATCAGTTGTACGATATGTTCGTACCACTGAATTAAATGCTCATGTTAGATTTTTCTCTTAATAATTTTCATAAACCATAATCAGATTTCTCTAACTTTAAAGCAACCCCTGTATGCGTATATAAGGAAACTCTCCTACTTCTACATCGGTTCTGACAGCAAAGACTTTTTCTAGTAATTCTTCGGTCATCACATCTTTTGGTGATCCATCGGCCAAGATATGACCTTGATAGAGCACACCGACCCGATGGGAATACTGCGCAGCCTGATTCAATTCATGAAGAACCATGACAACTGTTAACCCTTCACGGCGATTTAAGTCCTGTAATAACTCCATAATCTCCAATTGATGGTTAATATCTAAATACGTGGTAGGCTCATCCAAGATTAATACTTTTGGCTCTTGAGCTAATGCCATGGCAATCCATACACGCTGCCGTTCCCCACCGGATAAGGAAGATACTAGTTGATTCCGCAAATGACTCACTTGTGTGGCTTCTAGGGCAGCATCTACCACTTCTCTATCATGGGTTCCTTGTTGCTTCCACCACGATTGATAAGGAAAGCGTCCGCAGTAGACCAGTTCTTCGACCAACATATCTTTTGGGATAGATGGTACCTGTGGTAAGAATGCCATATAGCGGGCTAATTCTTTATTAGAATAGTCTCTTGCCTCTTTCCCTGCAATCTGGATAGTTCCTGTACTTTTAATAGCGCTAGTAATAGCATGTAACAAAGTACTTTTACCACAACCATTAGGACCGATTAACGTAGCAATTTCCCCTTCGTATACAGTCCAATCGATGCCTTTCAAGACTTCTTTTTCACCAAAAGAGACACGACAATCTTTCACAGATATTACTGGTTTCATTAGTCATCCCTCCTCAATAAATACAAGAAGAATGGGGCTCCAAAGAAGGCCATAATAATACCCACTGGAATTTCAATAGGGCTAAATAGCGTGCGACCCACTGTATCACTGATGACTAGTACAAAGGCCCCTAAGAAGGCAGATCCTGGCAACAGGAATCGATAATCTGTGCCCAACATCATGCGAGCGATATGAGGAATGATAAGCCCTACGAAACCAATCAAGCCCGCTACTGATACGGCACTCGCTGCTAGGAGTGCTGCCACAGCAGTCATCATAAATCGTGTTTTTTCAACGGCTAAGCCTAAACTACGAGCTGTTTCATCACCTAGGCTGAGTATGGTCAATCGTTTTGCCCCTAAGAATGCAAATACTAAACCCCCTATCGTATAAGGAATTAAAACATACACTTGTGGCCAACTGCGGGCGGCAAGACCGCCTACCATCCATAATAGTGCCCCTTGCACTCGATCTCCATAGAATACGAGTAAGGCAGATATCATGGAGCCTAAGAATGCAGCCACTGCCACACCTGCCAAGATAATACGGCTGGGGCGTATACCCTGTTTCCAGGCTAAGGCATACACCAGAACAGCCGCTGTCAAAGCCCCAATAAAGGCGATAAACGGCACTGCATATTCTAAATAAGGAAATAAAATCAATACTATAACACCAGCTAATCCTGCACCCGAAGAAACCCCTACGATTTGCGGATCTGCTAATGGATTTTTCATTACTGCCTGTAAGATAGCACCTGCCACTGCTAGATTGGACCCTACTAGGGCCGCTACTATATTTCTCGGAAAGCGAATGTTCCATATGACTAGTGAATTTGTATCAGATAAAGTGGGAGACCACAATGTATGCCATATTTGAGCCAATGTAGTCTGGGCGGACCCAAATACTAAAGACAAGATGAGGGCAGCAATCGCTGCTGCCCCAAACACTAGAACGAGAAACATACGCCATGCATTGCGTGTTTGACTCGTTCTATTCATTATTTCTTTTCTTTTCCTTCTACAAATAACATGTCATTACGTTTTACATCTGTGTAGAACAATGCGTTAACAACGGATGCAGCAATGGAGCTACCACCTTTGTTACCTTGAATTGTAATGTAAGGAACTGGAGATACTTCTGCCAAATAATCTTTAGATTCTGCAGCACCTACGAAGCCTACTGGAATCCCAATGATTAAAGCAGGACGAATACCTTCTTCTAAGGCAAGGCGCAATACTTCGTATAAAGCAGTTGGTGCATTACCAATTGCCACGATTTGGCCTTCTAACTGTTTACCGAATGTACGCATCGCAGCAATAGAGCGTGTTACGCCTAATTCTTTTGCCATTTCAGCCACTTTTTCGTCACGAATTAAGCAATGTGCTTCACTGTTATGAAGTTTCAATGCTGGTTTAGAAATACCTGTGCGCACCATTTCCACGTCAGTATAAACATGAGCGCCATTATTAACAGCTGCAATACCTGCCGCTACAGCGCCTTCACTAGTACGGAATAATTTCGCATATTCTACGTCACCAGATGCATGGATAGTACGAGATACCACACGAATTTCGTCATCAGTAAATCCCATGTCTTTCACATATGGGTAAATAATTTCCATACTTTTATCTTCAATTGCTTTAGGGTTTTTAATGTAATCCATCGTAATCCTCCCATAGGGTTTTAAATTCTTCTACTGTTGAAATCGTCACTGCTCCTTTCGCCGGTGTTGGGCGATCGATAACAATGACATGAACATCTAAATCGATAGCAGCTTGTAACTTAGTGTCTGAACCTCCTACAAGGCCAGAGTTTTTCATGACTACTACTTCTGCTTTTGTATCTTGGAACATGACCTTATTCATGTCATAAGAAAATGGTCCTTGCATAGCAATGGTATATTTAGGAGATACTCCCAAATCTTCCATCATTTGTAGCACTTCCGCCGTCGGTAATACACGGGTCCATACTTCTTTATCTTGTAAAGCTTCAGACTTGGCAAAGACATGCATCGTCTTACTACCTGTTGTAAGATATACCACCTTACCTAGTTCACCTGCCAAAGTAGCTGCCTCTTCTTCATTGCTCACATGATGTAATTTATCATACTCTGGCAATGGAACTTCTTTCCGTTCAAATCGAATGAAAGGAATTTTCATATCTGCAGCGGCTTCGCGAGCTGTGGCAGTCACAATCGCCGCATAGGGATGGCTCGCATCAATAAGCATCGTTATGCCTTTATTTTGAATGAGAGCTTTCATCTCATCTAAATTTAATCGTCCTTCATGGACTTCAATGCCTGGATGGGATGCTAATTGTGCCCCATATTGGCTCACTACAGACACCAACACAGGTAATCCTGTATGCTCTTGTACTGCTACCGCCAAATTACGGCCATCTAGCGTACCCGCTATGACCCAAATCACAGTTTATATCCTCGCGGCGTAATGATTTTACCATTTTCCACATACGTTTGGCTGTTACCAATGATAACTAATGTTTGCATATCGATTTCTTCTTTGTGGAAATGTTCTAAATCAGAAATAATAATATGTTGACCTACACGACCTGCTTTTTGGACAATGCCTACTGGTGTTTTAGGATCACGATGTTGTAATACTAGTTCACGCACTTCATCTAAATGTGTGACACGTTTTTTACTACGTGGGTTATATAAAGCAATAACCATATCACCTTCGGCACACAGTGCGGCACGTTTTTTGATTAAATCCCATGGTGTCATCAAATCACTTAAGCTGATAACAGCGAAGTCATGCATCAATGGAGCACCCAATACAGCTGCTGCCATGTTTACAGCGCTTAAACCTGGTACGATATGTACAGGAGGACGTTTTTCCTCTGCTACTTTATTAGCCAATTCGATGACAAGACCCGCCATGCCGTATACTCCAGGGTCACCACTGGATACCACAACCACTTTATGACCTTCTACAGCTAAGTCTACAGCTTGTTGGCATCGATCCACTTCTTGCATCATGCCTGTACCTACAGTTACTTTGTCTGCTACAAGGTCTTTAATCAAATCTAAATAGGTAATGTAACCTACTACACGGTCAGCTTGTAGAATCGCTTCGCGTGCTTCTGGTGTCATGAATTCTGGGTTACCAGGTCCGATTCCGATGACTTGTAATGTACCCGTGCAATGGCTACGGTTGTTCTCGGAAATATTGTTTTGTGTTGCAGTAGCTCCTGCCCCTGCGCTAGTAATAGTGCTGTCGTTTCGCATACGTTTCCTACTCCTATTGTTTGTTTAACAAAATTTGATTCTATAATTTGTGCCTCTTCAATACAAGGGGCCATTTCTTCTTGTGTATAAAATTGGATAGGCCATTTTAGTGTTTCCATGGCTTCCAATAATCCTATTTCATCAGCTTTTACGATAACTGAGGCCGCTCCCTTAACACTTAATGGGGATCGTCCTACATTTTGCAATGATTCTGCTACAGCTGAAAGTATCAACTCTTTCGGTGTATCACGGCGACATCCGATACCCACTGTCATAGTCGGTGGTCGCAACACCAATGTGACACCTATACAATCAATGGTTCTATCTGTAATGACAACCTTTGGCTCATCCCCCCATGGGAATACTTCCTCTGGATGAAAGAGAGCATAGTCCACTTGATGTGCTTGTACAGCCCTTTCAAAGTCATCTGCCAAGGTGCTATCCAAATAATATTTAACAGCGTCACCATTAACGATGGCTGCATTCACCTTAATAAGCATAGAGAAGTCTTCTACCTTGGCGCCTATCTTACGAGCCAATACATCTGGTGCGGGCAACTGATTCACGTCTGTAGCTGTCGTAATCACTGGAGTTGCACCCGTAATCATTGCCACCTCGCTAGTCCATTCATTAGCGCCACCTAAATGTCCAGATAATAGGCTAATCACAAAGTGACTACCTTCGTCCATCACTAAAATAGCTGGATCTTCCGATTTATGCTTGATAAAAGGTGCGATCATACGCACTACAATGCCTGTGGCCATAATGAATAAGATACGGTCATAGTCTTTCCACAACTGTTCTATATGCATTTTCAAAGAAGAAAAGGATATGGCTGTGTCTCCACTTTCACGCTCTACTTTTTCATAACAGTCCACCACATGTTCCTGTATATAGGCACTGCGTACTTGTTGGCCTAGCTTAGCCCCACGTTTTGTAACAGATACGATAGCAATCTTCATTACTTAGCATCTCGATACATATGAGCAAAGCCTTTGTCATAGAGTTTAGATAATTCATAATCTGTATCCAGTACACGGCTTACTACAATCATAGCTTGGCGGATAACGCCTTCTTCTGCCACCACATCAGCAATCGTTTCTAAAGTACCACGAATGATGCGTTGGTCTGGCCAAGATGCTTTTACAACGATAGCCACTGGTGTTGTTTTATCGTACCCACCTTCAATTAATTCTACTGCCACTTTATCAATCATTTGTACAGACAAGAAAATGCACATTGTCGCACCATGGCTAGCCAACATAGATAATTTTTCTTTTTCTGGCATAGGCGTTCTGCCTTCCATGCGAGTGATGATCACAGTTTGGGTTACATTTGGCAATGTATACTCTTGTTGCAAGGCTGCTGCCGTTGCTAAGAAGGAGCTTACCCCAGGTGTTACATCATAAGTGATCCCCATTTCTTTCAAAGCATCCATTTGCTCTTGGATCGCTCCATAGATAGCTGGGTCACCTGTGTGTAAACGCACTACCGTTTTACCTTCTGCCACTCTAGCTTTTGTGACTGCTAATACATCATCTAAGCTCATAGACGCAGAATTATGTATTTCACAGCCTTCTTTACAAGCTTCTAAAATTGCTGGATTCACCAAGGAACCAGCGTAGATTACTACATCTGCTTCTTGTACCAATCGGTATCCCTTACGGGTAATTAATTCCGGATCTCCAGGGCCTGCGCCCACGATATGCACTTGTGCCATATTATGCCTCCTGTTTCACTGCAGTTACGATAAAAATAGGGCTCAATGGATTTAATAAATGGTATGGACCAGCTTTTCTAAAGCGGCTCACTTGCATTTGAAATCCTTCATAAGTATACGGTCTACCTTTTAGTTCTTTTAAAATAGTATAGCCTGTTTCCATAGTCACAGCGGTTACTACAAGACGACCGCCCACTTTTAACAACCGTGTGGCTTCGTCCATAATCGTCCCCATACCACCAGCACTACCACCGATGATAACAGCGTCTAATTCTGGTAAATCTTCCATACCTTCTGGCGCTTTGGCTTCAATAATTGTTAAGTTTTTTACGCCAAATTTTTCTTGATTTTGGCGAATTAAATCTGTTGCTTTTTCAAAGCGTTCGATAGCATATACATGTCCTTTCGGAGCAGCTATGGCAGCTTCAATCGAAATGGAACCAGTACCAGCTCCCACATCAAGAACCACGCTATCTTCTTCTACACGAGCTGCATTCATAACTACCATACGAATTTCTTTTTTCGTCATGGGCACATCGCCACGAATAAATTCCTCGTCTTCAATTCCAAAAAAATGTCTCATCCTAATACCACCATTACGGAGTGCCCAAAGCCCTCCAATTTTTGTAATTCTTCTAATGTACCGCGTTCAATACGCTCATCTTCATAACTCAATCGTTCACAAGCAGCCGCTTTAGTTTCTTTAGGCCAGCCATGCTCTTCGATTAAATATCTTGCAATATACGCAGGATTTTGTTCAGGATCCGTTAAGAAACCTAACTTACGTCCTTCTTCATAATACAAATCTGTTTCCTCTGGTCGACGGCCGTGAAAGCTCATTAAATCTGCATTGTGCCACACTTCACCAAGTCTAGCAAAAGCAAATGTCATGGAACTAATGCCCGGCGTCACATCAATAGGATTGTTAGGAAACTTAGTTTTTAAATACGGCAATAAAGAATAATATCCTGTATCACCGCTGACTAAGACTACAATGTCATTGGATTGTAGTTGTTCTCCCATCCACTCTGCCATAGGTGCTAATTTCGCAATAGGAAAGGTTTCCTGGCCTGGCTGAGCAAAATCTTCTAGTGCTCGCTCACTTCCTACCAAGACCTTAGCCTGTTTGATTAGATGTAATCCTCTAGGTACTACATACTCTGGGTTCCCAGGGCCAATACCTACGACATACAAGGTATGTGCCATGATTCTTCTTCTCCTATTTCCTTCGCTACCTCATCGACGGCCAATATAGTGCCATCTAAGGTAGATATGATAATACCAACCTTTGCATCTTGCGCAATATAGCGCATAGAGCGCAAGGACGCCCGATCCGCTACGCGCTGATAAATGCCCTCTAAGCGCTCTCGTTCAATAATTGGCATGGCAGCCTCTGTTGTGCGACACTCCATCAATTCTTCACAAACTTCTCGAGATGCCCCTTCTAATGCTGCATAAGCAACAATCGTTTCCATACGTCCATCACTCATGCGATTATGGGTATGAAAGCTGCCGCTAGCCAATTTGATAATTTTACCAATGTGACCAATGATGAGGATATTTTTAAATCCAATTTTGACACATTGTTCTAGCATGAAGCCAATAAAATTACTTGTTTCTGCCATTTGATTGATAGAAATTCCTAGTTGTTCTTTTGCGATTTCTTGACCAATACGCCCCGGCACTAAGATAGCTGTTGTATAGCCTGCTTCTTTCATGACACGCAATTGCGGTACTAAAGAGTTTTTGAACCCTTCTTCACTCATTGGTTTTACAATACCTGTTGTACCAATGATGGAAATACCACCTTCTATACCAAGAGTGCCATTCAAGGTCTTTCTAGCTAAGGTCTCCCCCGCTGGTACGGACACTTTCACATGAATGCCCATGCCCTTAGGTACTAATTCCTCGAATACATAGGAAATCATCGTTCTAGGCCCTGGATTGATAGCAGGTTCTCCTACAAGTAAGGCTAGGCCCGGCTTAGTCACTATACCCACTCCAAATCCTGCTTCATACGTAATATTTCCCGATTGATTTAATGTTACCGTGGTCACAATATCTGTACCATGAGTCACATCTGGATCATCACCACCATCTTTTACCACTGTCACCATTGCTTCTGTAGGAGAGAGAATCTCAACCTTAGAAATAGGCACATCAATGAATGCATCTTGAGGATTTCGTATAGAAACTTGATCTACAATTTCTTCTTCAATGAGAGCAAGGAGTCCAGCTTTTACCCCTGCTGTTGCACAGGAACCAGTGGTGTATCCACCACGCATATCTTCTACGTTCATAGTCCCTCACATGATAAAATAGGAGCATCCATTGGGTGATGCTCCTTTATTTAATTAAGATCGGAAATTCACAAATTGTAATTCCACAGGTAAATCTTGTTCACGAAGCATAGTAATCACTGCTTGCAATTGATCTTTATCTTTTCCTGCTACACGTACTTGGTCTTCCATAATTTGAGCCGTCACTTTTAATTTCATATTTTTAATTAATTTGACAACATCTTTAGCCACCTCTTTAGAGATACCATTCTTAATAGTCACAACTTGACGTACAGTACCGCCAGATGCTGGTTCGATTTTACCATACTCTAAATTTTTAATGGCTACATTACGTTTTACCATTTTCCCTTTTAGGACATCGATAATGGCTCCTAATTTGTATTCATCATCGCAATGAATTTTAATGGTATCCCCATCATGTTCTATATCTGCTTTGCTATTACGGAAATCATAGCGTGTGCCGATTTCTTTTTTCGCTTGATTTACTGCATTATCTACTTCTTGCATATCCACTTCGGATACAACGTCAAATGAACAATCTTTAGCCATATAAACCTCCAATAATTATTTACATGAACAGTTTAATTATACCCTACTTCCCTTATATTTTCTACCTTTGTAGTACCTTTTATTATAGCTTTTAGGAATGTAGTATACGTTAAAAAAATACCTAATGAATACAGCTTTGATTTCTCTATTCATTAGGCATCTTACAATCACAATATAAACTTATTTTACACCGTCTTTAGTGCGTTCAAAACCTACTTGCTCTGCAGCGATTTCGTACAAAGCGATAGACACTGGATTTTCCGTTCCTACTTCACCTACAAGGGATGGATCTCCATCTGTCAGTTCACGAGCACGCTTAGCTGCTAATGTTACCAACGTGTATTTGCTGTCCACCTGTTTTTCTAAATCTTTTAAATGCGGTTCTACCATCATAATGAACGTCTCCTTTATCTACTTACTATATTATTGCTGTCCTTGTTCATTGCTATACCGTTTATAAATGTATTGAATCTTTTCTTTGTTGCGACTAATCTTACATGTTTCAGCTCGCAAGATAGAAGCTGTTCGTTCAATGGCATCTTCCAAATCATCATTCACCACTATGTAGTCATAACGATGTGCTAATGCTAATTCTGAACAAGCTAAAGATAAACGTTTATGAATCACTTCTTTATCATCCGTACCACGACCATGCAAACGAGATGTTAACACATCTAAGGATGGCGGCACAACGTAGATAAAGACAGCATCGCTGTAGGATTCTTTTACCTTCATAGCACCTTGAATATCAATCTCCAAAATCACGCTCTTGCCTTCTTCTAATAAGTTCATAACGTGCTCTTTCGGTGTACCATAGTAATTATCATACACTTTTGCATATTCTAAGAATGCATCTTCTTTGATTAGTTTTTCAAATGTATCTACATCTCGGAAGAAATAGCTAATGCCTTCTTCTTCTCCCACCCGCGGTTGACGTGTGGTCATCGATACAGAATAGACCAGGTTTGGCATTTGTTTGCGGAGTTCTGCACAAATCGTGCCTTTTCCTGCCCCAGATGGTCCTGAAATGACGATTAATATTCCTTTATCAGACATGATAACTCCAGTACTACTTACACATTATTCTATATTCTGAATTTGCTCTCTTACTTTTTCTAACTCTACTTTCAATTGTACAACTGTATCTACAATTGTAATTTCATTCCCCTTAGATCCCATTGTATTGACCTCACGGTTCATTTCTTGTAACAAGAAGTCTAACTTCCGTCCAATAGGTCCTTCTTCCTCAAGGATTTCCTTTAATTGTACCACATGTGAGGCAAATCGGGCAATCTCTTCTGAAATATCTACTTTGTCTGAAAGAATAGCCACTTCTTGCATAAACCGTTCTTCTTGAAAATCTACGCCCACTTTATCTAGCATAGTTTGGATTCGTTGTAATAACCGATCTTCATGATGTGCTAGGGCCACATCCCTTCGACTTTCCATGTAAGCGAATAATGTTTCAATCCCTTGTAGGCGTTTCGTAATATCTTCTTTCATCGCAACGCCTTCTTTGGCACGCATCGCAAGAACACCGTCAATGGCCAATTTTGTTGCCTCTTCTAAAGATCGTCCCATCGCCTCTTCATCAGTAGGTGGTTCTTCTACAGAGATCCAATCCGAAGAAATGGACATAATTGCCGATAGAGGAACCTCTTTCACATCTGCATAGAATCCCTCTTCTACCAAAAATTGTTTAATCTGTCCACATAAGGCACGGTTCATAGATAATTCTTTCTCTTGCTCGCCGGACTCTTTGTATAAAATAGACACCTCTACCTTACCACGTTGAAAGGCAGATTGGATTAGGCGTCGAACTTTGTCTTCAAAGATATTAAATTGTTTAGGACTTTTAATTGTAATATCACAATATCTTGTGTTTACCGTTTTAATCTCTACTTGGAAACTTCCTGTTTCTGTAGTCACTATGCCGCGACCAAAGCCTGTCATACTGTTCATGGATTTACCTCGCGTTTCCGTTCTATTTCTTACCTTTCAGTATAGCACGGTAAGAGTAAAAATAAAACGTTTTATTTGCTCTAATCTATATCTACCATAATGTTAATATAGTTAGAAATTTTATTTCACTGCTAATTCAGATATGCATTATTCTTCTCTTATATATCGCTCTCAGTGAAACATCAAGTTTAACGATGTCTCTATTCAGCTATATTTTGGGTGTCATACCTTTAATTCAAAACCTACCTATATCTCCTAGTACTAGATTAGTGTATACTAGTATAGTGATAGTTTTTAAATTTTTCTCTTACTAATAGATAGTATAAGAATATGGTACCCTTAGTAAGGTACCATGTAATATCAATTATTTTTCGTAAATTTATACAAATTACCTATTCCATTTGTATAGAAAAGAAGTGTAATTGCAAGAATATTTTACACTTTCAAATATAATAGTACTATACACCTATAACGAAAGGATTTCCATGAATTTAGATGGTTTAACATTATCTGTATTAATCCGAGAACTAAATGACCAAGTTGGTAATGGTCAAATTCAACGTATTCAGCAGATTGATAAAACAAGTATACTTTTAAAAATTAATACACCTACCACAAGTCCATACTTAGTGATTACTGTAGGCAGTGCTCCATCTATCTATGTAACAGACAAGATTGTAGATGCTCCCAAGGAGCCCACATCTCTTATTATGTATTTACGAAAATACATTGAAGGAGCTCGTATCACAAATATTGAGCAACTACACGGGGACCGTATTATCCGCATCACAGCCGACAAATTAGGGTTAGATGGTTCCATACTTGTAAATGAAATCTATGTAGAACTAATGGGCAAATATTCCAACTGTATATTTGTGCAAGATGGCACCATTTTAGAATCTCTGGTTCATGTCACACCACTTATGAATCGTGTTCGGTCAGTAGCTCCCAAATTACCTTACGAGCTACCTCCTAATACATCTCGTGTGGATCTTATGCAGTTCTCAGGTCCGGAAATAACACAATTACTCCAATCCTTTTCACAAGATACAGTAGGCAATACCATTCGCCATATCTTCAATGGCTTTGGTCCTGTCCTATTAGATGATCTATGTTATCGTATGGGGCTAACTCCTACGACACCGATGACAGCGGAGCTCATCAATAGTATCACCGAAGGACTTACTAATTTGCAATCCCAACTTCTTAGGACACAAGGATTATTGCAATACACTACAGCTACTGGTAAACGCTTGTTAACGCCTATTCCACTCTGTGAAAGTTCTCCCCACACCATTGTTGATACTACCCAGTATCCAACAATTTCTGAGGCCCTTTCACAGGATGTGGCAAAGCTAGGAGCTATTCATACAGCAGGAAAAGAGTTAGAAAAAATTATCTCCGCCGCTATCAAAAAAGAGGAAGGTCGTCACGAAAAAATAAAAGCTGAACTAGACGACACATCCAAAGCGGATATGTATAAATCCTATGGGGATTTGCTCATGATTTATAGCTACTTGCCCCACCACTATGAATCGGAAGTGACAGTACAAAATGTATTATCTGACTCGGCTGAAGATATTACAATCCCATTGGATCCCCCATTATCCATTACAGAAAATGCGCAGGCCTATTATAAACTGTATCGTAAGATGAAAAATCGTACAAAAAATGGTCAATACCAACTAGAACAAAGCTCCATGCGCCTTTCTTATTTGGAATCCATTCAATACAGTTTATCTTTGGCCACGACCAAACAATCTGTTCAAGAAATTCGCAGTGAATGTGAAAGTGCAGGCATCTTGCGTCAATCTAAAAAGCCGATTCCTTTCAAGATTAAAAAAGACAATTTCTTGCATTTTACCATTCCTAATGGTGACGTATATGTAGGGCAAAACAACCAGCAAAATGAGTACCTTACCAACCGTTGGGCTAAACCTAATGATCTATGGTTACATACACAGCATATTCAAGGATCTCATGTTATCTTACGTTCAGATATAGAACCAGATATTAAAATGATTGAAGCCGCTGCACAAATCGCTGCGTACTTTAGCAAAGGAAAAGATACATCTAAAGTAACCGTGGACTACACCTTAGTGAAGTACATTAAAAAGCCACCTGGATCTCCTTTGGGGTATGTCATATTTAATACCCACAACGACATTGTGGTAGAACCGAAAGCACCTGAGGGGTATACGGAAAATCACTAGTTTATCTTAAGTACAAGTTAGAATATCCCTTTGTAATCTAATGGTAACCAATGATTTTAACAACATAATCAAAATATAGCAAAGGCTGTAAGCATTCATATCGTTTGCTTACAGCCTTTTTATTATTCTAATTCATATCGTATGAACTTCACTATCACTCTCGTACATCAGACTATATTCAGGTTCTTTTCCATCTTTATAATCTAAAAAATATTTTAGGGAATTAGATATTACCCAAATTGTAGCACAAAGATGATAGTTTAACGAGTTATATTTAATGATTTACACTTATCCCAATACATCTGCCATGGCTTTCACTGTTCGTTCGATGGCAATATCGATGGTCTCTTTATCAATGGTTAAAGGGGGATTAAAGTAAATGACATTCCCCAATGGTCTAAGTAGTAATCCTCTATCTAATGCTTTTTTATAGATTTGATAGCCCATGCGCAAGGATCCATCAAATCCTTCTTTTGCTTCTTTATTGGTAACAAGTTCGATGGCATTTATTAATCCCATACGACGGATTTCTCCTACATTGGGGTGATTACCTAAGGCTTTCAGTAAGGCATCATGTAAATAGTTACCCATTTCCTCAGCTTGTTCTAAAATATGTTCATCTCGCAATGTATCTAGTACTGCCAATGCTGCGGCACAGCCCAATGGGTTACCACTATAGGTATGACTATGCATGAACGCTTTCATTGTGTGGTAATCATCGTAGAAGGCCTGATAAATTTTTTCAGCTACTACTGTAATTGACATCGGCATATAGCCACCAGTCAACGCTTTGGAGACAGTCATAATATCTGGAGAAACTCCTGCATGGTCAAAGGCAAATAACTTGCCTGTACGACCAAATCCTGTTGCAATTTCATCAGCAATCAGTAACACTCCATAACGGTCGCACAGCTCACGTAGTTTACGTAGGTATTCTGGCGGATACATTTTCATACCTGCACACCCTTGAATCAATGGTTCGATGATAACAGCTGCTAATGTGGAACCATGCTCTGCGAAATCTTGTTCCATATGCTCAAAACATTCACAGGAACAAGTTTCGCGAGTTTTACCATAAGCACAACGATAACAGTCTGGTCCTTGTGTATGGATAGTTTGATCCATCAACATTGGCTTATAAATTTCAGCAAACAAATCCATACTGCCTACCGATAAAGCACCAATGGTTTCACCATGGTAGCTCTCACTGAGGCATAAAAATTTTTGACGCTCTGGGTGACCTGTTTGATAATGGTATTGGAACGCCATTTTCAAGGCACATTCTACAGCACCAGACCCATTATCACTAAAGTGAAACCTTGTTAACCCTTCTGGCACTACTTCTTTCAATCGTTCAGCCAAAGTGATAGCCGAACGATGACTAAAGTTAGCAAAGATAACATGTTCCAATGTATCTAATTGATTTTTAATCGCCTTATTGACCTTTGGATGGCAATGACCCAATAAATTACACCACCAAGAACTGATAATATCTATGTATTCTTTTCCATCTACATCATATAAATAGCAACCTTTTGCATGGTCGATTACAATGGGTGGCAATGTTTCATAATCTTTCATTTGAGAACATGGATGCCAAATTAATTCTAAATCCTTTTTTGCCCAATCTTTCATGTGTATACCTATACCTCTCTTATAATTATCTAATTATGCATGGGGATTCACTATATCCTCGTAGCAACTTAACATAACCTTCACACCTATATGCAAGGATGTTTCCCCAGGTCCTACTCTATCTAACACAGGAATACCCGTCAATCGTTCCATCATCACACAATTATCTTCTTCCATTGGGTTTCCTGTGTATTGGTTCACAATGATACCTTTTACAGTAATACCTTTGGATTGCAAATAATGGATTGTCAACACTGTGCTGTTAATCGTACCAAGTGCTGCTGTAGCTACCACAATGGTTGGCAAGCCTAAATCTTTTACTACATCTTCTAGCATATATAATTCTGTATCTGTCACATATAGAGGACAAATAATGCCACCACTACCTTCTACAGTTGTATAGGTATGTGATCTAGCGACGTTACAGAAATTTTGGTTCACTATGGTTCTATCGATAACTTTTCCTTCATGACGAGCCGCTAAATGGGGAGATACGGCCTCATCAAATACATAAGATAGTAAACTTTCATCCTCCTGTGAAAGTCCTGCCACTTGTTTTACATAGCCTGCATCGCTTTCAGAAATGCTAGGAGCACCGCTGACAGCTGCTTTATAATATGCCACATCATGGCCAGCTTCATGAAGTTTTTTGAGCCATAAAGCAGTGATATATGTTTTACCTACATCTGTTCCTGTACCTAATATATACAAACCTTTTGGGCTTTGAGTTATTGTCATGATTTTATCCTTTCCTACGTTGTTCATCACCTGTGGTGACTTTCATAAATATCAACATAAGGTGCATACCAACGTGTATATGCACCTTATGTCACATCTGTTATGTATACTATCGTTTTAAAATCGGAAGTAATCGTTTTGCAATCACTGCTGCCAAGATACAGAGGAAAATATCTGGTATCACTGGCAATGCAAAACAGTAGATAAATAATACATCTAGTCCAATTGGTTTTGCTAAGTATAGATCCATGATTTCATATAAGTAGACCATGCCTA
This sequence comes from Veillonella sp. 3913, assembly GCF_003992235.1. Taxonomy (NCBI): domain Bacteria; kingdom Bacillati; phylum Bacillota; class Negativicutes; order Veillonellales; family Veillonellaceae; genus Veillonella; species Veillonella sp. 3913. The sequence goes on along the minus strand of NZ_RQVF01000001.1, from coordinate 110,591 downwards.
AGGCATATACTATAGCTAAATTCACAAATGAAGCGGTTAGCAATGTTTTGAAAGTCACAACTGTTGCTTTTTCTATCATACGACCTGCCACAAAGGCACCAATAGCAAAGCCTACTAGATAGCCAAAGGTAGGTTTGAAGATGTACATAAATCCGCCACCTTCAGTGAACACTGGTACACCTACGAGACCAAGAATAATATACATCGCTACGCTCATACCACCTAATCGACTTCCCAAGATTAAACCAGCTAATGTGGTAAAGAGCAATTGCAAGGTAAATGGTAAATTAGGAATAGGAATCTTAATAAATGCCCCTACTGCTACCAAAGCCACAAATAATGCGGTCATCGTAATTTGTCTTGCACTCATCGCTCCTGTTACATTTGTTTCTTCTTTCATGATAGGACCCTCCCTTGAGCCACAACATAAGATGATAAAAAATGTCTTTCAAGTAGTATTAAAACACTATTGCTTTTTATTGTCAACTCCAATATAATTACTAGGAGTTTACAATAAAAAGAAACGACCTATCCTATCATATATCATGATAGATAGATCGTTTGTATATTATTAGATACATCAAAGATTTATAACTATACTATAATAAATATATCCAAAAGTTAATACTCCCTCCACGGGGTTGTAAAGCTTTAATGACTGCACGCTATTTATTTGCAATTAACTGTTCCACCACAGAAATTTGAGCCGTATCTTCTTGTTTCCACGTCAAAGGCACCACAGATATATATCCTTCTTTGATATGTCCCACATCGGTTGGTTTATCTTCCTTATGGAATCCTTGGTCCCCTACAATCCAATAATATTCTCTACCTTTGGCATCCTTACGAACATCGATAACATTCGTGTATTCTTGAAAACCTTGATGGAATACTTTCACTTGTTCCCAGCCAACAGGGCCTTCTTTTAGGAAATTGACATTTAACAACCCTTCATATTTTCCCTTTTCGTACATAACTCTGATAAAGTCAGTAATAAAAGGCAATATTTCCTCCATACGTTTGACGGTATATTTCTCAAGAGATAAAGCCAAAGATGGAATATCGTACATCAATCCCTCTAATGCGGCACCTACAGTACCTGAATACACTGCATCAGATCCCAAGTTAAATCCATGGTTGATACCAGATACAACTAAGTCAGGACGATCATTTTTTAATAAATAAGATAAAGAAAACTTCACGCAATCTACTGGTGTGCCCTCTACAAAGAGCATTCTTGGGTTGTCACCCTCTTCACTCATCTCTTTTGCTCGAATCGGTACTTGTACCGTTAACGCACTAGATTTTGCACTTTGCTCCACCTTTGGTGCCACCATTGTTACTTGATGGTGCTTTGCTAATTCCTGTGCTAATCCTTGTATACCTGGGGCCCATAAGCCGTCGTCATTTGTTAATAAAATATGCATAGTATCTCCTATCTAATAGTAATATTACATATACTATTGTATAGTAAATTGACTAATATTTCTATATTTGTAAGATTCCGAATATATTTATTTTAGAATTATATCGAACATAAAAACGACTAGTCCAATCTCAGGACCAGCCGTTACTTTGTTCGATATTATTCTATTATTCTTCAATAGCTGAGATTTTATCCACACGTTTTGCATGGCGACCGCCTTCAAATTCAGTGTGCAACCAAATGTCCACAATTTCTAATGCCAAACCTTGACCGATAACACGTTCACCCATAGTTAGTACATTAGCATTGTTATGTTCGCGACTAGCATGAGCAGAGAATGTATCATGACATAATGCCGCACGAATGCCTTTAACCTTGTTCGCTGCAATACCGATACCGATACCTGTACCACATGTCAAAATACCACGATCAAATTCGCCTGCTGCCACTGCTTCCGCCAATGGCTTTGCCACATCTGGATAATCCATGGAATCTGTAGAGTACGTACCAAAATCTTTGTACTCAATGCCTTGTTTCTCTAGTAAGCCTTTAATAGCTTCTTTTAAATGAAATCCACCATGATCACAACCAACTGCTACTTTCATTTCGTCCTCCTTTATTTAATACTAGCTTCATAAAATAGTATCTTATTAATATATATCTTTAGATACGCCTGTATTGTAGATACATATCCGCATTGTTGATTTATACATACAAGCAATTATAGTATTCTTTATATACTATGGTATCCAATCTATTTGATGAATCAATTGGAGCATTCTTATTTATGCAATGCAAGTCCTTGTTGTACATACCGTACAATCTGTTCCGCTGTTTTAGTATATATTTCTTGAGATTGTCCAAATGGGTCTTCTACGTCCCCAACTTCACCACCAAATTCAGCAAGGGTCATAATTTTTTTACTATCGAAAGGAAATTGGCGAAGTAATATTTTTTTATGATCTTCTGTCATTGCCAATACATAATCTGCGGCTTTCACAAAATCTACTTTTAATGGGCGAGAGCTGTGTTCGCTAATATCTTCGCCTACTAATTCACGAACTGCCTCCACAGCTTCGTCGCTCACCTTAGCTCCAGGAACGCAAAATAATCCTGTGGATAAGGTCAATACCTCTATACCAAGTTCACGCCCTACAGCACGGGCAATTCCTTCTCCCATGGGACTACGACAGGTATTCCCTGTACAAACAAACAATAAATTCATAATTACCTCTACTACACTTTAAAGCTATTTTACACCATCCAATATGGTCTAGCCATCACGTTTACAAAATCAATTAAGAAAAACCATATCTGATATATATCAACATACCAATATTTAGAACTACTGCACTCATCCCATCAAGCGTTTCAAACATCCTTAGATATATTGTACATGACCACCACTGGCTTTCTCTAAGCGATTCATAACGGCCACACCAAGTCCTACCGGAGCACAGCCTTCCACAATTAATGTATCCACACCCATATCGTTAAACTGTAATAAACTATCATATAAACGGTTGGCCAATGCCATAGGCTCTGCTTGTTCACCATATACAATGATATCTACCGAAAGTGTAAAATTGGGAAGTACTGTATTTAAATTTTCCAAAGTTTTCTCTGAAAGTAATAACCCAACTCTCGGCTTTCTTGTGCAATCTTCCTGTAAAATAGCTTCTTGCTGAACCATCTTATCTATGATGTCTTTCATATGTTCCGCTACTGTTAATGACTGTCCCACTAGTACTTGTACCGGCATATCAGGGGCATAATGGCGATATTTCATCCCTGGCGCTTTCGGCGCCTCTGTAGGATCATGCAATGCCGTATCATATACCACATGGTCCGCCACCATTTCTAGCATCTCTTTTGTGACACCACCGGGACGTAGGATAATTATCGTATCATCTTCGACTTGTACGACTGTAGATTCTACGCCAATTTCACAAGGCCCTGCATCTACTACAGCATGAATACGTCCTTTCATATCGTGTAAGACTGCTTCTGCCGTAGTCGGACTTGGCCGACCTGAACGATTGGCACTAGGCGCTGCAATAGGCACACCCGCAATACGTATCATCTTACGACACACCTCATGGTCTGGGCATCGTAATGCCACCCGTGAAAGTCCACCGGTCGCACGCTCTGGCACTAGCGCAGACTTTTCAAAGGTAATCGTCAAAGGACCTGGCCAAAAGGTATCCATTAATCTTTGTTCTAAAGGAGAGATATGTTTCACTAAACGGTGTACCATAGACTGATCACATACATGTAAAATTAAAGGATTATCAGAAGGTCGCCCCTTGGCTGCATAAATACGATCCATCGCATCTGCTGCCAGTCCATTAGCTCCTAAGCCGTAGACCGTCTCCGTAGGTATGGCCACCAAATCGCCTACACGAAGCAACGTACCGGCTAATTCTACATCATCAGGAGTCAATACCTGTGTTTCAATATGTTCTACTACTTCCATATCATACCTCCTTTCCTATGTACTGTTTCCTATTTACTATTATATCACTTATAACAAACTTATTTTAAACTATATGAGACAGTAATTTTCGACTCTCATCCTACCTCCACAAAGCGAGCCGTATATAAACTTTTGTTTGTACAGGATATTGTTGATTACTACAGATAGAGTGCCATATACTTCGGAGCAAATCTCAGTGGAACGTAAATCTATGGACAAGTATATGGCGCTCTATCCCCACTATTACATGTATCGAACAAAATTTTATATAAAAGAGCGTCGTACTTCCCAACGTACTTCACGAATAATACCAGCTATATCTTGTTGATACACTGGTTCTCCATAGTATCCTGTTTCTGCAGCTAGCTTTGATACAGCCTCTTCTTGACCTTGTCCAATTTCGATGGCAAGGTATCCACCGTCTTTTACTAGACGCCAACCTTCACGAATGATAGGAACATAAAACTCTAATCCCGTAGTTCCTCCATGAAGGGCAATATGAGGTTCATGTAATACTTCTTGAGATAATGTGTTCATCTCTGCGGTGGTAATATACGGTGGATTCGACACAATTATATCAAATAAACCGTCTAAGGATGTTTGTTGTTCATCAAATAGAGACTTACAAGCCTCTAACAGCGCACTATATTCAGTACCTTTACCTACTTTCACCTGTTCTAATAGTTGCTTTATATCACTTTCACAGAACCTTGAAACATCGGCTAATTCTAAGGATACGCGATTCTCCTCAGCTACTGCTAATGCTTTGTTGGAAATATCTACACCTACACCAGTGGCATTGGGCAAATAATGCAATAGACTTAATAAAATGGTACCGGGACCTGTACATAAGTCTAAAACGCGTGGCGATGCATCTACTTCATAAAGGTCTAGCATATCTTCAATTAAGGTTTCTGTATCTGGACGGGGAATCAATACATGCTCGTTCACATGAAAGTCTAACCCCATAAATTCTTTATGCCCTGTAATAGCGGCTACGCTATACCCCTTCGCACGCTGTACCACTAGAGGTCGATAGGCATCTAATTCAGCTTTGTCCAAAGGTCGGTCAAAGTTGACATATAAATACATGCGGTCACAGCCCAAACTATGAGAAAGCAGTACTTCCCCATCCAAGCGGCTTGATTCTATGCCTTTGGAGCGAAAATACTGCTCTGTCCATTGGAGCATGCGACTAATAGTCCATAACTCATTATCCATGTTGATTTGCCTCTTGCATTTTAGCGGCTTGTTCTGCTGTAATGAGGGCTTGAATTAATTCATCCATATCTCCATTTAATACAGCATTTAATTTGTATAAAGTTAAGTTAATGCGATGGTCTGTGACACGACCTTGTGGATAGTTGTACGTACGAATACGCTCGGAGCGATCCCCTGTACCCACTTGGCTTTTACGGTCTGCTGCCATAGCGGACGTCGCTTCTTGCTCTGCTTTATCTTGTAATTTAGCACGCAATACGCGCATTGCTTTTTCACGGTTTTTGAGCTGAGAACGCTCATCCTGACAAGCTACCACAATACCAGATGGTTTGTGTGTAATACGGACAGCTGACTCCGTTTTATTAATGTGCTGTCCACCTGCACCAGATGCACGGTATGTATCGATTTCCAAATCTTTTTCATTGATTTCGATGTCGATATCTTCTGCTTCTGGTAATACCGCTACCGTTACAGTAGACGTATGGATACGTCCAGAAGATTCTGTATCTGGAACACGTTGCACACGGTGTACGCCACTTTCAAATTTTAACTTAGAATATACACTGTCGCCTTCGATGGAAAATACGACCTCTTTGAAGCCCCCTAATTCAGGCTCGTTCGCATCGATGATGGTACATCTCCAGCCTTGTGTTTCTGCGTACTTTGTAAACATGCGGAATAAATCTCCTGCGAACAAAGCTGCTTCATCACCACCGGCACCACCACGAATTTCGACGATAATATTTTTATCATCGTTCGGATCTTTTGGTAATAGCAAAATATGTAATTCTGCCTCTAATTCATCTCGACGAACTTTTAATTCATTCAATTCTTCTTGTGCCATAGCACGGAAGTCTTCATCTAGGCTTTTATCACCTAGTACTTCTAACGCTTCTTCAATGCCGGCTAAGACTTGTTTATATTGACGGAATGTGTTCACTGTATCCGTCAATGACGCATGTTGGCGAGTCAGTTTACGCCATTCTTCTTGGCGAGCAATCACATCTGGGTCAGAAATGCGCTGTTCCAAGTCTAAAAATTTATCTTCAATCACTTGCAGTTTATCTACTAACACGGTGACTCCTTTCTAATCTTCTTCGTAAGCATCTTCTTCACTAGGTCGCACAGATTGTAAGGCACGAATAGCCACTTCAATTTGGTCATCCTCTGGCTCTCTCGTAGTCATATATTGTAGGGCCAAACCAGGAGCAATGATGGCTTTCATGAGTGGATGCTGTGTCCGTCCAGCTAGGCGAATCAATTCATAGGAAATTCCAGCCACCACTGGCATCAAGGCTAATCTAGATACTATACGTTCCACTAAATTAGGCCAACCTAGAAATGCGAATACAACAATACTCACTACCATGACGAATAATAAGAAATTAGTACCGCACCGTGCATGTAATCTAGAATGATTTCGCACATTTTCCACGGTTAATTCCATATCATTTTCATAGGTGTGTATCGTTTTATGCTCTGCTCCATGATACTGAAAGACACGCTTAATATCTGGAGTGAGTCCAATAGCAAAAATATATAATAAAAAAAGGATTAAACGAATAATTCCTTCATATAAATTCAATATCATATGATCTGTGCCTGCACCTGGCATAAATTTTGCCAACCATGTCGGTAAGGCGATAAATAATGCTGCTGCAATGAGTACAGATACAGCCATAGTGATGGCAATTTCTTTGTTGGATACCTCTTCCTCTTCTTCTCCAGAGGCCTGTGCCGAAAAGGATAAGGCTTTCATACCAATCACTAAGGATTCAAATAAAGCTACTACTCCACGCAGAAATGGCAACTTTAATACGGGATACTTGTCTTGGATAGATTTCGTAGGTTCTTCTTTAACCGTGATGGTTCCATCTGGTTTTCGACAAGCTGTGGCCATAATCTTAGGACCACGCATCATAACCCCTTCAATGACAGCTTGTCCACCTACATATTTTTTTACTCGTTCCTGAGTCATAGGGTCTCCTGTAAAACAAATATAGGCAGAGCCTTAGCTCTGCCAATTAATTTGTATAGGTTATTTACGTAATTATTTGCCGTAACGTTTGTTAAATTGTTCGATACGACCGCGAGCTTTAGCCGCACGTTGTTGTCCTGTGAAGAATGGATGGCAGTTGGAGCAAACGTCCACGCGAAGATCACCTTTAACAGAACCAGTTTTGAATGTGTTTCCACAACCGCAAGTTACAGTTGCTTCCGCATAATTAGGATGAATTCCTTCTTTCATGTATATACACCTCTTTTCAACGTCTAAACTTTTCCTATAGATTATATCACGAATGCTATACTCTATGCAATACTAGGGACTATGACTTATTCAGATTTTTCTGCTTCTAATTTTTTAGCCTCTGCTCGTTCTTGTTTTGCTTCTTCTAAAGCTTCTTCTAAATCTACAGAGTTTAAGATTTCTTTTAGTTCTAAAATCTCTTCTAATGTCAAGGTTACACCTTTTGTCATTTGTGAGTAATCTTCATCCCAAGCGCGGATATCGAATTTAGGATTGTAACGTCCCCAGCTTGTGCATGTTAATTGCTTTTTCATGCCATCTTTATTTTCTGAAAGTGTACCTAGTACTTTATAAATTGAATAATTAACCACAGCCATGATTAGCCCTCCTCTGCTTCTGTATTCGTTTCTGTTGGCACTGGTACAACCACACTAGCTAGTGTGGCTAATGCATTGCCCCAGTTTGTTTCAGCTTGCGCTTTTTCTGTTTCATATTGTTCTAATGAAGTGGTAAAGCTTGTCGTAAATGTAGCCAACGCCTCTTCTTTCACCACTTGACGACGACAACTACCCATTAATTGTAATAATGCAGGTGTGGTAGTTACCATGGACGCTAATGTACGTACTACTTGTTTTCCTTCTTCACTATTGAAATACGTATACCATAAGAATGGTGCACTTGGATGGTTAAAATACCAACGATATTCTACTGTATCATCTTGTAAAACAGATTGTTCCATCGCAGTTTGTACGGCTTCATCCTCTGGGGATGCCCCTAAAGGAATACCACCCTTTTGTTCCAATGTAACAGACACATCGATGCCTTTCATAGATACTTGTAAATAATATCCCTCCAAAGCTTCAAACATGCGTTGCATGTATGTTGGAATACGATAGTCTCCATGTATATATCCATCTTCACCCATGGTTGGATGTTTTGGATTCATACTTACTTGTACACCATATAGTGAAAGTCCATAGTGAACCAAACTAAATGTTTCCATAGACGCCAAAACTTCGTGAGGCAATGGAATGAAGTTGGTTTGCTTATACCCATCTTCAACGATTTCACAAATGGACAAACCTACTTTTTTCACAGGTCCTAAGCCATAGCGGAATTCATAGGTTTGCAATGGGGCCCATTCTCGAACGACTTCTAAATGATTTTGAAGAATCATGAACTGTAAGGCTACTCGATTCATATTCAATTGATCTTGTACGGCAGACACTGGAATGAAGTAACGTACAGTGCCTTTTTCGCTTACATTATTCACACGAGCCGCCATTTCTTCCATCGTCGTTACTGGTGCTGTGAACATGCCGGATGTAGCTGCTACAATGTGGTCAAAGATGACATCTTCTGGCCATTCATTGATTACTGGTGCTAATGGATATAGACTACGGAATAGGTCATAGCAGCTTTCAGAGGCTGTATAAAACAGCAAACGATCTGTGGGAAGGGTTTGCATTATTTCTTCTGCAATGGCTGCATATTCCTCAAAATAGGCAAAAAGAATTATACCTTCTGTATTCTTGTGGAAGTCGATAACTTCTTTGAACGGTACAGTCCATTGACGACCTGCGGACACACCTTCATAATAGCCAGTAGCACTGATGAAATCCATTAATTCTACGCTAAAGGAAACACCGTAAATTTCCTTAAACCCTGCTTCATCATATGGCAAGGGTCCAAACATATCTACTGTGGATGTTTGTGCAAGCTCAAATAATTCTTTCGGCGTAATCCCCCACTCACGGACTTCACCGCTTTGGGTGATGATTTGATCTAATACACGGAATCTTGCTATTTCCTGTACGATAGCAGGACCTATAACACCTACTTTTGTAAAAGTTTCTATGAGATGTCTCATTTGTTCTGTCATACTATACCTTCCCTGCCGATTGGCATACATCATATAAAGGACATTCGTCACATAATGGTTTTCGTGCTTTACAAATTTTTCGACCGTGCCAGATCATCCAATGATGTGCGGCACTCCAGTGTTCCATAGGAATTGCTTTTTTCAGTTTCTTTTCTACTTCATCTGGTGTTTTACCCTTAGCAATACCTAAGCGATTGGATACACGAAACACATGCGTGTCGACCGCAATGGCTGGTGTATCAAATAGTATGGATACTAATACATTGGCTGTTTTACGACCAACCCCTGGCAATGTGACTAAGGTATCAAAATCTCGGGGCACTTCACTATTGTGTTGTTCCACTAAAATTTTGCATGTTTCATGAATATGTTTAGCTTTAGAACGATATAACCCGCAATCTTTAATGAGCGCCTCTAATCCAGGTATACCTAATTCATACATGTCTTTAGGATCGCTATATTTCGGAAAGAGTCGTTTTGTTACAATGTTGACTCGTTCGTCAGTACATTGTGCAGATAATGCAACTGCTACTAGTAATTCAAAAGGCGTAGTAAATTCTAGTGCAGGTTTTGCATCATGGTAGACTTCTCCCAATATTCGTATTTGCTCTGCCTTGATGGCTTTTGTGATTCGCATCGGAGCCTTCTCCTCTAAGATGAAAAAACTATATAAATTGTGTTATAATATAAATCTACAATGAATATCATCGGTTAGATACTTTTATCTAACCAAGTATATAAAGTATCATACCATAAAGAAAGTCTACTAACAAATAAGGAGATTATCTATGACAGAACAAGAAAAAAAAGAAATGACCATGGAAGAAGCATTAACACGCATTAATGCATTGGCAGCGAAAAAAAAATCTGGTCAAAGCTTAACAGAAGAAGAGTTAGCAGAAAAAAAAGATTTATATGAAGTGTATTTAGGTTTTATCCGTGCCCAAGTGGTACAACATTTGGAATCTATTGAGTTTGTAGATGCTGAACCTGAAGCAGATACTGTGGAAGTGGATGTAGATTTAGACACAAAACACTTACGGAAGAAGCATTAATATGTCTCAATACACAGAAAAGGATTTGCGCATTTTAGAAGAACCCTTTGTGGAAATCAGAAAAAAGGTAAAAATTCTACTTCGTATGGGCTGTTTATTATCTGAAAATGGAGCCAATGCGAACCAAATTGTTCGAGATATGCATCGCGCAGCCGCATATATGGGAATTCCAGCAGATCATCTTCATATCCATATTGCCTACTCTAATATTTTGATTAATATTCATAGTCCAGAAGATTGCTTTACATCCTTTAGAAATGTCCAATATTTAGGTGCTAATATGGATATTATTTCCTCCATTAGTGTCTTAACTTGGACTGCATTACGTAATGAGTATACTCTTGATGAATTTTCCCAAAAACTCGAAGAGATTGCTAAAAAAGATCCTCCCCATTCGGACGCCACATCTGCCATCTTTGCAGGATTTGCCTGTGGTGCTTTTCCTATCTTATTTGGGGGTACTATTATCTCTGCATGGATTACAACATTCTGCGCTCTCCTTGGATTTATTATACAATTGATATTAAAACGTTTTCAAATTAATGGCTATATCAGTATCGCCTGTGCTGCTGCGGTATCTTCTGGATTAGCCTTTCTATCCGGATGTATTTTTGACTCTGCCGATGTGATCTATGCTATGATTGCTTGCACATTGTTTATGGTTCCTGGCATTCCTCTCATTAATACAGTCGATGATTTGCTAAACAACTACATTTTGGCAGGAATATCTCGAGCTGTACATACGTTACTCATTGTGGGCAGTATGACTGTAGGGATTAGCATGGCTCAATACTTCAATCATTCTTATGATTTCACCCATTTAAGTATTGTTCCAGACAGCATTTCCATTGTTTTACTAGGTGCTGCCGTTGTGGGTGCTGCGGGCTATGCTGTCATGTTTTATACTCCAAAGCGTCTACTCCCACTCATAGGTATTGGTGGCCTCATTGCTATTTTAGTAAAAAATATGCTCATATTATACTTAGGATTTTCTGTGTTTGGCGCTACTTTTATCGCTGCTGCTATGGTCAGTTTATTTTCTCTGAAAGCAGCTCGTTATTCCCATACATCCTCTAAGGTATTAGCGATTCCATCAGCGATTCCTCTTGTACCTGGCGTATTTATCTATCGATTTTTATATGCCATGTTACATATTAATTCTCTCACATCTGCAACCTTAGTCGAAGCCATTCAAAGTGGAGTCACTGCCATCCTAATCATCATATCCATCGGTGTAGGCGTTGCTATTCCTTCTATTCTAGCTGGTAAAATATTAGATGCTAGAAAAGAGAAAAAACTAGAAAGTTTATTAGATAAACGGTATACATAAGAAAAGGACTGATATCTCAAAGATATCAGTCCTTTTTGTGTATTATAGATGAGCTTCTACAGCTGCTTTTAATTCTTCTAATGGAATGAAACCGATTTTGCGATCTACGATTTCACCATTTTTGAAGATAGCAAAAGTAGGAAGAATTTCAATTTTGAAGAATTGTGCCAATTCAGGTTGTTCATCAGTGTTTACTTTTGTTAATGTCACTTTGTCGCCTAAGGCAGCTGCCAATTCATCATATACTGGCATCATGCGAACACAGTATCCACACCATGGTGCCCAGAAATCTACAACAGTTACTTTATCATTTGTTGCTACTACTTCTTTAAAATTTGCAGATGTTACATCAATAATTGCGCTCATATAAGCCTCCTATTAAATTTGAATCAATACACAGTCTTGAATCACTTCAAGACCTAATTCAGTTGCCTTTTTCACTACTGCCGGTTTATCCGCACCTGGTTGTAGCCAAACGGTCTTAACCCCTAACTCTTTACAACTATCTAGAGCTTCTAAACCAACTTTTTCTGGCACAACAAAGTCCACTACAGTAGGTACTACTGGCAACTCATGCAAGCTTGGATAGCATTGTACGCCATCGATAGATATAATATTAGGATTCACTGGATACACTGTATATCCTTTATTGACAAGATGTTTGAAAATCTTATATCCGAACTTATCGGTTCTTGTTGTGGCACCTAAAACGGCCCACGTTTTTTCTTGGATCGCTGTTTCCATTGACATACGTATCACCTCGTTACTGTACTATCATACCATAATATCGAAATTTGTCAATTTAATTGTATCTTGTTTTAATAGTTTCTTTGGAATTGTAATCTCCAATAGTTCTGAAAGCCCTATGTGACCGCTAAGAGGTAAGTCCCCCTTTGTGAGTAATCCTGTTTCTAATGCAAACCATGCCCACAATCTCTCTGGTGTAGCACCTTGGTTCTGCAGATCACGTATGGTTATACTTTGTTGCCGTTTAGACAGACGATACCCTTCTGCATCCACTAGCATAGGGGCATGACCATATTGCAAAGAAGGAAACCCCAAGGCTTGGGCCAGCGCAATTTGATGACCCGTCACAGGCAGTAAATCATTACCACGAACTACTTCTGTGACACCCATTTCATAATCATCAATGACCACCGCCAAATGATAGGCAATCATTCCATCCCATCGCTGTAACACGATATCATCATTACAAGATTGGATTTTATAATCTATCGTGCCTCGATATATGTCCAGAAAGGATCCTTTTATATTCTCCATATGAAATCGCCAAGAAGGAGGTCTTTCACCCATAGTCGGCTCATGGGTTAAACAATATCCATCGTACACATGATGGGCTTCACCTTGATGAGGAGCGCTACTGATTTCCTGTAAACGCGCTCGATTACAATAACACGGATATAACCGTTTTTGGCTACGTAATTCTTGTAAATATATCTCGTATATATCCATACGTTTGGATTGATACGTAGGTGCTTCGTCCCAAGTAAAACCAAGCCAAGATAAATCTTCTAGTATATGTTCTGCATAGATTGGTTTAGACCGTTGAGTATCTACATCTTCTATGCGCACTATATATTCACCATCTTGATGCCGTGCAGACCAATAGGACAAAAATGCCACCCACAAATTCCCTACATGTATATGACCTGTAGGGCTGGGGGCAAAACGACCTTTCATAGAAACCTCCTAAGCCTCTTCACTAAGGTGTTCCCACCGCTCATAAAGAACCTCTAACTGTGATGTTGTATTAGCTAACTCTTGAGATAATCGTTCATATTCTGATATATCTCCCTGTATAGATGGGTCCTGTAGCTGCACCGTATACATTTTAACTGTCGCCTCATACCGTGCAATATCTGACTCTACTTTTGCTAATTCCTTTTCTAGCATAAAAGAATTCGTTTTCTTTTTAGGTACTGTCACTGCTTCTGAATACCTAGTATCTTGTTTCTCTGTTATAGCAGCCTCTGATATACCTTTATGTATCTCAGCATTAGAATCTGTACTCACTGCTGTATCTCCAGCATTGTCGGCCTTTCCTGCTGTATTGCTGGACATATTGTTGCGTTTCGTCTGCTCCGCTTCTAATCGTTGGGCTGCTAACACTGATCGTTCCAACATTTTTTCTTTATAATACGAATAATTGCCATAAAACTCTTCAATGCCACCATTATCTAAGACCACAATGCGTTTTGCCACAGCATCCAACAAATATCTGTCATGGGAAATAATGAGCAATGTGCCCTCAAACTGTTGTAAGGCTTGCTCCACTGTTTCTCGTGTAGGAATGTCTAAATGATTTGTCGGTTCGTCAAGGATTAAGAAGTTACGGCCTTCTAAAAATAACTGTAATAAGGCTATCCTTGCACGTTCTCCACCTGATAAATCTCCTATTAACTTGAATACATCATCACCTCTAAACTGAAAGGCACCTAGTACGCTACGAGCAGATTCTTCTGACATATCATAAGGAGCCATAATCTCTTGTAACACAGACCAACTAGGGTGTAATTCTTCATGTTCTTGCGAGAAATATCCTGTCTGCACTCGATTTCCTGTGGTAATCGATCCATCCAGTGTATTAATTTCCCCCATAATTGTTTTTACAAAAGTCGATTTTCCAGCTCCATTCGCACCAATTAAGCCTACTACATCTCCTCGACGTAGCGTTGTTGTAATATGTGTAGCCACTGGATGTTCTACATCATATCCAATGGACACATCCTCCACCATCAACACTCTGTCTGCACTCATTTCTGCCTTAGGAAAGGTAAAAGCAAACTCTCTATCTTGGTCTGGTGCCTCTAATCTTTCTAGTCTATCTAATTGTGATTGACGACCACGAGCCATTTTAGATTTTATGCCCGCTCGATATTTGTCAATATATTCTTCCGTTTTACGAATGTGTTCCTGTTGCTTTTCATACGCACGTTGATACGCCACTCGTTGCTGCTCTCGTTGTTTCAAGAACTGGCTATAATTACCTTTATAGGTATGTACTTTACGATGAGATAATTCTACTACTTCTGTCGCCACTTGATCTAAGAAATATCGGTCATGGCTGATGATGACAATGCCACCTTTGTAGGATTTTAAATATCCCTCTAACCACTCTAACATTGGCATATCTAAATGGTTAGTAGGCTCATCAAGAAATAAAAAGTCAGGACGGCGCACCAAGGCTTTCGCCAAGTTAATACGCGTTTTTTGTCCCCCAGAAAATTCACTGGCTTTCTTCTTTAAATCTTCGTCACCAAACCCTAACCCATAAGCAATACGTTGGCTTTGTTTTTCATAATCATACCCACCAAGCCATTCTAATCGCTCTTGTAAATAGGATAAACGACGCAAGTCCTGTTCTGTGGCATCTCGATTTTCTAATTCTGTCGTTAACGCTTGTAACTGGGATTCTAAGTGCTGTACATCAGCCCAAGCTGTTTGAATTTCTTCTTCTAAACTAGCATCACCTAAATTTACATCTTGTTGTAAATAGCCTATAGTGATACTACTGTCTTTCACAATGATCCCCTCATCATGTTCTTCTATACCTAGTATGCATTTCATCAACGTCGATTTACCTGCCCCATTCGGGCCAACTAAAGCGAGACGTTCTCCTTGTCGTATGGTAAAAGATACATTAGAAAAAATTTCTCGTATCCCAAAGGATTTCCCTAGTTTTTCTATTCGGATCTGTTCCAAAATACTTCCCCTATCCTGTTTCTGTTCCCTATACAAAAGTATTACCATTATATAGTATCTAAAAAATATACCATTTATCTTAGTAAATAATATAGGTAGTTTATAAACTAAGTAATACTTCTTGTAAATGATTCGTCAAAGCTTGTTCAAATTTATCTATCGTAGTTGCGTCCAAGTCATGTGTAATTCCTGGATAGCCTTGTTGTCTAGTTTCACCAAAAAATTCATCGCGGAATGTATTATAAAATAAGACGACCCCTGTTTCCTCATTATCTTTGATATAGGTGCCAATAATATAGGAGCCATTAATCATATCTAATGCAGTATGAGGCGTCACATCTAAATGATATCCTGCGATTGTTTGTGGCAATGCCTCTGTATAATTCCACTGATGTATACCTTTTTTCTTGTATTCGTACACAAATCCTTCTTGGGGCGCCATAAATCGTGTCATCATAGATGCTTTATAGTTGGCCTTTAGGTTCTCCATAAATGGGGTTAAAGACTCACGTATAAAAGCAATATCTACAAACTCTACTAAAGGTACTGTAATACGTACCATATAATCCCCTACTTCCGTATCATAGAGAACTGACCAACGCCACTTTCTATCATTTGTATAATAAAAAATACTATATACAGTAGACGATATGGCTTTTTGTTCCACCACTAAGTGAAAGTCTCCAATAGTGGATTCTAACCATGATAAATCGAGGGTTTCACATTCTTTTATGATTGCATCCATGGACTCTTTCCTTATCGTAGTTGACTATATAATGCTTGATACTGTGATTCATTCGCTATCACGCGTTTCACGTAATCTTTTGTTTCTGGAAATGGTATTTTGTTTATATCGTCAAAATTATCATCCCAGCCATAGGTCTGCATCCATTCCTCCACATGACCACGTCCTGCATTGTAGGCTGCTAAGGCTAAGATTTCGTTACCTTTAAATTCTTCTAATAAATATGATAAATACCAAGTCCCTAATTGTATATTCGTGTTCGGTTCCTTAATATCTTGGTCAGATAGACTAGACTGATTTAATTGTTCTCCAATCCAGTGCGCTGTTTCTGGCATTAACTGCATCAATCCTATAGCCCCTGGTAAAGATTTTGCATTCGTATCAAATTTACTTTCCGTATAGATAACAGCCGCAACCATAGATGGTCTTACATGGTAAGTAGATGCATTTTTCAATACCGCGCTTTCATATACTAACGGATACGCATACTGTCTAGCTAAATAGGGTTGTCCATATTGCACATAGTAGGCCGTAAGAACAACGATTAGCCAAGCAAATGCTGTGGATACCCTCATAGTTCCTCCTTCTGAAAGTGAATTTTCGCTGTTTTCCACAATTTACGTAATTGTTTTTCTAGTTCTTTCATAGTCCCAGAATTATCGATGATCACAGTACTTAAATCACGCTTTTCATCTAAACTCATTTGACTACGAATTCGATCCAGTGCCTCCTGTTCAGAATAAGCGTTTCGTTTCATCAAACGCTCTAGTTGTGTCACAGGGTTTACGTACACAAGCCAAATCTCATCCATCTGTGTATGCCAATCTGTTTCAAACATCAATGGTATATCATAGATAACTGCCTGCTTTCCTTTTGCTTCCCATTCTTCTGTCAATTCTTGTATACGATGTCTAATATGGGGTTGCAATATAGAATTAATAGTTTCTAAAGCTTTGGAATCTGAAAATACAAAGCTACCAATATAGGCACGATGTAACGTGCCATCTTCTAGCACTGTATTAGGTCCAAAAGCCTGTATCAATTCCTGTAAACCTGGCGTTCCTGGCTCAACAACTTCTCTAGCCACTACATCTGCATCAATATAGGGAACACCTTTTTTTTGTAACCATCGTAACACTGTACTTTTACCAGAGGCAATGCCTCCTGTGAGTCCGATTTTATACATATTTACACCCCACATTTGATTCTACTCATACTTAACTATTCTATACACAAACGATAGCATCGAATTTATAAAATCCTACTATTTTACATCTGCCCAGTTCTGTGCACTGTGCACATCTACTTGCAATGGCACACGTAATGTCACTACTTGTTCCATACAATTACGCAACAGAGTTTCTACTTGCTCTTGTTCCGATTCTACTACTTCTAGCACTAGTTCATCATGTACCTGTAATAAAATACGGGATTGCAAGCCTTGCTCTTCTAGCGCTCGTTCTACTTGGTTCATGGCTAACTTAATAATGTCTGCCGCTGTCCCTTGAATTGGCGTATTCATAGCTGTACGCTCCGCAAAGGAACGACGGTTAAAGTTACGGCTATTAATATCAGGCAATGGGCGAACACGACCAAACATAGTACGTACAGATCCAGTTTCATGGGCTTCTTGCACCATGCGGTCCATGTACCCTTTAATTTGTGGGTAACGACTGAAATATAATTCAATATATTCTTTTGCTTCTGCTCTTGTAATACCTAAATCACGAGACAAGCCAAAGTCACTAATACCATAAATAATACCGAAGTTGATAGCCTTTGCATGGGAACGTTCTAGTGGCGTTACCTCTTCTAAGGACTTACCTAATACTTCTGCAGCTGTAAATCGGTGAATATCTTCACCATTTTGGAACGCTTGAATTAAGGCAGGATCTTCTGACAAGTGCGCCAAAATACGTAATTCTATCTGAGAATAATCGGCACTGACGAACATATCATACCCATCATGAGGTTTAAATAAAGCTCGAATTTCTCGGCCTTTTTCACTGCGTACAGGAATATTTTGCAAATTCGGATCGGAACTACTTAAACGGCCAGTCGCTGTTACCATTTGATTAAAAGAAGTATGAATCCGGTTAGTATGAGGATTCACAAGTCCTTCAAACCCTTCTAAGTAGGTAGATACCAACTTTACCACTGAACGATAGGCCAAAATTTGTTCAACAATTTCATGGTCATTTCTGAGCATATCTAGGACTTCAGCATCTGTAGAATAACCAGTTTTTGTTTTCTTAATCACTGGCAATTGTAATTTTTCAAACAAGATAACACCCAATTGTTTTGGCGAATTAATGTTGAAAGTTTCTCCAGCCAATGTAAATATCTTTTCTTGTAGTTCACTAACTTCTACTTTGAAGCGTTCCAATGTAGTGTGTAATTGGTCTACATCCATGTAAATACCATTTTTTTCCAGTACACATAGAGTACGTAATAACGGCAATTCAATATCTCTATATAGGCCCCATACACCAGCAGCCTTCATCTCTTCCGTAGCCTTCTCGTGCATATGGTATAAAGCCTGTGCTTGTAGAGCCCACTCTGTTTCATTTTCCGTAGCAGGAATAGAAGATTGTCCAAAACGTTCGCATAAATAAGTCATACCATAGTTTGCTCGTGTAGGATCGAGTAAATACGCCATTAATGTGAGATCTTTGATATGAACAGTTTCTTCTTTCAAAATTGAAATACGACCTGTTGTTTCAGTACCTAACACTTCAAATAACAACTTTGCATTATCTGTAACAAGTTCCTTAGCCCCTTCAAAGACTGTTTCCACATGTGCTACATCTACAAATCCATTCACAACTAATTGGGTATCTCCATTATATAGATATAAGGCTTCTATCGTCCTAAATGGATGTGTTCCAGCCTCTTTTAGAATGACACTGATGATTTTATCTTCATAAAATTCTCGCGGCACTTCTGTGACATGAGTTAATTCAATTTCTTTTGCTGGTGGAGCTAAAAATTGATCGAATAAAGTTCCTTCTTCTGCCACGCCCATCGCTTTTAGTAATCTTGGTGTTACTGCGTGAAAGCCTAATTTTTCAAATAATGGAGTCACTTCACTACGATGTACTACAGGAACAAATTGCTCTAGTTCATAAGGCATATCCATATCTGTTTTGATAGTAGCTAGTTGATGAGAAATGAACGCTAAGTCTTTATTGTCTACTAATCGTTCTTTCAGTTTTCCCTTTTGTTCCTCAATATGCTCATACACGCCCTCTAACGTACCATATTGTGTCAATAGTTTAAGAGCTGTTTTTTCACCAACACCGGGCACACCAGGGATATTATCTGAAGAGTCCCCCATGAGAGACTTCATTTCAATGACCATTTGTGGACCATACCCATAGAGTTCTTCCATATTAGACATAGTCACATGAAGCATATCAGTGATGCCCTTTTTCGTTAAGAACACACTAGTATACTCATCTACTAATTGCAAATTATCTCTATCTCCAGTAATAATGTGGACTTGTAAGTCAGTAGAACCCCATTTTTTACTTAAAGAACCAATAATATCATCGCCTTCAAAACCTTCTTCTTCAATCACAATAATCCCCAAAGATTCTAATACTTCACGGATTAAGCTAAATTGTGGGCGCAATTCATCTGGTGCACTTTGACGAGTTCCTTTATAGTCTTCGTAAATATCCATACGGAACGTCTGCTTTCCTTTATCAAATGCTACTGCAATATAGTCAGGATTGATTTCTTCATAGAGCTTTGTTAACATAGTTAAAAAACCATATACTGCATTCGTAGGAACCCCTAATGCATTTTGTAGTGGTGGTAGTGCAAAGAATGCACGATATAATAAGCTACTGCCATCTATAACCATTAATTTTTTCATAGTTTACTCTCCTATTGACTAATCTACGTATCCTTAATTATACCATATTTCCTACTCTTATGAGTGATGAAAATAGAGGGTATTCCTGTGTAAACCCTTGCTGTATAAGCCAATATTCCTTAGGTTATATATAAAAACAGTTGCAAAACTGTACGCCCTATGATATACTACTTTAGTAATAATACAGTAAATCACAAGGAGGTGACTCAATTGCCAAATATTAAATCCAGTATTAGAAGCGTAAAAACGGATGCTGAACGTCGTGCGAAAAACTCTGCTGTAAAATCTCAAATTCGTACAGCTACTCGTAAGACTGTAGAAGCTGCTCAAGCAGGCGCTGTAGAAGAAGCTAAAAAAGCACTAGTTCATGCTACAAGCGTAATTGATAAAGCAGCCTCCAAAGGCGTTCTTCATAAAAATACTGCAGCTCGCAAAAAATCCAACTTAGCAGCTAAAGTAAATGCTCTATAATGAACTCTAAAAGAGGGTTAACAAGGAGAAATACCATTTCTCTTAGTTAACCCTCTTTTTTATATATCATCTCTATGTTCTAGATCCACCGTAAGATACTAATATGTATGCATGTATCTACTGATTCTAGTATTCCTCTATAAAAATTATCAAGGCAAACATAACAAAAGGAGCTACTCTCATAGCTCCCCTCGTCGCATTCGTTCAAGCTTTTCCGCCACATCCCCATCAATATGTGCACCTAATTCATTACGTTGTAATGTCATAGCATCACGTTGATGATAACCTGTATATCGTTTACGTTCTTCTTGCTTAGCTAAGTCAATTTGATGACGTAATTCACGTGCTGATATGCGTAATCCTCCAAATCCTAAAATTTGACTTTGTTCTTCCCCATCACTTGTTACGACGTAGATTGTCTTATATTGACCCTTTTTACTAAAGACTTCACGCTCAATATAAGCATCTGCCGTCTCATGGGTACCTGTAAAGACTTCAATGAAATCTGCAGATATACGCTGTTCATCTGCCGTAAAAGGTGCGTGCTTACCGTCAAATACAAGAATAATTTTATATCCCTTATAGGTCCCATAATTGAGTAATCTATGACGTAATTCTAATCGGGCATGTTCTAAAGACTCCTTACTGAGTGATTTCAAGTCAGCCCAATCAAAAATAACATTATACCCATCTACAATTAAAATGTCTTTTTTCATAGTATACCTATTATCGTTGACGTCTCGCTTCATATAAAAGAACCGCTGCTGCTACCGATGCATTTAATGAGTTAATGGTTCCAAACATGGGAATTGTCACCAGTACATCGCACAACTCTTTTGTTAAACGGCTTAAGCCTTTCCCTTCATTCCCTATGACCAATACTATAGGACCTGTCATATTCACATCATACATAACAGTCCCATCCATATGAGCCCCCATCACCCAGAAGCCTTGTGCTTTCAATTGCTCAATCGTCTGTGCTACATTACCAATTTGTACCAATGGAATCGATTCTACAGCTCCTGCAGATGTTTTGCTAACCGTTGCATTAATAGGCGCATTATGACGTTTAGGAATCAGTACCGCCGTAGCACCTACACATTCAGCTGTACGAATGATAGCACCCATATTATGAGGATCTTCCACGCCATCCGTTAAAATTAACAACGGATGTTCTTCCGTGCATGCCAGCAACACATCTTGTAACTCTTGGAACTTCACCGCATTCACCAAGGCTACCACACCTTGATTCGGCACATCACTAGGATACTTCTGTAAATCCCGTTCCTTCACGCGACGAACCTCAATACCCTTAGACTTTGCCAAACCCAATATCTCCGAAAGAGAGCCACCTTGCTTACCTTCTGCCACTAAAATACGATGAATCCCTCGATCCGACTTCAGCGCCTCACGCACAGCATTACGACCTACAATAAACGTATCCATGAAAACCTCAAACCTTCCCAACAGTAATACTACCTATTTTAGTTAAGCTATTACTATTACATAGCATCTATGTCATATCATTAGAATCTATAAAAACTAGCCACTACTAGCTATTACTCTATTATACCATTAAAAGAGGACAACCCCAAAATAAGACATGAGCGCCCCCCTGAAACGTTGTCACACCCACTAGTACAATGAAAAAAACATATTCTATGCCATGTCACGTTCATCTGTCGTTAATTCAGAAAACACAAGAAGAGCACGGTGTGCCCCCGAACAAACATCATGAAATGCCGTTTCTGAAGGAATATGCCGTGCTCTTCCATTCCACAGATTAAGAAAACGCCACAGACTTCAATACAAGTTAATTAATGAAAGCCTATGGCGTATTTATATTCATGCTACATATGTGACAACGTTTCAGCAAAAGCGAATTCCATGAGAGTAGTAAGCCTCTCTTCATCCCCCTTGCGATAGGTATACCCCAACAACGCCTCAAAGGCTGTACTCATGCGGTATTCCTGTACACTGGCACTTTTCGGTACATGCACATTACTATTGCGAGCCCGTTTTGCCACTAATAACTCTTCCTCTGTCAGAGTTGGCTCTAATGCATGTAATACTTTCGCCTGTGCTTTTGCATTGATAAATGACGTCACTACATCATGAAGTATTTGTGTTTTTGTAATGCCCGTTTCTACTACACGATTTCTGATAAATAAAGTATATACACCATCTCCAATATAAGCAAGCATAAGAGAGTCCTCTAAAGGACCCTCTCCATTTGCTTCTACTTTCACTGAAGATTTTAATTTATCAATCGCCATAGATCGTAGCTGTTTGTATCGATTAAAGTTCACGTTTTTTCCACCGTGCCCCTTGTGGGGAATCTTCGATGACAATTCCAATATTGGCCAATTCATCACGAATGGAGTCTGCAATGCCCCATTGTTTTTGATCACGAGCACATTGACGAATATTCAAGATGACTTCCATTAATTGATTATATTCTTCATTACTAGTTTCTTGACCTTTCCAGCCCTCTTCTAATAAACCTAGAATATCTAACATCATTTTAAAGATTTCTTTAACTTCACCAATAGTACTATGGCATACAGTGCCATCACAGCTTTGAACAGATTGGTAATAGATGTTAATTTCTTTTGCCAAACCATAGATTGGTGCTGTTGCTAAGGCTGTATTGAAATCATCGCTCATAGCTGCTTCAAACTCTTCTTTATAGTTACGAGCATTTTTCAATAATTCTGCTGCTTCTAGTTCACACAATCCTTCTGGACGACTTTCTAAGTACAGTAAGTTGTCAATCACGGTTTGAAATCGTTCAATAGCCTTAGTCGCTTCATCTAAGCGTTCATCACTGAAGTCCAATGGACTACGATAATGTGTGCTCAACAAGAAGAAACGCAATGCATCTGCACTATATTGTTCTAAAATATCTTTCACCAAGAAGAAATTGTTCAAGGATTTACTCATTTTTTCTTGATTAATCGTAATGAAACCATTATGCACCCAATAACGTACAGCTGGATGGTGTTCAGAGCATCCTTCAGATTGGGCAATTTCATTTTCATGATGAGGGAAGATTAAGTCAGATCCACCGCCATGGAAGTCAAACTCTTCGCCCAAATATTTTTGACTCATGGCAGAACATTCAATGTGCCAACCTGGTCGGCCTTGCCCCCAAGGGCTTTCCCAGAATGGTTCGCCTGGTTTTGCCGCTTTCCATAAAGCAAAGTCCATTGGGTTTTCCTTGCGGTCATCTACATCTACACGAGCACCGGCTTCCATATCGTCTAACGTACGACCAGATAGTTTGCCATAATGTTCAAATTTTTCTACACGATAGTACACATCACCATCTACTGCATAGGCATAACCATTGTCGATTAATGTAGTGATCATGGAAATAATTTCTTCCATATGCGTAGACACGCGAGGATATACATCAGCACGACGCACATGTAATGCATCCATTACATCATAGTATGCATCAATATAGCGATCAGAGATTACATTCCATGCTACCCCTTCACCATTAGACGTATTAATGATTTTATCATCCACATCTGTAAAGTTTTGGATATATGTTACTTTATAGCCCACATGGCTCAAATAACGACGAATGGTATCCCAAGTCACGAAAGGACGTGCATTACCAATATGAGGATGATTATATGGTGTTACTCCGCATACATAGATGCTAACTTCCCCTTCTTTCACAGGTTGGAATACTGATTTTTCACGAGTCATCGTGTTGAAAACTGTCAGTTCTCTCATTAGAAATAGCCTCCTTGTATGCACTTAGCCTAGACGGCGAAGTACTTTTTCTTTGCCAAATAAGGTAATAATATAATTCAAATCAGGACCGTGCATTTGACCTGTCGTAGCAATGCGAATTGGCATAAATACAAATTTGCCTTTTAATCCTGTTTCTTTCATAATCGCTTTGATTGCTGCTTTCACAGCATCTGGGGTAATCTCATCCATAGCTTCAATTTTTTCTTTGAAAACACCAATTACTGTTGGATACGATTCTTCTGCTTTCACAGCTGCAATCTCTTCTGCATGTTCTGCATCTTCTAGGATATCATCTTGGAAGAACATATTTACTTCATCTACGATTTGAGCACCATAACTAATATGGTCTTTCACGCAAGTACAAAGCATTGTGAGCCATGCTTGTTCCTCTGCAGACGGACTTTCACTAGCGTAGCCAGCTTTCACCAAATGAGGTAAACATAATTCATACAATGCTTCCGGTGTCAATTGTTTCATATAGTTAAAATTAATGTAATTCAATTTGTCGATGTCGAAGACAGCAGGATTTTTTGCTACTCGATCCATGGAGAATTTTTGACACAACTCTTCCTTCGTGAACAATTCTTCTTCTCCTTCAGGAGCCCAGCCAAGTAATGCCAAGAAGTTCACAATCGCTTCTGGCAAGTATCCCAACTCACGGTATTGTTCAACAGAGGTAGCACCATGTCGTTTACTCATTTTTTTGCCATCTTTGCCCATAATCAAGGAAATATGACCAAATGTTGGTACATCCCAGCCTAAGGCTTTATAGATCACGATTTGACGTGGTGTGTTAGATAAATGTTCTTCCGCACGGATAACATGAGAAATACCCATAGTGTGATCGTCCACTACTACCGCATAGTTATACACTGGGATTCCATCAGATTTTACGATAACGAAGTCACCAATACCGTTAGATTCAAAAGATACATGACCGCGAACCATATCATCAAATGCTACTGTTTCATGCAATGGGACACGTAATCGGATAGTTGGTTTACGTCCTTCTGCTTTGTAGGCAGCTTTTTGTTCTTCCGTTAAATGATGGCAATGACCATTATATTTTGGGGTTTCACCACGACCTAATTGCTCTTCCCGAACAGAATCTAATTCTTCTTGGGAACAATAACATTCGTAAGCATGACCAGATTCTAACAATTGTTGTGTTACTTTGTCGTAAATATCTAAACGTTCTGTTTGGCGATATGGACCATGTTCGCCCCCTACATCAACACCTTCATCCCAGTCCATACCAAGCCATTTAAGAGCAGCCTTAATGTTTTCTTCGCTTTCACGAGTAGAACGAGCTTGGTCAGTATCTTCCACGCGCAATAAGAATGTACCTTGCTCCTTGCGAGCTAATAAATAGTTAAATAATGCGGAACGAGCTCCACCAATATGAAATGGACCGGTTGGACTCGGTGCAAAACGAACTTTCATGAGTTATAACTCCTCTCTTTCATACATTGAAACAACAGCTTGTGCGGCTATACCTTCTGTTCTTCCCAAGGCACCTAACCCTTCATTTGTCGTTGCTTTAATACTAATTCTACTAAGAGGGATACCTAAATCCACACTTAGATTTTCTTTCATTTTTTCAATATGAGGTTTCAATTTTGGAGCTTCTGCAATGACCATGATATCTGCATTGTAGATTCCAAAATTTGAGTCCTTTAATAATTGTACCACTTTTTCTAATAATAGCCTACTAGAAATCCCTTTGAAAGCATCATCTTCTGGAGGAAAATAATACCCAATGTCTCGCATACCTGCAGCCCCTAGCATAGCATCCATAAGGGCATGAATCAACACATCCGCATCAGAATGCCCATCAGGACCAATAGGGCTATCGATAGTTACCCCTCCTAATACACAAGGTCGTCCCTCTTTGAAACGGTGGATATCATAACCATAACCAATACGCATCATTGATTCTACTCCTAAATACTTCTTAGCAATTGCCACATCTTCAGGGACTGTTAATTTAATATTTTTTCTATCCCCTTCCACAATGTGCACTGGATTTCCTTGAAACTCTACTAAAGACACATCATCGGTTCCTTTATATCTGTGTTCTTCCGCATATACATAAGCATCTAATAAAATAGCAGTTTGAAACCCTTGTGGCGTTTGCATTCCATATAATTCAGAACGTACTAATGTTTCTTCTACATATCCCTCTGCATTCACACGTTTTATCGTATCTACTACAGGAATGGCTGGCACTGCAGCTCCATATACTTTAGCCCCCTCAACCACTCGATGAGCTAACTCCTTGTTCGCCAATGGTCTTGCACCATCATGCACTAATACAATCTCTGCTCCATTCGATACTTGTGAAAGTCCAGCGGCTACAGAGTCTTGTCGTTCTGCACCGCCAATAACATATTGTACCATCCACGGTACCTGCATAGCTTCTACTTGTTCTTGAATCGAGAGTTGATCTTCTTCCGATACAACCACAATGACTTCTTCCAAGCCTTCCCATTGTTTCATGTGATGTAAATTCCATTGTAACACTGTATACTGTCCCAACGGCATACACACTTTATTCTCTGTATAGCCCATTCGGCGTCCTGCACCTGCCGCTAATAAGATACAACTAATCATGGTACTCCCTTTCTAGGAATTTGATTCCTCTACACGGGCAAAAATCATTCGTCCCGCACTGGTTTGTAATACAGAGGTAACTACTACATTTACTGTTTGATCCACATAGTCTACACCATTTTCCACAACAATCATAGTACCGTCATCTAAATAGGCAACTCCTTGATGTGGTTCTTTACCAACTTTCATAATACGTACTAGTAAGGTTTCACCACTCGTCATTTTGGGCTTAATAGCATTTGCTAGATCATTTAGGTTCAACACCCCAACTCCTTGTAATGTAGCTACTTTATTCAGGTTAAAATCATTAGTTATGAGCTTCCAATGTTTATCCATACTAAGGCGAATCAATTTCAAATCTACTTCTGACAGATCTTCATAATCAACATCTATGATTTCCATAGATTCTGTTAATTTTTCACGCATTGTCTGTAGTAAGTCTAACCCTCGTCTGCCTTTATTACGTTTCAAAGTATCCGCAGAATCAGACAATTTTTGTAATTCTTCTAGTACAAATACAGGCACTATGAAAGGACCTTCCAAAAATCCTGTATTCACAATATCTAAAATTCGGCCATCAATGACAACCGATGTATCTAAAACCTTAGCAGAACAAGTTCGGATTTCTTTTACTTTAGATTCTTTAGGTGATCTACCCTTATTGAGCAATCCTCTAAACGTATAAGATACCATAGCTTTATATAAGTCTGGCCCTTTATCCATCCCCAAACGAATCCCTATATATCCCAATACAGCACTGAGCGCGATAGGTAAGTATGAGCCAATAATTGGTACACGCTCAAAAGCCATACCAATTAAATTAGCAATAATGAGTCCAAATAATAATCCTATCGTGCCAGCTACTAGTTGTTGACTAGGAACTCGACTTAAAATACGTTCAATTTGTTTTGCTACTCTTAATCCTATACGCAAAATATACTGGGACACTAAATAGCCGATAAAAGCTGCCAGTAAGATACTTATAGTATAGTACAATATCATCACTGCAGAGATTCCAAATACACCCATTTGCAGCATCTTTTCATCCCATATAGATACCATAAGTGTTGATAGTGCATCTGCTCCGACGTACCCCATACTGCCAAATAAAATAGCAATAGCATAGCGCAATAATTTATAGATCATATGGTCACCTCCTCTTTTTTTAGTATACTAGCCCTACGTGTAATTTTAATGAATACTTGATAGTAAAGACTCTGCACATAGGGTTAGAAAATACTTTTCATCACTTCTTGAATACTAGTCACCCCTTGTATGGAGATACCTTCTTGTATTCCTTTCAACTGTTTTACATTCCCAGCAGGAATCACAAATTGTTTAAACCCTAATTTCTTGGCTTCTGCAATTCGGTGTTCTATTCTTGGAATACTACGAATATTCCCTGTCAATCCTACTTCGCCTAATATCACCATATCTGGAGGTACAGGCTTATTTTTTAAGTTAGAAATTATGGCTACTGCCATGGCTAGGTCACAAGCAGGTTCATTAATTTTTAAGCCCCCAATAATAGTAACATACACATCTTTGTTACCTAAGGTAAAGCCACAGCGTTTTTCTAATACTGCTAGTAGTAAAATCAGCTTATTTAAATCATACCCAATAGCCGTTCTTCGTGGCATACCAAAGGCAGTGGATACCACTAAACTCTGCACTTCTACCAAGATAGGTCGTACTCCTTCTAAGTATGCCATTATGGCAGAACCCGTCTCTTCTTCTGATCGCTCTGCTAATAAAGTAGCTGATGGGTTGAGGAGTTCACCTAACCCTTCTTCTTCCATGGTAAATAATCCTGATTCCGATGTAGATCCAAATCGATTTTTAATTCCTCGTAAAATACGAAATTGATAGGACCGTTCTCCTTCAAAATACAATAC
The DNA here is from genome assembly GCF_003992235.1 of Veillonella sp. 3913. Taxonomy (NCBI): domain Bacteria; kingdom Bacillati; phylum Bacillota; class Negativicutes; order Veillonellales; family Veillonellaceae; genus Veillonella; species Veillonella sp. 3913. The sequence continues at coordinate 81,858 of NZ_RQVF01000001.1, read as the reverse complement.
TACGTCTACCATATGCTCTAACATACGAGGTCCTGCGATAGTACCATCTTTGGTAACATGACCAATGATGATGACTGGAATGTCTTGATCTTTTGCAAAGCGTAACAATCTTGCTGTACATTCACGAACTTGACTGACACTTCCCGGTGCAGATTCTACAGAACCTACATACATAGTTTGGATAGAGTCAATCACAAGTAACATTGGTTGACTTCGTTTAGCTTCATTCAATATGGTATCTAAATTAGTTTCTGCCTGCACTAAGAGATTGGAAGAATTGATACCTAGTCGATGAGCTCTCAGCTTTAACTGCATATCTGATTCTTCTCCAGATGCATATAGGACTTTACCTGACTCTTCTGCAATACGACCAGACACTTGTAACAGTAAGGTAGACTTACCAATACCTGGGTCCCCACCTAGCAAGATTAACGCACCAGGTACAATGCCACCGCCAAGAACACGATCAATTTCTCCATATCCAGATGTAATTCGGGCTATAGCGCCTACCTCAATCTCTGTCAAAGCCTTGGGCTTGTTATCTTCATCTTTTACCGGTCGATAAGACGCTACATGCTTTGTTTTAACTTCCGGTTGCAGTTCTTCCTCCACCGCCGTATTCCAAGCACCACAAGCAGTACAACGACCAAACCATTTCGATGATTCATTTCCACACTCTGAGCAGAAAAAAACTGTTTTCTTTTTAGCCATATATACCCTTTCTTATAAAAATAATGCGCGTCACTGAAAAGAAACGCGCACTACTCTTCGGGTAACACCGTTTATTTCGTACCGAAAATACGATCTCCCGCATCACCAAGACCAGGTAAAATATATCCATGGTCATTTAATTTTTCATCTAATGCAGCTACATAGATGCGTACGTCAGGATGCGCTTTATTCACAACTTCTACACCTTCTGGGGCTGCTACTAGACACATTAATTGAATTTCTTTAGCACCTTTTTCTTTCAATAAAGAAATCGCTGCTGCTGCACTACCACCTGTAGCCAACATTGGATCTGTCACGATAATTCGACGATCAGCCAAATCAGATGGTAATTTGCAATAGTACTCTACTGGTTGCAATGTTTTTGGATCACGATACATACCTACATGACCTACTTTTGCCATTGGCATTAATTCTAACAAACCATTCACCATACCTAAGCCAGCACGAAGGATAGGCACAATACCCAATTTTTTGCCTGCAATTTGTTTACCAATTGCTTTCACCAATGGGGTCTCTACTTCTACATCTTCTAATGGCAAATCACGTGTGATTTCATAGCCCATTAACAAAGCGATTTCTTCTAATAATTGGCGGAAATCTTTTGTCCCAGTATCTACAGATCGAATCAACGTTACTTTATGTTGAATCAAAGGATGTGTCATTACATTTACGTTCATCTTACTTACTTCCTTTTTATTAATTAAGCATACATTGGATATTTTTCACAAAGTGTTGCTACACGTTGTTTAGCCTCTGCTAATACAGCAGTATCTTCTGGCTGTTTTAATACTAAAGAAATGATACTTGCAATTTCTTTCATATCTTCTGCATGTAAACCTCTAGTTGTTAACGCTGGAGTGCCTAGGCGGATACCAGATGTAACAAATGGGCTTTCCGGATCAAATGGAATTGTATTTTTATTACATGTAATACCTACTTCATCTAGTACATGTTCAGCTACTTTACCAGTTAAGCCTACAGTACGTAGGTCTACTAATAATACATGCGTATCGGTACCACCAGATACGATAGTAAAACCTTCTTCTTGTAACGCATCAGCTAATGTTTGGGCATTCACAATGATTTGTTTTGCATATTCCTTAAATTCTGGTTGTAATGCTTCACCAAAAGCAACTGCTTTGGCAGCGATGACATGCATCAATGGACCACCTTGAATACCAGGGAAGATAGATTTATCAATCGCTTTAGCATATTCTTCTTTGCACATAATCATACCACCACGTGGTCCACGCAATGTTTTATGTGTAGTGGTAGTTACAATATCAGCATATTCCACTGGATTTGGATGCAATCCTGCTGCCACTAAGCCAGCAAAGTGTGCCATATCCACCATGAAAATTGCGCCTACTTCATGGGCAATATCTGCCATGGTTTTGAAATCAATTTGACGGGAATAAGCACTGCCACCACCGATAATCATTTTAGGCTTATGCTCTTGCGCAATTTTACGCATTTCCTCATAATCAATGCGACCTGTTTCTGCATCTACGCCATAAGGAATAATATTAAAATACTTACCAGATACATTCACTGGAGATCCATGTGTTAAATGTCCACCATGGGATAAATTCATCCCCATAATAGTGTCGCCTGGCTCTAATAAGGCAAAGTACACGCCAAAGTTTGCTTGAGAGCCAGAATGAGGTTGTACATTCACATGTTCTGCGCCGAATAGTTGTTTCGCTCTTTCAATAGCCAACTCTTCTACCATGTCGACATATTCACATCCACCGTAATAGCGTTTATGTGGATATCCTTCTGCGTATTTATTTGTCAATACGCTACCTTGTGCTTCCATCACAGCTTGAGACACAAAGTTTTCCGATGCAATCATTTCTAATTTGTTGCGTTGACGACCCAACTCTAATTCAATCATTTCTTGAACTTTAGGGTCTTGCTGTTTTACATAGCTCATGGTAACCTCCTGTGAAAGAAACATTTTAATCTATCCTTTATTATAGTAATAATCCCCACCTTTTGCAAGGAAATTTAGGGAATTTCAGGAATTACCTTGGCTGTAACCAAAATATATAATTCTACTTCATCTTTCGTTTTACGACTATGTTGAAATAGTTTACCAATAAGTGGAATATCTCCCAAAATAGGTACTTTTTGCCATTGTCGCACGGTACGGCGATCCATCAATCCACCAATGATCAATGTTTCTCCATCAGGTATGCGCACTCTTGTTTTTGCTTGCCGTGTGGTAATGCGATAAGCTTTCATTTCAGGGACCAAAGTAGGATTACTCACTTCTGCTTCCACAATAGTATCAATGTGATTCCCCTGTAATACATATGGTTTACATCGCAATCGTATACCTGCTTCTTCATAGCGAATACTGGTTCTTGTGACACCATTTTGTATGGATTCTACTGTCACCGGCACGCGTTCACCAATGAGTATGCTTGCTTCCTCTCCATTAAGAGCTACAATACTAGGTCTTGCAATCAATGCCATACGACTACTTCCTTCTTTAGCAGATACTTCAGGGTGCGCTAAAAACGAATACGATGTGCCCTTAGGAATATGACCGATATGAACATTTCCTTCCATACCTGATTCAGATTTTCCATGCATGGAAAGCCCTGAACTTTGTAATCCAGGAAATGACCATTGTACCCCTAGTTCTTTAGCATAGCCTTTTTCCATTGCCAATACCGCCACATCTAACTGTACTTGTTTTGGTGTAGCATGCCAAGATCGAAGTAGCTTTTCAACTTCTAAAATTTCATGAACCGTTCCATAATAGATTACCTCGTTGGTGCTTGCTATCACTTGTACATGCTCTTTAGGTACTACAGATTGAATCAGATTACTCAATTCTTCAGGGGTGGCCGACTCCGCTACGATTCGACGCACATGTCGACGTTCTTTTTCTTCATGGCGCCCCTCTACGATGAAGGTGCCACCTTCTTTATAGACTAAAAAACCTAACTGTGATCCCAACTTAGTAATGGCCTCTTGTCCTGAATTTTCTTGTACTTCTAAAGTAACCTTCCCCTCTAATGTATCTAATCCTACTACTGAAAGTTTTTCCGTCCTAGCTATGGTTTGCACCAATGTTCGTAAAGGCATATCTTTAGCCATAATATGAACTGCCTCTACAGGGAAAGCTCCTAAGAATGTCAGTAGTAAAACATATGCCATTCCACATCGATACATAGGTTGATGGATAGGAATTGCTACATTCTTTCTAAGATAATTTACTATTCTCATCCACATATGTGTCTCCTTTCTTCATATCTCTACCTTGTACTACATCTAAGATTTCCACCCTACTTTTATTCTATCCAATGAGTAGACCCATTCATTTGAACCTGAACCTTTGTCTCTCCAACCGTGATAACCTGTACACCCTCAGCCTGTTCTCCTTCATGTACTGTATATATATTTCCATTAATCTCTAATACTCCCACTGGAGCATCTCCATACACGATACCTAACAGATGAACCACTGGCACTTGATGATGTACACGATCATGATGTTTAGAAGTTCTTTTTATCTCTAGTGGTTGATACACATGGTCTGTATTTCCTTCTTTAATATGTCTTCCTCTACGTATTTCTTTTTCCTTAGTATCTATACCACTACTATCTAGCCCTTGCATCTCTTTCCCCTTAATTCCTACTATCTCCTTAGAAAATGTGTCCACTAATGGATAGGGACGCAATACATTTCGAATAGGGAATATCAACGTGCCATTTGATGAGCCCTCTTTTGTTGATGATTCTTTCATTGTAGATGGTTTCCCCTTTTGAGCAGTATGCTTTTTCCTAGGACTAGCCTCAGAAGGAACAGAATCTATATCTGTATTTCCCTGTTTCCCTCCCTCTGCCCTGTTACTTTCACGATGGGATTGTACAGGACTTTCTAACTGTTCTACTTCTGACCATACGGATTCTCTCCAACCTAGATAGCAAATGAGGCACAATAAAACGGTCGCCCCGAAAACGAGACGACCGTGTGTACGTATATATCTTTTTATTTGGTTGTAGAGGTCTTGCGTATATGATACGTTCATCATGCCCTCCTATATACGATTAATATCCTTTAGGATGTAATTGATGCCAATTCCAAGCATCACGAATCACTTCTTGTACTGTACTGTGAACTGGTTTCCAGCCTAATTTTGCATGAATCTTTTCTGAAGATGCAATTAATGTACCTGGATCCCCAGCACGACGTTCACCGTAATCAACACGGAAATCGACACCTGTTACTTCTTTAGTAGCCGCTACAATTTCATTTACACTAAAACCATTACCTGAACCTAAGTTAAATACGTCTGATTCTCCACCATTATACAGATATTCCATAGCTAGAATATGAGCAGAAGCTAAATCATTTACATGTACATAGTCACGTACACAAGTACCATCCGCAGTATCATAATCTGTACCAAATACAGTGATGGATTCACGCTTACCTAAAGCTGCATCAATAATAAGTGGAATTAGATGTGTTTCTGGTGTATGATCTTCACCAATTTCACCAGATGGATCAGCACCTGCTGCATTAAAATAACGTAGTGCTACAAATTTAAATCCATAAATTTTGCTATAGTCACGTAGCATATCTTCAATCATCAATTTTGTGCGACCATACACATTGGTTGGACTCCATTTCGCATCTTCCGTAATAGGTACTACTTCTGGTTCACCATAGACAGCCGCTGTAGAGGAAAATACCAAACGATTTACACCATGTTTACGAGCAGTTTCTACTAAACGATAGGACCCTACTACATTATTTTCATAATAGATAGATGGATTTACCATGGATTCACCAACTTGGGAATGAGCTGCAAAGTGCATAATGCCATCAATTTTATACGTATCTAGAACCTCACCTAATGCAGGGTCTGTAATATCCATTTCATAGAACGGTACTCCTGCAGGAATCGACTCCTTATGACCTCGAGATAAATTATCTACAATCACCACTTGATGACCTGCTCCTAATAAGGCACGTACTGTATGGCTACCAATGTACCCTGCGCCACCTGTCACTAAAATATTCATTCTTACTTCTCCTATGCTTTTGAAAGTTTAGGTCCTAATAATTTTTTATACACTTCTACGCCTGGTTGATTGAAAGCATCCACCCCTGCCAATTGTCCTTCAAAGTAGATGGCCCAGCACATAGTAAACATCAATTCTCCCAAGTGGAAGGCATTCATGGTTGGAACTTGGTAGGTCCCATTAAATCGTCCATCACTGGCTAAGGACTCTGCATTAGATGCCAAGGCCGCACGATTGATAAATCCTAAGTCAAGACCGGCTAAAGCTTCTAGTTTACTATATTGGTCATACATATGTGGCACTGTTAGATTCACATGCCAATTTTCTACATCTACAAAAGATACAACTTTATCATAGCGACCTTCTTGATGTTCCTGTGTTTGGGCATGCATGTCTGTAGTACCTACCGCTACAATTGGAGTACGACCATAGTGTCCAGATTTATCATCTTTTTCTTTACCTAAGGATTCCGCTAATAATTGTACATACCATTCAGATAAGGATTTCAAACGATCTGCATAAGGCATAAATACTTCAATATGACGACCATATTGTTCAGAGCCAATATATTTTAACACAGCACTTAACAAGGCTGGATTCTTCCAGACATCTTGTTCTTTAGCTGCTATATCTGCTGCTTTAGCCCCCTCTAAATAATCATGAATGTCAAATCCTAATAAAGCACCGATTACCAACCCTACTTCTGAGAACACAGAGAAACGACCACCAATGCCATCAGGTACAGCGAAGATGGAGTCTCCCCAACCTTCTGCAACAGCTAACTTATGTAACAACGTTTCTTTGTCATCATCTCTTGGATCTGTCACTACTAGCACTTCATAATTAATCATTGCTACTTCTAGAGCTTCTTTCACAATCATGAAATTTGTCATTGGTTCAATAGTAGAACCAGATTTAGAAATTAGCACCAATAGCACTTTATACTCATTAGGTACATGGGCATGGTCTTCTAAAAATTGTTGCTCTTTCCATTCTCTTTGTAATTGCTTGATTAATTCTTGGGTACGTACAGGGTCAACATTATTACCACTGAAATACATACGTGGGCGGTAATTACGTTCTTCATCACTCATGGAGTTCCAAAACTCCCCACAATGTACGTCAAATAATACTTTTCCACCTAGGAAAGAACCACCAATACCAAAGCTGACTACAGTACTAACCTTCTTTTCTTTCAAAGCATCAAGGCGAGCCATCACAGTAGGATTATTAATATGTCCTTCCACTACATACGGCAATTGTGGAAAAAGTACTAATTCAGGCTCTCCATCTTTGGATAGATGGCCTTTTACAACACCATGATGACGAGTTTCTTCCGCTGCTGCTAAGGCATCAGAAATCGCAGTGCCTAAGTTTGTTACATCTGCTTCCGTCACCCCACCAGGTAACATCATATTTGTATAATCATAAACAAAACCAGAGTCTAATTGAATCCGTTTCATAGTTTCCTCCTATGTACAGTATGATTGTAATCGTACTTTTATTGTACATCAAATCATGGAGAGATTAAAGGAATTTTATGAGAAATTTCCTACCAGTGTTATTTTAGTAGCGTTCCTTTCTTTGCTAATGCATCTGCACGGTCGTTATAGGCGATACCAGAGTGAGCTTTTACCTTATGAAAATCGATACGAAGTTGTTTGCTAGCTTCTTTCATTCGTTTCGCATAGTTAGTTGTTAATGGATTATTTGTTTTCCATCTACCTGTAGCCCACATTTCAATGCCCATATAATCATAATAGAGAGAGCATGATGTATACCCATGGTCTAGTGCATAATCCACTACATGAAGTGCTGCTAATAATTCCCCAGACACATTCCAATAGGCCACATGATTCGGTTCTGTACTCGAAAGAGAAAATTCTACTTCTTCTGCACCAAGAAGAATAACCCCTCCAGAGCCAACCACACCTTTTCGCTTATCAAAACTGCCGTCGATAAAAGCACGAATTTCACAAGGATCTGATTCTACGATTTGACTTATGTTATCAGTCTGTGTCTTAAGGTATTCACCTACGCTCATACGTTTAGACGCACTAGCAGATGTTTTCTTTGTACCAGTTCTAGTCGGTTTAATCCCTGCACTCTTAGGTAAATCGATAGAGCCCATATAGGCTTTTGCTTCTGCTTCTGTAGGGAATGACTTATACTGCGCACCAGGAAATCCTTTTACTTGCACTTCACAGTCAGACCATGTCACGTAGATTCCTGGTTTGTGCCCTACTCGAACAGCATAATACTTCTTTGCCATACTTACCCCATTGTCAGTGGCGCTATCGTGCCACCTACTACATCTACTAATGCTTGTGGATTAACCTGTACTTGCATCCCTCTAAGTCCTGCACTGACATAGACCATAGGAATGGATGTAATGCTATCATCAAAATAGGTAGGAAATGCTTTTTTCATCCCTAATGGAGAGCAACCGCCACGTAAGTATCCTGTTAACGGTAATAAGTCTTTTACCGCAATCAATTCTACCGATTTATTTCCGCTCACTCGTGCGGCTTGTTTCATATCTAGTTCCCCTTCTACAGGAATACAGAATACTACATGACCTGTTACATTGCCTTTCCCAACCAATGTTTTAAACACTTGTTCAGGCGGAATATGCAAAGATTCAGCAACATGTATACCAGCTCCGCGTTCTTCAGACCATTCGTAGGTGAACACTTCATAGTCAATATGGTGAGTATCTAGTATGCGTAATGCATTTGTTTTTTTATGTCCTTTTTTACTCATTAGACCCCCTATTTGTTGGTAATCTTTGAAATATTTTTTAATTCAATGCGCAAGGTACCATTTTCATTCGTTGAAATTTCTATAAACTCACGATCATTCATATATTCTACTGGAAATGAAAGTTCAATACCAGTATCTGTTTTAATTTTATGTTGCTTCCCCACTTTTGTAGCATAGGTCCGACTCACTGGCAATGGTTCAAGTAAATCTTCTTCTGCTAGCTCTTTCATAGCTGCTTCTCGCTGAATGGGGTTCGTACTAAACACTTGCTCAATAATATGTCGTGCTTCTAATGTATCAGAAACTTCTGCATTCTTAGCTAGTAATTCTTTTGTTTTAGCCATAGCTGCCACACCATCTTGCTCATGAGCTTTAGAAATTCGATCTACCACTGTACGTACTTTTTTCACTGTATCTTTAGAAGACGGATTCGTGGTAACCTGAAAGATTCGTTCTTCCAAGAAGTGCATTTTCTCTCCATCATATTCTCCTTTCGGCTCAAAGAGACGAATGGATAAATCAGAAAGTTTAATACTTGCAAAAGCATATAGTTTTTGTGTCACTGTTGGTAATACGACTCTATGCTCTACTAATTTTGTTGCTAATGAACCATCCTCTTCTGAATATAATTGGTGAGTATATCCATCATGGGCTTTACAAAGAAGAACACAAAGGTAAGCTTGCTCTCCTTGTGCTTCACAGACAATCATATCTAGTACACAAGGGTCCATTGCTTGTGCCATATAGATAAATAAAGTCTCACCTAGTTCTTTACCAAACTCTACAAGGCTTACTTCTTGATTATCCAATTCTTTAATCTTTCTCCCCCATGGGGTTTGGTCCGAGATATAACCAGTTCTAGCTCCAGGGTCTTGTAACGCTTTCATTACATGCATTTCAAGATAGCTCTGTATCTCTGGTTCAGTAATATCCATAGGATGATCTGAATAGGCCGACATAGACGACGTAAAGTCAAACACTTCTAGTACAGCTGCATTAATTTGCATAGTTCCTCCTCAATAACAAAGAGCTTTGCCTTCGCAAAGCTCTTATGATGTTATCTATTATCTTTCACATAGTGATAGGTATTTTCCAGTCCTTTTTGTAATGTCCATTTCGGCATATACCCTAAAGATTGTTTTGCTTTTGCAGTACTCAATAAAGAATGTTTAATATCACCAATGCGCGGTTCTTCATAATGACGTGTTACCGTAGTGCCAGCAATATCTTCTAATGTGTCGATTAAATCATTCACAGAAATTCCAGTTTCTGTACTCACATTGATGACACCTGTTACATCATTATTCAATCCCAATATATTTGCTTCTACTACGTCATCTACATAGACAAAGTCACGTGTTTGTTCTCCATCACCAAAAATTTTGATGGATTCACCATTCGCCACATGTTCGCAGAAAATGCTAACAACGCCACCTTCACCACCATTTCCTTGACGTGGTCCATATACATTAGAATAGCGATAGCAAATATAAGATAATCCAAAAGATTCTTGGTAAATACGCAAATAGCCTTCCGTAGTTAATTTTGTCAATCCATAGCAAGAACGAGGCACTCCTGCCAATTCTTCCGTAAGAGGTAATACCTCTAAATCACCATATACAGCAGCAGAGGATGGCATAAGGAATTTTTTTACACCCACTTTAACTGAGGCTTGTAATAAGTTCAATAGTCCCATTAGATTGATATCACAATCTTCTGTTGGATGTACCATGGATTCTGCTACTACTGTTTGCGCTGCCTCATGAAATACATAGTCCGGTTGAAAGTCTTCAAACACATCATATATTCTTTCATCTCGTATATCCAATTCTAAAAATTCAGCTTGTTCATTGACGAATGTCCGCAATCCACTGCTTAAATTATCAATGACAAGTACACGATGTCCCTCTTGAATCAACCTATCTACTAGATGTGATCCAATGAAACCGGCACCTCCTGTTACAATTATATTCATGTTCCTCATTCCTGTATTAATGACTGTCTTAGTAATATAAATTATACACCGTATCTAGTATATCGCAATAGTATGTATCCTATGGCGCACTTAAGCGTCTATATACTGAACTAATTGCTCACAGTGTTCTTTTGCTTGTCTATGAATCACTTGTAGCTGTGCATCTTCACCTGTATACAGCATATTTCCAGTAAAGACGCCTCCTTTAAAATTCATTTTACAGAACTTACAAGTAGCTTCACAGGTTTTAAAGATTTCATCAATAGTAATGCCTTTATCACCATGCAACGCATATTCATCATTACCACAAGCAGCGGTAAGGCCAACAACCATATCCTTACCAGCTACTGCATAGGTGTCTGCTCCATAGGCCCAACCATAGGTAAACACTTCTTCAAACCATCTCATAATCAGAGATGTTAAAGAATACCAAAATAGAGGAGACTGAATCACAATCGTATCCGCCCATAAGAGCTTTTCTCGTTCTGCTTCTACATTGATTTTATAATCTCCGTAGAGCACTTCCAAACGATCAAACTCAGCCTTAGGATATTTTTCTTTAAGCAACGCGAGAATCTCTTTGTTTGCCACAGAATTTTCTTCGTGGGTATGACCTGTTACAATTAAAATGTTTTTCATTTCTATACCTCCCCTAATTTAGATCCCTATATAGTACACTCTATTATCGTTCTCTTTGGATATCATAGTCTGTACCATTTGTCCGAATGGTAACAGTCCCCATCGTATCTGTACGATAAATATCTACATGTTCCTCCAATAAACGTGCCATAGCTTTCTCACCAGGATGTCCATAAGAATTATGTAAACCTGCAGAAATAACAGCTGCTTCTGGTCGAACAGAACGAATAAAATCTTTTTGACTAGAACCATTACTACCATGGTGTCCCACTTTTAAGACTTTACTAGACATTTTTGTATTTTGCTCTTTAATAAGACGTGCTTCTTCTTCTTTTTCCGCGTCACCAGTCATAAGCATAGAAAACTTACCAAATGTCAGCTTACCTACAATGGAGTTATTATTTTGATGAACTTCACCTTTTTTGTCAGCCATCACTTCCCCTTTCCAAGGGGCATAGACCTCAAAATACGCTCCATTTCCTAAGTCTAAAAGATCACCTTTATGAAGTGTTTCACGATGAATCTGTTTTGTCTCTATCATTTTTAAATAGGTTCTATAGGTACCACTATCGATATCGATGCCATTATCATAGACATGTTTAATCGGGATTGCTTTGGCAATAGCATAGAAACCGCCAATATGGTCCGCATGAGGATGTGTCAAAATGACATTTTCTAATTCTTTCACACCATGTTTTTTTAATAAGGCGACCACCTGTGGTCTATGTTCAATATCGCCTGTATCAATCATGGAAAATCTATCACCAATTTGGAGTAAAATTGCATCTCCTTGTCCGATATCCAGTACATGGACCTTCATAGTACCAGTTGGTGCTTGCGTAGATTGACTGACCTCTGTCTTTGCAACATTTGCATTCGCCTGTGAAAGTTCTTTTCCACAGCCCAATAGACTAAGTAGTGATACTACCAACACACCTAACAAGAGTAGATATTTATATATTGCTTTTTTCATTTTTAAGTACTTTCTAATTTCTACGTATTATCACAGAGGTATCATTCGCACATATCCATCCATAGAGGGTAATACTCGACCAATTCGCTGTGCCACTTCTGTAGGAGTAAATCCTGGACCACAATCATCGAGTGCTATATCTCCCGCTCGACTATGGGCATATATAGCAACATTAATAGCATTCATGGGGTCCTGTTCTTGATTTAACATAGAACCAATTATTCCAGCTAATACATCACCCATGCCACCAGTTCCCATATAGGGATTACCTGTCGTTGTTAGATATATTTTACCAAATGGAGTAGCAAGAATCGTTGGTTGTCCTTTTAGGACAACATATACACCGTGTTCTTTTGCAAATTCACTAGCATATCCAATAGGATCTTTGCTAAGCTCTTCTATACTTTTTCCTGTAAGAACAGAAAATTCACCTAAATGCGGTGTCAGTACAATAATATAATCATCTTTTCCTAATTCATAGGCACGATACTTCAATAGCAATAGATCACTAGCAATAGCTATAAGCCCATCTGCATCAATCACCATATGGCTACCTGTAACAGATTGTATCCATTGAAGTAAATGTTTCTTCTCACTATTGCTTCTGCCACCACCAGGGCCAATGACTACTGTGCTATTCCCATCTAGTTGTTCTATATCGCTACTATCACGAATCATCATTTCAGGACGACTCAAGGAACGCAACGCATCTAACTCATTTATACCAGACAGAATAGTGACTTTTCCAGCTCCACTGCGTAAAGCTCCTTCAGCACTTAATATGGGTGCCCCATAAATCCCCGGCGAACCACCCACAATATAGACATGACCATTGGTCCCTTTATGAGCAATAGGTGAACGAGGCTCTACATACAAGGAATCTGCATTGTTCCAATAGAGTTCGGGCCAATTATGATCAGACTTCCGCAATGCATGATGCGGAAAAGGATATCCGATACTGCCTATACTCATATGTCCTACACATTGTCTTCCCGGATAGAAAAGTATTCCTACTTTAGGGGCTAATAATGTAATCGTTTCATCTGCTCTAAATGAAGATATATCTGCACTACCTGTCAGACCATTAACCCCACTAGGAATATCGATGGCAATACATGTTCTAGTATCACTATAAGAACGCCATTCTTTACATTGTTCAAAAATAGATCGTATTCGTTTGGGTAGTTCACCATGAAATCCTGTGCCAAACACGCCATCTACCACAATACTTACATCCTGTAATATATGTGAGGGTATTAGATTTCCATTAGACTGCATCATCTCATCAGGCACAATCGTAATCGTATCTTCTAGAGTATGTACCACCTTCCATTGTTGTTGAAACAAAGGAGACCCTTCTTCTGGATTCCCACATACAATAACATAGGGAGTCACTTCAGGAACTTCTGTTAGCAAGCGTGCTGCCACTAAGGCATCACCACCGTTGTTGCCAATGCCAGAAAGAAACAAAACTCCCTTTGGCCCCTTTATTTCTTGTATGTATCTATGTACTACCTCAAAAACAGATCGTCCCGCTTGTTCCATTAAATGAGATACTGGAAGTCCTAAACTTTCAATATATTGATCTACTATGTTAACTTGCTTTGGTGTTAATAGTCGCATAGGTCTATCCTCTAATATACAATGACAGTACTCGTAGCATATTCATGACAATGGCTAATAGAAACTTGCAACGTTTCGTATCCTAAGGCTTTCATTTGTTGTCCAAAATAGCCTGTACAAGTAAGAACAGGGGCCCCCCATGCATCGTGAGTAATTTCAATATTCTGCCAAGAGCCATGACGAAATCCTGTTCCTAAAGCTTTTACACAAGCTTCTTTCGCCGCAAAGATACCCGCAAAGGATGCAGCTGCCTGTTTGTTACGTCCCCACGCATAGTTTCGTTCGTATTCTGTAAATACTCGTTGTAAAAAGCTATCCCGTTCAATCGCTTGTTCCATGCGATGAATTTCTATAATATCTGTGCCTACTCGAATCATATTAGCCTCGTAATTTGGCAATCATCTCTGCACGATCTGCTGCACCAAATACAGCAGAACCAGCTACTAATAGGGTAGCCCCTGCTTCACGCACTAATGGAGCTGTTTCCAAGTTAATACCACCATCTACTTCTACAACAGCTTTTATATTACCTACAGAATCCAATAATTCTCGAGCTTGTTTTACTTTTTTCACTGCATTATGAATAAACGATTGCCCTCCAAAGCCTGGATTTACACTCATAATTAGAATTAAATCCAAACCTTCTGCAATATCTTCCAGTAAGGATACTGGCGTAGATGGATTTAAAGAAACTCCTGCTTTCATACCAGTTGCTTTGATGGCTTGAATCAAACGATGCGCATGTGGCACAGCTTCCCAATGAAAGGTGAAATACTCCACACCTATCTTGGCATACTCTTCTACATAATCGCCTGGATTTTCTACCATTAAATGTACATCAAATGGCAACTTTGTATGTGGACGTAATGCTTTTACCACAGGAGCACCAAATGTTAGATTTGGCACAAAATGTCCATCCATCACATCAATATGTAATAAGTCAGCACCACCTTCTTCGATAGTACGAATATCTTCTCGCAAATTTGAAAAATCTGCCGATAACATAGATGGGGCAATTTGAATCATCTTATCGTCTCCTTTGATCTTCAAGTTCTGATTTAATCGTCAAATAGGATTGGTATCGTTGCTCACTAATCTGCCCATTAGCTAAGGCATCTTTCACAGAACAAATAGGTTCATGACTATGGGAACAAGGACTAAACTTGCATCCCCTATCATGGTCACCAAACTCGGGGAATGTATGCACTAACTCTTCTACAGTCATCCCTGTATGCTCTAGAGCTGAAAATCCTGGTGTATCCATGATAAAGGAACTTTCATCTAAGCTGTATAAAGAGGCATGGCGCGTTGTATGGCGACCACGTTTAATCTTATCGCTAACAGCCCCTGTTTGAAAGGCAAAATTCGGATCTACTGCATTGAGCAAACTACTTTTACCTACTCCAGAAGGGCCGGCAAAGGCACTGATTTTACCATGTAATACATGGCGTAACTCTTCAATCCCTTCACCAGTATATGTGGACGTACAGATTACAGTGTAACCGATATTTTCATAGATAGATTTCAGTTTCATCGTATCTTCTGTGTGCAAATCATATTTATTAATCACTAGTACTGGAGGAATATGACTATGATGAATCATCACTAATAAACGATCCAATAATAGAGGATGAATATCTGGCTCTCTAGCTGCTACCACTACAATGACTTGGTCAATATTGGCAATGGCTGGTCTACGCAAAGAATTTCTTCGTGGTTCAATCGCATCAATCCAAGAATCTTCTGTAATTGTCACTGAATCACCTACTAAAAGGGAATATCGTTCTTTTTTTAATCGACCACGTACTTTACATTCATGCACATCTCCATTTAGAGTCTGCACATAAAAGTAGCCATTCATATTTTTAATTACAACACCTTGTTCCATAGTCTCTCCTATAAGGATTGCTCTTGTACTAATGCATTATTTAAGTACACCTGTACGCGTACATTTCCAGATCCTGATACGCTTTTCACAATACGATCTCCAGGCGCATTGGTACCATCATAGACAACACGACCGCCATCGTCATCAATAACCACTAACTTGATATGCTGGGAGGCACGTCCATTGGGTACGGTTATATCTACTACACCTTTTGTAGTACCATTTTGTTTACTATTAGTAGTATCTTTTTTGGCATCTTTTGCTTGCCCTACTAGAGAAATACTTTCATCACGTTTTACGGAAGATCCTGGTGCTGGGCTCACTTCAGTTACAATTGCAGAATCCTCATTAGAGCCTGCTATTTTACTAATGCTTAATCCTAAATTTCCCAATGCTTCTTTAGCTTCTTTAATTGTCATACCCACTACATTAGGTATCTCTACCATGGTAGATTTTGTTTCATTAATCGTAATATCTACGGTTGCATTTTTAGAGGCTTTACCGCCTGGCTGTAAGCCTTGACTAATAATAACTCCATCATCTTTACTAGTGTCACTTACATAGGATATCTTACCAATTGATAGGCCTAAGGCTTTCAACTTTTCTCTTGCCTGATCAAAACTCATCCCTTGTAGATCTGGTATTGTTATATCACCAGCACCTTTACTAACCACCAAATGAACCATCCGTTGTTCTTTTACTGTTTCACCTGGCTCAGGACTCTGTGAAATAACCTGCCCTGCAGGCACATCAGAGTTAGTTACCTCTGAACTAGAGACTCGAAGATGTCGTTCTTCCAACAATCGTGTGGCCACACTTAATTGTTTGCCCACCACGTTTGGTACATCTACTGTGGAATTGCTCCAAAAGTTACCAAAACTCAAGAAGGCCCATAAAAAGGCAAGCAAAAAGGCAAAAACAGCACCACCAATGACATATTTTTGTGGTAAGTTTCCTAGTTTTGACAATATTCCTTCTTGTGAGTCATCCTCATCTTCCATAGTGTCTGTCTCCATAGGAGGTAATACTTGTGTAGCAAAGTCATGCTGTAATGGTCGTGTCGAAGTACTACCACGATAACCTAAAGACATCCGTAAAGCTTGAATCATCTCAGAAATAGAACCAAATCTCTTACCAGGTTCTTTTTCTAATGCTGTCAAAACAACTTGCTCTAACTGTGCTGGAATCTGTGGATTCTTAATACGTGGTGCCAATACTCGATCACGTACATGTTGTAAGGCTACACTAACTGGTGTCTCTCCTCTAAAAGGAACTTCTCCCGTTAATAATTCATAAAGCACAACCCCTAATGAATAAATATCTGTACTCACATTAATACTTTTTCCACTAGCTTGTTCTGGAGAAATATAATGAGCTGATCCCATTACTGAATTTGTATACATCATCGTAGCTGCTGTATTAATTGCACGAGCAATGCCAAAGTCAGTTACTTTGATACGACCAGAATCTGTAATTAAAATATTATGCGGTTTTACATCACAATGTACTATGCCCATCATGTGTGCATGCTCCAAGCCCTCTGCAATAGCTACTACTATTTTTACAGCCTCTTGCACAGATACTTGATTACCATGATGTTGAATATATTCTTTTAATGTACATCCTGATACATATTCCATTATGATGTAATGAAAGCCTTGATCAAAGCCTACATCATACATACTAACAACATTGGGATGATTTAATTTACCAGCAGCTTGCGCTTCTCGCTTAAATCGAGCCACAAAATCTTGATCACTACCAAAATTTTGATGCAGAATTTTAATAGCTACTGGTCTTCCTAATAATGTATCTTTTCCAAGATATACGTCGGCCATGCCGCCAACACCTATCTTTTGCTGTACTTCATAGCGATGGTCAAAGACCAATCCTACTAATGTAAGTCTATCCATAAGTCACCTCTTTATATACGTCCTAGTACGATTGTCACATTATCTCGTGCTCCCGCATCATACACAAGGTGCACTAAATCTTCTAACGCTCTATTTTCATTTTGTTCTTCAGAGAGAACTTGTTCAATCTTGGATTCTTCAATATAACCAGATAAACCATCACTACAAAGTAAGATTCGGTCATTTTGAAGTAATTCTATCATCCCTGTATCGACTTCTACCGATTCATAGACGCCAATCGCACGGGTTAACATATTCCGATTAGGATGATGAAGAACTTCTTCTTCTGTAATCGTTCCAGCTTCTACTAACTGTTGTACCATAGAATGATCTTTTGTCATGCGTTGTAAACCTTTTTCGCCATATATATATAAACGGCTATCTCCTACGTGAGCCCAATATAAAATATTATTTTGCACATAAGCCACAACAGCAGTAGTTCCCATACCTTCTAATTCCTTATAGGATTGGCTTTTTCTATACACCATATGATTTGCCTCTAGTATGGCATTTCGCAATACATGAGCAGATACTTCTTTAGACTTTTCTACTACATTTACAATAGCGTCTACCACCATAGTACTAGCATATTCTCCACCAGTATATCCACCCATACCATCTGCTACAATTAACAGCGGTCCTTGTGCATAAAAGCGATCTTCGTTTCGCTGGCGAACTAGCCCAGTTTTACTAATTCCTAAACTAATCATACCATTCCTTCTTTCAAAGATTGTTGATGTTGTATTTTTAATTGTCCACAAGCTGCTTGGATTTCATCTCCCATTTCCTTACGGATCGTTACAGATACACCGTAGGATTCTACAATAGACTTAAACTCTTGCATTGCTTTCATAGACGGTTTATATAAATTAATATGTTCATTTCCATTGACAGGAATTAAGTTGACATTACAATGAGGAAATTGTTTTGCAATAGTACCTAGTTCATGAGCTTCTTTTTCAGATGTATTCACATCTTTAATTAAAATATATTCAAAGGTTACACGGCGTTCTGTCCGTCGATAATATTCTGCCACAGCGTCTAGCACATCTTGTAAAGCATACGTCGCCCCTATAGGCATAATTTCTTTTCGTTTTTCATCTGTAGTAGCATGCAATGATAATGCTAATGTGATAGGTAGTTCCAGTTCTGCAAAACGATAAATATTGGGTACTAAACCACAGGTAGACACAGTCATTCGACGATAGCCTATATTAAAGCTTTCTTTTTCATGAATAAATTGCAATGCTTCCATAGTATAATCGAAGTTTTGTAATGGTTCTCCAGATCCCATGACAACAATGGAGTTGACTTCTTCTTTGATGATGCTTTCAAACAATAATAACTGCCCAACAATTTCAGCTACCGTCAGATTCCGGAATAGGCCTTCTGTAGTGGATGCACAAAAAATACATCCCATAGCACATCCCACTTGAGATGACAAACACACAGAATTCCCATAGTGCTGCTTCATCAGTACCGTTTCTACTTGATGCCCATCAGAAAATCTGAGCAATAATTTCTTCGTATTTCCATCAGAACTAGTAGATTCTCGCACCACCGTAGGAAGTGTAATTGTACAGTGTGTAGCAAGCCATTCACGCATTGTCTGTGGAAGCTGTAACATATCTTCCATAGAGAATACGTGACGTTGATAAATATAATCCATAATCTGTTTCGCTCTAAACTTTGGAAACCCTCCATCTGTCACAACTTTACTTAATGCTGGCAATGAAAGGCCAAGTAATTCTATCATGCTCTCTCCTTACGTAAACGGGCTATAAAAAATCCATCCATATCATATACATGCGGTAATAAAGTAACCATAGGACCTTCTGCTGCAAACGGCAACAAGGGAGCCACATCTTCTAATATAAAATTAGGGTTTTCTCGTAAAAAGTTTTCTACAACCCCTTCATTTTCCAATGTATTTATAGTACACGTAGAATATACCAAATGTCCCCCTACTTTTACATAGGAACTAGCATTTTGCAATATTTGTTGCTGTAACATTGGCAATTCTTGTAATTGAGATTCCTCTTTTCGCCAACGCATATCTAATTTCTTCTGTAAGATTCCTAGTCCTGAACATGGTGCATCTACTAGTACCGCATCAAAAGACTCTTTCCATTGTTCTTCTTTAACTGTAGCATCCCCTTGCTGTGGTTGCACATTAGATATTTTCATGCGTTTTGCATTTGCCTGCAACAGTTCTACTTTATGTTCATGAATATCCGTAGCTACGATAGTTCCTGTATTATCCATAAGGGTTGCCATATGTAATGTTTTACCACCCGGCGCTGCACAGGTATCTAAAATATGCATATGGTGTTTAGGTTGTACTGCATAAGCCACAGCCATAGAGGCTTCGTCCATGAATGTCATCAATCCCTCTTGTACCCATTTTGCTTCCTGCAATTGTCCTTTGTGAGATTTGATGATAATTGCATCTGGAATCATATGACTAGGCTCTACCACCCAATTTGCCTGTGAAAGCTCTTCTAATAAATCATGCCGACTAATTCGTAAAGTATTCACTCGCGCTGTCAATAATGGAGTTTCATTGAACCATTCACAGAGATCAATTGTTTCTTCTAGACCTCGTTGCTCTATCCATAAACGGACTAGCCATAAAGGTTGATTATAAATATAGGAAATTCTCTCCGCTTCCGAAGTGGCTAAAGCATCTACTCCAATATCTTCGCGCTGTCGATCTACATTACGAAGTACAGCATTGACAAAACGGTCTGTACCAGGTGCCACTTTTTTGGCAAGCTTTACACTTTCATTCACCGCAGCACTAGAGGGTACCTTATCCATATAGAGCAATTGATACACTCCGAGTCTAAGAATTTCTAGTACAAAAGGAGATAATTTTTTAACCGGTTTCTTGGTAAAGTGAACGATAACGGCATCCAAGTAGTTTTTGCGTCGCACCACACCATATACCAATTCTGTAAAGAATCTACGATCTAAATCCTCTAGTCTTTCTTGCATCATATACTGAGGCAATACAATATTGGCATACTTCTTATCTCGATGTATATCTACTAAGGCTTTCATAGCTAGGCGCCGAATGTTTTTATATTCTTTCTTTTGTTTCGTTTCCATAGAGTAACCTTTCTATGACAAGTCTAATGTCTTCTGTATTGACTCGCGTATTACAACAAGGACCACAAGGTCGTTCATTTAAGACACCAATCACAGGAATAGGAAATACATCTGCCATGCCACTGACTAAGTCTCTTTCACAGGCGATAGCCACAATCGCTTGAGGACGAATTTCCTTAATTTTTAAACGTGCTAATGTACCACCTGTGACTACCACAAAATGACATCCATAGGTATCTGCAATATCTAGCAAGGTTCCTACTTGGCATCCCCCACAGCGCTTACAATTATGTACATCTGTAGTCACTTTATGTACACAGCTAGATAGTTGTATACAGTGCGGTGTGAGCAATAATAATCGTTCTGGTTCCACACGATACACTTGGGTACTCACGAGATGATTAATTAACGCAATCAAGGATTGACTCACTTCATCCTTTGTATACCCAAAACATCTAGCTAAGACCGTGACCAAAGGAAATAAAAGATATAACCCACGATTGGATAGTCGCAATAAAATCGGATGTTGTATAGGATATATTGTGACTAATGCCATGTATATCCACATGGACCACCCAATCAATATAGGTAGTAGTAGCGCACTCTCTACGATAGGCCCGACAACAGGTCCCCATTGGGATAAGCTAAGATGCATCATCCAGACTATCCAACCCCATACCATGGAAATCAATAGCATTGCCACAGCCGTCACTGTTAAATATAGACGATAAGATTTATTCATCGCCAAAGCAAGCTCCTACTGCTAACTGATGACCACGAGCAAAATCACCTGCATTCATTCGTTTTTTATTTTCAGGCTGCACTTCTGTGACACGTAAGACCCCGTGACCAGTGAAAATACTGAAAGACTCTTTATCTACATGCACTATTGTCCCCTCTTTAGGATAGCCACAAGCCCCTTGTAAATGTTCAGGGGCATACTTGGAGGTAGGGTCTACTTTTGCATGCCAGAACTTAATCCGTTTACCCTCTAAGAATGTATAACATCCAGGACTGGGATTGAAAGCTCTTATTTTCGCAGCTAATGTATGTGCTGGTTCTGTAAAGTTAAGATGTCCCATCTCTTTTGTAATTTTTCCTGTTTCAATAGCTTCTTCATGATTTTGAGGGACTCTTGTTAACGTACCTGATTGTAAAGCATCTACGGCTGGTACAATCATCTGTGCCCCTAATTTTGCCAAAGCTGTAAAGATTGTACCAGATGTATCCTCTTCTGTAACAGGAATACGTTCCATTAACAGAGTATCACCTGTATCTAATCCTTCGTCCATATGCATAATAGTCATACCAGTTTCTGACTCTTCATGAAGAATCGCATATTGAATAGGTGCTGCACCTCTAAATTTCGGTAATAAAGAAGCATGTAGATTAATACACCCCAAAGGAGGCTGATGAATAAGCCAAGGAGGCAAAATTTTTCCATAAGCAATGACTACCACAATATCAGGAGCCAAGGATTCTAATAGTTCTTCCGCTTCTTCATTGCGCAAGGATTTTGGTTGATACACAGGAATATCATGCTCTAATGCCAACTCTTTCGTCGGCGGCATTTGTAACTTATTACCTCGCCCTTTCGGCTTATCTGGTTGACAAAATACACCTACTACAGTGTGTGGACTATCGATTAAAGCCTGTAACGTTGGGACTGCTATATCTGGAGTACCCATAAATACTATACGTAATGGATTCATTATTGTTGTTCCTTTTTATGGATAAAAATCTCATTGGGATTCACTAACTTTTCCACAAATAAAATACCATTTAAATGGTCGATTTCATGCTGAAAAATACGAGCTAAAAAGCCTTCTGCCTTAATTTTTATCTTTTTATTATTTCGATTGATACCATGTACTTCAATTTTGTCATATCGCTCTACATCGCCGAATAGTTCTGGTACGCTCAAACAACCTTCTAAGCCTACTTGAGAACCTTCTTTTTTCACGATTTCTGGGTTGATGACTTCAATTAAACCATTTCCATCATCTAGTACAATAATTCGTTTGGATACGTTGACTTGTGGTGCCGCCAAGCCTACACCATCTGTTTTATACATAGTTTCAGCCATATCATCTAATAATTGACGAATCTTTTTATTTACGAACTCTACCGGTTCTGCTATTTGTTTTAACACAGGATGCCCTGTTTTCATGACTTCTAAAACTGCCATAGTCCCTCCTATACTGGATCCACATCTATATAGATATGGGGCAATGTAAATATATCTGAATGATACATGTGTGATTTTAAATTCGATAAATCAATACCACGAATCATAATACAAAGTCGATACATATCTCGTATCTTTGCGGCGCCATTTTCATAGGGCCCTAGTATATCAATGCGCTGACCTTCACAAGCCTGGCGCAAAGTGTTGGCTAATTCTGTCGCTCTTGTTCGTACTACTGAAAGCTTTTCATCTAATAAGGTAATTTGTATCATTTCACCAATTGGTGGATACAACAAAGCTTTACGAGCCTCTATTTCTTCCTCATAAAAGCTAACATAATCATGGTGCGTGCTGTGCTGAATAGCATAATGTTCAGGACTATAGGTTTGTACCACTACTTTTCCTGATTTATTACCACGACCAGCACGACCAGCTGCTTGCGTTAGCAAATTAAATGTTCTTTCAGAAGCCGTATACACAGGAATATGCAATACAGAATCAGCAGTAATAATTCCCACTGCGGTAACATTTGAAAAATCATGTCCTTTTGCCACCATTTGCGTGCCCAACAAAATATCATATTGACCAGCACCAAAGGCTTCTAAAATACGCTGAGATTCTCCTTTTTTAGAAGTTGTATCTTGATCTAGACGAGCAATTCTAGCTTGTGGAAAACGTTTTGCTAATTCTTCTTCTACTTTTTGCGTGCCTGTACCAAAAAATTTAATTTTATGGCTACCACAATGCGGACAAATTTGAGGCACTTTTTCATGATGGTCACAGTAATGGCAACGCAAGTCCTTCCCCGCTTGATGATATACCATAGATATATCACAGTGAGGACAATGGATAGGTTTACCACAGTCACGACACATGACAAATGTACTATGACCTCGACGATTCAGCAAAAGAATGATTTGCTCACGTTTCTGTAGTGTTTCTTGGATTAAAGTATCTAACGCCATAGAAAATACAGAGTAATTCCCATAGAACATTTCTTCTTTCATATCCACAACAGTCACCTTAGGCATAGGTTGATGAAAAATACGATGCTCTAAAGATAGTAACTCATAGATACCTTGGCTCGCTAAATAATAAGCCTGTACGGACGGTGTAGCAGACCCAAAAATAATAGGACATTCATGACTTTCACTACGCCATCTAGCCACCATGCGTGCATCATATCGAGTCATATCTTGTTGTTTGTAGGATGGGTCATGTTCCTCATCGACTACAATAAGGCCAATGTCTTCTGTTGGAGCAAACACTGCCGAACGAGCACCAATAATAATATGGCTGTCTTTTCGGCGTAAACGTTCCCAATTGTTATAACGTTCCGCTTTTGTTAACTGACTATGAAAAACGACCACTTCTTGACCAAACTTCTCTACAAATCGTCGCACTATTTGCGTAGTTAAGGCAATTTCTGGAACAAGAATAATAGCAATCTTATCTTGTTGAATCGTCTCTTGTGCAGCTTTTAGATATACTTGTGTTTTTCCACTACCCGTCACACCATGGAGTAAAAACGCTTTACTTTTCTGGTTAGCAATACACTTCTGAATAGGTTCGTATACAGCCTGCTGCGACTCAGTTAAAGGAATGTCTATCCTATCCACAACTTCCTCATATCGTGTTTTCGTCATTTCATACCGCCAATCTATGTCGATATGAGAAGATTCTTTTACTTGCTTAATGACAGGCAAACTAAAGCCTGCCAATCGTAAGGCACTTACTGAGGTTGCTCCATGTTCTAATAAGTATTCCGCCAACAAACGTTGCTTTTGTTTCCTCACTCCAAATAGTTCTACATGAAAGGAATCCTTAGGCACAAGCCATTCAATTTTAGGTCTGTCATAAGATTTTAATTTACTTTTATCGACAGTAAATAAGCTTAATGCTTCTGCAAGGGTACATAGATAATACTCGCTAAGCTTACGAGCTGTTCTCAGCATTTCTGATGAAAACCAAGGTGTTGGATCTAATACAGCTAATATGGGTTTTATCACAAATGATGGATTTTCTATGTCACAATAACCTATAAGGATTCCCTCTTCTTTAGAGGCTCCTAAGGGAACTGCTACGCGAGTTCCAATAGGTACATTCCCTAATGAATCAGGGATTTCATAGGTTAAAGGTTTATTCAATTGTTTCGCAGGACGATTAATAATAATTTCACCTAAACGCATCATAACCTCCTGACTAAACACTCTTCATTATACCACGTTTGTACCTTCGATTCATACTATTTCATACCCTACTTCTACACATTTGCATATGATGAAATTTCTTTTAGGAGTAAGATGATAGGACAAAATCACTTGGTAGTCTAATTCCATCTTCTTATAAGATGTAAACACATGACAACCTAGACTCTTATAATTTATATACATGACAACTGGGGTAACAAAAATAGAGGACAAAGACATACGTCTTTATCCTCTATATATGTATCATTCAAAAGCGAAGGGCAAATTAATCTATTATAAGCCTGCTTCTTTACGAAGTACTTCTGCTTTGTTTGTGCGTTCCCATGGAAGGTCTACATCTGTACGACCAAAGTGTCCATAGGCAGCAGTTTTTTTATAATGTGGTTTCAACAAGTCTAACATTTCAATGATACCTGCTGGACGAAGATCAAAATGTTTACTTACTAATGCAGAGATTTTTTCTTCTTCGATTTTTGCAGTACCAAATGTTTCCACCATGATAGATACAGGTTTCGCTACACCAATTGCGTAAGCTACTTGTACTTCACATTTATCAGC
The DNA here is from genome assembly GCF_003992235.1 of Veillonella sp. 3913. NCBI lineage: Bacteria > Bacillati > Bacillota > Negativicutes > Veillonellales > Veillonellaceae > Veillonella > Veillonella sp. 3913. The sequence continues at coordinate 56,239 of NZ_RQVF01000001.1, read as the reverse complement.
AAGACCAGCTGCTACGATATTTTTAGCTACATAACGAGCTGCATATGCTGCGGAACGGTCAACTTTTGTAGGATCTTTACCGGAGAAAGCTCCACCGCCATGACGAGCCATACCGCCATAAGTATCTACAATAATTTTACGACCTGTCAAACCAGCATCGCCTTGTGGACCACCGATTACGAAACGACCAGTTGGATTGATAAAATATTTAGTATTTTCATCGATGAATCCTTCTGGAAGTACTGGATCGATAACATATTTTTTAATATCTGCTTGGATTTGTTCCAATGTTACTTCTGGACCATGTTGTGTAGAAATAACGATAGTTTCAATACGTTTTGGTTTACCATCAACATATTCTACAGTTACTTGTGTTTTACCATCTGGACGAAGGTAATCCAAAGTATTATCTTTACGAACTTTTGTTAATTGACGAGATAAACGGTGCGCCAAGCTAATAGGCATAGGCATTAATTCTTCTGTTTCATTAGATGCGAAACCAAACATCATACCTTGGTCACCAGCACCGATTTTATCAAAGGCATCACTACCACCTTCACGAGATTCTAATGCTTCATCAACACCCATCGCAATGTCTGCAGATTGTTCGTCAATCGCTACGTTAACGCCACAAGTATCAGCATCAAAACCGAATTTTGCACGAGTATAGCCGATTTCACGAATTGTATCGCGAACAATGTGAGGAATATCTACATATGTATTGGTAGTAATTTCGCCTACTACATGAACTTGGCCTGTTGTTACTAATGTTTCACAGGCAACGTGCGCTGTTGGATCTTTTTCTAAAATAGCATCCAATACAGCATCTGAAATTTGGTCAGCAATTTTGTCTGGATGACCTTCTGTTACAGATTCAGAAGTGAAAAATACATGTTTTTCTGCCATGAATAAACCTCCAATAAAAAAATTCCTCATCCCAAGATGAGGAATTATATCCCCATCTTCCGATCAAATATCGTTGGATTTAGCACCTCTTCCATCAGGAATGGTTGCTGTAGCTTCACAGGGCCTTTCCCTCCACTACTCTTGATGAGACTTGTATCATACATATAATACTTAGTTTAAAATCACTAACATGTATTATAGCATAGATTTATAGGTCTGCCAAGGCTTGAATGATGCGTTCTGCCACATCAAGTTTCGACATATTAGGTAAACTTACAATTTGATCTCCAGGATAAATAAATGTCACTTCGTTTGTATCTACATCAAATCCTGCATTTGATTTACTCACATCGTTAGCCACTAACATGTCCAAATTCTTTTTGCGCACTTTTTCTTTTCCATAGGTAATAACATCTTGTGTTTCCGCCGCAAAACCAATTAATTTTTGTTGCTGTTTACGCTCTCCTAAGCTTGCTAATATATCTGGATTTTTTACTAGCTCTAATGTCATAGTTTCTTGTTTTTTTATTTTATTGTCCGCTACCTCAGCTACACGATAGTCCGCCACAGCTGCAGCCATGATCACAGCATCTGCAGAGTCATAGTGACTATCTATAGCCTCTTTCATCTCTGTAGCAGAACAAACTATAATACGCTCTACACCAATTGGCACAGCAAGATCTGTGGGAGCAGATACCAAAATTGTCTTAGCACCGGCTTGGGCTGCTTTTAATGCTACCGCGTATCCCATCTTTCCACTAGATCGATTCGTAATATATCGAACCGGATCAATTGCTTCTTGCGTACCACCGGCACTGACGATAACCGTTTTACCTTGCAGTAGTTCTGTTTTCCCTAAATGAAAGTCCACCCAGTCCATAATTTTTTGCGGATCTGGCAAACGCCCTTTTCCTTCTACCCCACATGCTAGGAGTCCACTGTCAGGTTCTAGCACATGAACACCTCTACCACGTAAGATAGATAAATTTTCTTGCACAGTTGGATGGGCATACATGTTACTATTCATAGCTGGACATACAAATACAGGGGCCGTAGTCGCCAATAATTGGGTAGATAACATATCATCTGCAATTCCATACGCCATTTTAGCAATCATATTAGCCGTTGCAGGTGCTATCACATAAGCATCTGCCCAAGTTGCATAGGCAATATGCTCTACATTCCAATCCTGTACATTTTCAAACATTTCCACAGCCACTTTGTGTTTACTAATTTCACCAAACACAAGGGGACTCACAAATTTAGTGGCATTTCTCGTCATTACCACTTTTACTTCTGCTCCCGCTTTATATAAACGGCTTACTAACTCTACTGCTTTATAGGCTGCTATTCCTGCTGTTACACCTACTACAATATGCTTACCCTTCAAAGGTCTCACCTTCCTATAGAACTAATTCAATTAATAGACTTTCTATACTCACCCTATTATACAGTATCTGGATAAGTAATACATCAATATTTTTATCCATAAAAACTCAAAACATCTTTATCCACGAAAAAAGCTGTATACAAATTAAAAGGAGCATAATTTGTTACAGCTTTTTACATATTTATATGATGAATATAAAATCCATCAATGATTGACCTCTACAGAGGTAATGATAAATGAACTACTGTCTTTACCGGCTTCTTGGTACCATCTAATTTTTTAAATCCTAAGCTTGTATATAATTCTTTTGCATTTTCCATACTTGGCAAGCTATCTAGTAGCAATGTTTTATATCCAAATTCACGAGCATCTTCTACTACCATTTTAGCCATATTTGTACCTAAAGAACTGTGTCTAAATGCTGGACGAACATACAACCGTTTCATAGCCGCTGTTTTACTATCTACATAACGCAACGCAACACAGCCTGCTGGTTTGTTATCGATAAAGGCAATATATAAGGCTTCACCTTCACCTTTATATTTTTCTTCCAGTCCATGAAACTCTCTTAAATTAGCAGATACTCCTAATGATCGTACATACTCTACAAACAAATCTTTTACTTCATCAATATAATCGTGGCCATTACGAATTTCAAAATTCATAGTATACCTCCTCATAGTATTACATGAAACTGATATTGTTAGTATTCGACGAAATTATAAAAACTCCTTTTATTTTTTTAATTTTGTATGACTAGCAAATATAAAAATCTCTAATTTTAATAAAAAGCACCTTTTAAGAGTACCTCTCAAAAAGTGCTTAATTAATGTTATTTGTGCAATGTTTGACGATTTTCTTGCAATGCTTCTAATGTACGCTCTAAATTAGATTCTACATATTTGAATACATCACTAGCATATTGAATAGAACTATTTTTGAGTTCTTCCGAAGATTTATTAGCCTCTGCAATAATATGATTAGCATGTTCTTGTGCTTGTTTTACCAATTCACTTTCTTCTGTTAATTTTTGAATGTATTCTTTCGCTTGTTCAATTAATGCATCCGCTTGTTTTTGACCTTCCGCTACAATACGATCACGCTCTGCTACAATACGACGAGATTCTTCTAATTCAAGAGGCAAAGATTCTGTTAATGCATCTACAATACGCATAATTTCTTCTTCTTCAATTAATTTTTTATTTGTCATAATCATATTGTTACTAGTAACAATTAAATTTTCCAACTCTTCTAATAATTTTTCTGTTCTCATGATGTCCTCCTATTTATCTTGTTTTCTATGAAATTTATCTTCCAATGCTTGTTTCACAACTGTAGGTACTAAGCCATCTAACTTACCACCATACCTAGCCAATTCCCGTATACCTGTAGAGCTTACAAAGGCATATTTATTATTGGTCATAATAAAAACAGTTTCAATCTCATCATCCAAATATTTTGAAAACAAAGCACGTTGAAATTCATATTCAAAGTCACTTAAAGCTCGAAGTCCACGGATGATGATATGACTATCTCGTGATTTCACATACTCATTCAACAAACCGCTTCCAAAATCAACTTCAATGTTAGAAATATGTGATACAGATTGACGAATTAACTCTGCCCTCTCATCCAAAGTGAATAAATACTTCTTATTTGGATTTTCTAAAATTACTACTATTAACTTATCCACTAATTTACTAGCGCGCTCAAATATATCTATATGTCCATTTGTAACAGGATCAAAACTACCTGGACAAACTCCAATTCTCACAGTATAAGCCCCTTTCTATGGTTCTCGACAAAGAATGTCAACGCGAGTATACCCAAAGGATAAAGCTTTCACAACCACCCACTTAGGCAATAATTCTAGAGTTTCATTCTTATGGCGTTCTATAATTAAAAAGCCATCTTCGGTAAGTAATTGTAACTCGTCCACTAAGTCCAAAGTTTTTTGAACATACCCTTTTTCATAAGGGGGATCTGAAAATATTAACTGAAACTGCTTTCCTTGTAACCGTGTAAGTGCTGATTCCATAGTACATTTCATAATTTCTAATCGATCATCTACTTTACAGTGTCGGCTATTACTTTGGATACAATCAACAGTGCGTGTATCTACTGCGATGGCATGACTAGCACCTCGACTTAAGGACTCTATGGCTAATGCGCCAGTACCCGAAAACAAATCTAGCACCTGAGCTTCAAAAAATCCTCTTCGACTTTGTATAACATTACAAATACTCTCACGCACTCGATCTTGTGTAGGTCTTGTATCCATCCCCTTCGGAGCCTGTATAGTATGCCCTTTGGCTGTTCCTGAAATAATTCTCATATAATTTACTACCTATACTTGTATATTCTACATGATTTTACTATGGGGTACAATAGATTTTTTATAAAATCTTCCTCATAATCTGTTACTTATTACAAACTTCTTGTTTTACATCTCGCATCATTAACTGCATCAACACCTCAGCAGGAGAAACTTGATGATATAATACCTCATACAAAGCATTAGTAATAGGCATATCAATCCCTTTTACTTTAGCTATGTCATATATAATACGTACTGCAAAAAAACCTTCTACCACCATTTGGGATCGATTAATGATATCCTCCATAGTTTCTCCATTTGCCAACTTTTGTCCAGCTCGCCGATTCCGACTATGGGGACTCATACAAGTAGCGATTAAATCTCCCATTCCTGAAAGCCCTGCATAGGTTTCTGATTTTGCTCCCATGGCAACACCAAACTTTGTCATTTCATGAAGACCACGAGTTAATAAGGCTGCTAACAAATTATCTCCTAATTGCATGCCATGTGCAATTCCCGCTGCTAAAGCAATAATATTTTTTGTGGCTCCTCCTAGTTCTACGCCGATTACATCTGTATTCCCATACACTCGAAAACTAGGACCTCCCAAAGCACGTTGCAAACTACATATAGCATCTTCATTTTGACTTGCTACAACTGTGGCAGCCGGCAAACCACGGCCTACTTCTTCTGCATGATTAGGCCCAGATAAAATAGCCGTTGCTTTCACTAAGCCCTGTACCTCTTCTTCAATAACCTGAGATAATCGCTTTTCACTATCTTTTTCCAATCCTTTAGAGCAACCTACTATAATCATAGAAGGTCCTAGATAGGGCTTTAATTCTTGTAGAGTACGCCTCACATAAGTTGATGGAGTAACCATCAATACCACTTCTGCATCTTGTAAAGCTTTGCTATAAGAATGTTGAAACTCTAAAGTAAGTGGTAAAACTACATCTGGCAAATAAGGGTTAATACGATATTCACGCAAATAATTTGCTTTTTCTTCCGTGCGACAATACATCGTCACTTGATGCCCCGCCTCTAGCCCTTTTAGAGCTAATGCAGTGCCCCAGCTACCTGATCCAATGACTGCAATTTTCATAATTACTTATCCTTTGTAATACGTTTAACAGCTAATTCTTTTCCTTGCAAAAGACGTACAATATTTTCTCTATGACGGAATACGACAAATAATGCCGCTATAGCGCCAAAGATGATGTATGGTAAAGGTTCAGATAAACAATACATCACAATAGGCACAAGAGTAGCTGCTACGATAGATCCTAAGGACACATAGGAAGTAAACTTGACAATAATGCCCCATACAGCAAAGCAAATTATAGCCGCTATAGAAGATAATGCAATGAGTACCCCCAATCCTGTCGCAACCCCTCTACCGCCAGAAAAGCCAAGAAAAATAGACCAATTATGACCAATCATAGCACATAAGCCACCTACAATCATCCATTCTGGATTCGGCGAAAATAAGAGAACTCCTATGGCACCCTTTCCAGCATCCCCTAGGAAAACAGGCAAAGCAGCTTTCATCCCTAGTACACGATACGTATTGGTAGCACCAATATTTTTACTACCATATTGACGTACATCTGTATGAAAACATAGCTTTCCAATAATTAAACCTGTAGGAATAGAACCTATTACGTATGCAAGTAAAACTAATACAACAATTTCCACCGTTATCATTCTTCATCAGATCCCTTCTTACCACGAAGTACTAAGCGAATTGGAGTTCCCTCAAATCCAAAGGATTCTCGAAGTCGATTTTCTAAGAAACGCATATAGGAAAAATGAATCAATTCAGGTTCATTCACAAATAATATAAATGTTGGCGGTTTTACACTAGCCTGTGTCATATAATAAATTTTAGGAATACGTCCACCACGAGATGGCACTGGATTAACTGTTTGTGCATCCGATAACAATTGATTCAACACACTTGTAGAAATACGCATATGTTGTTGCTCAGATACATATTTAATTAATTCTGCTAAGCGATGAACACGTTGTTTCGTTAAAGCTGAAGCAAACAAGATCGGAGCATAACGCAAAAATCCCATTTCATCATATATATCTTCTGTGAATCGCAATGTAGTTTTATCGTCTTTTTCAATCAGATCCCATTTATTGACAACGATGACTAAACCTTTTCCAGATTCATGAGCATAGCCAACAATTTTTTTATCTTGTTCAGTTACTCCATCTGTAGCATCTAATACTAAAACAACAATATCAGAGCGATCAATAGCACGGAGAGAACGAACAATACTATATCTTTCTACAGGTGCATCAATACGAGATTTACGTCGCATACCTGCTGTATCGATTAATACAAAATCCTGTCCATCATGACTCCAATGGGTGTCGATAGAATCACGTGTTGTACCAGCCACATCACTAACAATAACACGTTCTTGACCTAATAAGGCATTTGTTAGAGATGATTTACCCACATTAGGACGCCCAATCAAGGCTACATGGATTGTATCTTCATCTTCCTCACTAGCACTTTGTGGAGGAAAATGTTTCACTACATCATCAAGTAAATCACCTAAATTCATCAAATTTTTAGCAGAAATACCAATTGGATCACCAATACCTAAATTATAGAACTCATAAATATTAGCCTCTTGATTTACACTATCGATTTTGTTAACTACTAAAATCACAGGCTTACCACTAGCACGCAACAAGTTGGCCACTTCTTCATCAGCAATGGTAATCCCTTGCTTACCATCTACAACAAAGAGAATCACATCAGCTTCTTCAATCGCTAGTTGTGCCTGAAAACGCATCATTTTAGGAATTTCATGACTTTCTGCAGTAATAAACTCAATCCCACCAGTGTCAATCATAGTAAATTCACGTTGTAGCCATTCTGCATCAAAATAAATTCTATCCCGTGTAACACCTGGAATATCTTCTACGATCGAAATTCGTTTATTAACAATGGCATTAAATAATGTAGACTTTCCTACATTCGGTCTTCCTACGACCGCAACTAATGGTTTTGACATGCTTTCACCTCATATTTCAACTTCCTCAAAGGAAGAGTAAGAACACATAGTTTATCAACTTATATTGTATCACATAAACGAAAGCAAAAAAAGAACAGTAGGTCCATTGGACCTACTGTTCTTCTATTATCTAGAAATTATTCAGCTTCTTCTTCAGTTGCTACTGGTTCCATTAACTCAGTTAATTTTAAACCTAATTTCTTTTCATCTTTGTTGAAAGAAATTACTTCTACTTCTACTTCTTGACCGCGGCTCAAGTAGTCTTCTACTTTTGCATTACGTTGTTTAGTCACTTGAGAGATGTGAAGTAAACCTTGGATATCATCGTTGATAGCAACAAATGCACCGTATTGTACTGTGCGAACTACTTTACCAGTTACTACATCACCTACATGGATAGTTTCTTCTGCAACGTCCCATGGGCTTTTGGATAATGCTTTTAAAGATAAAGAGATTTTGCTGTTTTCTTCATCAAAGGATTGTAATTTAACATCGATTTCTTGACCTACCGCTAACACGTCTTCAACGCGTTTAATTTTTTGCCAAGAAATGTCGGAAATGTGAAGTAAACCTTCGATTCCTCCGATATCAACAAATGCGCCATAAGGCATGATTTTACGAACAGTACCTTTGTAAGTACCGCCAACTTCTACATTTGCTAACGCTTCTTTTAATTTAGCTTGGCGTTCCACTTCAAGTACTTCACGACGAGAAAGAACTAAACGGTTTTTCTTTTCTTCAACTTCAAGTACTTTAGCTTCGAATTCTGTACCTACTAAGTTATCAAGGGATTTCACGAAGTGAATGTCACCTTGGGAAAGTGGAATAAAACCACGTAAAGACTTAACAGTTACGACTAAACCTGCAGGAATTGCATCCACACCTTTACAGATGATTGGTTCATCTTTTTCTTGTGCTTCAATAACATATTGCCAATCTTCATCTTTAGCCAAACGAGTGATAGAAAGATAAATTGGGCTATCTTCTTTGATGTGGTTAAGGATAACAGCTTTGATTTTATCGCCTTCCTTTAATACATCTTTAGCAGAAGCTGGTGTAGGGTATGCCATTTCTTTTCTCTCTAGTTGTGCTTCTGTTTTGTAGCCAAAGGATACATATGCACGTTCGTCATCGATTTGTACAACTTCCCCTTCAATCACATTACCTTTCTTAAATTCTTCTGCTTGCGCTTCTGATGCTGCAAATAATTCTGCAAAATTTTCCATCGTCTGAATGACCTCCTTAATTATCCAGTCTGGTGTCGATGCACCAGCCGTGACTCCTACTGTTGTGACGTCTTTCAACCACGTCATTTGTATTTCAGTAGCAGTTTCGATGTGGTATGTAGTACACCCTACATCACGACATACTTCTGCTAATCTAGTCGTGTTGCCGGAGTTCTTCCCACCTACCACGATCATAAGATCCACTTCTTTCGCCAAAGCTACAGCAGAATTTTGACGTTCCTCAGTAGCCTGACAAATTGTCTTGAAGATCTTTTGATCATTAGATTTTTGTTCTAATATTTTTATTATACTTTGAAACTTAAATTGTGAAAAGGTAGTTTGTACTACAACTCCAATTTTTTCCACGAATTGAATATTTCTAGCATCCTCTTCTGTTTCTACTATAATACCTTTATTACCTGCCCATAGATTAATACTCTTTACTTCTGGATGTTTCTTTTCACCCAAGATAATGAGCGTAAGCCCTTCATCAACAACTGACTTCGCATCTCTTTGTGCTTTTTGCACATGAGGACAGGTGGCATCTATAACTGGTAAACCTCTTGTTTCTGCCTCTTCATATACTTCTGGACCAACCCCATGGGAGCGAATGATAATAGTACCTTCTTCTACATCACTCAATTCATTAATGGCATAGACACCATTATCTTCTAACCGACCTACTACTTGAGGGTTATGAATAATTGGTCCCAATGTATAACTCAAATCTTGTGAGTCTGCTGCTTTTTCTGCCATAGTAACAGCACGCTTTACGCCGTAGCAAAACCCACAATTTTCTGCTAATCGTATTGTAAACATAGCATTCCCCTATTTATACTTACCTGCTTTATATTCATCAATCATAGTTTGGATAGCTGTTTTTACCACATCATTCACGTCTGCAATAGCCTCTACAGTTGCTTTTGCTTTTGCTACTACAATCGGTTTTCCAATAATAACAGCTACTTCTCCACGAATCATTTTATCGCTTCCTACAATGGCTATCGGTACTACTGGCACCCCTGTACGCAACGCCATCGAAGCTACGCCATCGTGAAAGCGCCCTAAAGAATCACCCTTTTGTCGTGTCCCTTCTGGAAAAATACCAAGCATTAAATTATCCTTCAATAAATTCATAGCATGACGAATAGCTAATTTATCGACTCCACCTCGTCGCACCGGAAAGGCTCCTAGCCAAGTACAAACTAATTTAGAAATTGGATTTCTAAATAGCTCTTCTTTTGCCATGAAGTTCACATGACGTGGTAATGCAAAGCCACATAAAGGAGGGTCATTATTACTCTTATGGTTTGGAGAAATAATGACCGGCCCTTCTTTAGGTACATTTTCTTTCCCATATACCTTTGTGCCATACCACCATCCATAAACGATGGTAAACGCAGATCTCCATAAGCATTCAGAAAATTTATCCATGATGCCCTCCTAGTTCCGCTTTACGAATTAAGTCAACAAGAGTTTGAACAGTTTCTTCTATACTAAGATGATCCGTTTCTACAACCACTGCATCATCTACGCATACAAGAGGAGATTCCTTTCGATTCATATCCATGGCATCTCGCTCTGCTACAGTACGACATACTTCTTCCAAAGAGATATTCTCGGAATCTTTCAGCTCCAACCAACGTCGATGCCCACGAGTCTCCACAGATGCTGTTAGATAGACTTTTAATTCCGCATTAGGTAACACAACGGAACCAATATCCCTACCATCAAGAATCACACCGCCCGCTGATGCCATGTGACGTTGCATTTCTACCAACTTAGTGCGCACTGCTTTTTGTGCAGCCACTTGAGACACGTGACTTGTCACATATTGCGTACGGATATCTTGGGATACATCTGTTCCATTTACCCATACAGATAAACCCGTTTCTTCTACACGTAGTTCTAATTGAATCTTAGACAAAGCAGCTTCTACTGCATCTACATCATCAATAGATATACCCGCATTCAGTAGTGCCCAGGTAATGCCACGATACATAGCTCCTGTATCAATATATAAATACCCTAATTTCTTGGCTACTACTTTAGAAATACTACTTTTACCTGCACCAGCAGGACCATCAATGGCTACGGAAATTCGTCGATTCATATTAGACTCCTCCTTCTGCTGCATGAGTAGCAGCTACGTAGGCTGTAGAAAACGCAACTTGCAGATTATAGCCCCCTGTGAACGCATCCACATCCAAGACTTCTCCTGCCATATATAAACCATGCACCAATTTAGATTGCATCGTTTTTGGATCTACTTCTTTTACAGAAATGCCACCAGCTGTCACAATGGCCTCCGCTATAGGGCGAGGTTTATGTACGGTGAGTCGCATATGTTGTATGGCATCCACTAGTCGCAAGCGCTCCTCTTTGGTAATATCGTGAATCGCCTTGGTTCCTTCTAATTCTGCTAATTGACATATAACTGGAATTAACTTGGATGGCAATAAACCTTTCAATACGTTCACTAATTGCTTATTTTGAGACTCACTGAAATCACGTTGTACCCTCTTATCTAAAACCTCTTTAATTAATGCTGGTTTTAGATTAATTTCAATAGTAATGGGATCTACCTTTTTCTTCAATAATTTGGTCACTGTATGAGAAGCTGATAAAATAATCGGTCCTGTGACCCCAAAATGGGCAAATAGCATTTCTCCAAATTGTTTTGTCTGCACTTTATTTTTCGCAATAATAGAGACTTCTACATTTTTAAGGCTCAGCCCCATTAAGTCTTTCACCCAATGTTCTTTTGTTTCTAAAGGAATTAAAGATGGTCTCAATTCCACGATAGAATGTCCCACAGAAGAGGCTAATTCATAGCCATCTCCAGTGGAGCCAGTCAATGGATAGGACATCCCTCCCGTAGCGATGATAGCTGCATCGCACTCATAGGTTCCTTTATCTGTAATCACACCTGTAATAGCGCCATCTCGTAGGATTAAATCCTTAACAGTTTCTTCTAAGTGAAGTTGTCCACCTAATTTACGATACGTGTCTATAAAAGCATTGCGCACATCCGTTGCTTTATCAGACTCTGGAAACACACGGCCACCGCGCTCAACCTTAGTAGGGACACCCCAACTATTGAGCAAATGAATCATATCTTCATTTGTCCATTGTTGGTACGCACTATATAGAAATTTACCATTTCCAGGCGTTTGCTTAATAAAATCTTCTATAGGAGCTGCATTGGTCACATTACAACGCCCTTTTCCTGTAATCCCCATTTTAAGGCCCACCATCTTCATTTTTTCAATGATGCGCACAGAGGCACCTAATTGTGCAGCTCGAACGCCAGCCATAAGACCTGCAGCGCCGCCACCGATGACAATAATTTTTTTCATATGTATCCTTATTTTATAGCTTGTAATTGTTTCACTTCTTCACGGGTTAATTTACGGAAAGCCCCACGTTTCAACCCTTTCAAATTCAATCCTGCATAATTAATACGTTTCAAATTATGAATAGAGTACCCAAAGTGTTCAAACATACGACGGACTTGACGATTACGCCCTTCATGGATGGTAATTTCTACAGTGGTAAGACCTGTTTTTCCATTAAATCCGTAGTCTGTAATTTCGCAAGGTGCAGTTACACCGTCTTCTAGTTTGACACCTACTGCTAACTGTTCTAAATGTTCATCAAGCACACGATCTTTTACTTTTACTTCGTAGGTTTTCGTCACACCTTTTGATGGATGGGCTAAGTTTTGCGCCATAGTTCCATCATTCGTCAATAGTAATAATCCTTCTGTATGGTAGTCTAATCGGCCTACAGGATAAATACGAACTTTTACAGAGTTAATATAATCCATAACAGTTTTGCGTCCTTCAGGATCTGTAATGGATGTAATCACCCCTTTTGGCTTGTTAAAAATATAATATTCCAATGCCTCTGGCTCCAATAGTTGTCCATCCACTTTAACGCGGTCCCGTGTAGGATTTACCTTTGCACCCAGTTCTTTTACATATTTACCATTCACAAGTACTTTGCCAGAAGTAATCAATTCTTCTGCTTTTCGTCGTGATGCCACACCACAACGGGCAATATATTTTTGCAAACGTTCTAGTTCCATATTAATCTCCTTCTATATCTATGGATAACCCCGCTGAAAGAGGCATAGACTGTTGCAATTCTTCAATAGAATTGGCACCTACAGTCCTTAAAAAGTTATCCGATGTTCCGTAAATCACAGGACGTCCGATAGTTTCCTTTCGTCCTAACTCTACAATCATGTCACGGGCCAATAATTGTTTTAATACTTTTTCACAGTTCACACCACGAAATTCTTCTACTTCACCTTTTGTGATAGGCTGTTTAAAAGCAATAACCGCCAACGTTTCCATAGCCGCTCCAGATAGCTTTTCATCTCTGTGGCGAATTTTAGTAACAAATTCACTGCATTCTTGAGCACTCACTAGTTCTATACCGGATGCACTTTTACGAATCCTAATTCCTCGCCGTTCCTGTATTAAGCTGTCTTCGTAACCTTTGATAGCTTTTTCAACTTCTGGCGCATAGACTTCAAAAATATCCGCTAATGTATCTATCGTTAAAGGGGTAGCTGCTGCAAATAAGACAGCCTCTAACTGCTGAAATTCAATGCTATTCACAGCGCATCTCCTTCTTCTATACCTTCTACAATCACGTTATATATATCGTGATTGCCCACTATAATTCGCAATAGTTGACGTTTCATTAACTCTAATAATGCCAAAAATGTAACCACACTTTCTTCCTTCGTCTGTACCGAAGCAAATAAATTTACACAGGGCACTTGTTGATTCCTCGTCGCTAGTAATACATCTTCAATCCCTTGTTCCAATGTATATTCTTCACGTTCCATCATAACTTTGGGAGCTTCTACCTCAGGTCGATCATATCGTTCCTGCACTTTCTGAAAGCATGCCACTAATGCATCCCACTCCACAGTACAAACAAGATCTAATCCCACTTGGCTAAGCTCTTCCGGTCTATTAAATACATAGGATCCATCGGATACACGTTCTTCTAGGAGCTCCGTCAATTCTTTGATGCGTTTAAACTCCACCAATCGATTCACCAATTCGTCTCGTGGATCTTCTGTATCACTTTCATCCTTATGATTTATCTTAGGCAATAAAAGGCGTGACTTAATCTGCAACAACGTAGCTGCCATCACTAAAAACTCACTACTATAGGCAATATCAAATTGATTCCAAGTTTTGAGTATATCCATATATTGTGAGGTGATATGCACAATGGGAATATCGTATATATCAATCTGATTCTTTTCAATCAAATGCAACAAAAGATCCAAAGGGCCTTCAAAAATATCCAGTTTAAAATCGTAGGTATTCATGAAAACTCCTTTCTACCAAAAATAAAGGTATGGCTTTCACCACACCTTGTATGAAAAAATTGCATTTCCTATTAGAAACAGTTAGAATAATACATAGACATACCAACGTATGTATCTAATAAGTATTATAAATGAAATGGGCGAAAATTGCTACACCCAGAAAGAGAGGCGACACTATGCATCGTCAAAGATGGAAACAGTTGGGACTGTATACCATCGTGTCCACTATCATCGCAGTGGCACTATTTTACATCTACGAACCAATTACTTTAGGGTTTGACATAGAAGATATCCTTACCTTATTCGTTCCTACTATTGTAGGCTTAACAGTCTTACAATCGATCATTCGTAGTTCCTTTACAAAGGGATATATCATTGGTCATGGCATCGTAGGTATCAGTTGGGCATTAACATTCCCGCTCTTATTTCACTGGTCTTATGAAAAGCCTTTTTACTTCTACGAATTCGCCAACGATTTTTTATTTGGTCTAGTCTTATTCTGTGGTCTTAGTGTCACCCACTATTGGCTACTACAATGGGGAAAGGCAAAACGTATTTGGTCTGCTCTATACAGCATCCTTGACGTAGCATTGCTCCTTATACCAGTTGGTCAAATCGGGTACTATCTATCCACTTGGCATTGTATTACTCCTGCCACTATGATGGCATTGTATCAAACCAACCCCGAGGAAGCCTTAGGATTTGTAAAAAATATTATCGGCGTAGGTGGCATCGGAGGGGCTATCATAGGTATCGCTATCATACTTGGTCTTTTATACTTTGCCAATGTAAAAGCTCAAACGAACGATGAGCCTACTGTGTTCTATTCCTCTTTCTTTCAGCGATATCAAGATGATATAAAATGGATTCTATCCATCGCCCTCATCGTGTATGGTGGATATTACCTTTTCCCTCGTACAGATATTGTCAGCAATTGGCTAGAAGTTCGAGCCTATATGAAAGAGTTGCAATCTTATAATGATAAGCATGTTAGTGTATTTAACAATTTACAATTAAGCACTACCGAAACAGCGGCGCAAAAAACTCCAGGTACTGTCATCTTAGTCATTGGAGAATCTTCTTCTAGAGATTACATGAAAATGTATACTCCTGGCTTCCCTTACGATGATACTCCATGGCAAGGTTCCCTGTATCAAAATCCAAACTTCAATGTCTTTAAACACGCTTACTCTTCCTATGTGCAGACTGTACCAACCTTGGAAAGAGCCTTAACAGAGCGCAATCAATATGACGACAAACCATTCTTTGATGCCACAACCATTATCGATGTAGCAAAAAAAGCTGGATATCACACCTCTTGGTTATCTAACCAAGGTGTATATGGTGAATACGATACAGCTATCTCTCTCATTGCAAAAGCAAGTGATACGCCCCGTTGGGCTCATGAATCCTATGCCTTCTCTGATCAATATGATGGCGCTTTGTTACCACTTTTAAAAGACGTACCAAAGAACCAAAATAATTTCATCGTCATCCATATTATGGGTAGTCATATCTACTACAACGATAGATATCCTCACGAGTTCAGCAAATGGAAACAAGGTCCAAACCCTGAAGGAATTGAAGCTTATGCAAATAGCCAACTATATACTGATTGGCTGTTACAAGAAATTTACACCTATGCTAAGGATAACTTAAACTTACAAGCCATGGTCTATTTCTCTGACCACGGAGAAAATATTAAAACATCTCACAATCCAGACATTTTCAACTTTGGAATGACACGGATACCAATGTGGGTGTACTTATCTCCTACATATCGTAATGCGTATCCAGAAACAGCAATTACCCTACGCAATCATGAACAACAATATTTCACCAATGACTTATTGTATGATATGCTAGTGGGCATCATACATGCTCCATCTGGTAACTATGATGTAACACGAGATTTCTCCAATAAAGCCTATCGCTTTAATATCAATAACTTAACTACAATGTTAGGTACACAACCGTTGTCCTTAGATCCTGAGGCGAAATAAACTACTACAAGCACAAAACAGGCACCAGCTATTGAGTTGGTGCCTGTTTCATATCTATTTTTTGTATATAAACATAAGCCTTTTAGAATCGCTTTCTCTGTCCTCCTTCATTTATTATCGAGTCATACAATATTCCTTGAATGTAGGTCTCATGCCGCCTGTCCTATAGTAACAGAAACTTATTGGGGATACTCCCTAGGAGCATCCCCAATACTATAATTACCATTATTTCGCTTTGTAAAAGACTCCTAGAGAATTTCTTTCTACAGGTTGAACCTGGTCATATAAATTTGTTTCTTTAAAATACGTTGCGTATTTATTTGGCACATAAATCAAAGCACGTGATAGTTTCTCTGTATCTTTTGCCAAGTCAGTAGGTTTCACCATAGGCATGATATTTTTCCCATTTTCCCAAACACTTTCGTATTCTTTGTAATGTATGAAGGAAGTAGTCCGTCCCAAATAATAAGATAAAGACGTACGATAATTGCCATATTGATACACCTCTAATGGCGTAGTGCCTTCCAATGTCATCACTTCATTGGCTAATACTTTTCCAGATTGGTCTTCCATAACTGGCACTAAGTTAGGAACTAATGCTAAATAAAAAATGATCGTACTCGTTGCCATACTGCACACGAAGACAGACCCTGTTCGTTTACTAGCGGCATAAATAAACGTCAACACAGTCACTGCCAAACTAATCCAAAGATACGCACTATGTGACAAAGATATACTCAATCCCACTATGACTAATCCTAGTAAAAATGGAAATCCACCCAGTGCATATAGGGTAAACACCCTCCATGTCATCTTACACTCTTTGTATCCTTCTATACAAGCATGAATGCCCATGCCTGCCCATAATGCCAAAGGAATCAGCATAATAAATGTGTAGGTAACATATTTAGTGGCCATACACGTGTAGAACAGAATAGTTCCTACAAACCAAAAAATAGACCAATACCAAATATAGGCGTGTTTCTGTTCATTGATACCACGAACTACAAAGCTAGTCCATGGCATCATGCATACTGGCAACAAGGCAAAATATAAATACCACCAATTATGTTCAGGATGTTCTGGTACAGTAGCCCTCGTTATATTATGTAGGCCTAAAAATCCTTGGATAAATGTATCTCCATGAACATGGTACATATATCCATACCACGGTGCTACAACTAGGATAAAGGCAAGAATACCTTTCCAAGAAAAGACATATTTGAACCAATCCATACGACGATTCAAGGCCACATATAGAATTAAAATAATCCCTGGTAGCACGATCCCTACAGGGCCTTTGGTAAGCACCGCTAACCCAGCAAACATATACGCATAGACCATATGGCGATGACTTTCACCAGTGATACCACGATATAAATAGTAAAAAATACCCATAGAAAAGAGAAATAAATATCCATCCGTCACGACAGCATGACCGATATACCAAAATTCTAACGCTGTTCCTAGGGCAATGGCACTCCACATAGCAATCCGTTCTACTTGATATATACTGAAAGCCATCCGATACATCGCTAATACTGTACAAGTAGAAACGACAATGGATGGCAATCGAGCAGCCAAATCAGAGATACCAAACAAAGAGTAGGACAGTATAAGCCCCCAATATGCCATAATTGGTTTATCATACCAATACATGTCATAAATCATAGGAGACAAAAACTCTCCATGTTTCATCATGGTTACGGCAGACAAAGCGTAGTTTGATTCCACTGTATCCGTCATAGGCAGCGCCCATGCCATAAACAGATAGAACAAAAACGTTCCTATCCCTAGCCACGCAAACCGCTTCCATGAAAATGTTTGTTCCATAGTAATACAACCTCTGTATTTACATTTAAAAAAATAACTTTCCCAACAAACGCATTACTAGCCAAGCTAAAATAATCACAAAGGCACCAGCAATGATAAATTTAGCTAGTGTAAATAACACTATAATAAGCATCATGACGCCTACTGCTATGCCTAGTTTCCACTTCCAGCTAAGAGCATTCCACAAAAATATCTTCATATTAGGAATGGTTTGAAATTGGTCTTGTTCCTGTTGAGAAGATTGATAACGAGGAGCGTCATATGTACGCCCCTCTTCATCTATTGTTGTACCATCAAAGTCACGCAATTCCTCTTCTGAAATAACACGTGTCCCTCCATCATACTTTTGTTCTTCACTCATAGTCACTCCTATAGAGCCTGCAAGTGTTTTTCCAACAATTCATTCACTACGCCAGGATTGGCTTTACCTTTAGAGGCACGCATCACTTGGCCCACCAAGAATCCGATAGCTTTACCTTTACCAGATTTGAAATCTTCCACAGATTTTGGATTATCCGCGATGACTTGTTTTACAATTTCTTCAATAGCTCCTGTATCGGTAATTTGAACTAAGCCTTCTTCTTCTACAATTTTGTCTGGATTTTTACCAGTTTCAAACATTTTGACAATGACTTGTTTTGCAATTTTACCAGAAATCGTGCCTTTTTCAATTAGGCTAATCATATCAGCCAATTGTTTTGGTTGTACTTTGCTATCCGTATAAGAAATACCAGCATCGTTCACAAGTTTTGCCAAATCACCGATGATCCAGTTAGATGCCGTTTTTGCATCTGCTCCAGCCTCTACGACAGCATCAAAATAGTCCGCTGTACCGCGTTGGCTCGTCAATGTACGCGCATCTTCACTAGACAATCCATAGGATTCCATGAAGCGTTGTTGTTTCGCTTCTGGCAATTCTGGTAAGGATTGACGAATTTCTTCTACATAGTTAGGGTCTACTACAATAGGTACCAAATCTGGTTCTGGGAAGAAACGGTAGTCATTTTCCTTCTCTTTCTTACGCATGGAAAGAGTGATACCTTTACTATCGTCCCAAGTACGAGTTTCTTGAACAATCGTTTCTCCGTCTTCCAATGCTTCTGCTTGACGAAGTGCTTCGTATTCAATGCCTTTTTGGATACCTGTTAAAGAGTTCATATTCTTGATTTCAGTTTTTGTGCCTAATTTAGTTTCCCCTACTGGTCGAATAGAAATGTTCGCATCACAACGCAAACTACCTTCTTCCATACGTCCGTCAGATACGCCTAAGTATTGTACAATAGCACGAATTTTATCCACATATTGGCGCGCTTCTTCACCAGAACGAAGATCAGGTTCTGATACGATTTCTAACAATGGTACACCTGTACGATTGTAGTCTACATTGGAGCTATCAGAGCTAGAAATAGTAGCACCACTATGCACTAATTTACCAGCATCTTCTTCCATATGGATACGGTTGATACGAATGCGACGAGTTTCACCATTCACCTCTACATCAAGATGACCGTTTACGCAAATA
This sequence comes from Veillonella sp. 3913, assembly GCF_003992235.1. Taxonomy (NCBI): domain Bacteria; kingdom Bacillati; phylum Bacillota; class Negativicutes; order Veillonellales; family Veillonellaceae; genus Veillonella; species Veillonella sp. 3913. Next base: position 36,648 of record NZ_RQVF01000001.1, on the reverse strand, counting down.
GGCAAGTCAAATTGAGAAGTTTGCCAGTTTTTAGGCAAATCTGGGTAATAATAGTTTTTGCGGTCAAATTTATTGAATAGTACGATTTCACAGTTTAATGCTAAACCGACTTTGATAGCATATTCCAACACTTTTTGGTTAAATACAGGCATTGTTCCTGGTAAACCTAAGCAAGTTGGACATACATGTGTATTATGGTCGCCCCCGAAGGCCGTTGTACAGGAGCAGAAAATTTTTGAATTTGTTTTCAGTTCAGTATGAACTTCAAGGCCTACGACTGTTTCATATTTCATAGTTTCAATTCTCCCATAGTTGGCAATTTTGTAAATTCAGGACATTCTTGTTCAAAGCTATAGGCTGCTTGCAACAATGTACTTTCACCCATAGCAGGCGCCAATAATTGCATACCGATTGGCATACCATTAGAACCAAATCCAGCAGGAATACTGATACCTGGGATACCTGCCAAGTTAACTGGCACTGTACATACATCCTCTAAATACATAGTCAATGGATCGTTGATTTTTTCACCAAATTTAAAAGCTGTATTCGGAGCGGTTGGTGTTAATAATACATCACATTCTTGGAATGCTGCATCAAACTCATTTTTAATCAACCGACGAGCTTTTAGAGCTTTTAAATAGTATGCATCATAATAACCAGAACTCAATACATAGGTACCTAACAAGATACGGCGTTGTACTTCTTCACCAAAGCCTGCCGTACGAGTTTTAGTGGACATTTCCACTAAATTATCTGCTGGCACGCGAAGGCCGTAGCTAACTCCATCATAACGAGCTAGGTTAGAACTAGCTTCTGCTAAAGCGATGATATAGTACGCAGACAAGGCATATTTTGTAGTTGGCAAGGAAATATCTACAATAGTGGCACCCATATTGCGATACGTTTCAATAGCTTTTTCCAGAGCTGCACGCACTTCTGGATGTAAACCTTCACCAAAATATTCTTTAGGCACACCGATGCGCAAGCCTTTTACATCTTTCACAAGAGCTTTTGTATAATCGACACGATCTCCTGGGATGGATGTAGAATCATGGAAATCATGGCCTGTAATAGCATTCAACACGATGGCTGCATCACGTACATCTCTTGTCACAGGGCCAATTTGGTCCAACGAAGATGCATAAGCAATTAATCCATAGCGAGATACATTGCCATAGGTTGGTTTCAAACCAACCACGCCACAGTAGGATGCTGGTTGACGAATGGATCCACCTGTATCGGAGCCTAATGCCCAAATAGCGCTACCACTGGCAACCGCCGCTGCACTACCACCGGAAGATCCGCCTGGAACATAATCTGGATTCCATGGGTTTGTCGTTTTGCCTAAAGCAGAATTCTCTGTGGAACTACCCATAGCAAACTCGTCCATGTTTAATTTACCCAAAATAACAGCATCTTGAGCTTGTAATTTTTCGATAACAGTAGCATTGTACGGAGGCACAAAGTTTTCCAACATATGGGATCCACATGTAGTGGCCACACCTTTTGTACAAATATTATCTTTAATCGCCCCAGGAATCCCTGCTAATGGCGAAATAGTTTCTCCCTTGGCGATTTTTGCATCTACAGCCTCTGCTTGTGCTAACGCCGCTTCATGAGAGTCAGACAAGTACGCATGTACTGTTGGCTCTACATTACCTTTATGTGCCAATACAGCTTTTGTAAGCTCTAGGGCAGAAATTTCTTTATTTACTAATTTTTGATGTAATTCAAAAAGAGTCATGTATCTTCTCCTAGTTCTGTACAACACGAGGTACTCTGAAATACCCATTCTCTTCTTCAGGTGCATTTTGTAACGCCGCTTCACGTGGCAATGATTGTTTCATCTCATCTGGACGATACACATTTTGTAATGGCACCGCATGAGCCATTGGCTCTACATCTGTTAAATCTAATTCTTCTAATTCCTCCACATAGGTAAGGATATTACTGAGGGCTTTTTCAGCAGCCTCTAAATCTTTAATTTCTAATCGGGATAATAAGGCAATATTCTTAATTTCCTCTTGACTAATTTTCATAGACACACATCCTTTCAATTTATATATTATATCATATTCTCTCGGGAAAAAGAAAAATACCAATATATAATAGGCCTAGTTTCCTATATATATTGGTATTTAATCAGCTATTCATAATGTAAGGCATCAATAGGATTTAACTTAGCTGCTTTTCTAGCTGGATATAAACCAAATACAAGACCTATCGTCATAGAGAATCCAAAGGATAATAAAATAGGGCCTGTGGTCACTACAGTTTTTAACTTAGCTACTGTAGCAATCAGTTGTGAAGCCCCTATTCCTACCACAATACCAATAGCACCTCCTACGAGAGAGATGACGATGGCTTCAATTAAAAACTGTGTAATAATCGTTCGATACGTCGCTCCTAAGGCTTTACGAACACCAATTTCTCGAGTACGTTCTGTGACAGACACAAGCATGATATTCATAATACCAATGCCCCCAACTAATAAAGAAATCGCTGCCACAGCACCTAGGAATAAGGTCATGGTAGCCGTATTTTCTTCTACCGCCTTCATAATGGACGCCATATTGTTCACATTAAAATCATCGAGATCAGGATTTTTAATGCCATGACGGACACGCAAAATATTTTCTATATCTGCTTGCACCCGTTCTAAGTCTTCGCCCTCTTTTGCTTGAATGTAGATCATACGCAAATAATCAACACCCATCACACGTTCCATCATAGTTGTATACGGTACTACAATGACATCATCTTGATCATTCCCCATAGTACCAGAACCCTTTTCATCAAGGACACCTACTACTTTAAACGAATTTTTATGAATCCGAATATCCTTACCAATGGGATCTTCATTACCAAACAAGTTTTTTGCCACTGTGGCACCTATAACTGCCACCCGTTCACGGCGTTCAATTTGACTATCTGTAATAAAACGACCTGATTTCATAGTCCAATTGTTTACATACTGAAAGTCAGCATTAGCACCATTCACAGTTGTGGTCCAATTCTTGCTCATGTACACAGTTAAATACGAATTAGCTGCTACTGGTGAAGCTGCTTGCACGCTATCCATCTTCGAAATAGCTTCATAGTCGCCCATTTTTATCGTTTTATTAGCACCAGATACAGGGCGTACCCCTGGTGTTCTAGGAGCCCCTGGATAGACCATTAATAGATTACTACCCAAACTGGAAATAGATTCTGTGATTTGTTGACGAACCCCATATCCAATAGATACCAATGCAATCACAGCCGCTACACCAATGATGATACCTAGCATCGTCAATAATGACCGCATCTTATTGGCTATTAGAGATGACCAAGCCATTAAGAAACCTTCCTTATACATGGCTTTCACCTCCTACCTGCAATCCTTTCAGATGAGGATTTATTCTATCTTCTACAATAAGACCATCTTTTAAAACCACATTGCGACCTGCATATTCTGCAATATCTGGTTCGTGGGTGACTAGAATAATCGTACGTCCTTCTTGGTATAATTCCGTAAAGATATGCATCACATCTAAACTCGCTTTTGAATCAAGGTTACCTGTAGGTTCATCCGCCATAATAATCGCTGGGTCATTGGCCAATGCCCTGGCAATGGCTACACGTTGCCGTTGTCCCCCTGATAATTCTGCTGGCATATGATCCAACCGAGTACCGAGCCCCAAATCTGTCAATAATTGACCAGCCCTAGCTTTACGTTCTGCTTTAGACACTCCTGCATAGACCATAGGTAATGCTACATTATCTAAGGCTGTTAACTTCGGTAATAAATTAAAACTTTGGAACACAAACCCAATTCGTTTATTCCGCACATAGGCCAATTCATCATCCCCCAGATGAGCTACTTCTTCTCCATCTAATCGATAGGAACCACTGGTAGGTCTGTCAAGACACCCTAAGATATTCATAAACGTAGACTTTCCAGAACCAGAAGGTCCCATGATAGAGGTAAACTCCCCTTCATAAATGGACAAGTCAATACCATGTAATACTGGTACCGTTAACTTTCCATTCACATAGGTTTTCGTAATCCCCTCCAAGGTAATGACTGCTTTTTTTGGAGTTTCCATTAGAATGGCCCCCTCTGTTGTTGTTTTTTCGTCGCACTTACATCACCACTGATAATGATTTCATCACCTTCTTCTACTCCAGAAATAATTTCAATTGTAGAATCACCAGTCATACCAGTTTTTACACTGGTTCTAAGAGGTTTACCATTTTTGATGACATACACAAATTCTCCCACTTTATCAGAACGAACAGCAGCCAATGGAACTATCAATACATTTTGTCGTTCTTCTCCATGAATCGTAGCACGTGCGGTCATACTAGGAAAGAAATGACTTACATCACCAGCAGGAATTGCTACGCGCACTGTATAATACACTACAGATGAACTGGTCGTTCCCATACTACCTTTTGTACCTAAAGAAATACTTTTAACAGTACCTGTGAAAGTCTTACCAGGATGCGCATCGACCGTGAAATCTACTTTGGCACCTTCTTTTACATTTCCAATATCTGTTTCGTCAACTGTTAAATAAATTTCTAAATCAGATAAATCAGCGATAGTAGCAATGATCATTTGTGTAGAAATACCAGTAGCAATGGTTTGTCCCGCTTTCAAAGGTTCTCCAATAATCGTCCCATCCATAGGCGCTGTAATAGTACTATCTGTTAAGTTTGCTGCTACTTGATCATAACTAGCTTTTGCTTTTTCATAGGCTGCTAAGGCATTATCATAGGTTTGCTGTGAAATTGCACCTTGTGACACTAACGTACGGTATCGATCCAAATCTGTGGCTGTTTGGTTAAGTGTGGCCCTTGCATTATCTACAGAAGCCTGTAATTGACGAGAATCAATAGTAGCGATGACCTGACCTGCTGTTACATGCTGATTGGCTTTCACCAAAACAGATTCTAATTTGCCAGGAATATTGGTAGATACATCTACATAGCGAACAGGATTAATCGTTCCCGTTGCATTAATAGTAGATGAAATACTACCTTTTCCTACTTTTCCCGTCGTATAGGTAGGTGCCTCTTTTGTTTGGCTACTGCTATACCATTGCCATCCACCAATAGCTACCACTAAGATAGCCACAATGGCAATCCATAATTTTTTATTTTTCCACATAAAATATCTCCTTTCGTCCATCGATTATATATAGAATACCACCAAAATGGTGTTTCCTTACTCTAATAGGCCCAAGCCCCAACATATAGTATAGACTTTTATCTCCTTAAACTGGTTTACGCCTGCTGATAGCTTCCTTTTATAAGTAGCCCTTTACTATAGTATAAAACAAAACATACCATAGATAGAGGATAAAAAGAAAAGAAAACTAAAGTTAGTTTTCTTTATCTTATACAATACAATAGCAAAACAACTATGAAATTATTGTCCTAATACTCGTATTAATTGGTATAAAGAAGTATCTAAAGGATACTCACATGTAACTGCTTCCTCATAGGCTATCGCATCAATATGATTGCAATGAACCCCTATTAGATGATGAGTATGTCCCTCTAGCAAGGCACGTACTCCTGCCTCTCCTAAGCGAGCAGCCATTAATGCGTCATAAGCAGACGGTGATCCACCACGTTGTAAATAACCTAACACTGTCACAGAAGGTGCATAGGATGTATGTGCTTTAATATATTGAGCCACTTCAAAAGCGCTATAGGCTCCTTCCGCAACGATAATAATACTATTCTTTTTACCATTACGAGTAGTATTTTCTAATGATTCTTTTACCTCTTCTAATGTCATTGGCACCTCTGGTGTCAGTACCACCTCAGCACCGCATGCGACGCCAGCATACACAGCAATATGACCTGCATGTCGTCCCATCACTTCTACAATGGCTACACGATCATGAGCCGTAGAGGTATCACGAATTTTGCTCACCCCATCAATGATGGTATTAAGAGCTGTATCAAAGCCGATTGTATAATCGGTACCATTCATATCTTTATCAATAGTGCCTGGAATTGTCACCGTAGGTAATCCTAGGTCAGACAACACCTTAGCACCACACATAGAACCATCTCCACCAACAACGACTAATCCGTCAATACCATGACGACGTAAATTATCATAGCCTCTTTGTTGATGTTCAGGTTCTTTAAATTCAAGACAACGGGAAGATTTTAAAATCGTCCCTCCCTTGTTCACAATATTCCCTACACTACGCCGAGTCAAAGAAATAAAGTCTTCTTCTAAAACGCCCAAAAAGCCTCGTTGTATTCCTACTACATCGAGGCCTTCATATATTGCACTTCTTGTGATAGAACGAATGACTGCATTCATTCCTGGTGCATCTCCACCACTTGTTAAAATAGCTATACGTTTCATATTATTCACCTTGGTGTACTTTTCGCCGTTTAAAATATATGCCCTTAGACTTTATGGATCCGTCAATACTCGTCACCAATTCATCAGTATGACTGTATGTAGTATCTAACACATGGTCACATTTGCGATATAAGGGTTTCCACCGTCGCATCATCCATGCTACATACCCAGATACATCATCATAATTCATAGTCGGCCGCTTACCAATCCACCGATTGACACGATTTACAATCCGATAATGTGAAGCGCGTATACCTACAATAAAAGAGTATTTTTGCATATATCGTAATGTACGCATGTCAATAGGGAAGTTTCCACCTACAGAAATCACCGCTTCATGATACATGGCCACCTTTTTAATTACTTCAAATTCTGCACGACGAAATGCCTTTTCACCTATTGTCTTAAAAATATCAGCAATAGGCATATTATATCGTTTTTCTAATATTCGATCCGTGTCAACAAACTGCCAGCCTTTGGCATCCGCTAAATTTCGACCTAAGTGACTTTTTCCGCTCCCCATAGAACCAATGAGGATAATGTTTCTCTTGATAGTCGTTTTCATGTTTTATAATATCTCATTCTTCCATCTAGTAGTAAATTTTAACTTTATTTTACTATACTCGACTATACTTTGACAAACCATTAGGACTAATTTTTGGTATTTTCATAAATCTTACATTGTAAAGTAGTCACACTTTGTGAGTGAATAATTTTCTCTATCCTAAAACGCAAGGTAGGATGTACCTTTTGCATCCCTACCAACCACTGCACCATATCTAGGGTAGACCCTTGTACTACCACATCTAGGGATTCTGCTTCTTTGTGCGTACTGACCACCACTAAAGGTGTGTCTCCTATAGAGGACAATACTAAATGATACAAGCCTTCTAGGTCTAACACATTGTCATCTAATTGTTTTATAAATTGATAGCTTTCACTGTTTAAAAATGTTGTTTCTGCCTCCTGTGATAGTATCTCTTCATCAATCTCTGCAGAGATTCGTTTCGTTTCTCCTTGAAAGTACACCATCATACTAATACCCGTAACCACTACACAACAGTACACACTAACGACTAGAAGCAGACTTTTTTTGGGAATTGGTAAGGCTTTCCATAGTGGCTGTAATACGACTACGGTATAGTGCAGTTCCGGATTCTTTTTCCACCACTTCATCATAATGACGGTGACCTCCTAATCGACTCAACACTGAACTAAACTGATGCAATTCAGTTTCACTGCTTCCTTTAGCTTCTATATACCATTGGTTCATAGTAGACCACTCGACCAATTGAATGTGATATGTATTCGATGTATCTAATACATATATACATTCCTTCAACGTCCCCTGTGGCAATGGTTCTTCTTTTGTATTCTCATGAATCATAGAATCATATACACTATGAGCCTCTTTAGCATCAATATGGCGAGATATTATCTCTTTCTGTTTCTCTACAATGTCCTGATACTGTATATATGCTTTTGTGCCTATCGCCACAGAACCCACTAATATAATGATCACTAGAGCTAATAGGGCCCACCATATATTTTTGTACCGAATATACCAACACACCCACTGTATATCCGGTTCTATAAAATTAAGATTTTCTTTATTTTCCATCGACAAGTAACCTAATTGCTAAACCATATGCCATTTCATGATTTATATTCTGTGGGTTATAACCTTCTCCTTTATCTACTATATGAAGGGGTACCTGATCGATTGTTCCATAGGTTTCTAAAATAGTCTCAAAGGCTTTAGATCTTGTTTCATCAAAACCAACTACAATAGCTCCCTTAGGATAGGGCACCTGAAATTGTTTACTATCTTCATAGACCGTTTTACAGGCTTCCAATACTTCGTTCACATCTAATGACACTAAGGTATGCGCCGTACAGAATTTATCATTCCATAAAGATACTTGCACCTTATCTTCCTCTGGGGTGATACAAAGCATAGACGATTCTCGACCACGGCTGAACGCAAGAGGTGCTGGCCAGTAATCGATAACACGAAGATCTCCTCCGCCTTGTTGAATCCCTTGCGCCACCTGTTTCACTTGTTTTCGTTCTAAGGCTACGATGAGCATACACATTAGCTCCTCCGTTGTACCTGGTCTAGAGGCAAAATCGATAGCATTAGGGAAATCTTCATTCTGAAAGATTCGTTTTCCCTCACGGTGGGCAAATAAGTACTGATCTATTTTATGCATCATTGGTGTTTCCATGTATACTGATTGAAGTGACGATTCAAAAACACAACCAATAGATATACCAACTTCTCCATAATATTCAAAAAATTCTTTCACATCAGTTCCCTTATTACTGTGTCGTTTTTGAACGATTACATCTTCTAGCACAATAGTACCTTCAATTTTGTAGGCTTTTATCCCAACAATTTCATCATGTCCAATGGCAATACCCATCACTCGTTTACTTTTCACTACAAACCTCCTTACTCTCTGACCCATTCTATTTGTATCGTCTCTAATATGTCATTTTTATATATGGTCTTAATGTATACATCTTTTTTTATATTCGTTTCTGTTTCTACATCAGTACATAAGAGCCGTAAACAATAAAGTTGCTCTTCTTTTTCTTTATATAAAATAGCCTCAATCCGTTCCGTATCCGTTTCTTCTAGTACATATTTCGGTGAACCACTCCCAGTTATTTCCTTTTGATGAGCCAAAAAGAATTTTTTATTTGTACCTAATACTATGCCTCGCTCTATGCCATATTGACATCGAGCAAAACGATATTCATCCATCATGCTTTGATAAGTAATCTGCATCGTATGTAGCCAAGCCACCCAAGTACCAATGGTTATCATCGCTATTAGTAATATCATGTATGATACAAAGCCATTTTTCTTTTGCCCTTTCCAGCGCAACATAATAGTTAACCTCACATACATTACCTAATATAAGTGCTCTACAAGCATCTATTTCTAACTAACTGTTTTTTTGTATATATTTTTACGGCTTCTGACATAATTCATAACCCTATAGATAGATTATGTATATTAACATGTATCCTTAGTATTTCTGCTCATATGCGGTATTTCTATCTATTATGACAAAGTACCAACTTACTTTGCTATATGTTGTAATCTCTGAAGATAGGTGGCATACGGCAGAATGCCTGTCTGTACATGATATCGGTTCTGTCCACCTTCCATAAGTTGAATATGATCTCGCCGCCAATAGGGACGTACCTCTGAATACCAATGTAAGTCAACGAGACCATCTGATCGTTCCTGAAAAAATGTAGACCCTTGCGGAAACACATGTATTTTTCCAATCTTGGGACTAATTTCATTTTCTGTAATATCCTGCAATTGTCCATCAGATAACATGGTCACAAAGGCATCTTGATAGACGCGTATCCTCCAGTTTGATGGAGATACTAACCATGACCCATCTTTACTAACTATCGGTCTTTTCTCACTATAGCGAAGGCGATTCATAATCTGTATACGACTAAACCTAGCATCTAACAGCAACTCATGACGATGATGCAACATATGTATCCACTTCACACTATGTGATGTGATTAAGAAAAATCCTGTTATGATGGTCATTAATAACAGACTTCCTAATACTGCTTCTACCAGTAAAAATCCTGCTGTTCCCTGCTTACCCTTGGGTATCCAACAAAAAGGCCTCGTCTTTTTCAAGCTTAATACCATACCCATGTATTTTACCTCTCCATGGCACATCACAATTTTATATACTTATCTCGAAATCATAACAATTCGTTTTTTAATCTATATCAGATAACTGCACTATATTTTCAGTTTACATCTTTCGTCATCTTGATGATGTATCTCATTGGCTAGAAGGTAATAAATAAGTAGTAAACCGATGTATTTCTTCACCATGACGATAGGCTATTACCGTTAATACATGTACTCCTTCTTGATTTATTTCTGTCTTGCGCTGAAAATTAGTCGTTCCCACAATTGGTGGTTCACCAGACTCCGGAATCTGTCCATGTGCCCAACTAGCCTTCCCCTCTTCCATATACAAAATCATAGCTTGTAATATTCTATCTTCTTCCATCATTTTTCCATATTGTTGGATACTGCTCATCATGAGTACGAATAAAGTTGAACATAATAGACTCATTACAAACAGCGAAGCTAATACATCCATATAGAGAAATCCTTCCTCTTTAAGTTTCAAAATTTTGATTCCTCCCAACGTATACGCCCTGATTGACGGGCAAAAATGAATGTACGTTTATAGCGAATTAGATCATCTACTAATGTAACAGTAAATACTTTCCCAACTCCTTTATGAGCTGTAAATCGAATACTGGGGTAAGTTCCAGTAAATTCGATATGCATAGATTCTGGTAAATTACGGTACACTAAAGAGTTATTTGTATTAATATATCCATATCGCATACGCTCTAGGACAACACGATTGGCACCATTATTATTCTGTAAGTTTCCATACAAAGTAGCAAGTTGCATACGTTTCACATGCGCAAATAAGATACGACCTTCTCGATCAAATACATGATACTCTCGTTGCTCTTCATTATGTAATAATAAAACCATGCCTATAACAAGAGAAAAAATAGTCATATATAGTAAAACTTCCACTAATAAGGACCCTTCTATATTCTCTTGGCTTTTCACTAAAGCCACCTCCCTACAGGGCATATGAATAGTAATATGGTTGCCATACTGAAAGAAGGTCCAAAGGGAATATAGGTATGATTCGGAGATGTAACACGCCACACACAACTGTACAAGATGCCAATGACAGAGGAAAGTCCGCATAATGCCAAACATTCCACTGATGTGAGCCAACAACTAATGGCAATCAACCATTTGATGTCACCTAATCCCACACCACCACGGCTAAACCACCGCAATGACCACCATAATCCACCCATACAGAGGGCATTGACTACTATCATCAATACATCACCATTACCTATCCACTGGTAAACAAATCCACATATACAAATTAGAATAGCTCCCTCATCGGGAAGAATGTAATATAGCTTATCGATGGTTGATCCCCAAAAGAGCGTTACCTCCAGCGTATAAAGAAGTGCCAGTTCATAGATATTCGTAATGTATCCAACTTGATAGGCATAACAAAGCCCTACTGTCCCTATGACATGAACAAAAATGGACATAAGGCACCACATACTATGTGTTTTCATATAGGTCCAAGAAACAATGAGATAGAGGCTCGCAACTCCTGTGATACCAGCAATACCTCCTAATACATACTCCATATTTCCCTCTTCCTTTAACTAATTAATTAGCCACATCAGGTGCAGTGACAGCAATATGTTTACCTTTACCGCCTTCATTTTGTACACTGGTGACTGTATATTCTCCACCCTTAGGAGTTTTCACATGTTCTGTTAAATAGCCTTCTTTGTACAATGTCTCTACCGTAGGTACTGTATCGGTAGATTGTTCCATCATATACAACTGTGCTGCATTAGAAATCGTTGTAACATCTGATTTAATTTTTGCTTCCTTCGCCTTGTTTGAGGCATTTAAAAACTGTGGCATTGCCAAGGATGCTAAAATAGCAATGACTGCTACCACAACCATTAATTCCACTAAGGTAAATCCATCTTGTTGCTTCCGTTGTCGTAAAGACAAACGTTGTCGAAATGCTTCCATAATTCCTCCTATTGAATGGCTGAAATTGAATTAAACATCGGTAACATTACTGCTACCACAAGTAAAGCGATTATACTGCCCATAATGCTGAGCATAATAGGTTCTAATAATTGTTCTCCTCGTTTCACAGTCCGGTCCAAAATCCCCTTATAATACGCATGCCCTTGGTCTAACATACTTTCTAGGTCACCCGTTTCTTCTCCGATACGAAGCAAATCCCATAAAAAAGAAGTTCCTAATTGCACCTTTTCTAATGAATCCGTAAATCCATGCCCTTGGGAAATACGAGTTTTCACCTCTTTTTGTAGCGCACTTGCCCAGCGGTTGCCCCACAGCGATTCTGTCATATCCAACAGTTGTAACAAAGGTATACCGCTTTTTAAAAGTAGCTTCCAAATCTGACACATGCGTACCATCGTATACGCCATAAGCCATTCCCTTTGTGCCATACATAGCCAAACCTTACGATGCACACTGAATTTCACAGATTCTCGTTCGTACGATTTCCAGAAAACCATACCGAATACTAGCAAGGTAATCAGGAGATATACTCCTTTATCTTGTAACCATGTGCCTCCTGCAAAAAGGGCTGCTGTAAGCGGTGGCAATTCGATTTGCATGCTCTCAAAGACAGCTTTAAATTGCGGTAAAATAAAACCTACTGCAACACCTACAAATATTATCATAAGTACCACCAAAAACGATGGGTATGTAATGGCTGATACTAATTGTTGGCGTAAACGATGCTCTTCTTCGTACATACTTTGAATCATGCCTAACGATTCAACTAAGGTTCCTGATGCTTCCCCCGCCTCCAGTATAGTGGTGACAATGATAGGACACTGGTACTTGGATAAACTCTTTGATAGTGCCATGCCACGTCCTACATCTTCACGAATATCTTCATAAGGGATGGTAGCTCCTTTGGTATTGACCATCATATCTAAGGCTTTTCGTAAAGATATACCTGCACCCAACAACATATGTAATTGATAGGCAAAGTGAATCATATGAGCTGTTTTCCAGCGCTGCTTTCTTTCCTTCACAACAATACATTCCAAGTGAATTGGTGTTATGGATTGATAGGCTAGCTTTGCCTGCACTTCCTCTTCAGAGTCGCCCCATACTTTGCCTGACATTATTTTTTTATCCGTCGTAAATCCTTCATACGTATACCAACTCATAGATGTTCTCCACTAATTTACCTGTAATACAGACTCTAACACTGGCGATGAACCATAGATAGACCTTAACTCGGCAACTGCCATTTCCAGTGTTTTCATCGGCCTTTGCGTTTCTTGTATGGATACGATTTGTGGCTCCTTTCGTTGCCGTATCAAATTAGCCACTGCAGGGGTATTAATTAAAATGTCTCGTACCGGTATAAATCTATCGTCGATAACAACCAGTCGTTGGCAGATGACGGCTCGTAATATCTGTGAAAGTTGTGTCCGCACTTCCTCTTGTTGGTGTGCTGGAAACATGGAAATCATCCGATTAATGGACATAGTAGCACGTTGCGTATGCAAGGTAGCAAATACGAGATGCCCCGTTTCCGCCGCATGTAGTGCCGCTTCCAATGTTTCCTTATCCCGTACCTCACCGATTAAAATCACATCTGGATCTTCTCGCAATGCATCTCGAATACCGTCTGCCATATGATGAAAGTGTGTATGCAATTCCCGTTGATGTATTAAGGACTGTTGATGTTCCAATACATATTCTATGGGGTCTTCTAGTGTAATAATATGGCGTCGCATACTTTCATTGATGTGCATTAAACAAGAGGTAAGAGTGTAAGATTTTCCTGAACCAGTAGCACCAGCGATAATGACTAAACCTTCTTTGAAAGAAGATATACGGCGCAATAAATTGCCCTCCTCCGATGTATCGAGACCTGTTTTAGGGGGATACAAAATACGTAAGGTACCGCCCCAACCAGAACGCCAACGGAATAGATGAACCCGAATGCGTAAGCCTTCAAAGGTCATGGCTCCATCATAGGACATCATAGTATCCGATATGGTATGTACTTGGTCGGTTAGAAACGTTAGCATGTCTTCATCAGATAAGTGGTACTCTGTAGGTATTACATCCATACCCAAGCGCCAAAAGACCGTGCCACTTTGTACATGAATATCTGTAGCCCCTCGCTTGATAGCTTCGTGTAATACCTGTGACCAAATCATAGTACTACCCCCACACGAAGTACCTCTTCTTCCGTAGTCAAACCTTCCTCGATCGCTCGGCGAGCTGACTCTTCCAAAGAACAAAGCAGATAGGAATCTAGCTGTTGCCAATGACAATCATGGTTCGGAATAGCTAGTAACTCATACAATCCACAACGACCATGATACGCTCCATCTACTAGCGTTCGTACCAATCGTTGCGAGATAACACCGGTCAAGGTGGCACGTACAAGATAGTCTTCTACACCCATATCCACCAATCGTTCCACCACACCTAGGGCATGGTTCGTATGAATTGTGGAGAGCACACGATGCCCTGTAAGTGCAGCCTGTACCGCTAGCTGCGCCGTTTCTTGGTCACGAATTTCACCAACTACTATGGTATCTGGGTCATGCCGTAAAATAGCACGTAATCCCTTACTGAAAGTCATACCAATCTGTGGCTGTACACCAATTTGAACAGCTTTTTCTACGATACGTTCCACTGGATGCTCCAAGGTGATGATTTGCTCCTCTTCTCCATTAAGTTCTTGTAATAATGCATACAAGGTAGAACTTTTACCAGACCCTGTAGGCCCACACACAAGCAGTAATCCATGTGGGCGTGCCAATAACCTGCGCACCTCTGCACTGATATGAGCAGGCATCCCTAATTCTTCTAAGGATTTTATTTGTTCATCATGCCAAAAGAGTCGGCATACAAGACTTTCACCATACACAGACGGCAAGGAAGACATACGTATCGTTCCTGAGTGATTTCCATGAGTCCACACATACCGCCCATCTTGAGGTAATCTTTTTTCACTAATATCTAAAGACCCTAACACTTTCAAACGATTCATCAGCTGCTCACCTTCTGGCATGGGAATCCGATTTATCTCTTGCAAACGGCCATCCAAGCGGAATCGAACTTGCACCTCTTTTTCTAAGGCATCAAAATGCATATCACTGGCTCCACTTTCATAAGCACGCTGAAAGAAATGATCCAGCTCAATCTCCACATGGTACATATTTTCACCTCCTTTACTTGCGTACTTAGGATTTCTCTATGCACCCTCTAAAACCCTAGAAAACACTCCTACCAGTCAACGTTGACTAGTAGTGCTATTTTAGAAGTAATTAATCAAAAAAGGGCCATAACAAAGATGTAGAATCTACATATTGTTACAACCCTTATATATTGGCATGTCTAGCTAATTCCCCTTATCGTAAGATAAGTGCTTAGCGCTTTTTCTGTTTTTTATTTGTTTCTGCTTGTTGGAGCAATACTTTTTTTACTTCATCATGGATAAATTTAGAGTATTCTTTCACTCCTGTATCATTAGGATGGATACCGTCATCTCCAAGCCAGTTACGATGTTTTGCTGCTAGGCTAGCCCAGTCGATGATATGCACATTCGGATGTTCTTTGGCAAGCTTAGTTAAATATGTATTATTGGCTTCAATCCATTGGATGCCTGGCGCATAATTGTTGATCCAGAAAATCTGACGATTGGACCCTAAATACTGCACCAATGCTTTTGTTTCATCTTCATAGTACCCTGTGATAGGACCATTGGTACCAAGACCAATGAGTACCGCATTGCCTAGTTGCTGATTCGCATCCATTTGTTTTGCAATCCCTAAACCTGCCCCTACATAGCGAGATACTTTGGCATCAATTTGGATACCTGCAAAGTCCTGCCGCAACGCATGAGCGGAACCCAGCATAACGGAATCACCAATGGCTGCCATATGCACCATATCTTGTGGATCGCTGACAGTAGAAAGGTCGATGACCTTCGCATTTTCTTCAGCTTGGGATTCTGCATTCTTCGCCAATCGCACTTGCAATTCAGTCACGTCTTGTTGCTTCTCTTCTGATGCTGTGGCAAATGCATACATGCCTAGGACAATACAAACAGCCCCCACGATAGAAACAACTTTCACATAGTAGGAACGAACGACATCCACAATGGCACGGACACTATGTTGACGGACACACCAATTCGTCACCGCTTCAGACCAAAGTGTAAGGCCTATGATAGCCGATACTAAGACGATATAGTAGGCTATGGGTGATGCAAAATATTCCATGAAACCCATATGTTCAAAGAGATAAATCATTGGATATTGCCATAAAAATAATCCATAACTATGTTTACCAAACCATGCAAGGAGTGGCACATCAACCAGTTTTCCAAGTGGCGTGTTAGGACGTTCTACTAACCACACCATGAACCCAAATAGACAAATAAATGCTACCATGCCATAGGTGTAAAGAGAAGGGCTTTGCCCATCTAAATAGATGTACCCTAGCACTGTTACAATGATACCTACCAGTAGGAGTACACTGCTGATAACATTTCCTTTCATAGTGCCCAAAGGATATAGTTTTTGTTCACTCCGGTGCAATCCCAAAAAGGCACCCAATAGCAATGCGAATAGCCGTGTGTCTGTGCCGTAATAAAAACGAGATACGTCCATACCCTCTGTATATAGTAGAGGCATAATGACAGAGGAACCTAATGCTAACACCAACATCCATACTAGACCGATGCTATAACTCCATTGTCTTTTCAGTGCTGTATAGATCCAATATAGAATTGGCCAAATGACAATGTATTGAATTTCTACCCCCATAAACCACATATGGGTGAATGGCGATGTGTTCACTAGCCGTGTAAAATAATCTGCATTTTGTGCGATTTGCCACCAGTTATTATAGCCTAGCAAAATGGAAAATACTTCTGGGCGTATGCCCGCTAATTTGTCGGGTAACAGCAAATGCCACAATCCTAGCACTACTGACACCATCAACACTAAAGGGATGAGAATCCTCTCTGCCCTACGTTGAAAGAATTTTGAAACGCTGTAATTCCCCAACTTCCATTGTTGATTCGTGGTGAAAGCTAATAAATATCCCGACAATACAAAGAAA
Organism: Veillonella sp. 3913; assembly: GCF_003992235.1. Lineage (NCBI taxonomy): Bacteria > Bacillati > Bacillota > Negativicutes > Veillonellales > Veillonellaceae > Veillonella > Veillonella sp. 3913. The sequence continues at coordinate 19,501 of NZ_RQVF01000001.1, read as the reverse complement.
AGGGAAACCCCCATGAACCCGCCACTGGCTGCATGGGGAAATAAATGAAAGATCGTGACCCCTAGAATGGCTAATCCTTTTAGCCCATCAAGGCCTTTCACAAACTGACCTGGTTTGACTCCTATAATACGTTTTTTCTGTCTTGAACCGAGCCCTTGATGCGGTTCTTCTAACTCTGGTGGCATCATTTGTCTTCCCTTCCATTATGAATAATATATACTACATTATTTGATACGTAATATACATTATAGCATAGAGAATGGGCACTGCGTAGAGTAAATTTTAAGAATAGTAAGCACTTTCTTATTACAAAAAAAGCAACAGAATTTTCACATCCTGTTGCTCTTATCATATCTTATTCTTTTGTTTTTCGACTGGTATCGCCCATACGGGTTAGTTTCACTTCCCCTAGTTCTACCCCACGAGTATGTTGTGTATGAGACCATACTTTATCGTGGCGATTCAAATATCCTAAGAAGGTAACGGGTACCCAAGAATAGATGAATAGTGGATACAATAGATAATAGATCCAAACTTTTGGTGGCACTTTAATTTGTGCTAACACAATAAGTGGAAATAAATATTGTCCAATACCAATAATCTGCCATACTTGTACTGGCAAAATTTGGTAAATAATATTCGTATACAACGGTACAATACCATTGATATAGGTCATAATAATATAAAAGGCTGACAATAACAAGAAATAGGGCTGTGTAATCTGCACAATCCCATCTAGAATCGTCCATTTTCCTTTCTTAATACCTTGCACAAAGAGTTTCGGAATATACCGTTCTCCTGTATCAAAATGCCCTTGAGCCCAACGTTTTCGCTGATTCCAAGACTGCATAAAGGTCAATGGCTTTTCATCATAGACGATAGCATTATGCGCCCATGTTGTTTTCACTCCATGGATTAACAGTTTCAAGGAAAATTCCATATCTTCCGTCAAGCTATTACATGACCAACCATAGTCGCGGATAATATCTGTACGAATACACATACCTGTACCACCCAAGGCTGTGGAAAGTCCCAAGTTATATTTCGCCAAGTGCCACATATGATTGACCATCCAAAAGGCAATGGCAAAGGTACCAGCTACCCATGTATCGGTTGGATTCTTCGCATTCAAGTACCCTTGAATCACTGGCTCCCCTTTTTCCAAATGACGATTCATTTCATAGAGGAAATGAGGATGCACTAGATTATCCGCATCAAAAATTACGAATGCATCATACTTGCGTTCCATGGCGAATACTTTGTCAAACATCCAGCCCATGGCATATCCTTTACCCACTTCTTCTGTGTTAAAACGTTCATACACTTCAGCACCAGCTTCACGGGCAATCTTGGCAGTGTCATCTTTACAATTATCTGCCACCACAAAGATATCATATAAGTGGCGAGGATAATCTAAGACCTGTAGATTATTCACCAATTGACCTATCACGGCACTTTCATTATGGGCACAGACAATAATAGCAAAGGAATGTTTCGGCGGACATTCTGTTTTATCACTTTTATGCCACATGCCACAGACCATCAACACAAAGTAATACAAGGTATAAAATACGATAATTACCTGTATGGGAATCATAATTAGGTCAAACCAAACGTAATTCATCCTAGTTCCTTCCTATTTACGAATGTTGTTGATGATAGTATTACTAATACCATATACAGCATATAATACAAAAATCAATACCGGCCAGGAGCGATAATCCATTAATAAGCAAAATACGCCGCAGCCTACGGTAATACCTACGGCAATGGGTTGCACTGGATCGCTACCTTTCCCTTTGAAATCTGGATGATGCACATTGCTGACCATCAAGTAACCTACGAATATCATAGCTATCATCAACGCCACATCAGGAATACGAACACCACTTAACACATAGGTAGCGGCCATACAACCTGCTGCAGGAATTGGTAACCCTTGGAAGTAACCGTGTACTTCTTCCGTCATAATATTAAATCGTGCCAATCTGAAAGCCCCTAATACAGAGAATACCAACAATGGCACATAGCCTAACCAACCATAGTGATCCAAGCTCATCATATACAGCATAAAAGCTGGAGATACGCCAAAGCCAACTACATCGGCTAAAGAATCTAATTCACGGCCAAAATCTCCAGAAACACCCAAAGCACGAGCAATACGTCCATCTAAACCATCGGCTAATAAGGACAAAAGCACACATATGGCTGCCCAAGTAAAATTACCTGTAGCAGATAAACTAATGCCTATCACACCGAAGGCTAAATTTGCTGCTGTGCAAAGATTGGGAAATATAGACTTATTCATCTTTCACCCTCCCAATAATCGTTTCTCCACCAACTACATGTTGCCCTTTTGTGACGCAAATCTCTACGTCTAATGGAACAAATAGCTCTGTGCAAGAACCGAATTTAATCATACCATACAAGGTACCTTGCTCCAAGGTATCTCCTACATCTGTCCAAGACACGATACGTCTAGCCAACAAGCCCGCAATCTGTGTCACCACAATTTCCATCTTGTCATTTTTAATGCTAATTGTATGACGTTCATTTTCATATCCTACTGAATCTTTATAGGCAGGTAAGAAACGACCTTCTGTATATTGTCGAAACGTAATTTCACCTGCCATTGGAGCCCGATTCACATGGACATCAAAAACAGATAAAAAAATCGTTACTTTTTTACATTGTTGATGTAAATATGTGTCCTCAAACACCTCTACTACTTCCATTACTTTCCCATCTGCAGGTGATACTAACACCTTTGGATCATGAGGAATACGGCGATTAGGATTTCTGAAAAAATAAGTAAAGAATAATGCCAGTACAAATGGTATAATTCCTAACCACCATGATAGAAAGTAGCCTACCAGTGCTGTCACAACAAGACAAGCACCGATTAAAGGATATCCTTCTTTAACAATCAAACCCATACTAAACCTCTCTTAACTAGTGATAGCTCCAACAAGATACAACTATACTGTATCAATGTTTATGGCGCCATACAGTCCACATAAATTTAGGCAATGCTAACATACGAATGATACGTTTCGGTTGCAATGCCAATCGATATAACCACTCTAAGCGGTTTTCTTGCATCCATACAGGAGCTCGTTTCAACATGCCCGCTAATACATCGAAAGAACCGCCCACTCCCATGGCGACTACACCATCTAATCGGGCTAATTTTTCTTGAATCCAAAACTCTTGTTTCGGCACCCCAAAGGCAACAAACACTAATTGAGCGCCACTACGTTGAATCTCATCAAGAATGTCTACTTCTTTCTCCGCTGTGAAATATCCAGAATGATATCCCACTACCGGCAATTCTCCAAGTTCTGCTGTCATATTTTCTAAGGCTTTTTTGACAACTCCCTCAGCTCCACCTAAGCAATATATCTTTATATTATGTGCTTTAGCTGCCTTCAATAACTGTTGCAATAGGTCACAACCTGTCACTCGTTCTGGAAAACGCTGTCCCTGTTGCTCAGCTGCCCATAAAGCACCTGCTCCATCCGGTACAACGAGATCCGCTTGTTGCAGAACCTCTAACAATCTTTGATCATCCTGTGCCATCATAATCATTTCTGCATTGGCCGTTGCCACCATATGTAATTTTGGCTGTCCCACTAATGAAAGCACTCTATCTACGGCTTCCGTCATCGTTACCACATCAATTGGGACGGATAGCACATGTATTTGATTCTGCACCATTCACCTCATCTACTCTAGTATGTAAACAAGAAGGACAGGACATATGAAAGAGACTATACCCTGTCATAGACCTATCCTTCTGGTAGGTAATTTTCCTAATTATTTCTTTTCGCAGCGCATAACGCCAGCTTCCATATAGTTATCAGCTTTCATGTCCACGAAAATTACTTTTACTGCTTCTGCCGGTACTTTTACAGTTTCTACAGTTGCTTTTGTAATCGCTTCGCCAAGAGCTTTCTTTTGTTCAAAAGTACGACCTTCAACAAGTTCTACATGAATAATAGGCATGAGTCTTTCCTCCCTCACCACTAGATATCTATAGCACCATGCTACAGATAAAATCTCACCTTATTGTATCATAGATAGCCCTTAATAAACAACTTTAGCTATACAAAATACGCATATATTGTGGACCAAAACGAGATTCCATTTGATGTCGTAATATTTCTTGCACTTCATCAAAGCCATGAGCTTGCAAATAAGCCTTCGCATCTTCACGTGCCTCTACAAGAATCGGTATATCTTTGATAATGTTCGCAACTTTCAAATCTGGCAGACCTGACTGAGCCAAGCCAAATAATTCCCCTGTGCCACGGATAAGCAAGTCTTGTTCTGCTAGTTCAAATCCGTCTTGCGTTTGTTCCATCAGTGAAAGTCGAGTTTTGCTATCAGGATTTTTACTATCACTAATCAGAATACAATAGGCCTGTGCTGATCCACGACCTACACGACCTCGCAATTGATGCAACTGGGATAAACCAAACCGCTCCGCATTATGGATACACATAATCGTCGCATTCGGCACATTCACGCCTACTTCAATCACCGTAGTCGATACTAACAAATGAATCTCTCGACGATAGAACGCATCCATAATTTCTTCTTTTTCCTTTGGACGCATGCGACCATGCACCAAACCTACACGATAGTGTGGCTCAAAGTATTCTTTATATTCATAAGCAATCTGTTCCGCAGCTTGCAAATCCATTTTTTCAGACTCTTCCACTAATGGGCACACGGCATAGACCTGACGACCCGCTTGCATTTCTTTTTCAAAAAAATGTAACAATCGCTCTTTATAGGAAGAATCCACAGCATAGGTCTTCACTGGTTTACGACCAGGAGGCATTTCCTTAATCAAAGAAACTTCTAAATCTCCATAAATGGATAAGGTCATAGTCCGTGGTATAGGGGTTGCCGTCATAATTAGCACATGAGGATGGTCTCCTTTTCGTTGTAGTTTCGCACGCTGCTCTACACCAAATCGATGTTGTTCATCCACTACAATCAAACCTAATTGATGAAATATAACCCTATCTTGAATCAATGCATGGGTACCTACTAAGACATCGATATCTCCTCGTTCTAAAGCTTCATAGAGATCTTTCTTTTTTTTCGTTGAACCCGTTAACAATGCCATTCGTATCAAAGCATCTTGAAAGAGTTCCTGAAAACTTTCAAAATGTTGTGTGGCTAAAATTTCCGTCGGCGCCATAATTGCCCCTTGAAATCCATTTTCTACTGCTTTAGCTAACGCCAAAGCTGCTACTACCGTTTTACCAGAACCTACATCACCTTGTACTAACCGCTGCATAGCTTGAGGCTGCTCCATATCCTTAGCAATTTCCCCTAATGCTTTTTCTTGATCCCCTGTCAAAGTAAATGGTAAGCCTTGCCTAACTCGTTCCACCAAAGATCCATTCTTTGTCATAGGAAAGCCTCCTTGACCTTGCTCGTGAGCTCTTAGAAGTAACAATCCCATTTGCATAATCCATAGTTCTTCATAGGCTAATTGTGCACGTGCCTCTTGGTAGCGTTCCCACGATGTAGGAAAATGCATTTCTCGAAAGGCATCATAACGGCTCATGGTAAACTTGTCTCCCATCACATCTTGAGGGACCACGTCTTCTAAAGTGCCATTATGGTCAAACCAATTTTTAATGGCTACGCGAATCCCCCACTGTTTCATACCTTCCGTCAAACCGTAGACAGGTACAATACCACGGTCTATGACTTGTCCTTCTTCTATCATTTCCACTTGTGGTGTATTCATTTGGTACGCACCATAAGTATGTTCTATCTTCCCATAGGCATATATTTGTTGACCTAGTTTATAAAAGTTTTTCTTATAGGCTTGGTTAAAAAATGTCAAGTTTAATTGACGTATTCCATCAGATAGAGTAACCGTTAAAATATGCATACGTGGTCTTGGGCGTTTTTCACTGACCCGTAATACCTGCCCTGTCACACCTACCATCTCTCCTATAGGAGCTTCACAGATCGTATACACTTGCCGTCTATCTTCAAAAGTACGTGGAAAATAATGCAACAAACCTGTTACCGTATAGATTCCTAATTTATTCAATTGTTTCACTCGTTGCGGTCCCACACTCTTTATAGATTGCAATTGTTCGTTCATATTCTATCTGTACTCTTTCCTTTTTTCTAAAAGTACCCTCTACTCTATCAACTCTGAAAGCCTGCTACATGACTAATTTGTATTGGTTGCTTAATACATAAGAATCGCCATGCTGTAAACACTCGCTAATACTCTGTCATAACCAGCCTCACTGTATCTATGTATGGTATGCATCTATGTGTGTATCTATCCTATGACACACTATCATACGTAGCAGCTACTTGATATTTTATATTATACCATAGAGAGACAATACAATATGAACTCTGCCTAAAAATAGGTGCAAAAAAAGAAGGGCACTTTGTAAAAGAGTTACGTGAGTTAGGTTATATAACAAAGTGTCCTTCTATGATTAAATTATACATCTTGTTTAAATTAAACGCAAGTCATATTTTAATAAAATTTGACAGTGTTTACTATTTTAGTATATAGTTAATAAGCTAGTATAATCTTATCTAAAAGGAACAAATGCACTTGCATTGTTATGCCCTTTTATGATAAAATACATATGTTATATTAGTAGTAAACACTTTGGAGGTGGAAACAAATGGCAAACCTTTGCGAAGTATGTGGTAAATCCACTACTACGGGTATGAATGTTTCTCATTCCCATATCCGTTCCAAACGAACTTGGAAACCAAACATCCAAAGAGTACGAGCAATTGTAGACGGCGAAACTAAACGAGTTAACGTTTGCACACGCTGCCTTCGTTCTGATAAAATTACACGCGCGTAAGATTTTGAAGGTACATGTACTCAAAAAAGAGGCTATCAGTCAGGAAGAAATTTCTTCAGTACTGATAGCCTCTTTTGCTATGTCTAGCTTTATTATTTCACTCTATTCTTACACCGGTAAAACACAGGGCTCAGTATAAGGCCTAACTATATAAAAAGTAAGCCTATCCTTTATTTTGCTAATAATTGTAAAAAACTTTCCCCCACAAATGATTCCTTAACTCCAAAGTTTTCCAATATAGTTTGTCCAATATCTGCAAAGCTACATCTATCCCCTAGATCAATAGGGCCTGTGAAAGCTGGTGAGTACGCTAAGATTGGCACAAGTTCCCGTGTATGGTCCGTTCCCTTCCAAGTCGGATCATTACCATGGTCTGCCGTAATAAGTAGCAAGTCATCTTTCGTCAATAGTTCTAGCAGTCCCCCTAGTTGATAATCGAACATTTCTAGCTCACGACCATAGCCTTGTACATCACGACGATGTCCATACAAGCTATCGAACTCCACTAAGTTCACCATTAGATAGCCATGAGTAAATCTACCTTCTAACGTAGTATCAGATCTATCATGTATACTATGTATACCATCTGCACTATGCCCCAACAAGGCAGCTACTAGGTTCATGCCATGAGAATTAGATTTTGTTGGAAAGGATTGATCCAAACCGATATGAGCGTATATATCTCCAATCTTTCCTACTCCGATAGTCGGCACTTTCGCATCTTGTAAGGCTTGCAACACGAAACGTCCTTCTGGCAATCGACTATAGTCATGACGATTTGAGGTACGCACAAAACGACCTGGCTCCCCTACAAAGGGACGAGCAATGATGCGCCCAACATAGTAATCCCCAATACATACTCGTTCCCGTGTAATTTGGCACATCTTGTATAGGTCCTCTAAAGGAATGATGCTTTCATGAGCGGCGATTTGAAACACCGAGTCGGCAGATGTATACACAATGGGTTTCCCCGTTCTCATATGCTCTTCCCCTAGGCGCTCAATGATTTCCGTCCCCGATGCCGCTTCATTGCCTAGGAATCCATAGCCAGTTTCTTTCGTGAAAGTATCCATTAACGCCTGTGGAAATCCATCATAAAACGTTGGGAAAGGAACTTTCACAGGATGACCCATCATTTCCCAATGACCACTGGTGGTATCTTTCCCTGTACTTTGTTCATGCATGCGACCAAAGGCACCCACCACTGTATCTTGTTGCGGTGTAATATCTGCAATCCTACCGATACCTAATTTTCGTAAATTCGGAATCTGCAAAGGCCCTACGGCCTCTTCAATATGGCCCAAGGTATTAGCATCCGTATCTCCAAAACGTTCTGCATCTGGGCTGTGACCTATTCCTACACTATCTGTAACGATAGTTATAATTCGTTTAAACATAGAGACCTCCTCTTTGTTAAACACTCGTAAACAATCTATGCCTAGGAAGTTAGACTCCTAGGCATTCTTTCGTTATTTCAAATACGGCATAGCTAATAACAACGCGGATAAAGATTTACTATCTTTGATTTTCTCTTCCTTAATGCGTTGTAGCAATTCGTCGAACCTATATCGCTCAACTTCCACATATTCATCTTCATCCCAATGGATTTCCCCTTTGGAAAGCCCTTTTGCCACATACAAATGAATGACTTCATTACAAAAGCCAGGAGATGTTGCAATAGTACCAAGACTAATCCATTCCGATGCGATAATGCCAGTTTCTTCTTCTAGCTCACGTTTCGCACATACCAAAGGATCTTCACCAGCATCTAATTTACCGGCAGGAATTTCCAATAAATAATCGTTCAATGCATAGCGGAACTGTTTTTCCATAATAATGCGATTGTCTTCATCAATGGCTACCACTGCACTTGCCCCTGGATGATGTACCACCTCACGCCAAGCTTCCTTGCCATTGACCTCTGCTACATCATAAGTTACCTTAATCAATTTACCATCGAATTTCATTTCCGATGAAAGTTTATGTTCTCGCATGGGTCCTCCTTAATCTTCATATATAATAAGTCCCTCATAGGAATCTTCTGTTAATCTAATGATTTCTTTCTGTCTACGGCTAACATTCATATTCCAAGCTACCGTTTTATCAATCGCTGCAAAGTATTCCTTTTTAGGGTAATTCTCGTCAAAGTTTACTGCCCAATCAGCCACTAAGTCCTGCAACTGTAGTAATACAGCATATTCATGTTTGCAATGGCCCTCACAATAGCAATTACATACGCTCGCTTTGATTTCCTCATCTTCATAGATGAAAGTAACCTCATAGTACTCAGAACCTTGTACAATGGCATACCCCTCTCCCTTATCGATAGAGAGATAAACCACACGATCTTCTTCATAATAACCTTCTCCACGCTCTGCTCGAATAGAAGATATAGAGAAACCATCTAAATTGAATCATGAAAGCGGAACCATATCACTATTACTTACACAAGGACCATCAGACAAAGGCGATAGAAACCAAAGGCGCATTTTATCCTTTTCAATACTGTTACGTTGAAAAGTCACCCATAGGTGTTCTATAGGAGAAAATTCACCATATAAGGATGTGTCAATCTTTGCTACACACGTTCATATTTAGAAGGTCGGATCTTACAAAAATAGTCTAAATCCCGTGCCGTGCCAATCTTGTCTTGCATAGGACCCGTTACATAGACCAAGTCTCCATCCCATATATCCATTTTTTCACAAATGAACGTACCTACTTCTCTGGAGTTGCCAAACTGAACCTCTGCTAGATATATCTCTGGACGTGGAAAAATTATATTATCACTTTTGCCTATAATAGTAGGATGAGGAGTGTGAATTACGTCTTGATCTGACTTAGTATGATGTTGGGTGGAGTGTTTTGTTCAAGGTGTTTCCATAAGAAGTCCTTTCTCATCTAACTAGTAGGGATAGTTTTCAAGAACAATCTCTTTAATTTCTTCACGAGATAATGTATCTAAAATACGAATACCGCCTATTTTATTAAGCAGAGCCGTAGCTTTTGCATATACATCACGGTTATTAGTAACGCCTTTTTCCTCTACCAGTTCACGTATCGCTTCCAAAACACCTAAAGCAATACTTTTTGTGGAAACAATATTACTTGATAATAATACTACCGCATTACCACGATACTGTTTACTCACTAAAAAATCTAATAAATGAAATGGATTACTGTGCTTCTCATCAATAAAATAATAAGCTAACCACCAATAACTTGCCAAATTATGAATGGCTAATGACCGTTTTGATCCATTAGTAAAATATGTTCTGGACTTTAGATTCTTAACTTCCTTTTCTACATCGTCATTTTTAACAAATGCATTATAACATCCAATGGAATACTCCACATAGTCTGTATGTGCTAATGCAACCCAAATCTTTTCTAATTCCGCCTGTGTTCTAGTTAGTATATGCAGGCTATTCCAAATAGCTCTCATATTATATTTAACAATTTCTGCATCATATTCTGCACTCTCTAATTTAAGTGGAATATATTCATACTCTATATCTGTTTCTACAACATTATTGTTACTACATACAGATTTAGTTAATTCTTCAGCTTTTCCTAATTTGTATAATGGATAATAACGCATTTGAAAGTTCTGTTTGAAATCTTCTAAAGCACTATCTTTCAAATATGTAAGCTTTTTAAGTCTAGTTTCACTCATCTTTATACCCTGTATTAAATTCATTTTTAATCACATCATCAAATGGTTGCTGCAATAATTTTTGAGCAACAACAAACAATGAATTATTGCCCAAATCTATATTCTCACGTTCTAAAATATCACATATTGATGAAACCCATTGTAAGTCACTGCTTACTGTTTCATTCCTTATCTCTCCCAAAGCCTCTATCAAAGCTGGCATGATAATAGCCGATATGAATAGTGACTTATTATCTCTTTCATTTCCACACGTATTATATATATCAAACATATCTTTGGGTAATATAACCTCTATTTTATCACCCGTTAATTCCAAACCCATATATGGTTCATTATGCTTTGAAACAGTAAAGATACTGTCTTGTCCTAATGCTGTATTGTATACTTCAAATTCAAAAGTTTGAGTTGGCAAAAAAGCTACTATATCACCTTTATATAGCGTATCTACTACGTAAGTATCATCGTAATATAAAGAATTAAATGTTTCGTTTCTATAGTTTTTTACAGTTGTATTAGCAAGAATTAAGCAGTTTACAAATAGCTTTTTGGGTAATACATCATTTTTTATACTTATATTGAGAAATGGGTTCTCTGCAGAAGTAGTAATTAACTTTCTATAACTACTTACTTCTCCTTCTAAATGTATGGCATACACAAGTTCTTTATTTTCCAATAATCCTTGCAACTGCTTATTATGTACTACAAACATGCAACGTATAGATACAAGATCAGAGCCTTCTATATGTGCTTCCAAATTATTAACTTCAAAACTTGTATTATCAATATAATCATCTAACTCTGGGGTAAGCACTGGATAAGGAAATAAATCAGCATTTAACTTCATAGATTACGCCTTTCATTTTTACTCTACCTTTTGTATTCACCTTAAAGTCTACTTGAATACGGTCATTTTTTTGAATATCACTAACAACAATTTTTCGTTTATCTTTAAGTATTTGATGTGTTGAGGATGTGCTGACTTCTATATCTGTTTTATATGAAGAACCATTTTCTCCTACAATCTGCCATTCAAAGGCTAATTTATTCTTAGGAATACTGGATAGTGCAATAAAACGATACTCTCCATTTCTTGAATTTAATTCCATTAGTTTTAACTTAAGGAACTTAGGGCTATCAATTTCTCGATATGTGTGTCCAATGACTTTTTCTCCTCCAAGTTCTTCCCCTTTATCTCCTGGCTCATTACCCGCACCGTAGGTTGCATCTTCCTTTACTCCTCCTGGAGCACCTGTTTTACTACTTCCACCGCCACTAGTATTTCCCTGACCAACTTCCATTTCACTAGCTAACTCATCTATTATTTTTTCATCACTATCACCATCAACCCTCGTAGATTTTGAGCTAATATGGCTGTTTTTAACCGATTTTACTCTGCGATTAATACCGCCTTCTCGGCCTTGTTCATTCTCATCTTCTTTTCCCACAACTGGCAATAAATCATTTAATCCAAAAGCATTGATACTTTCATCAGATTGAGCTCCAAAAAACTCCTCCACAGAAGATTTATACCACTTTCTTAAATCGGTAAAAAATTCATCTGTTAGAACACGTTCTGAATCACTAGCTCTATCTAAACTCCATTTATCATGGTTAGCATTCTCTAATTTACGCAAAAATTCATTCAGTTTATTCCCCGTTGCCATAAAGACACCTGTAAAAGGAATAGTTCCACTAATTCTATTTTGCTCAAAAATCTTCATGCCACTTCGACGAGTTTGTAATATACATCGAGTTGCATCTTCATCATCTTTATACAGAACTAGCTGCCCGTCATCACTAGCATCAATAAATGCATACTTTTCTATCCACGTTTTTGGTAGTTGGATGCTAATATGGTTTTCTGGTTGTAACGTATTATAGTAAGAGTAGCTTTTGAAAAATTGTTGCTTATATTTTCCTTTTAATTCAAATTGACCTACTCTCTTAGATTCATAAATGGAATTAAATAGCTCTCCTAATGTATCTCTTTTAATTATATACTTTCCAATTCCTACTTCTAAAAGTCCCTTATATAAAGATACTAAGAAGTTATTTAATACAGCTAGAACTATTTGTTCTTCCCAAAATTCAATATTTTTTAAACCTAAAATATATAAATCCGTTCCATGTTCGGTTCGTTGGTCAATAAATTCACACTCAGAATAATGTGCATTCTCTAATAAACCTCTAGATTGTGTGATAAACTCTTTTCCATAATCATTCACATGATTATCAACGGTATCATCCGCGTAGGATACAAAGTTAATAGCACCTGCAAACTTTTCTGTAGGATCCATATCTCCTTTTTCTGTAGCTAAACTATTATATAAAACCATCCGCAACTTCGATGCTGCGAAAGGAGCTGCCTTACCAATTCCTTTACTACCACTTGCTGAGGTATCTGCTTTTTCTGAATAACCACTGCCTTCAATAAGAGAATCAAAGTTAGCCTGTCTTAAACCGATAGTATTATAATCACTAATTTTTAATACCTTCATATATGGTTCTTGAAATACAGCTTTAAACGCTTTCAAATACTTATGTGTATCACTAGCATTTTTTTCATGCCAAAAGTTAATTGCTTTCGGAAGTACTCGTTCTAATAAGTCAGTTTTTCCGATAATCTTATTAGTTTCTTCATCTGAAATGCTAAAAACGACACGTACAGGATTAGGATTTTCTGGATCATGTGCATCCATAGAATTTTGTATTACTTCCCTTGCCAAAGACATAGGAATATCATCTAAAAATGCCTCAATACCAGCTTCATTTGCTCCTCGTGGCATTAAGCCATAGCCACCAGGAAAATTCCATTTATTCATATATTTTACTCCAAACACTCTACCTACATTATCTGTTATTTCTCATTGCTATTACTTAAAATCTCTACTAATAAATCTGTTAATAGCTGACTTCTTTTTTCTATCTGTGCCTTACTCCAAATATCAATTGTATTAACCCGTTCTACATTGAAATACTGATTTTGTAATTCTACTCGTGCTTCCTCTTTCTTTATCGGTGTAGAAAGTTTTTCTACTATGCCTTTTGTAATTAAAAATTCTGATGCTCGATAATGTTCTATCTTATCTGAAAACTGTTTATTCGTGGCTGAAATATTGTACTTTTTAGTAAGCAAGGTTAAATTTCCTAAACGATTCAAATACTCATCAAAGTCATCAGTATTTTTGAACCCATAATCTTCTATATCCGATTCTAAAGGCATAATATGTTCAACTTCGATTTTCTTCAATGTTTTAATATTTTCATTCTGATTGAAGTATAGCTCAATAAACTTTAAGATTCTTCCTCCCTTATCAGGCTTTCTCTTGTTGCGTCCAGCTAAATTTTTTGTCGGTAAAATAGCTTTTAAAGTGGTAATATATTTTTTAGTCATCATTTGCAACTCAGATTCAAAAACAGCTACCTTTTCTTCAATTGTATCCTTAACTAATATTTTTTCCATTAAAGCTGGTAGGTCTTTTTCTATATTATTAGGATGTGTAAAAGAAAAAATGACTGATGCTACGTATTTTACTAACACATCTAATACTCGTTCTTTCTGCTCTAGCGTTGCATGATAGAACGGAATAAGTAATGCGTGACTTTGCTTCGTTTTTAGTAAGTTAAAAATAATATACATGTTAGAGCTATCATTAATAAAGCTATTTTTGACAGCTGAAGCCTCTATACTACTATAAATTTTACTTACTTCATTTAATTGCATTGCCAATGATAAAATCTCAGTGCTTTCCATTGTACCTTTTTCTTTAAAATATTTAAAAATATTTTTTCCCGTTACCTTTTTACCAAGAGTTCCCAGTAAAAAGTGCTTCACAAAGGTTGTCGTATCTACTTTCTTTTCACTTTCTTTTAAATGATCACTAAACTGTTTCCAATTTAGCATAAAGTAATCTATATCACTTTTGTCACATTTTTTTAAATTTCGCAATAGATGATTTTTTAATAAATCAATGGGCTCAAGCATAAGTCCACGATTATTAAGTACTTCAAACAATTGGTACGCACGATCAACATCAGGTGCTTTAGTTACAATAAGATATACCTTTACTTCTAAATATTCCTTTAGGTAAAATAGCTTATTCACATCGTCGGCTATAATAGTATCTATTTGCTCATCTATGGCTTGATAGACCTTATTGATATTAGATTCTTCATCTAGATCCTTACCACCGTAATTTGAACCAGTATTTCTAATGATCGATTGATAGATATTTTTATTTAAAGATTCCTCTTCATGCTTAATTCTATAATCATTAAACTGAGAGTATGTATTTAGAACCCTAAAGTATTCGCTAAATTTAGAAGACTGCAACATCCAACGCTCATCTTTTGTTGCATTATATAATTCATTAAACTTCTCGTACAATACACAAAAAATTAACGTTAATGTCGTTAATCGTTGCTGACCATCAATAACTTCATATTGAGAAGCAAGATTCATATCTTGTTCATCATTAATAAACACTATATTTCCTAACAAATATCCTGGTAGTTTGTTAAGATCAATTGTAAAATTATCCGAGTCTTCCCTAAAGTCATTAAATAATATATCAATCTCATTTTTTGCCCAAACAAATCCCCTTTGAAAGTCAGGAATAATAAATTGATCTTTATTATCTAATAAGTCTTTTACTCGTTTTAATTCAGAAGTAATTTGATGTGCCATATCCTATCTCCTACTAAGTATCCTATATATTCTATTAGATCATATCTATAAATAAAATTCAAGGCTCCAGTGGCTTACGATAAGAGAGCTATACTTGAAACCAATTCATCAAGTATAGCTTTTAATATTTGTATTTATGAAATTATAGATGTTCTGATATTATTCATAGAAAAACTCATTTAACAAAATTACATTATCAGTCTCCATATATGAATCATATAAAGCCCTTAATTCATCTTTATTAGTCTCTCCTATTTCGATGCTAACAAGAGCTTCTACAAATGAACGGTAGTCAGTATTCATCATATCTTGTATTTGCTTTTTGAATATTTCAATCGTATTCATCCCTATACCTCACTATTCAATCACTCAAACTCAATCTCTTCATTCATCTTCTGATGTATCGTAACTCGATTCTTCACATCTATTACATTTACATCCCAGCCGCTTAGATCACAATTTCGAATAAACTCATCCATACGATTGACTCCATTCATTTCTTTTAATGTTACTACAACACCAAATCGTACTCCAATTCCATCTTTAGGGTCTAATCGATTGTTCGTCTTAACTTCCATGCCCCAGTTTTTATACTCATAGGAAGTCTTTGCTCTCATGCGTTTTGTGATGCTTTCAGAAATATATTTAACATTATCCCATTTTCTAAACTGTTTTCTAGCTTCTTTTTCATTCAGATAGGATATACCCTCATCAAATACAATATCTGAGTTTTGTTTATCACCTTTTATATCTATAATTTTTTTATTATTGCCTATTCTTCCAAAATGTAAGTTAAGCTCTGTATTAGTATAATCAACACCCTGCAATCTATCACATAGTGGGAAATAGCACATAGTCGCTTTCGCAATGTACGGATATTTATCATCTTCAAGAGGGACTGGAAAGTGATAATTATAGGTATTCCACTTTTCACTTATATCAGATACCAAAAATTTAATCTCATCGTCTTTAGTTTGAATAATATCGTTAATATGAATTGGTACAATCCCATGTCCATAAGTAGCTAATACATTAGGATCGAGATTTTCGTTCCACCCGCGCGCAGAATCGATAAGTAATGCTTTCGCTACTTCTTTCTGTAACCCTAGTATATCGATTAAATAAGAAAGTTTTCTAGCTATCCAAGGCGATGCATAGGATGTACCCGCAACCCCATGAACTCCATTTGGTTCACATACTTGGATATACTCACCTTTACTACCACCATAGTAACTTACATCAGGTTTAGCAAAGAAAGATAACACTGGCCCTTTTCTTGTATAAGGTGTAGATAAGCCCTCCTTGGTAACTGCATTTACAACAACACTATTAATAGAGTCGGCTGGTGCCCCTATTTTTACAATATCTTCACTAGACTTATTTGTGCCCGCTACTACAAAGATAACATCTTCTTCAAATTGAATCCTATCTAATGTAGCTGCTTCCACTGATATAAAGTTGTCATTAATTTCATAACTACTCCCTAAAGATATGTTCCACACCTTTATATCTTTATTGTTAGCTATAATTTTCTTTATATTTTTAATAATAGTATATGATGAAAAACTTTTTCCTACAGCCACGCCAAAATGACGAACTCTAAACCGACCACAACCATCATCTAACCACGGATTTAATCTGGGCCCATCTACAATAATAGATGATACCGCTGTTCCATGATTATAATCATGTGATGATTTCTCTATATCGCTAGAAACCATATCATGATATTCTACCCACTCAGAAAAATATACCCTTTCATCAAATAATGTATCGATGACTCCTATTGTTGGCTCAATTGTTGGTTCTGGAATAGTAACCCTATAACTTTCATATGTATCTATAAATTCATCTGGTGGCAATTGAGATATATCAACAGTAGCCATTGCAACTAAATACGCTGCATTTTCAAATAAAACTTGCACTTGCGTATCCGTTAAATATATAGTTTGATCATCTAACATAGTCACATGTAAAGGGTCTATTCCTATTTCATCTAACAATACTTTGATATCTTTTTTTACATCATATAAAGTAACAATACTTTGACTTTTGACTAACTTTGGTTGGTCGACTTCAAACGATTCAATATAGGAAACATCAGCAATCACGCTTTTAAATACAGACATACTAATCGGATAATTTTTAAAAATATTTGAATGTACTTTTTCAGCATTCTCTAATATATTTTTATTCATTCTTCCAGTATATACTTCATTTAAAATTACTTTTACTTGTAAAAGTAATTCAATACTACTTGTAAGATCCTTATCTTCTAAAAAATACGTGATGATATGTTTAGACTTATCATCACTAAACTTAGCTCCTACTACGGCATTATTAGAATCTGTACCTTTAAATAATCCAGAAATACGATTACTTTTTGCCGCAATTTTATTATAATGAACACTTACCAAAAGACCTGCAAATAGTTTATGTTCTTTCTTCCAAAATTCTTGAATAGAACTTAATTGCTTTATCAAAGTATCTAACTGTATGACGGTAACATCTACTTTACTATTCATAGTAATTCCGCCACCTATATTTTTCTTATCTGCTTGTATAAATCGTTTATTCTTTAACTCCAGAACATAATTCACACTATACTACCTCCTTTTGTAGTTTCCTAGATACAGTGCTTTTAGACTCTCCTTTCAGTTTTTCAATTTCACGTACAGTAAATCCTTCCAGATATAAGTCTGAAACATCTTTATAATCTAGATTTCCTATTAAGGCATTATATAATCGCTTTAAATAATCATATTCTGATGATACATCACTAAATGCAATAGATGTTTTTATAATGTTTTTAAGTTCACCCGGATATGGTAATGTTTCACTTACTTTTAAAATTTTACGTAATAGTCGAATATCTTTAGTGATCCCTTTAAAATTTTTAATAAAAGACGAGAAATAAAATTCACTTATTTCAATTAAATCTTCCTTTGTATATCGATTAAAGTTTATAGTAGCATCAAAGCGTCTAAGTAAAGCTTTATCAAAATTATTAAATAGATTTGTTGTGGCAATTAAAATAATATCCTTATTATTTTCGGATAATCTATCTAATTCTCGTAATATAGTTGACGTAACTCGCCCCATTTCTCTAACATCGTTAGAGTTTACTCGGTCAAGTGCAATGATATCAATTTCATCAAATAGTATCACAGCTTGTCTAGCATTAGGAAGAGAATGTATTTCATCAAATACTTGAATAATATTTTTATTTGTTTTACCTAATTTACTATCAATCAGACTTTCCAAATCTACTCTATATAAGTTTCGATTTAATAATCTTGCTACTTGTTTGGCTGCCTCAGTTTTACCACTACCTGGATACCCTTCAAAAAGGAATTTATTTATCCCTACATTATGCCCTACTGCATTAATGATACCTTTTATATCATTCATAATCTCTATTGGTAAATGTAAGGCCTCCAATTTTGTCGTATCTAATTGTTCTAAAAATTCACTATTAACTTCTATACTCTGAGGGCTAAATTGAGGTAATTCAGATAGTAAACCTAAGATATATTCAGCTAAATCCTGATCCCCAATACTATCAAAATATCTAGCAATAGAAATACTCTCATTTCTAAATGCACTATCATTCTTCTCTACATGGTATTTTATTAAATTAAGTATATTCCTTTTCTTCATTACCATTCCCTCCTATTATTTATATTATTTATATTATTTATATTATTTATATTATACTACAAAGTGGGACGTTTTTGTATAGAATGGGACAAAAAAATACAAAAAAACTACCTCATTATGAGATAGCATATATATGTTATACAATTATAGAGTTTAGGTATATTAAGATAAAAAAATTACAGATATAGTCATATTAGGTACGACTTCCTATGTGTTCCTAGCTGTGGGTTTTATACGCCCCTTTGGGGCTTCAAAATCTTACGCAAATGCTTTTATGCGTTACCCTTTTGTTCCTGACTGTGGATTTTGTGCGCCCCTTTAGGACTTCAAAATCTTACGCCAGGAACTAAGCGATGCTCTATGATTTATGCGTCGCTTTGCTCCTTTAAATCATGAGCCCTGCTTATCCCAAGCCTTATCATATATAACTTAGTTGCTACTTGATCAATCTGGCTGGAAACGGCCAGACCAAAATAATATATTGAATGAGAAAATAAAAAAGACGCCTTTCGGCGTCTTCTTTATTTTCTTAATCAGCGACTTCCTATCCTCCCAGGCCGTTTCCAGCCAAGTACTTTCGGCGTTTACGAGCTTAACTACTGTGTT